>CABUPO010000004.1 GCA_902493385.1 uncultured Lachnospiraceae bacterium
GACTATGCCAAAATACGTCTTTTAATGCGTCCTTTGACGTACTCAAATGCCTCAAACCCGCATAAACACTGGATTTATTTATCCAAGCTCTTCATTGTCGGGAAGAATAATACATCCCTTATCGCAGCAGAATCCGTAAGCAGCATACACATACGGTCAATACCATAACCAATACCGCCCGTCGGAGGCATACCAATCTCAAGAGCATTCAGGAAATCCTCGTCCGTATGATTTGCTTCCTCGTCGCCCTGAGCAAACTGCTCTTCCTGAGCTGCGAAACGCTCCCTCTGGTCGATTGGGTCGTTAAGCTCAGAATATGCATTAGCCATTTCCCAGCCGTTCATAAAGAACTCAAAACGCTCCACATAGTCCGGATTGTCCGGCTTCTTCTTGGTAAGAGGTGATATCTCAACCGGATGGTCCATAACAAATGTCGGCTGTATAAGATGCTCCTCAACATATTCTTCAAAGAACAGGTTAAGGATATCGCCCTTCTTATGTCTTTCCTCAAATTCAATATGATGCTCTTTAGCCGCTGCCCTTGCTTCTTCAAGAGAAGATATCTCATTAAAATCAACTCCCGAATACTTCTTAACAGCATCAACCATAGTTATGCGTTCAAACGGCTTGCCAAGGTCCATCTCTACACCATTATATGTTATTGTAGTCGTACCTAAGACCTCATTTGCAACATGACGGTACATGTTCTCCGTCAGATCCATCATTCCATTATAATCGGTATATGCCTGATAAAGCTCCATAAGGGTAAACTCAGGGTTATGTCTTGTATCTACACCCTCGTTACGGAATACCCTTCCAATCTCATATACTCTCTCAAGGCCGCCTACAATAAGCCTCTTAAGATATAATTCAAGCGATATTCTAAGCTTGAAATCCTCATCAAGCGCATTAGAATGAGTAACAAACGGTCTTGCCGCCGCACCACCGGCATTAGCCACAAGCATCGGCGTCTCAACCTCAATAAAGCCCTGGGCATCAAGGAATCTTCTGATTGAACTTATTATCTGAGAACGCTTGACAAACGTATCCTTAACCTCCGGATTAACAATAAGATCCACATACCTTTGTCTGTATCTGAGGTCTGTATTAGTAAGTCCGTGATACTTTTCAGGCAGAATCTGAAGACTTTTAGATAAAAGAGTAATCTCTGCTGCCTTTACAGATATCTCTCCAGTCTGCGTCTTAAATACTATACCTTTTATTCCTATAATATCGCCGACGTCATACTTCTTAAAATCCTTATATTCATCCTCACCAAGCACGTCGCGCTGTACATAACTCTGGATTGTACCCGTCTTGTCAGATATATGGCAAAACGAAGCCTTGCCCATAACACGCTTCGACATAATTCTTCCCGCAACGCTTACCTCTTTGCCCTCATAATCTTCGTAGTTATTCTTAATATCCTCTGAATGTGCTGAAACATCATATTTTGTAATCTGGAACGGATCCTTTCCGTTGGCCTGAAGGTCTGAAAGCTTGTTCCTTCTCACCTTAATGAGCTCGTTAATATCCTGTGTTCCCTGTCCTTTATTCTGCTCTGCCACTTCTATACTTCCTTTCGGTACATAAAATAGTATTAAAATTATCTTTCTTTTCTACTGTCCAGAATCTCATATTTGAACATACCGGCCTGCGTCTCAACATCAATAACATCTCCGGCTTTATGTCCAATCAACGCTTTTCCTACAGGAGATTCGTTAGATATCTTACCCATAAGAGAATTAGACTCTGTAGAACCGACAATCTTATACTCTAATTCCTCGCCATCCTCAAGGTCTTTTATAGTAACAGTCCATCCGATATTAATTGTACCGGCTGTTGATTCGTCTTCATCAAATACTTCTGCATTCTTAAGTATTCTTTCTATCTCTTCAATTCTTGCTTCTATTCCTGCCTGTTCCTCTTTTGCAGCGTCGTATTCTGCATTCTCAGAAAGGTCTCCCTGCTCTCTTGCTTCTTTAATCTTTCCGGCAACCTCTTTACGCCTTACCACCTTAAGGTTATGAAGCTCCTCCTCTAATGCAAGCAAGCCCTCGTGTGTCATAATATTTTTCTTTTCAGCCATAACGATACAACCTCCATAATATTCAAGTGCACATATTGAATGTATTATAGACTAATGTAACTTTATTGTCAAACGTAAATCTTGTAACAATTCTGTCAAATTTGTATGATAGCATGTTTTTAAATTTATATAATTCGCTGTAAACCACACCAAAATTTACTGAAGCGGATTTATAAAATAAAGGGAGGTAATATTTTGAAAAAAAAGTACTTAAAACTGCTGTTTAGCGTATTTATTCTTATGTTTGCCACTGTATTTGCATATTCATCCAAATATTCAAACGCACAGGCCAAAAGTTCATTTACGGTAAACACATCCACAAAGCCATGCAATAGCTCTTACAAAAAAGCTGCAACATACAATCAGAAAACAAAGCATTATTATATGCTTAGATCGTATCTTGAAAAGCTCGAAAAAAAGGGCGGCGGTACGCTTATACTGAACAAGGGTACATATAAGATTCCATGTACTCTTTATGTTCCGTCAAATGTAACCATACGTCTTAAAAATGGAGCATCACTTAAAAAGACATCCAAAACCGGCACCAAAAAACTTGCGCCGGGCAGCAGCATATTTGAGCTTGTTCCGCCGTCAAAGGCTTCTCTTTCGGGGAAAGTCAAAAAATATGCCGGCTCGTCTAACGTAACCATAACAGGCGAAGGCTCCGCTTCTATTAACATGAATTTTGTAAAAGGCACATGCGGAATAGCCTTAGGGCACAACAAAAAAGTTACTATATCAGGAATTACATTCAAAAAAATGTACGGCGGTTCATTTATAACAGCTGCGGCTTCAAAAAATGTTTCAATAAAAAATTGTACTTTTACTGACAGCAAAACAATCAAGGCTGAAAAGGGACGCTATGCAATAAGGCTTGAGATTCCGGACAGTAAAACAAAAGCATTTCCATATACATGGAGCAAAACAGACAACACCTTCAACAATAATATCAAAATAACTAATAACACATTTAACAACATATGTTCTGCAATTGGAAGCGTAAAATATACAGAAAAAGTATACCACACAGCTGTGAAAATTAATGGCAATACGTTTTCATCATTAAACGGCAATGCAATAAGAGCGCTTAACTGGTCCGGCAGCACAATAAGCTCCAATACATTTTCCAACATAGCCGGCGGTACCGGCTCTTACTGCGGAATATATGCAAGCGGTATAAAAGAAATCGTTATAGCTTCCAACAGATTCGATTATGTTGCAAGGCCAATATATTTTGCTCCTGCCGTCAACTCAGGCGCCGGCAAAAAATACGCCATAACATACAACGTAATTGATGCAGCCGCAATCTCACACATGGAGACGAACATTGTAACTAACGCAAAAGAATATTATGTAATGTCGCAGTCCACAACAAGTCCAAGCAGCGCTGTAAGGTTATTCTATTTTACCGACAGCACCACCAAGGACTATACTATTACAGCCGGCGGCGAACCATATTTAGGACATTATACTGACAATTCACGTTATAACAGCTACACCAAAGACTATTTCATGTTCAAATCATATCTTGAACAGCTTGAAAAAGTCGGAGGCGGTACGCTTACTGTTATGCCGGGTTCATATTCTATTACTAATACTTTATATGTTCCTTCTAATACAAAGATTATATTTAAGGATGGCGTAAATATAACAAAAGGCGCATATACCGGATTTGACCCTAAAATATACGCCCCTTCGCTTTCAATGTTCCAGCTTGTTCCTCCTGCTTACTCACAGGCGACCGGCTCATTAAGCGGATATAACGGCGCGCATGATATAAGCCTGATTGGCGAAGGCACAGTAAAGATTGATATGCTCTTCTATGACTGCGCTAAAACAATCGTTATGGGGCACAACTCTAATATACTTATACAAAATATTCAGTTCTATAATTACATGGGACATCATTTTATAGAGCTGGACGCATCAAAAAATGTAACTATAGAGAAATGTTCATTTACAGGAAGCCGTTACACAAGCGATGCAAACGACCATAAAGAAGCTATCAACCTTGATACTCCTGATAAGAATACCGGAGGCTTCAACCAGATATGGACCAGCTATGACAGAACGCCTAATGACAATATCATCATAAGAGACAACACATTCACTGATGTGCTTCGCGCAATCGGAACACATAAATATTCCGTATCTCCTCTTGACGGAGCCACACAGCTGTATCACAACAATGTTCAGATACTTAACAATACAATAACCAACACACACAGCTATGCAATACGTTCTATCAACTGGAAGGATTGTATAATAAAAGGCAATACAATCAATAATGTTAATAACGGCGATACGGTAGCAATACTTATGAGCGGTACAGTTAATCCTACCATCACTGAAAATACAATTAACAAAGCGCTTCGTCCAATTGCACTTAATACAACAAGCAACGCTGATTCATCCCTTCCTGACAAGGCTTATCCTGCAACTCATACAATTCTTGATTCTGAAGAAGCTACAGGAAAAAATATATCAGACATGCTTAATAATATGCTGATTGATATAAAAGGCGATACTGAAATCCGCTACTATGTAGGAGGCAATAATAAGGCAACAAGCACCAAAACCTTAATATACAAATATGACAGCGAGCATATCAGATACACTTATGCAACGCCTTCTCCTACGCCTACTAAAACGCCTGAGCCAACCCAGACGCCCGCTCCTTCGCAGACGCCAGAAGCAAGCGCATCACCACAGCCTTCACAATCACCTCAACCGTAACATAATCAGAAAAACAAAAGGCTCCGCTTTAACGCACATACGTTAAAGCGGAGCCTTTTAATTATATTAAATATTACTATCTGATTGATTTTACTTGTAAAGCTCAACAAGCTTCATAAGGTGCTCATAGCGAGCCTTTGCTGCTTCCTCATTCTTAGCAAAGAGTTCATCAGCACGATCAGGGAATGCTCTCTTAAGACGTGAGTAACGTGTCTCATTATTGAGGAATGCCTGATACTGGCTGTAATCTCCTTCCTTAGAAGTAAGTGTGAATGGATTCTTGCCTTCTGCCTTAAGCGCAGGGTTGAATGAGAAGAGATTCCAGTAACCAGCTGCAACAGCTAACTTCATCTCATCCTGGCAATGATTCATTCCACCCTTAACTCCGTGAAGCTCACAAGGTGCATAACCGATAATAAGTGATGGACCGTTATATGCCTCAGCCTCTTTGATAGCCTTAACTGCCTGTGCCGGATTAGCTCCAAGCGCTATCTGAGCAACATATACATAACCGTAGCTCATCGCTATCTCTGAAAGCGACTTCTTGCCTACTTCCTTACCTGCTGCTGCAAACTGGCAAACCTCACCGATATTAGAAGCTTTAGAAGCCTGCCCTCCTGTATTAGAATACATCTCTGTATCAAATACCATGATATTAACATTCTCACCTGAAGCAAGAACATGATCAAGTCCGCCGAATCCGATATCGTATGCCCATCCGTCGCCACCGAATATCCAAACGGATTTCTTTGAAAGGTAATTCTTCTTATCAAGAATTTCAGCCGCCTTAGTACATCCTGCTGCTGCATTCTTCTCAAGAACTGCAATAAGCTCATCAGCTGCCTTTGGATTAGTCATTGTATCGTCCTTTGTCTCAAGGAACTTATCAATAGCTTCCTTAGTAGCTGCATCCGTCTTATCTGATTCTTTCATATCCATAAGCTTTGCAATCTGCTGATCGCGGATTGTCTTCTGTCCAAGATACATACCAAAACCATGCTCGGCATTATCCTCGAACAATGAGTTAGCCCATGCAGGTCCCTTATTGGAATCCTTGTTAACTGTATATGGACATGTTGCTGCAGGTCCACCCCATATAGAAGAACATCCTGTAGCGTTAGAAATATACATCTGCTCACCAAAGAGCTGTGTTATAAGTCTTGCATATGACGTCTCAGCACATCCTGCACAGCTTCCTGAGAACTCAAGGAGCGGCTGGTTGAACTGTGAGCCGATAACTGCCGGCATCTCATCAGCGCAAGGCTTCTTGCTTACGTTAGCAACAAGATAATCAAATACAGGCTGCTCAGCGCTCTGTGTATCCTGAGGAACCATCTTAAGAGCTTCTCCTGCCTTAGGACATACAGTTACACACTCGCCGCATCCCATACAGTCAAGAGGAGATACGCTCATTGCAAACTTGTATTCTTTTGCCTTTGGATTCTTAGCATCAGCTGTCTTGATATTATCAGGAGCTGCTTTAACTTCTTCATCTGTAAGAAGATATGGACGGATTGTAGCATGTGAACATACAAATGCACAGTTGTTACACTGAACACATGACGCAGGATCCCACTCAGGAACCATAACTGCTGTTCCACGCTTCTCGTATGCTGAAGCTCCAAGCTCAAACTGTCCGTCTGCTATATCAACAAACCTGGAAACAGGAAGGCTGTCGCCATCCATGAGTCCGATAGGATTCATAAGCTCTTCTACCATCTTAACAGTAGCAGGGCGTCCCTCAAGCTTAGCTGCCGGTGCATCCGGTGCAGGATTCTTCCATGACTCAGGAATCTCTACTTTGTGAACTGCGTCAACACCTGCGTCTATAGCATTCCAGTTCATCTGAACAACGTCGTCGCCCTTCTTGCCGTATGACTTCTTAGCTGCCGCCTTCATATACTCAACGGCATCATCGATAGGCATTACATTAGCAAGCTTGAAGAATGCTGACTGAAGGATTGTATTAGTACGTTTACCCATACCAATCTCGATAGCCTTATCAATAGCATTAATTGTATATAACTGAATATTGTTATCAGCGATATACTTCTTAGCTGCTGCAGGCATATGCTTGTCAAGCTCTTCGTCTGACCACTGGCAGTTAATCATAAAGATTCCGCCCGGCTTAACATCCTGAACCATCTTATATCCTTTAACAACATATGATGGATTGTGGCATGCAACAAAGTCAGCCTGATTAATATAATAAGGGCTCTTAATCGGCTTATCGCCAAAACGAAGATGAGATATAGTAATACCTCCGGTCTTCTTTGAGTCATACTGGAAATATGCCTGAATATATTTATCTGTATGGTCGCCAATAATCTTAGTTGAGTTCTTGTTGGCGCCAACTGTTCCGTCACCGCCAAGACCCCAGAACTTGCACTCAACAGTACCTGGCGCTGAAGTAATAGGAGCCGGCTTAACCTCAGGAAGGCTTAAATTAGTTACATCATCTTCAATACCGATTGTAAAACGTGCCTTTGGCTCATCCTTCTTAAGCTCTGTATAGATAGCAAATACTGATGACGGAGGGGTATCCTTTGATCCCAGTCCGTAACGTCCGCCTACAAGAGTAATATCTGAAAGTCCTGCTTCACGAAGAGTAGCAGCAACATCAAGATAAAGCGGCTCGCCAAGAGAACCTGGCTCTTTAGTTCTGTCAAGAACTGCAATCTTCTTCGCTGTCTTAGGTATAACCTTAAGAAGCGCCTCTGAAACCCAAGGACGATACAGACGAACCTTGATAAGACCAACCTTCTCACCTGCTGCTGTAAGGTAATCAATAACCTCTTCGCAAACGTCGCAGATTGAACCCATTGCAACGATAACACGATCTGCGTCCTCAGCTCCATAATAATTAAACAAATCATAATCTGTTCCGAGCTTTTCATTAACCTTCTTCATATACTTCTCTACTACTGCAGGAAGCGCATCATAAACTGAGTTACAAGCCTCACGATGCTGGAAGAAAACGTCGCCGTTCTCATGAGAACCACGCATAGCAGGCTTCTCAGGATTAAGCGCATGCTCACGGAAAGCTTTAACTGCATCCATGTTGCACATTTCCTTAAGATCTTCATAATCCCACTTTTCAATCTTCTGAATCTCATGTGAAGTACGGAAACCATCAAAGAAGTTAAGGAAAGGAACCTTTCCTTCAATAGCTGCAAGATGTGCAACAGGACTAAGATCCATAACTTCCTGTGGATTAGTTTCACACATCATAGCGAAACCTGTCTGACGGCATGCATATACGTCACTATGATCACCAAAGATATTAAGAGACTGGGCAGATACTGTACGCGCTGATACGTCAAATACGCAAGGCAGCTGCTCGCCTGCTATCTTATACATGTTAGGAATCATAAGAAGAAGACCCTGTGATGCGGTAAATGTTGTTGTAAGCGCACCAGCTGCAAGCGAACCATGAACTGTTCCTGCTGCACCGGCCTCAGACTGCATCTCAACAACCTTAACCTGATTACCAAAAATGTTCTCCTGTCCCGCTGCTGACCACTGATCAACAAAATCAGCCATAGGACTTGATGGAGTGATTGGATAGATTCCGGCAACTTCTGTATACGCATAAGCGACATGTGCTGCTGCCTGATTTCCATCCATAGACTGTTTTGCTCTGGACATTTTTATTAATCCTCCTTAAATATTTTAATACAAACAGATAATTGTAAATTATCCGTCACCTGATTTTAATTTTAACACTTTTAAATATGCTTGTAAAGGCGAAAAATCTCATTAATTCATCACAAATCTGCATATTTTTCCTTACTATCAGAAACTTAATACATGTTTATTTCATAAATTTTAAAATTATACTTGACAAATTATTCTAATTATACTATTGTATTATTGTATTAATCACATAATACAGCTTGTCGTTATTAAGTTCAACAGGTACATAATGTAAAATCGTGCCGCACTGAACGGAAAGGGGGTAACTTATGTCGTGGGAACTTACATCTGACAGACCTATATATCTTCAGCTGGCTGAACATATTAAAATTGATATCATATCCGGAAAATACCAGCCTGGAAGCAAGATTGAATCTGTACGCGAGCTTGCAATTGAAGCTTCTGTTAATCCTAACACGATGCAGAAAGCAATGTCCTATTTAGAACAGACAGGTCTTATATATTCTAACAGAACAAGCGGCCGTTTCATTACTGAAGACGAGCAGAAAATAATTTCTCTGAAGCAATCACTGGCTGATATGTATTGTACAGATTTTATTACAAAAGTAAGGGACATAGGATATAATGATAACGATATAAAGGAAATTGTCACACATAATTTACAACAGTAATGATTAATTAATGCAAGGAGGGTATTATATGGCACCATTATTAGAATGCCGTGCACTAACTAAACAATATGGCAACACCATAGCTCTTAATAATGTAACCTTTACATTGGAAAGAGGTAAGATTATCGGACTTTTGGGTCCTAATGCCAGTGGTAAAACTACGCTTATCAAACTTATTAACGGACTTATTACCCCTACCAGAGGTGAAGTTTTGATTAATGGAAAAGCGCCTGGCATCGAAAGCAAGCTGAGCGTTTCCTATCTTCCGGACACTACTTTTTTAAGCGACTGGATGAATGTTAAGCAGCTTCTTAATTATTACGGAGATTTCTACAGCAATTTTAACATGAATAAAGCTTACGAAATGCTTTCAAAGCTTAACATATCAGAAAACATGCGCTTAAAAACCATGTCAAAGGGAACCAAAGAAAAAGTTCAGCTTATACTTGCAATGAGCCGCAAAGCTGATCTGTACTGCCTTGATGAGCCTATAGGAGGAGTTGACCCTGCTTCAAGAGATTATATATTGAATACAATTCTTAACAATTACAATGAAGAGGGTTCAATACTGATATCCACACATCTAATATCGGATATTGAGCAGATACTTGACGAAGTGCTGATGATACAGTACGGATGTCTGTATATGCAGAAAACAGTAGATCAGATACGTGAAGAAAACCATACATCCGTAGACGGATTATTCAGGGAGGTGTTCAGATGCTAGGCAGACTTTTAAAACACGAATTCAAACAAAGCAGCCGTACAATACTTATGATACTTGCAATACTGGTCATTATTACACCTGTGACGGCTTTATATACAAGATTCAATATGAACCGTGTACCAAATACAGATATGCCGTTCTTTGATATATTTGAAGCTTTTCAGGTCGTTGCTACTATATTATATGTATGTGCAATGATTGGAGCTGCGGCGGCCACTATCATTCTTCTTATGTATAGATTTTACAAGAGCATGGTTACAAGCGAGGGCTATCTGACACATACCCTTCCTGTAAAAACATCTTATATAGTAGCTTCAAAGCTTATTGTAAATATTGTATGGCAGCTTATATCTTATACCGTAATAATTTTATCTGTTATTGTTTTTTCACGCATACTTGGCTTATGGAAATTCAGTGATATTAATTTTGCAGGATTAATTAAAGGAATGCATAGCATTGGAATAAATAATTCCTTTATAATTCTTACGCTTATCTGTATGTTTGTAAGCTTAATAACAGGTGTGCTTAAATTCTTTGTATCCTTTGCAATAGGACACCGGTTAAACGGGCATCCTTTTTTAGGTTCAATCATTACCTATATTGTAATTTCAATAATAATGCAGATAATCAGTACAATTATGGGTGTTTTATTTTCAGTATTTATCAATTCAGAAATCATCATGCTTGAAACCTTTTCATCTATGATGAACCCGCTGCTTATCGGTTCAATTATATACCAGCTTATACTTGGCGCGATATTCTATATTGTAACTATATGGATATTTAAGAATAAGCTTAACATATGATAATGTAGCTCCATGTAAAATAATACAAAGATTATATTGACAACATTAAAACCAGATGCTATTATAATATGGCGTGAAAAACAGATTGTTTTTCGCGCCATATATTAGTTATGCAGGAATGGCGGAATTGGCAGACGCGCAGGCTTCAGGTGCCTGTGGTGGCAACACCGTGTGGGTTCAAGTCCCATTTCCTGCATTTTTTATTGGTTTGGATTACTTTTTGCCTTAGGTATTGCAAAATCAGGATGCTCTCCGCTCCAGCCAGTCTGCGGCATACATTCAATAATGTGCATATCCTCACTGCTTATCTCAAATCCAAATATATCCTTATTTTCAAGCATTCTTTCCATAGAAGACGCCTTAACAAGCGGAATTATATTCTTCTGAATACAGAATCTTAAGCATATCTGCGAAGCAGTAACGCCATATTTTTCTGCAAACGAAAGAATTACCGGATTATCAAGCAGCGCTCCTCTTCCAAGCGGACTCCATGCCTGAACCTGAATATCATGCCGTTTGCAATACGAGACCGCAGCCTCCTGAGTATAACCCGGATGAATCTCAAGCTGGTCTGCAACAGGTTTTATCTTGGCAAAGGATAGAATATTATCAATATGATGCGGAAGGAAATTACTTAGTCCAATTCCCTTTACCACTCCTTCCGCATACAGCTCTTCTAAAGCAGTCCATGTTTCTTTCTGAAGCTCTTTCCAGTTATTATCCTTTTCGGAACGTTTCGGCCAGTGAATAAGATACAGGTCAAGATAGTTTGTTTCAAGCCTTTTAAGAGTGTTTTTACATGCTTCCTTAGCAGCTTTATAGCCCATTTCATCAAACCAGAGCTTGGATGCTATAAAAAATTCATTTCTGCTTATTCCACTTGCTTTTACAGCGTTTCCAAGCGCCCTTTCAGTCTGATAAAGCGACGCAGTATCAAAGTATCTGTATCCCGCTTCAATAGCTGTACTTATAATCTTAAAATTATCTCCACCTTTTGCATTATAAGTTCCAAAACCCATACATGGAATCTTCATGCCATTTGACAGATTATAACAATCGTACATAGATTTCATATCAGCATCTCCTCGTAATAAAGGGACAGTTATATTAATAAGCTGTCCCTTTACATATATTATTATACCTGTTACTTAACTGTAATCTCCTGACAGTAAGGCGTAAGCGTCTCTTTGTCCCATATGAACAACGAAGACTTATAAGCGTTTACCGGCCATTTTGCAGTAAGCTTTATCTGTGCAAAACCGTTTGCTCCAACTGACACATCCTTTTCGCTTACTGAAACAAGCCTGCCATCGGCATCATATGAACTCCATATAACCAAAAGATTTTTTGCAGCTGCATCGTTACTTATGTAAACGCCAAGGTCGTCGTCAGTAAATCCTGTGAGCACACCAAACGACTGTGCAGCACCCCCTACGTGGAGGATTATATCATTAGATTTGATTCCCGAAGGCGATACGCAGTATACCTTAAGCGTCTTACCTTTAAGAGCGTCAGTAAGCGTAAGATTTCCGTCCGGGTCAACCGCTACACCCGCTTCCGCTCCCGTAAGAGCGTCTATAACATGCCATTCTCCGTTTGTTATTTCATTTCTTGAGAATGTGTATTTTGCATTAAATGAAACCGTTGTTCCGGATGCAAGCTCTTTAGATACGTCTGTATCAGTTATAACTGATACTCTTGTGTCAGGTTCCGCCAAATCAAAATCAACCTTAACAGACTGTCCCTTATTAAGAGTAACCTCTACATACGGCATTTTATCATCATCTGTGCTTATATTCTGCTGTACTCCATTAATATAAGCCTTATTCCATTCAACGCCGCATCTGACCTTTACAACGTTATTATCTTCATCAGAAGTCATTGTTACACTTGCCTTCCAGCTGTCAATATCCCAATTAATGTCACACTGCGTATTGCATCTTGCACGAAGTCCTGTTACGCTTCCTTTATATGAATCCGAAAGGAGTGTTGGAAGTATCTCAATAATTCCTGTATTGGAATAAAGCAGCGATTCATTTACCGCACCCATTATACCAAACGCAGAGTCCGTACAGTATGTAGAGCTATGGTTAGCATTATGCGAGGTCATCATTGTACTGTACTGATAATTATTAGTAAGAAGATACTTAAGCACATTTTCAAACCCGGTTACATTCTTAAGTCTTGCTTCAACAAGGGCCTTATGAGTAGGTCCGTGAGACTCAGAGGCTTCCTGTCCGCCATAGGCTGCAGACCTTGCATCCATAGCTTTGATAACGCCTGTACGAAGAGCGTCGCTGCTCTGTGTTTCATATGCCGGCCATGCAACATATGCGTGGCTTACATGCCTGTGGGAATGATTATCCGTAAGATTCGGGGTCGCCCATTCTTTAAGCTCTCCTGTATCAGCATACTGGTAATCAGGAATCTTACTTTCAAAATCTGCCCATGCAGCCAAAAGCTGCGCCTTGTCAGAAGGATTAATTATATCAATAAGAGCTCTTGCCATAAATAATGTATCTCTTGCTGCCGATATATCCATAGTTGTATTATAAGCAAGCGCATACTTACTGTCTCCACTCCAGCCCTTAGGAGTATTTTCCGGCGAATATCCCGGTGTAAACAAATACTTACAATTAGTATCGCCATCTGCAATTGCCTGGCTTATTGTAGTTCCATCATCAACGTGTTCCTCGCCGTATCCGTCAGTATAATATCTTTCATCTACATACTGAAGCCAGAAATTCATTGTCTTTTTAACCATAGGATAAAGAATATCCTGCTCAAGATCCATATAACCCGTACTTGTTATCCGTGCAATGTCTTCATCCGAGTAATCAAGTACGTCTCTGTTCCTCTCGATATCAACGTCTTTTCCTACAGGAATCTGCTGATTGCCGTAACACTGCCAGTATTCAAATATAGGGATTATAAGCCAGTCAGTAATACCGTTTACATATATATGCGGATACCCTTCCATGAAATGATAGCTTCCCGCAACACCGGTTCCGTCTACACGAGGCGGAGCTTTTATAGCATCCTCCATGCCATATATATTATGAGCATCATCAACCCAGTCCTCTACCATTCTGACAATAAAGTTGATATAACCGTCTCCTGCTCCCTGCATGTTACCTGTATTCATTCCGGATACCTGCAGGTTCGTATTGGCGTCAAGCGTATAGTCTCCGCTCCAGTCAGGATTCCATGCACCGTTCCAAATGGCTCCCAGTCTTGACGACGCATATCCGCTTGCACATATAAGACCGAATCTTCCGTTATTGTATATTCTCTCAAGAAACGCCTTATTAATTGTATTTTTATTGGAATTCTGAAGCGCTATAAGCTCTGTATTGGTAAGCTCTCTGTCAGCAAGCTCGTCATCTGTTGTACAAAGGTCAAGACGGACATTGTTGAACATTCCGCCATGAATTGCGACATGCGGTGCAAGAAGCTTATTATAGCTGTCATTATCTGACTTAATAGAATTACCTGCAATAACACCGTCTATATCGCTAAGAAGGCTGTCATAAAGCTTTTCTTTGACGTCATTTACATTCTGGCAGCCTTCATCTATTCGGTCAACCTTTGAAATGAGCATTACTGAATTAGTGCCGGTAACAGTAAGCTTAGGGTCGTTTGCATCTTTAATAGCGCCTCCTCCAAAGCTTGAAGGAACTGATATATCACGCGTATCGGCAGCATAATCTATATTGCCGTCAGTTACAACTCTTGTAGCCGAGCCCCATCCGCCATATGCAAACATTGTAGGCTCAACATTCTTTGAACCCTTGCGGTTCTGTATAGGATATTTTGCAACCATTCCGAATGCGTAACCATTGCCGTCTTTTGTTACTACATAATCAGAATCAGGCCTTGGACTTACTGTTCCCTGATTACGCATCTCAACAAGATGATCCATTGAAAGCGTCAGATTCAGCTCCTGTCCTTCAGGCGCCTCAATATATGTTACAATTATTTCGTCACTTCTTGAGGCAAACGATCTTCTGTTCCATTCATTACCGGAATTATCCTTCCACTGAACACCGACCTCACCTGTCTCATAATTGGTGTATCTGTTGTAATTAGAAGAATTCTCCGACGTATAATCATTATTGATAATACGGTACTGAGCCGCAGGCTGATATGGTCTTGACCATGTAAGTCCCCAGCCTGTTCCGTACTGCGATGAAGCATATGCATTTACCGCATTAACCCAAGGGAAATTATCACGGCTTATCGCGCCCTTACGCTGCTCGTCAAGGACGCTGCTTATATCCGGAGTTTCATATATGTTATTATTATCCGTTACAATTTTAGTATTGTTAAATATAAATACATCTTCATCAGGATCACAGCTTTCTATAAAACCGATTTCTCCGTTTGCAGTTACTGAGCCGTCTCTCCAGTTATCATTAGTGGTTGCTTTCTCTATTGTTTTATATGTAGACTCGTTAAATCCAAGGCAATTGCCGAGTCCATATTTCCAGCCGTCTGCTTCATACTTATGCATAATATTGTTATCCTCAGCTTTTATTATAGTTGCAGTATCGCCTGTAATCTGCCCCGTAAGTATTACGGCAAGTGATAGTGCAATTATTCTTCTCATTTTTTTCATGCGATACCACCTCCTTATTTTTTAATAGTAACCTTTTTAACTTTAGAATACTTTCCATTTACGTTCTTTTTCTGAACCTTCTTGTATGCGCATACTTTAATAAAGTATTTCCTGCCTTTTTTAAGCTTAATAGTGCATTTGGTTTTCTTTGCCTTCTTAATTGTGGCTTTTACCTTGTATTTGCCCTTTTTCTTATTGGATACATATACCTTGTATCCTTTAGCTCCTTTTATTTTCTTCCATGATATGGTCACTTTACTGCCTTTTACCCTGGTTTTGATTTTAGGCGCTTTCAGTTTGCTTACAGGGCTGACAGTACTAACCGGATTATCCGGAGTAACTATTTGATTGGCCTGTGAATCAAATGAGAACTTAACCTCATTCCGCACTCCGGCTGCTCCTATTACAAGCGTATAATTGCCGCTTACAGGCTGAGCATTAAGCTTAAAGCTAAAGACTCCCACGCCGCTTTTCTTCTGTCCCATGTACACTATGTACCTGGAAGCCTCCTGCCAGTCGCCTGACCCGTTCCATGACGGATTGTAACATACTACCGAAGCTTCACCCCCTGATATCTGCGCGTCAGATACCGTAACTGTTACTGCTGCATTATTCTTATCTGCCGCAACATTTATCTTTCCGTCCGCCTTTGCATTGACAGGCAGCAGCAATATAACGCACATAAAACATGCTGCAGTAAGAATACGCACGTATTTTTTTCCTTTCATTCTTCTTCTCCTTTCATTTTTTCATATATATTTATCTGCCCGTTTTTTTATCAACCATGCTGCAAAACCACTCGCATAGTTCGGACAGTCCCTCACCTGTTCTTGACGAAACATTAATAATCTTTATATCAGGATTAACATCCACAGCGTCTTGTATAACTCTGTCCGTATCAAAATCAAAATACGGAACCATATCGTATTTGTTAAGTATAAGCGCATCCGTTGTCGCAAACATAAGAGGATACTTTGCAACCTTATCGTCGCCCTCAGGTACGCTGAGTATTGCAATTCTGAAATCCTCTCCTATATTAAATTCTGCAGGACACACAAGGTTGCCGATATTCTCTACAAATATAATATCCAGACTGTTCAAATCAAAATCCGGCAGTATATGCCGTATGGACATGGCTTCTATATGACATGCGCCGTCAGTATTCAGCTGTACTACAGGGATACCCATCTTCTCCATCTTTTCAGCATCAATCTGGCCTGCAATGTCGCCTTCAATAACTCCAAAGCTGTACCTGTCCTTAAGTTTATTAACAAGAGAAGTGATAAGGCTTGTCTTTCCCGCTCCGGGAGAACCCATTACATTAACAAGGCACACCTTCTTTTCTTTCAAATCTTCCTTGATTTCATTACTAACATCCTCGTTCCATTCCATTATCTGATGTACAACCTTAATCTTCATCTTCTACCTCCAGACTCTCTATATATAATTCACGACCCTTTGTAAGGTCTACCTTATTATCACCACACACCGGGCATCTAAGACGGAAACGCTGTATCTCAGATTCTGCGCCGCAGCTTCTGCAGCGTATTACGGCTGGCACCTTATCAAATACAAGCTTTGCTCCGGCTGCCGCCGTACCTTCACTTAAAATATCATAATATTCCTGAATGCACTGCGGAACCATTCCAGAAAATACTCCAAGCTTTATATTAATCTGCGTAACCCTTCTTTTACCTGTTCTCTTCGCCTCGCCCACAGCAATATCAAGTATTCCCTGTGTAACCGCTAATTCATGCATACAATCACCCACCGTTAAAAATCACGGTTTTATTGTATCATTTTTTGTACATATATTAAAGGAGAAAATACATTAAATTATTGCGGTTTTTATGCAAATTAATTATAATACTTAAAAAGGGAGGTGATGCTATGGGTCCCGGAGGATTTTACGCTGAATACGCTGACATCAGAGCTCTCAGAGGCCTCACACATAACAATATAGAGCTTTATCTTATATCCTGCGGCATTGAGCCATGCAGTCCGGGTCATTCATTCGGTCCCGGATGCCGAGACAAATATCTTATTCATTTTGTAATTTCAGGCAAAGGAAGGTTTATCCGAAACGGCAAAACTTATGAGCTTCATAAGGGGCAGGCTTTCATAATTTATCCTGACCATGAGGTAACATATATTGCCGACCAAAACGACCCCTGGACATACACATGGGTTGGCTTTGGCGGTACAATGGTAAGAACATACCTGAATCATGCCGGCATTGACGAGACTACGGATGTAATAGATATACCAATAGATTCGGTTATTCCTGATATTATCCAAAAGATGCTTGGCGCCAATACTCTTACTTATTCAAATGAGCTTTTAAGACAGGCTCTGCTTCTTGAGCTTCTGTCAGAATTGGTGTCATACTGTCAGACAGGTCAAAATCATGCTCCAACATACAGTTATCCTTATAAAGTATATACCGAGCAGGCTGTACACTATATTACAAAAGAATATATGAACGATATCTCTGTTGCCGATATAGCCGACCGTATCGGAATAACACGTTCTTATCTTGCAAAATGCTTTAGTTATACTCTGGATATGTCTCCAAAACAGTTTATAATCAAATATCGTATGGACAAAGCGTGTGAACTGCTTGCAACAAGCAACAATAACATTACTGAAACAGCGGAAGCCGTAGGATATTCTAATTCCCTTACGTTTTCAAAGGCGTTTAAAACTTATTTCGGCATAAGCCCTAACGAGTGGAGAAGCAAGAACGTAACTAATATTCTGCCGCCTAAATAGGCGGCAGATAGTTTAATATCGTATTTACATCTTAATCTTCTTTATACTGCTCCAGTCTCCGTATACTTTTTTATTATTAACCGTTTTACAGGCGCGGACTTTTATATAATACTTTTTCCCTTTTTTCAGTTTCTTTAAAGTACATTTCATACCCGAAAAGCTTTTTGTAACAGTACCTTTTTTTCTGAACTTTCTGGTGTTTGAAACCTTTATCTGATATTTCTTTACCCCGGAAAGCTTTTTAACAGTAACCGCCGCTTTTGAAGCATTAACCTTTTTACATGACTTAATGATTGCTTTAGGCACCAAAACCGTATCATTTTTAACTGGCTGAGCATTCGACGTATTCTGAATATTTATCGGCTCATTTGTACTTTGCTGCGCTGGCGGCTCACTTGCCGCAGGAGTCGGTATTTCTGTAGGAACAGCCGTCGGAAAAGGCATGACCTGGCCTTCCACAACATATGGCTCAAGCTCCCAGCTTCCGGCGTCCTGGGTTCCGTAATTCTTCATTACAAATTCTATCCTGTCATAATATACGTATACCATAAGCGCCTGAACGACCTTAGAATTATTCTCGTTGACCCATCCGTCAATACTGTTATTATAATATCTCATTGAACCCATGAATATAGATGTAAAACTCTTCTTTCCGAATACTGCTTCGTCAGAATCATCTTCTTTTGATGTCTCAGGTATTGTTATAGTGTCAGTACCGGCCTCAACCTCATATGGGTCCATTCTGTCGCTGCGAATCTGATGAGTATTAGAAAGGGCTTTATTAGTATCAGCTACTAATACATATTCTTTTGAGGCATCAAATTCATCAGCTTTTACATAAGAAATCTTTCCGTCGTTTATCTGCTTTTCATAAAATGTAAGCTCTGTATATTTTCCGGCTGCGCCAAAGGAGAATGTTTTTGAGCTCGTGCTGTAATATACACCATTCCCTTCGGAATCATCTGCCTTTGTTACTGCAAATGTATTACCATTATCGTTTACATTCCAGACAGTCTCATCAGATAAAGTTGTAAGATTAGATTGTACGCCAAGATTAAGTCCGTTACCTGTATTAGTAATAACGTAGCCTCCGTCCTTTTCAGTAAATTTCCATACAAGGTTATCATTATTAAAATCATCCTGATTCACCTCTTTTGGCGGATTCATAACATTGCCATATTCATCATATTCCGTAACCCTCTGAGCTGTATCAGTCTTTATATACGCAGTATCCTTTGCATGGTCATGTCCATACAGATAATAAATATTGGAATGCTGGCTTAAGATGTCTTTCATTTTTTGATTTGAATCTTCTATCATACCCTTGCTTACATCCGACAGACTGTTAGAATCTCTGAACGGAAAATGAGCAATGATAAATATCGGCTTTTGTTCATCTTCTTTTGCTCTGTTATATTCAATATCATCAAGCGTATCGGCAAGCCAGTCAAACGTACCGTCCGAATATGCATAATTATAATGCTGCTTTCCGCCTTCAAGCGTCTCATAAGAATCACACAGGCATATCAAATCAAAACCGTTAATCACATAATGATACCCGCACACATAATCAATGCCTTTATAATTCTCGATATATATATTATTGTCAGTGAGCATGCCCATTGCAGGACCGGTATAACGATTATAGTAATCTGCCGAATTATACTCGCTTTCACCGGCATTGTAATCATGATTACCGGTAATCCACAAAGTATTAGGAGTAAGCTCCGAAACCTTATCCTGTACCATATCAAGTATTCTGTACAGTTTTTCCTCTGTAGTCTGATTATCACTTGACACATCGCCGCCTACAATAACCGCATCTACATTTTCTTCATCATACATCATCTGATCTATTGTATTACCGATAGTTCCCCTCATCACCGCGTTATCTTCAGTAAGTATAGGTCCCTGATTATGTAAATCTGACAGGCAGGCAATTGTAAGAAGCGGCTTTGAATAATCCGCATCCTCTGCATGTCCCATGCTTACAGGCGAAAATACTACTACAGCTGTTACTGCAATAATGCTGATAAATGATATTATTTTCCTTCGATTTCTCATTCATATCCCTCCATAAAAAAATAGTAGCAAAGATATCTTTACCACTATTTTATATAACAAAAGATATTTATGGAATGTCCAAAAATGTTCTCATTATATTAATTTGTATTGTAACAGATATTTATATTAAGAGCATATTACCTCCGCTTCTTATATACTATGTTTCCCTTTTCCCAGCAGGAATAAAGGTTGCAGAAACGCACACGGAAGTGGTAGTGCACATAGAGCCATCCAAAGATGACTCTGTGTTACCCAAACCTATTACAATTTATTTTGATAATTCTCCAACTGATGAAAAATACCAACTACATTTACAGAATCTTCTCTTATGTCAAATATAACAATATAATTCATCTGCGGAACAACTGCTTCATGATACCCCTTCTTTGCCAGATATGAATCCATACTGCTGGGAAACTGAAATGGATTATCCTCTAACCTGTCATATATACCGTCTATACCATCAAGCAAATGTCTCGCTGCCTGTTGATTTTTCAATCTGTAAATCAGATGATACACAAGATTATCAAGCAATTCTTCAGCATGTTCTGTAATGTTTAAATTATAAGCCATATTTCTTCCTCGTCTCCCTGAGTGCCGCTCTTGCATCCTTTATCCGTCCAGCTTCTATCTGCTTTTCAGATATTTCAATATCTTTATACATGGTAAGCTGTTTCATGGTCGACTCATAAATCTCCATACTCATGATTACCATATCACCATAACCATTTTTGGTAACATAGATAGGCTCCTTTGCCTTGTGACACATCTCAGAAATCTCTGATGTATTTTTCAAGTCTTTAATAGGAATTATTTGCGGCATAATCTGCACCTCCTTACTTATGGTCTAATTATACCATAATTATGTCCTTTTTCAATATCTTTTATTTAATCAAAAATTGCAGCCATCCAGGGCAGAAAAGGGTCTGTAGCACCTGAATACCATAGTCTTAAAGTTACCACATTTTTGCACTCTGTGCTATTACGACCTTGTACCGTTCCGTCATCTGTACTCCTATACTCTGTCTATTTCATCCCATGCTTCATCAATTGTCTGAACCCTGCCATGTTCCCAAAGAAATATCCATTCTTCTTTATTAATCAATTTTATTTCGTCAAAAAATATCTGCGAGTGTAGGAATGTGGGTGTAGGAATAATGTAGAAATAATATAGGAGTGACCAATATTCAGCCACTCCTAACCACTTTTAAACAACGTTATTTCAATATTATCAGAACTTACCGTTATCGGCAGCTTCCTGTACCGAAACAGCTACAGCAACAGTCATACCGACCATTGGGTTATTGCCAGCGCCGATAAGACCCATCATCTCAACGTGAGCAGGAACTGATGAAGAACCTGCGAACTGAGCGTCGCTGTGCATACGGCCCATAGTATCAGTCATACCGTATGAAGCAGGACCCGCAGCCATGTTATCAGGATGAAGAGTACGTCCTGTACCGCCGCCTGATGCAACTGAGAAATATTTCTTGCCTTTCTCAATACATTCCTTCTTATATGTACCTGCAACAGGATGCTGGAAACGCGTAGGGTTGGTTGAGTTACCTGTTATAGAAACGTCAACGCCTTCCTTCCACATAATAGCAACGCCTTCGCATACGTCGTTAGCGCCGTAGCAGTTGACCTTTGCACGAGGACTTTCAGCGTCCTTTGAATAGCACTTACGGAATACTTCCTTAACTTCATTCTTATATGGATCATACTCTGTCTCAACAAATGTAAATCCGTTAATACGCGAAATAATCTGAGCGGCATCCTTGCCAAGTCCGTTAAGGATAACTCTTAAAGGCTTTTTACGAACCTTATTAGCTTTCTCTGCAATACCAATAGCGCCCTCGGCTGCTGCAAATGACTCATGACCTGCAAGGAATGCAAAACATTCTGTATCTTCTTCAAGAAGCATCTTGCCAAGGTTGCCATGACCAAGTCCAACCTTACGTGTGTCTGCAACTGAACCAGGAATACAGAAAGCCTGAAGTCCCTCTCCGATTGCTGCCGCTGCATCAGCTGCTCTTCTGCAGTTCTTCTTAATAGCGATTGCAGCGCCTACTATGTACGCCCAGCATGCATTCTCAAAACATATTGGCTGAATACCTTTAATCTGGTTATATACATCTAATCCGGCATCTTTAGTAATCTTCTCTGCCTCTTCCAGAGAAGAGATACCGTACTCACCTAATACTTTATTAATCTGGTCAATTCTTCTTTCATATGATTCAAATAAAGCCATCTTATTCTCTCCTCCTTAATTATTTGATTTCTTCATCTGTTCTTGGGTCAATAATCTTTGCTGCATCAGCAACGCGTCCATACTGTCCGCTTGCCTTCTCATAAGCTGTGTTAGGATCATCACCCTTCTTGATGAAGTCAGTCATCTTTCCAAGGCTTACAAACTTGTAACCGATAATCTCATTATCCTCGTCAAGTGCGATTCCTGTTACATATCCTTCAGCCATCTCAAGGTAACGAGGTCCTTTAGCACGTGTTCCGTACATTGTACCAACCTGAGAACGAAGTCCCTTGCCAAGGTCTTCAAGACCTGCTCCGACTGCAAGACCATTCTCTGAGAATGCAGACTGGCTTCTTCCGTATACAATCTGAAGGAATAATTCTCTCATAGCAGTATTGATTGCATCACACACAAGGTCTGTATTAAGCGCCTCAAGAACAGTTCTTCCAGGAAGAATTTCAGACGCCATAGCAGCTGAGTGAGTCATTCCTGAACATCCAATAGTCTCAACAAGCGCTTCTTCGATAATACCATCTTTAACGTTAAGCGTAAGCTTACATGCCCCCTGCTGCGGAGCACACCAGCCAATACCATGTGTAAAACCTGAAATGTCTTTTACATCTTTAGCTTTTACCCATTTTGCTTCTTCCGGAATTGGAGCGCATCCATGGCTTACGCCCTGGGCAACCGGACACATTTCTTCTACTTCTTTTGAATAAATCATGTTGAAACTCCTTTCATAGTTATCTTTTTTATAAATATATTTCTAAACCATTTAAGAATACAATATTATATTTTTTTTGTCAATGAAGAGCGAAAAATAATGCACATTTCTAAGCAAGCCAGCTGTAATGCGGCTATAAATCCAAAAACAGCCCAAAATACCGCATCAGACGCCAGCGTTTTACTTTCTTCGTTATACACATTAAACGATAACGAACAGCCTGTTTCCCTTCTATTCTTTATCAGGAATTGTAACAACAGAAAAAGCAAACTCTGTTCTAATATTTTTCAACTATAACTCCACCCGTCTTAACTATACTGTTTTGCGGAACATACCCCCTTACGCTTGAAAGAGGATAAATATTAGTCTTTGGTCCAATAACGGTTCCGGGATTAAGCACGCTGTTGCAGCCGACTTCAACAAAATCTCCAAGAACAGCTCCCATTTTCTTAAGCCCTGTTTCAATCCTTGTACCGTCATACAGCGATGCATTAATTGTAACAGGAGTCTTATCAGATTTTACATTTGATGTAATCGAGCCTGCTCCCATATGTGATTTGTAACCAAGTATTGAATCGCCGACATAATTATAATGAGGAACCTGGACATTATTAAATAATACTACATTTTTAAGTTCTGTCGAATTGCCGACTACTGCATTTTCTCCGATTACAGCCTTTCCGCGTATAAAAGCGCACTGTCTGATTTCGGCATTTTTATCTATTATAACAGGACCTGTTATGCTCGCGCTTTTTGCAATCTTTGCCGACTTTGCCGCCCATATATTTTCTCCGATAAGTTCATATTCGTTTTTATCAAGCTTTTTTCCAAGCTCAATAATAAAATCGCCGATAAGCGGAAGCGCTTCCCAGGGATAAGTGCATCCTGCAAATAAATCTTTTGCAATTGTCTGGTTAAGGTCAAATAATTCGTCAATTTTCATTGCCTGATTTCCTTTCATTTATAATATTGCCTGAGACTGTTAAGCCTCTGCTTTATTGCCTGATTATATACATTATTCTTGACATAATCTACATTTCTTACAATAAATCCATTAAGTTTTTCCATATATTCACGCTCTGTTATACTTCCTTCCGCCACCTGCGAGAGTCCAAGCTCCCAGCTTGCGGTAAGCTCAGGATTTAGAAGGCTTTTAATCGAAGCATTTACAACTTCGTACACAGACTCTCCAATAAGAGAAGGCGTATATATCTGAGTCTTCTTGTTTAACGCTATGTATCCTATGCCTACAAGTTTTTTTAAAATCTCAGCGCGGGTCGCACTTGTTCCAATTCCGCTTCCCTTTATCTGCGCTCTTAAATCCTCGTCCTCTATAAGCTGTCCGGCATTTTCCATCGCAAGTATCATCTGTCCTGAATTGTATCTTTTCGGTGGAGAAGTCTCACCCTCCTTTATATTCAAATCAGTAAGTGTAAGCGGCGTTCCTTTTTTCAGATGCGTCATAAGGTGTGCAAACATCTCATCAGACATAGTCTGTGAAACCTCTTCACCATCTCCGTCTTTTTGCTCAGTGTTCTCACTGCTTTTTTTCTTAAATGAAAACTCCATAACGGGAAGAAAGCCCGGTACCATAAGAATCTTATCCGAAGTAAAAAATCTTTCGGGAAAATTATCAAGCTTTATAGTAACCGAAATTTTCTTATACTCGGCTGCAGGGTAAAATACGGCAAGAAATCTTCTTGCTATAACCTCATATACATTCCTTGAAAGCTCTGGAAGCGAAGCAAGTGCAGAAAGTCCCTGTCCTGTCGGAATTATCGCATAGTGGTCGGTTATCTGACTGTCATTAACATATTTGGTACCGGCTATACCTTTATAATATCCGCCATCCAGTATCTCTTTTGCAAAATCCTTAGTAACATCATATCCTAAAAGTCCTCTGATGTTACAATCAATCTGCTTTGCAATCGCGCCTGACAACACTCTTGCATCAGTACGCGGGTATGTAACAAGCTTTTTTTCATACAATTCCTGCGTAATCAAAAGCGTCTGATCCGGACTGATTTTAAATATCCTGGAACACATATTTTGAAGCTCGGCAAGATTGAACAAAAGAGGCGGATATTTCTTCTCTTTTTTATTTTCAACCTTTTCAACTGTACACGGCTGAGCTGGCGCGATTTCTTTTACAAACTGTTCACATACGTTTTTATCCTTAAATCCGTTATCTTTATACAGATAAGGTGTCTCAAAATATTTGGATTCGTTTACTGCCTTCCATTCTGCCTTAAATATATCCGAAAGAGAATCATTTTGTGCGAAATCGCCGATAATTCTGTAAAAAGGCGTCTTTACAAAGTTCCTGATTTCACGTTCGCGTCTTACTATCATTCCCAGAACACATGTCATTACACGTCCGACTGATATAGGAAGCCACTTATTTCCATCTATAAATTCGTTTACAGTATATCCGTAAGTAACCGACAAAATACGAGAAAAATTAATTCCCATAAGATAATCCTCCTTCGCCCGCAAATATGCAGCCGAGGATATATTATCGTACGCATTAAGAGGTTTTGCTTCATTTATTCCTCTTAGTATCTCTTCTTCTGTCTGCGAATCAATCCATACGCGTCTTTTATCCTTTTCTGCAGGAACATTAGCCATCTGGTCGACAAGCCTGTATATGTACTCTCCTTCCCTTCCCGAATCGGTGCATACATATATAGTCTCCACATCATCACGGTTAAGAAGCCCCTTTACAATATTAAACTGCTTTCTGACATTATCAATTACTTCATACTTAAACGCCTCAGGATATCTTTCTGTTTCAGGCAGAAACGGCAGCGTCTCTTTTGACCATTTTTTTAACGCCGGGTCATACGCATCAGGATAACTCATAGTAACAAGATGCCCTACGCACCATGTAACTATAATATTCTCCGATTCTACATATCCGTCTCTTCTTTGTCCGTTAACTTTAAGCGCACGGGCAAACTCCGCAGCAACGCTTGGCTTCTCCGCAATAAATAATTTCTTCAAAATTCCTTTTCCTATACCCTTCGTTATTAATATCCAAGTTCTTCCCCAACAAGAATAACATTAATTCTGTCAATAATCCTTGATCTTCTTGTTACAACTACCTGACAGCATATGCTTGATTCTGAAATACAGTTCATGCATCTGCCGTATTCTGCACATGGCGTATCGCATAAAAGTCTTATTGCATTAGGAGGCGACGCTATATTCTGAACTCTCTTTACTGCATCTTCTACATCAAAAGCAACCTTGTTCATTCCCGCAACTATAATGACCTTTTCAGGACCGTATATAAGATACGAAAGCCTGCTTCCTGCTCCATCAATATTAACAAGCTCTCCGTCAAGAGTAATTGCATTAGTGCTCATGAGAAAATAATCGCACATCGCAATCTTTCCCTTAAGCTCACGCTTCTGCTCGTCAGTAACATATGTGCTTCTGTCAATAACATCAAGCCGTCCGTTATCAGCCATAACAGCATCAAGTATACCAGTCTCTTTTATTGATTCAGAACCGCCCCAGGCAACTGACGCACCATCCTCAAGCATATCAAGAACACATTTTTTTGCGTCTTCCTTTGTCTGACAGTACACACCGTTCATGCCTCTCATTCTAAGCTTTTTAATAATACCCTCAGCCTGTATTTTATAAGCTTCCTGTTTTGGTGACATATGTAAAACCTCCTATATGTTATGAATTAAAGCTCCCATTCTAATCACAAAACAGGAGCTTTTAATTATTATACAATCTTAGTATCGTTTCTGTAATTCATTTTATGCGTACAGCGGATACTTCTCTGTAAGCGTCTTAACAAGCTCCATTGCACGGGCTTTATTAGCGTCTACATCATCTATGAGCATAGCGATAGCGTCGGCAATAATATCCATATCCTCTGTATTCATTCCTCTTGTTGTTACTGCTGCAGTACCAAGACGGATTCCACTTGTTACAGACGGCTTCTGCGGGTCGTTAGGTATTGTGTTCTTATTGCATGTTATATTAGCTGCATCAAGAAGCGTCTCTGCTTCTTTTCCTGTAACAGATTGGTTCACAAGGTCAACAAGCATAAGATGGTTATCGGTGCCTCCTGATACGATATTAAGCCCTCTGTTTATGAGTCCATTGCTGAGAGCCTGCGCGTTATCAATGATATTCTTTCCATACTCTTTAAATGAAGGATCAAGAGCTTCCTTAAAGCATACTGCCTTTGCAGCTATTACATGCATAAGCGGACCGCCCTGTATTCCAGGGAATACAGCTTTGTTAAGCTTATGCTCTAAAGCAAATTCCTCTGATGAAAGAATCATTCCTCCTCTTGGTCCACGAAGGGTCTTATGAGTAGTAGTTGTAGTTACGTGTGCATAAGGAAGAGGACTTTCATGATATCCTGATGCAACAAGTCCTGCGATATGAGCCATATCTACCATAAGAAATGCTCCAACTTCATCAGCTATCTCACGGAATTTCCTGAAATCAATTTTCCTTGCATATGCGCTTGCACCGGCAACAATAAGCTTTGGTTTACATTCCTTTGCAATTCTTTCTACTTCTTCATAATCTATAAATCCTTCGTCATTAACACCGTAAGGAACTATGTTAAAATATGAGCCTGATATATTAACCGGGCTTCCATGAGTAAGATGTCCGCCATGATCAAGATTCATTCCCATTACAGTGTCTCCAGGCTTTACAAGTGCAAAAAATACTGCAAGATTAGCCTGCGCGCCTGAATGAGGCTGAACATTTGCATAAGTGCAGGAAAACAGCTTCTTTGCTCTCTCTATGGCAAGAGTTTCTACTATATCTACATATTCACATCCGCCATAATATCTTTTTCCCGGATAACCTTCTGCATATTTGTTAGTGCACGGGCTTCCCATAGCCGCCATTACAGCCTTGCTTACAAAGTTCTCAGAAGCAATCAGCTCAATGTGGTCGTTCTGTCTTGTTTTTTCAAGCATTATCGCCTCGGCAATCTCCGGATCAAAGTTCTGAATTTCATCAAAAGAATACATTTTAATAATCTCCTCCTGTTAGTTATAATAGTTATTATGTGCAGCAGTGCCGCTCATTAAATCAGGAAATCTGCCCTTGCACGCAGGCAAATCTCTTCTAATTCGTATAATGGTTTATCAGGCCTCGCTTATGGCCTTTCCAATATCATTTCTCATATATTTATTATCGAAGTCAATCCATTTTGTCGCTTCATAAGCATTATTTCTTGCTTCAATAAGGGTCGCACCCTTAGCCGTTACGCCAAGTACGCGTCCGCCGTTGGTAACAACCACACCGTCCTTCATTACAGTACCTGAATGAAATACATAATATCCGTCTTTTCCCGCAAAATTATCAAGTCCTGTAATGACCTTACCTTTTTCATACTTTTCAGGATATCCGTCAGAGGCAAGTATAACGCATACAGCAGCATTATCCTCAAATTCAAGCTCTACATCCGAAAGCTTTCCGTCTATACACGCATTTATAACATCAATAATATCCGTCTTCATTCTCGGAAGCACAACCTGAGCCTCAGGGTCTCCGAATCTTGCATTATATTCAAGAACCTTAGGTCCGTCCGGAGTAAGTATTAATCCGACAAATAATATTCCGGTAAACGGTCTTCCTTCCGCTTTCATTGCATCCATTGTAGGCTGAAATACCTTTTCTTCACAGAACTTTCTTGCTGCTTCATCATAGAAAGGACTTGGTGAAAATGTTCCCATACCGCCGGTATTAAGACCTTCGTCGTTATCCTTTGCACGTTTATGGTCCTGAGCGCTGGTCATAGGCTTAATTGTTGTTCCGTCGCAGCAGCAGAGAACCGATACCTCGCGTCCACATAAAAATTCTTCTATAACCATATGATTACCCGCATCACCAAACTGCTTGTCCTGCATAATAGTCTTTACACCGCGCAAAGCCTCTTCCTTATCCTTGCATATAAGAACGCCTTTTCCAAGCGCAAGACCGTCTGCTTTAAGCACTATAGGATAACTGCAGGTTTCAAGATATGCTGCAGCAGCCTCAGGATTATCAAAGGCTTCATAAGCTGCCGTAGGAATATTGTATTTTTTCATAAGATCCTTTGAAAATACTTTAGAACCTTCAATTATTGCAGCATTCTTTCTTGGTCCGAACACTCTCAGTCCTTTTTCCTCAAATACGTCGACTATACCGGCAACAAGCGGATCATCCATTCCTATTATAGTAAGGTCGATATTATTATCGCCTGCAAACTGCGCAAGCTTTTCAAGCTCCATTGCCTTAATATCAACGCATTCGCATAATTCTGCAATACCGGCATTACCCGGAGCGCAGTAAATTTTCTCAACCTTAGGGCTTTTAGCTACGCTTTGGGCTATTGCATGCTCTCTTCCGCCGCTTCCGACTATAAGTACCTTCATTTCTGTTCCTCCGTTTATTTTATTCTGACAATATTATTAACAATCTCTACTTTGTTATTGGCTATCAAATCAACTGCCTTTGGCAGTATATGCCACTCTGCCTGCTCCATAACGCGAAGCTGCAGTGTTTCAGGCGTATCATCCTGCATTACTTCAACTGCTTTCTGCATTATAATCGGCCCGGTATCCGTACCCTCATCAACAAAATGAACTGTTGCTCCCGTCACTTTATTGCCTCTTTTAAGGACGCTTTCGTGTACATGAAGACCATAATATCCCGGTCCGCAATGCGATGGAATAAGCGACGGATGAATATTGATTATTTTTCCGGCATACTCGCGTATAATCTTCTCAGGAACGATAACCAGATAACCGGCCAGTACAATCAAATCAGCTTCATATTCTTTAAACGCTGCAATCATTGCATCTGCAAACTGCTCTCTGTCAGAGTAGTCCTTAGGAGATATGCACCTTGCGGCAATATCATGCTCTGCCGCCCTGACAAGCGCGTACGCGTCGCTTTTATTGCTTATAACAGCCGATATTCTCGCATTGGTTATACCTCCTTTCGCTATACTGTCAATAAGCGCCTGAAGGTTAGTTCCTCCTCCAGACACAAGTACAACCACATTAAGCATTCTAAATTCCTCCACACATAGCTTTAAACATATTACATCATTGTAATGCCTTTTTCTCCCTGTGCTATCTCTCCTACGATATAAGATGTATAACCGGCATCCTTTATGGCGCGCACCGCATCGTCGGCGCATGCTGAATCTACAGCTATCATCATTCCAATTCCCATATTAAATGTATTATACATCATCTTCTTTTCAATACTGCCCTCTTTGGCAAGTATGTCAAATATAACAGGTATATCAAAGCTGCCCTCTCTGATATGGGCATTGGTTCCTTCCTTAAGCATTCTTGGAATGTTCTCATAGAAGCCGCCGCCTGTAATATGACTGCACGCCTTGATTTTAACATTATTATTCTTAAGTGAAGCAAGCGCTTTAACATATATAGTAGTAGGTATCAGAAGCGCCTCGCCAAGCGTCATTCCAAGTCCCTGATATGTACGGGAAAGGTCTGTGTTCTCTATATCAAATACTTTTCTTACAAGCGAATATCCGTTACTGTGAATGCCTGAAGATGCAATTCCTATAAGTACGTCGCCAGCTGCAAGATCATCTCCGGTAATCATATCAGCCTTATCAACGATTCCAACAGCAAATCCGGCAAGGTCATATTCATTTTCAGGATAAAATCCCGGCATCTCAGCAGTCTCCCCGCCTATAAGAGCTGCATTAGACTGCTTACATCCCTCTGCCACACCGCTTACAATCTGTGCAATCTTTTCAGGGTAATTTTTGCCGCATGCAATATAATCAAGGAAAAATAACGGTTCTCCGCCCGCGCATGCTATATCATTAACACACATGGCAACACAGTCAATACCGATTGTATCATGTTTATCTAATTCAAATGCAATCTTAAGCTTGGTTCCGACGCCATCAGTACCTGAAACCAATGTAGGCTCTTTCATCCCCATAAAGCGTTTCAGAGAAAAGCCCCCTGAAAACCCTCCAATATCGGTAAGGACTTCCGGACGAAGCGTCTGCTCAACATGCTTTTTCATAAGCTCTACAGCCCTGTATCCGGCCTCAATATCTACTCCTGCATTTTTATAATCCATAACTCTTCCTCCATGATGTGATTTACTGTTCGTCGTCATTTTACAAACACACGGATTAGTATATCATACTTTTTTTCTCAAAGAAACACTTATTTACCATTTTTAAGGCGTATAATAAAATATCAAAAGCCGCATCATTTATAATATTATAAATGATGCGGCGATTAATCCTAACAATATTATCTAACTTGTAAACCTGTCATAAAATATCCTGTTATATAACTGGTAGCGCTTATGTATATCCAAAAGCTCTTCCTTATTCTCCACGCTGTCGCAGAATTTTTTAAAAAAGCCACACTCGGCAAATTCAGGGCATCCGCATCTGTATATACAATTCGGCACCATAACATCTGCAATCTCAGGCTCGTGCTTTTTAATATTGACCTTAAGGTCTTCCATGCATGACCTTGTCTCAGGGCTGGCCTGATAACAAAGCCTGAATCTGGATACATTTATAAGAGCCTGTGCGTTAGCCTTTATATCCATATTAACCTTTGTATCCTGCGGCTGGCTGTTACGGTCAACTCCTGTTCTGTCGCTTCTCTGAGTGCTGACCCATTTGTCCCAGCCCAGCCAGTGTCTTGCAAAATGAACGCTGACCCATGAAAATATGCCCTCCCAGCGCCATTTCACTGACAGAAGCCTTATAGGGCTGTGCTCAGATATAAGAAGCTTTTTCTTAAAAGTCTCTGTCGCTTCAACGTTAGTCGCGTCCTTATTGACAGTATTGCGGCACTCGTTCTTAGCGTCAAGCCAGTCACAGTCAACCTTCTGTATCTTAGTATTGACTTCCATATTAATTACTCTTTTCTAAAACTGTTATTTACGGTTTTTCTGCAGAAATTCAGGAATCTTAATTCCGCTTCCGTCAGAACCCGAAGAAGACGAACCAGCACTTCCAAATGTGCTGCGTGTTCTTGCAAACGACTCCGGAACATTCTCAGTATCCTTTGGCTGAGCTGCTGTCTTAGTCTGTGATGCTCCGTTAAAACCTCCTGACAAAAAGCTTGGTGTAGAAGAAGTCTGCGTCTTAAAGCTGTTCAGGAAGCCTTTTTCATTATTAGCGTTAGATTCAATACCTGTAGCAATAATAGTAATTGTAGCAGCATCGCTTTCCGAATCATCAAACTTAACGCCGAATATGATGTTAGCATCTTCGCCGGCAAGCTCCTTAACGTATGAAGCGGCGTCGTTAGCTTCAAAGATGCTTATGTCGCCGGAAATATTCATCATTACATGTGAAGCTCCCTCAATTGTAGTCTCAAGAAGCGGACTGTCGATAGCCTGCTTAACTGCATCCATGCACTTATCGTCACCCTTGGCAGAGCCGATACCGATATGAGCGATACCCTTATCTTTCATTACAGTCTGTACATCCGCAAAGTCAAGGTTAATAATTGCTTCGCCATTAATAAGGTCTGTAATACCCTGAACACCCTGCTGAAGAACTTCATCAGCCTTTTTAAGCGCGTCAGGAATTGTTGTGCGTCTGTCGCATATCTCAAGAAGCTTATCGTTAGGAACTACAATAAGAGTATCTACGTTCTTCTTAAGCCTGTCTATTCCTGAGATAGCGTTATTCATTCTCACCTTGCCCTCGAACTTAAACGGCTTTGTTACAACACCAACTGTAAGAATACCAAGATTCTTGGCAATCTCAGCAACTATAGGCGTAGCTCCCGTTCCGGTTCCGCCTCCCATACCGCATGTGACAAATACCATATCGTTGCCCTTTATGTATTCAGTAAGCTCTTCTCTGCTCTCCTCGGCAGCCTTTTCACCAATCTCAGGTATTGCTCCGGCTCCAAGTCCTTTTGTAAGTTTCTCGCCTATCTGCACGCAGTTCATGGCTTTGCAGCGTTTAAGATGCTGCTTATCAGTATTAACACAGAGTAATTCAACCCCTTTAATACCCTCGTCTATCATTCGGTTAACTGCATTGTTACCTGCTCCTCCGACTCCAACAATCAAAATCTTTGCTGCTGATTCAACTTCATTAGATAATATCTCTAACAAAACGCTTCCTCCTTCTTGCACTCTTTGCATTAATTTATTTTAAAAACTCTTAGTCTGTAAACATATTCATACATGTTTCTATGATATAGTTTTTCATAAAAATAATCAAGTCCTAAATATGTATTTATATGTTTTTTTTACTTACTGCTTTTTAATATAATTTTATCACCGCTCTGGTAGTTCTTCATATCAATAGTTCCCGACAATCCTTTTTTTAACGACTTTCGTATCACATCCGAAACGGATGCTATCTGCTGGTCGTAAAGACTTTTATTTCCAAGAAATACCTTGATTTTGCCGCAATAAAGCGTAACCTCATTTTTATTGCTGAATACTACGCGGTCTACGTTCAGAGAATAGTGGTTTATCAGTTCGGACAAATCTAATATCATGTCAATCTGCCCTTCCTCCTCCACATCTATTATTTCATTCAGCGCAAATCTGGTAAATGATATTCCTTCTATACACGGTATATTTCCCATCTTCTCATTCGTTGTCTCAAGTATCATTCCGTCTTTATCAAAATATATGTATTGGCCCATATAGTAAAAACATGCAATCAGGGCTTTTTCATACACCTGTATATTAACAGTATTTCTGTCCACAACGGTAATATCTGCGTCTCTGATAAATGGTATTGATTCAAATGCGCCAAGCTTGTCCCTCAGCTTAATGACAAGTGTGTTGCCGCCAAGCGGCCCGCCTGTAAATACCTGTCTTATCTCTTCCTCATCACATATCTCATTGCCTGTTACCGTTATTGTTTCGGCCTTAAAAACAATTATAACCGAAACTGCAAGTACAACTGACATTATTATAACTATCAGAATTGCTATAACGCCGGCTCTCCGATTTTTATTTGATTTATGCAAGATGTATATTACCTCCAAGCATATTTATATTTTCCGTAATATTTTCATATCCTCTGCTTATATATCCGGGGTCGTATACCACAGTAGTTCCTTCTGCCAAAAGTCCTGCAAGTATAAGCGCCGCCCCGCCTCTCAAATCCTTTGCGTATAATTCTGCACCTGACAAAAAAGCCACACCCTTTATATGAGCTGTACTGCCTTCCGTATGGATATCGGCTCCCATTTTTAACAGTTCGTCTACAATATGAAATCTGTTCTCAAATATGCTTTCTTCAATAATACTGTTTCCGTCTGCAACGGACAGCACACTCATAAGCTGCGACTGCATATCTGTCGGGAAACCCGGATAAGGTTCTGTCTTTACATACGGAACAGCCTTTATGCGCCCATCTGACTTTACCCTTATATAATCATTTCCACAATCCATGCCAAAGCCCATATTACGGCATACATTTACCAGGCCTGTCATAGTATCGTTTCTATTGACAATACAGCATATATCACCTCCGGTTGCAGCCGCCGCACAGATATAAGTGCCTGCTACTATTCTGTCTGACATTACATCGTAACGTATTTCTCTGTGCTTAATTTTACCGGTTATAGTAATTTTCTCTGTGCCCGCTCCATGTATTACAACTCCCATTCTTGAAAGCATATGGCATAATTCTGTTATCTCCGGTTCCTTTGCCGCATTTTTTATTACAGTCGTTCCATATGCTGCCGCCCCGGCAAGTATAACGTTTTCCGTTGCGCCTACGCTTGGAAATGGCAATTCAATAATGCAGCCCTTAAGCTTGCGTGATTTACATGTTATTCTGTTTTCCTCTACGGAAATATCAGCTCCCATTTTTCTGAATGCATCTATATGATAATCCACAGGCCGTTCGCCGATATGGCAGCCTCCGGGAAAATCCATTACAGCATAGCCGCATCTTGCAAGCAGCGCGCCCATAAATAATATGCTGCCCCTGACGCTTTTTGCATAATTTCCGAAAATTATATTGGAATGCATCTGCGACGCATCTATTATAAGCGTGCTTTTTTCTTTATGCACCGTACATCCAAGGTGTACAAGAACATCTGTCATCTGGTATACGTCGCTTATCTGCGGGCAATTATCCAGTATAGTTATTCCTTTATTTAAAAGAGCGGCGGCTATAAGCGGAATAACCGCATTTTTTGAGCCCTGTACATAAAGCTCGCCGCTAAGTCTTCTTCCACCCTGAATGTTATATATATGCATAATATTGCCTGCCATATACCAAAACTTAATACCAATATATGACGGCGGCTAATCCCACGTACCTAATAACCCTTTATCTGATTGGATACGCTTAGAACCATTCCCATTTCAGCAAGGAGTATCGCGACAGACGTACCTCCATAGCTTATGAATGGAAGTGGAATACCTGTCGAAGGTATTGAATTAGTAACAACTGCAATATTTATTATTACCTGTACCGCTATATGTACAAGCACTCCTACACATAAAAGCGCTCCAAATAAATCAGGCGCATTTATTGCAACCGTAAATATTCTCCACAATAAGAGAATAAAAAGAATAACAACCATTATTGCGCCGAACAGTCCAAGCTCCTCGCATACGATAGAAAATATCATATCGTTATATGATTCAGGTATAAATCCAAGCTTCTGCATGCTTTCTCCAAGGCCGGTTCCGAAAAGTCCTCCTGACGCAATCGCATACAGTCCCTGAAGTATCTGAAATCCCTTAGGATGGGTCTCGACATTACGCCATATTTCTATTCGCTGCATTCTGAACGCGTCTCCAAACAAAATAAACAGCCCCAACGCGGCAACTGCAGCGACAATTACAACAACATAATATTTTTTATTCCGGCTTGCAACAAAGCATATGCCTCCTGTTATAAGTATAAGTACAATTGCAGTGCTCATGTTCTCTATAAGTACCAGACCTATCGGCACTATACAGTATAAGGCCACTTTAAGAAATCCCGAAAATCTGTCCAGCATTCTCGGAGTAAGATATATTATATATGACGCAAAAACGATAACCGCAACTTTTGTAATCTCAGACGGCTGAAATCCTATAGGTCCGAACTGCAGCCACCTTTTGGCTCCGTTTGCTTCTACTCCGGCAAACAGTACGACAAACTGCAACGTACATGCAAGCAGATATAATACTGTAGCCCATGTTATCCTTATAACAGGAATCCTTTTCATCAGTATCCTGTAATCTATCTTTGATACCGCCAGCATTGCCACAACGCCGAGCATAACCGAAAATGCCTGTTTTTTCAGGAAATACGCAGCGTCATAATTATACTTTGCATGAGTCTGTGCAGTATATGAGCTTGAACTGTATATCATGACAAGTCCGAACGCCGCTATAAATATAACAAGTATAAGCAGACTATAATCATAATAATTATGAAGTTTTTCCTTTTTCGCACGCGCTGCCGTTACAGCTCTTGCCATTATCTTCACCCTCTATATCAATTTTCTGATACTAACTTTTTAAATATTTTTCCGCGTTCTTCGTAGCTTTTAAACATATCCCAGCTGGCACATGCCGGAGACAAAAGCACGGCGTCGCCGCTTACGGAATTATTAATACAATATCTGACAGCTTCTTCAAACGAATCAGCCTTAACATAATCATTAAATCCAAGCCTGTCACATGTACCGGCTATCTTGTCTTTTGTTTCTCCTACCAGTACAAGCTTTTTTACTTTTCCAGAAAATTCCTTAACCCATTCATCATAATCACTGCCCTTATCATAGCCGCCTCCGATAAGAAACGTAGGTCTTGTCATAGAGCATATTCCTTTTATTGCTGCGTCAGGATTGGTTCCCTTTGAATCATTATAGTAGATAACTCCGTCTTTCTCACACACATATTCTATTCTGTGCTCAACTGCTTTAAACGATTTCACCGCTTTTCTTATATTCTCATAAGAGACTCCCATAAGCCTCGCCATAGCTGCTGCTGCCATTACATTTTCATAATTGTGCGTTCCCGGAAGAATAAGTTCGTCCACAGAGCATATTACCTCTTCTTCACCGCACATTTTCATACATATTTCATTATCAGCGTTAATAAATACGCCATTTTCCAATTCCCTTTTACTGCTGAAATATACTGCCTGCGGAATAAGCTTATCAGCCCTTTTTCTCAGAATTTCATCTTCATAATTAAGGACTATATAATCGTCCTTATGCTGTCCCTTTGCAATATTGAATTTACAGTCTATATAATTTTCCATAGTATGATGCCTGTTCAAATGATCAGGCGTTATATTTAATACTGCGCTTACATGAGGTCTGAAAGTCTCAACTGTCTCAAGCTGAAAGCTGGAAACCTCCAAAACCGAACACGACCCGTCTGTGCTGTCCATTACCTGCTTCGTATAAGGATTACCTATATTTCCTGCAATAATTACATTATTACAGGACGTCTTCATTATCTCCCCAAGAAGTGTCGTAGTCGTAGTTTTTCCGTTAGTGCCTGTTATTGCTGCAACTCTTCCTTTATCAAATCTGTAAGCCAGTTCAATCTCACTTATAACCTTTATGCCAAGTTCGCCGCATCTTACGGCAAGAGGAATCTCAAGCGATATTCCCGGACTTATTACTGCTTCATCTATTTCTGACAGCATCTCATCCGAAATCATGCCAAAAGCAGTCTTTATTTTCGCCGGAAATTTTTCTGTATCCACATCCTTATTATCATCATACAGCACAACCTCCGAACCGTTAGCCAAAAGAAGCTCTGCTGCTGCCATTCCGCTCTTTCCCGCACCTATTACAAGCCATTTTCTGCTTTCACACAAATCATTACATGTATTGTACATAAATATTATCCTCCGATAATTAATCCTTCTCGATTCCCATATAAGGCAGGATGCTGTCAAACAGCTCCGATATAACAGGAGCGGCTATCGTTCCTCCGTAATATATGCCCTGAGGTTCGTCTATCAGCACAAGCGCCATCACCTTTGGCTGGTCTGCGGGTGCAAACCCAAGACATGAAGCTATATACTTATTATTCCTTCTCGGAAGCTTTTCCGAAGTTCCTGTCTTTGCGGCTACATGATATCCTTCAATATATGCCTTTTTTCCGGTTCCCTCTGAAACCACCGCTTCAAGAAGACTCTGCATTGTTTCCGAAACCTCTTCTGATACCATATTATCCTTTGTTTCATATTCTATTTTTCTGATATCCCTTGCGGTATCGTCAGTAATTCCCACTCCAAAATGCGGCACAATGCTGTGACCGCCGTTTACTATGGCCGACGCGCTCGCCATAAGCCTGAGCGGCGTTATCTGAAACGATTGTCCAAATGAAACCGTTGCAAGCTCAACTGCCCCGACATTTTCCTTTTTATGCATTATGGTTGCCGCTTCACCCGGAAGGTCTACTCCGGTCTTTTTCAATACGTCAAAGCGTTCAAGATATTTGTAAAAGCTTTCAACGCCGAGCCTTTGGCCTACTGTTATAAATACCGGATTGCAGGAGTTCATAATTCCCTGCACAAAAGTCTCGCTTCCGTGCCCTCCTGCCTTATGGCATCTTATCTTTCTGTCTTCTACAGCTATATATCCCGGACAGCTGAAGGTGTCTGTAAGCTTTACAACTCCTTCTTCAAGCGCTGCCGCCGCTGTTATTATTTTAAATGTAGAGCCCGGTTCATATGTATCGCTTATACACGGGTTTCTCCACATATTATTAAGCTCATCCATATCTTCCTTAACTGAAGCTCTGGCGCTTTCTCCCGACGGAAGTACAAACGGATTATTAAGGTCAAATTCAGGCACGTTTACCATTGCGTAAATCTCGCCGTTGTCAGGATTCATTACAATAATCCTGACAGCCTTTGCCGACTTCTGCTCCATAACGCGTTTTGCCGCCTGTTCTGCATACTGCTGTATATTGACGTCTAACGATAATATCAGGCTGTTTCCGCTTATAGGTTCAAGTCTGTCCTCCGCTGCATTTTCTATTTCTATGCCATTTGCATTAGTAAGCGTAAGTATGGCTCCGTCTTTGCCCTGCAGATAATTATCATATGTAACCTCAAGGCCTATTATGCCCTGATTGTCTGCTCCTGTAAATCCAATCACATGTGAAGCAAGCGTACCATACGGATAATACCTTTTATAATCTTCATCCACCATAACACCCGACAGGTTATACTCTCTTATCCTGTCAGACGTTTCTTTAGGAACGTTGGTTTTAATTTTTTCACGTGACGATACTTTTTCAACACGCTTTCTAACTTCTTCTTTATCTAATCCAAGCTCTTCGGATAATACGTTTATTACTTTTTCAGGTTCTTCAATCTGACTGTGTATAACTGATATTGTTGAAACCGAAACGTTTCCGGCAATTACATTGCCGTTCCTGTCATAAAGCACTCCGCGTTTTGCTTTGATTGCCCTTTCTCTTTCATGAAGCTTCTCAGCCATTACACCGTAATGCGGCGCCTGGTTTATCATTATATATGCCAGTCTTGCGCACAAAACCGCCGAACATAAAACAATTACAATCATAACAAACAGTGCGGACTGTCTCTGAAATGTCTTGAGATTCCTGTCCCGCGAGCCAAAAGCAGTTAACATAAGCGCCTCAAAAATTATTATCATTAAATTGTATTAATTCCCTGCACGTCTTATTCTGCTTTTGATTATTCGGCTGGCTCTGCAGTAGGTTCCGGCGAACTGGTACTTTTATCGTCTGCATCCGGATATACGTTAAGGAATGGAAGTACCTTGTTCATAACCTTTGATGCAAATTCAGTTGCATATGTTGAATGAGACTGGTCTTCTACAGCAGGCTGGTCTATAAGAACATAAATCGCTATCTGAGGATCATCAGTAGGCGCGAAGCCCATAAACGATACTATATAATTTCCATCCTGATCCTTGCCATGTTTTTCGGCAGTACCTGTTTTACCTCCTATATCATATCCCTTTACCTGCGCTGGAACGGCGGTTCCAGATTCAACGGTTGCCTTAAGATATTCTCTTATAAGGCTGCTTGTATGGTTTGTAATAGTCTGTTTGACTATATCTCCTTTATTTCTCTTTACAACGGCATTCTGCTCGTTGATTATCTCCTTAACAACATGAGGCTCATAATAATATCCTCCGTTTATTAAAGAACAGAACGCTGACAGCATCTGTACCATAGTGACATTCTGTGTCTGTCCAAAACTGCTCGTAGCAAGCTCGACAGTATTAAGCGCATCCTCCGAATGTATGATGCCCTGCTCTTCTCTGTCAAGGTCAATACCAGTCTTGCTTCCAAATCCATACAGATTCATATACCTGTAAAACTGTGTTCTTCCAAGCTGCGCCGCTATCTGCATCAAAGATACGTTACATGATTCCATAAGCGCTATTTTAGGCGTTACTGCGCCATGTACTGTTCTGTTGGCGCATCCTATCTCATAATCGCTTACCTGCATTTTACCATTGCAGGTATATACCATATTAGGATTTGTAGTTCCCTCGTCAAGAGCCGCCGCAACTACAAACGGCTTAAACGTCGAACCCGGTTCATATGTATGCGATATACAGAAATTGCTCCATAAAGCGTTAAGTGCGTCTGACTGTTCTTTTTCACTCATTTTCTTTATATCGTCTTCTGAATACAAAGCTGTCAGATTCCAGGGGTCGTTAAGGTCAAAATTCGTATCAGACGCCATCGCAAGTATCTCGCCGTTATTCGGATTCATAATCATAATGGCTGCATTTTGTGCGCCTAGCTCTGACATAAGCTTTGCAATCTGATTCTCAACAATACGCTGTACGTTAGCATCTATAGTAGACACTATATTATTACCGTCTACTGCGGGCATTATAGTTCTCTGAAGATTAAGCTCCGCGTCAAAATATCCGTATTCCCTTCCATAGCTTCCTGTAAGCTCGTCATCATATATAACCTCAATACCTGTCTTTCCAGCTTCTCCGTTCTTGTCGGTAAATCCTACTACATTACATGCGATATGTCCAAGCGGGTATCTTCTTGCATATCTTTCTTCAAACCATACGCCTTTTATCTGCGGCGCGTCTTTGTTATCTTTTGCACTCTCTTTCGCACTTTCCTGTGTGTCCAGAAAAGTCTGTATTTCATCCTGTGTCATTCCTTTTTTTGAGCTAATAACACGGTATTGTGAATCAGGATTATCGTTAATGGTTTTTTCAAGCTCGTCTCTGTCAAGCCCAAAACAGCTTACAAGCGTCTGTATTGTAAATTCCCTGTCAGCTGCGGCCTGTTCGCTGCTGACATTGCTGTCTGACTCCCCGATAATATCCTTAGGCGATATTACAAGGTCGTATACCTTTATACTAACAGCAAGGACAGTGCCGTTTCTGTCCCTGATTTCACCACGCTTATATAAAATATTGCTGCTTACGTACGTCTGCTGCGATAATACTTTTTTCTTATATCTGTCGCTGTCATTTTCAATAATGTAAAATATCCTGAATATAAGCCCCACAAACACCAATATTGCAATAAACATTACAAATATAAGCGATTTTTTCATATTTAAATTAAATTTTTTAACCGGCGCTCTTCTTCTCATATATGCTTCACCCTTTATATTCAGACTAGGTTTTGTGATTATTCCGGTATGTCAGAATACTGTATTACTCTATCGCTTTTTTTGTTTTTATATTTGTAAACATGCTCCTTATCGGCAGGAACCATTCCAAACTCTTTTGTCGCTTTATTATATACCGTTTCAAGATCAACAGATGTATCAATCTCCTTATATGCCTCATCATTATCAGCTCTGATTTCAGAAATCTGACTCTGAAGAGAAGTAATTTCCTTAGTCATGGCTGTAATATTAGAATACGACATAATATAGCTTATACACAGATACATGCTCGCAACAATCGCTGCCGCAGTAAATAATACTGAAACCGCATTTATCCTTCTTCTGCGTATCGCCGAATATTTCCTGCTGTGCTCGGATACTTTTCTGATATGTGTTTCTGGTCTCTCTTCAATTTTTCTTGCTGCGCTGCCATCTGTATAATATGAATAATTCCTTCTGTCAGTCATGATTCTCTCCTTCTTTCAAACACCCTTAATTTAGCGCTCTGCGATCTTTTGTTAATCATCTGCTCCTCTTCGGACGGTATGATTGGTTTTTTGGTTATTACCGTACCGAGTGATTTTTTCCCACATACACATACCGGAAAATCGCCTGGGCATGTACATGGGTTTTCGCACTCCCTGAAAATATTTTTAACAATTCTGTCCTCTAATGAATGGAATGTAATTACGCATATCCTTCCTTTGTCATTCAGAAGCTTAACCATATCTCTCAGATTATCCTCAAGCACCTTAAGCTCGTTATTAAGCTCTATCCTTACCGCCTGAAATGTTTTCTTCGCAGGATGACCCGGCTTATGAAGTTCTTTTTGCGGATATGCCCTTTTTATAATTCTTATAAGATCTCCCGTTGTATCTATGCTTCGTGTCTTTCTTTCATTTACAATCTCTTTTGCAATTCTTGCTGCGTATCTGTCTTCACCGTAATTTTTAATGACTCTTCTTAATTCATCCTCCGTATAATCATTTACAATGTCTCTGGCGGTCATATCGCAGCGCACATCCATACGCATATCAAGCGGCGCCGTCTCATCACGGTATGTAAAGCCTCTGTCCGGTGTGTCAAGCTGGTATGACGAAACTCCAAGGTCTAAAAGAATGCCGTCCGCCCCGTCTATTCCAATCTCTTCTGCAATCTCTTTCATACATGAAAAATTGCTTCTTACTATCTTCACGCGGTCAGAATACTTCGCAAGTCTTTTTTCTCCGGCAGCTATCGCATCTCCGTCCTGGTCTATGGCTATAAGCAGTCCCTTTTCAGAAAGCCTCTCCGCAATATGAAATGAATGACCCGCTCCGCCCATTGTTCCGTCGATATATGTTCCGCTGGACTTTATATTCAAATAATCAAGACATTCATTAAGCATTACTGAAATATGTTCAAATTCATGTTCCATATTAAATAACCTTCCGTCTCAGGCGTCAGAATGTAAGTTCAAATTCATCAATCTTATCTGCAATATCAGCTTCATTATCTTTATCAAGCTTGTCCCATGTTTCCTTATCCCATATCTCAACCTTTGATAAAAGACCTATGAAAGCAACTTCCTTAACAAGCTTCGCATGTTCTCTTAGCTTTGCCGGAATAAGTATTCTTCCCTGCTTGTCCAGCTCGCATGTTACAGCTCTTGCAAAAAAGTACCTTTGAATCTGTCTCGTCTCTTTCTTTGATTCAGGCAATGTTTTAAGCCTGTCCGCAAAAGCATTCCATTCTTCGCCTGAATACATATAAAGGCACCCGTCAAGTCCAGCTGTAACAACAAAGCTGTCGCCAAGCGCTTCTCTCAACTTAACAGGTACAATCACTCTTCCTTTACTGTCAATAGAATGAAAATACTCTCCCGAAAACATATTGCCCAAACTCACCACTTTTCACTACTTATTATCCACTTTGCACCACTTTCCACCACTCACACATTAATATTAGATTATTTTTGGGAATTAATCAAGAGGAATTTTCATGAAAAAAGCCCGGTTTTTCGGACAATCCGGGCTTTTACACAGAAAAACCACAAGAAATTGTGTCAGAAATATGGCTCCATACAATCTCTTGTGGTTATTATTTTTCTATTTTTTCTGCAAGCAATGAGACAAGCAAAGGCTTTGAGCCTCTGTAATTCTATACATTAAACCTGAACAGAACTACATCTCCATCCTGCATGACGTACTCTTTTCCTTCCGAGCGTACAAGCCCCTTCTCTTTAGCCGCAAGCATGCTTCCAAGCTCCTTAAGCGTATCATATGACACAACCTCAGCCCTGATAAATCCGCGTTCAAAATCGGAATGAATCTTGCCTGCAGCCTGCGGAGCCTTGGTTCCTTTCTTTATTGTCCATGCTTTCGTTTCGGTCTCGCCTGACGTAAGATAACTTATAAGTCCCAAAAGGCTGTAGCTTGCCCTGATAAGCTTTTCAAGTCCTGATTCAGCAAGCCCCAAATCATCCAAAAACATTTTTTTCTCTTCATCATCCAGTTCGGCAATCTCCTGCTCTATCTGCGCGCAGATTACAAATACCTCCTGTCCTTCGTCCTTTGCATACTGCTTAACCTCAGCCACCATAGAATTACCCGCGCCATCGTCTGCAAGATCATCCTCCGAAACATTAGCGGCATATATGACAGGCTTATCCGTAAGAAGGTTGTATTCTGACATCCACTCTTTTTCATCGTCGTCTGTAACGTCAAGATTCTTAGCAAGCTTTCCTTCTTCAAGAAATGCCTTTATCCTTTCAAGAAACGCCAGCTCTTTTGCAAGCGTCTTATCATTCCTTGCTCCCCTTACAGTCTTGGATATTCTTCTTTCTATAATCTCAAGGTCCGAAAAAATAAGCTCCAGATTAATCGTCTCTATATCTCTTATTGGATTAACAGAACCGTCTACATGTACAATGTTACTGTCTTCAAAGCACCTTACAACATGTACCACCGCGTCCACTTCACGTATATTGGAAAGGAACTGGTTGCCAAGGCCCTCGCCCTTTGAAGCGCCCGCAACAAGTCCTGCAATATCAACAAATTCTATTACCGCAGGAACAACCTTTGCCGAATTATGCATCTTTGCAAGTACGTCAAGCCTCTCATCCGGCACCGGCACGATACCTATATTAGGGTCTATCGTACAGAATGGATAATTAGCTGATTCTGCACTCGCCTTTGTCAGTGAATTAAATAATGTGCTTTTGCCCACATTGGGCAGTCCTACTATGCCTAGTTTCATTTTTATCTTTACCTATCCAGAAATCCTTGATTTTCAAGGGTTTCTGCCTTTCTCTATATTTTTACTACACCAATTACTACACCAATATCAAACTATTTTAAGCATTTTTTCAATATTCTGTACTTCCTTTGCTTTTTCATCATCTGTCACATGAACATACAAATTCATTGTAATTCCGATGCTTGAATGTCCTAAAATCATCTGCAAGGTCTTAAGTCGCATACCACCTTTAATACATTTGGCTTATTCCTGCGCCCGGCTTTATTCTGACAAAAGAGCCTTGACACTACACTAGAGTGTAGCATACAAAGGCTCAAAAGTAAAATATTAGATTGAAATAAGCTTCTCAAATTCCTCTTATAGTTTCCCCGCGCTGCCTGCGACGGCAGTCATTATTTCTTCAATATAAGACCGGATTACTTCATTATCTTTTGTAAACAGACCGTCATCAACAACTGCTCCTTTTGCACATTCCTTAATAAAATCAACGGATTGGCTATACTGGGCTGCATCCATAGATGCTGACTGGGATATTGGATAAATTATTTTTCCTGTCAAATCATAGGATTCCAAAAAAGTTCCCACTGTCATCGGTGCGGTATGCCACCAAATCGGATAACACAATATAATAATGTCATACTGTGCCACAGAAGCTAACGGCTCCTTAATCGGCGGCCTTGCATTGTTATCTGCCTCATCCTTTGCCTCTCCATATGCTACCGTATTGTAGTCATCACTGTATGGTGTTTCACGCTCAATACGAAAAGAATCCGCTCCAGTCTGTGTGATAATATTCTTTGCAATCCGCTCACTGGTGCCGCTCCATGAAAAATATGCTACCAAAAGTTTACCGCTTTCCGGCATTACTGTATAATCTGGCTTATTTGTTTCTTCCGGTTCTGCCGTCTCATTTGGCTGTGTACTCTCTTCTGGCTTACCTGTTATTCCTGGCTTTGTCGTCTCATTTGCAGTTTCCGATTCCTCTACCTTTACCGTACAGACTGCCTTTTTTCCGGAACCATCTGCCGCTGTTGCTGAAATCTTAACTGTACCGGCAGAAACCGCCTGAATAACACCCTTTTTGCTCACGGATGCCACTTTTTTGTTACTGCTCTTATAATTTACTTTTTTAATGGATGCTTTTTTCGGGGAAATGCTTGATACTAATGCAAAGCTCTGTCCTGTTTTTAGGGAAATCGAATTCCTGTTTAATGTCACCTTGCTTACCGGTGTTCCAACCGTAATTTTGCATCGCGCCTTTACCGCAGTACCTTTTACCGTAGCTGTGATTGCAGCCTTACCTTGCCTTTTTGCTGTGACTAATCCATTTCCAGACACAGATGCCACTTTTTTGTTACTGCTGCTCCACTTCACACCCTTCATTTTTGCCGCTTTATTTAATACTGCTTTCAATTTTACCGTTTTTCCCTTTTTCAGAGTGTACACAGATTTATTTAACATAATTGTATGCTTATTTGTGTTTGCTGCTGTCTGTACAGGGGTATATTGTGCCGCCATAAATGACAGAACAAGTACAAAAATCCACAGTCTCTTAGATAATTTGTTCTTCTTCATCGCAATAAACCTTCCTTTCTGCTGATTAATTCTCCTTCAATCTCTCTGCTGCCTATTTCCGAATCACTTTATTTTTGTAGTTTCATTTTTACAGGCTGCCTTTCTTATTTTTCAAACAGCCATCCCATAATCTCTTTATCTCTGCAGAACAGATATCCCCCTGCATGCTGATATGTAATGCCCGTTCCCTGAAAATAGCTGCTGCCCTTCACATCTAACACCAGCAATTTTTCTATCTGCTCCTCACATAAGCCCTGTTTCCGATACAGGTCATGCAATTTCTGATAAGCATCATTAAATGGTTTTGACGAATAATACTCATCATTCTCTCCGACGACAAAGTAAATCGGTGTCCTTGCCTTTACAATCGGTTCATATTTACCATCCCACTGTGAGCTGCACATCAGCGCCCTTGTAAATAGTTCCGGTCTCTTTCCCAGTACCAGCGACAATGTTTCCCCTCCTCCGGAATACCCGTTGATATAAACCTTAGAAGCATCAATCCGATAATGTCTGAGAAAATACTCCACCAGTGCAATCGTCTGATCTGCCGACTTCTCGCCCCAGTCATCCAACTGTGGCGCCAGTATCACCATGTCAGAATTGTATTTCTGTGCCTCAAAACCAAAATCTTCCGTTTTTATATTCTCCGCCACTCCCTGAAAATACAGTCCCTGATAACCCGGCAGGGTGATATATAATGCCATTTCCCTTTTGCCATCGTAGGAATCAGGAAAGTACACATTGTAATGTATATCTCCATTCTTTCCGGAATGATATACATTGTCCACCAAAAATCCCCGGTAATAGACCGTTCCCGATGTTTTTTGGCTTATTTTTACATTCTGTTTTGCACGTGCCGGAAGATAAAAACATATTACAAGTGCACAAAACAAAACAAACATCACAAAGACCGCACCTTGTTTTTTATAACACATATTTTTACTTACCTCATTTTGCATCCCACTTATATTTTTTATAATCTCTCTGAAAGTTTCACTGCCTCTTTCTTACTGGCAGCCATTCCCTGATAATCAAAACCATAAAGCTTTGCATATCTTCCTACCGTATAATCCCCGGCCGCAAGCTGCTCTTTTGTCGGAGCCGCTCCCTGAAATACAAAGAACAGTTTCTTTCCCCGAAATGTTCCCTCCGAAACAACGCCATAGGAACGGTCTAACAGGTTTCTTACCGCACCGCTCATGCTGTGCCAGTAAAGCGGAGAACCAAGCACCACTGTATCCGCCTCTTTCATTCTCTCAATCACTTCCATAAACTGGTCGTCTGCATATTCCTGTCCATAGGAGTAGATTTTGTAATCCACCAGATGAAGCGTGTCATACTCCTTCCCCGCCAACAGGTCTGCTGCTAATCCCACAGTGTTGCCATCCTTGTTTGGACTTCCGTTAATGAATAAAATACTCATAATATTGCTCCTTCTTTCTTACATTTTATAATTCATAATTTTATCTGCTTTTCCTAAAAACACGGCACATCCTTCCGGATAAATAAGCGGATTAAAAAAAGAATTTCCTATAAGTATCGATTTCCTTTTTAGTCTTTTTTTATCCTTGAACCGCCAAATACATCTGACATTTCCATTGCATCCAGCGCCTCGTCCAATGCCGTTACCTCATCTGCCGACAATATAATATCTGCCGCCCCCGCATTTTCCTTTATCCGTTCTTCCCTCCTGCTGCCCGGTATCGGCACCAGATATGGCTTCTTACATAAAATCCATGCAAGGGAAATCTGTGCCGGGGTCGCTCTCTTTTCTTTTGCCATTCTGTGAAGTAACGCCAAAAGCTCATGATTTTTATCAACCGCTTCACTGGTAAACTGCGGCATCATACTCCGGTAATCGTATACACCGTCAAACTTCGCATCCCTTCCATATTTCGCCGACAAAAATCCGTTGGCCAGCGGCGAAAATGCCACATAACCGATATGAAGCTCCTCCAATACCGGAAATAATTCTTCATACCACCTTGCCATCATGGAATAACGGTTCTGAACCGCTGTCACAGGACATACGGCATGAGCACGCCGTATCGTTTCCTCATCTGCCTCCGATAATCCCCAGTGCGTGATTTTCCCCTCCTGTATCAGCTCTGCCATAACCCCCGCCACTTCCTCAACAGGAATATCCGGGTCTGTGCGGTGCTGATAATACAAGTCAATATAATCCGTATCCAACCTTTTTAAGGACGCCTCCACAGAAGCCCGGATTATTTCCGGCCGGGAATCCGGTACCAACGGCTTATTCACAGCGCTGCTTTTCATGTCAAACTTAATGCCGAATTTTGTGGCAATCACCACCTTGTCCCGGCAGCTTTTCAATGCCTCGCCCACCATCACTTCATTTTGATGAGGATTCTTTGGCGTTCCATATACCTCAGCCGTATCAAAAAATGTATATCCCATCTCCACTGCCTGCCGTATCCGGCAAACCGCTTCTTTCTTTTCTGTAGGCATCCCATAAGCATGGGAAAATCCCATGCAGCCAAGACCTACCGCAGAAACCTTCAAATCCTTGCCTAATATTCTCTCATGCATCTTTTTTCACCTTCCTGAACATGCGGCAGATTCAAATTAACGCCGCCCTGATACACAGTAATTAATATTTCAATTATAAAGCGCCACAACATTATTCTCTTTGCTTTAATCATATTATAAAAAAAGAGAGACCCCCGAAGAAGTCTCATTTCGTTCACCAGTTTATACTAAAAGGTTATAACTTCATTTATTCAATTCAATACTGCCTATATTGTTAATTTACACCTAAAACTAAAAATTTCTCATCTACATAAATGTAAGTTATAATTTAATTCAATTTCATTTATATTCTATCTATAATATACAAAGGAGACCAATGTACATATGATAGTTTTTGATCCTTTTTGGACTTTAATGCAGAAACGCAATATCAGCATCTATGCTTTAGAATATACATACAATCTAAATCCTGCTGAAATAAGCAGGCTGAAAAATAATCACAACTTTACGCTCCGTTCCCTTGACCGCTACTGTGAAATATTTGACGTACAGCTATTTGAGATTATCGAATATCGTAAAAACAGCTATAATGAAGAAGATAGATAAATTTACTCCACAACAAGGCCAATATCCGATACATTTCCCTTTATACGTCCTACACATGCAGAACCAAATATTCCTCTGAGTACCATATTCTCAGGCACCTTCAGTTCAAATGGTCTTCCTCCCTTAACAAGAGTTCCAAAGGGTCCATATATTCTGCCTTTTTGAGTTCGTATGCACACTGCAGATAAAGCATATTTGTCCCAGTAACCGACGCCGTACATACCGCTGACAGACTCCAGCGAATCATTTTTTTCAAACTCAACGAAATGTATATCTCCTCCGGTATCATTTCCGAATGCCATGCCCTTTGAGCCGTCTTCATATAAAAGCTGTATAGAATCAACTATATCTCCACTCCGAATAATTATGCCTGATATTCTCAGATTATTATCCGTTATAGACTTTATATCTGCAAAGTGTGTATATTCCGCTGCGCTTAATGGTCCAATCAGTTTTACAGAAAACATATTTTTTAATGTACGCTCAAGCTCGTTAATTTTTACTTCATTTCTTTTTTTTGCAGTTTTAAGCTCAGTAAGCATTTCTTCAATATGGGAAATATGACCTCTTAGCAGTAAAGCGTCGCAGCCAGCATAGCTTAAGGAAGAGTATACAGAACCAAGGAATAAAGCAAAGTCCGAACACATCAAAATTTTTGCAGTATACAAGTCAATTTCTACATTATACTCGTTCATATTCTGATTATTAATTATCATCAGAAGCTTTAAATATCCCTGCTCTATGTCAGTACACAGAAATTCCAGATTAACTTCACAGGATTTCTTTAATAGCTCATTCTTTCTCTGTTCTGCAATCTCAAGCTTATGCTTTATAACCTCATACCGGGATTCTGCATCATTGCTGTCCAAATACAATACTATATTATAAAAAGGAACCCAGCGCCATTTATTTGCTGCTTTTTTTCTATGTTCAATATCCTTTAGCTTCTCTCTGGCATAAAAAACCTCTGAAATACACTCGTCTACATCTTTTCTGATTGCATCAAGCTCCTGTTTAAGCGTATTCTGCTGTGCATTATACTTACGAAACTTTTCCTCATCAGACGTCATTTCCTTATATAGCCGGCTTTTTCTGTCCTCCATATCCAGTTTCATCGACCTGTAATCATTCTTAGCCTCAACAAAATGCTTTGCCCACCGAAGCGAAAAATCCGCAGCCGCCCCAATCACATACGCCGTGATTTCCTTTATTTCCATTAGCTTATCGTCATCTGTCAGCTGCTCCATCAACGGATACCGCACACCGACAGCCTTGATAAATTCATTCAGCAAATCAAACATCTTTATAATATCATCTTCCGTCGGTTCCAGACAATTGGCTGCCTCTTCGATTTTTGAGGCGGCCATTTCCACTTGATATTTTGACGATTTACCGGCAGAACCTCGTAACAACGGCGGCGCAAAGCTGATATTATCAGCCTTGCAGAACCCACCTATGTTTTCAGAGATTACTTTTTCTGCCTGTTTTAAAGATAATTGTATAATATCTTCCACCATACATTTTCACTCCAGATAATCTATGCCTGCTTTGCAATTTCTTTTGCAAGCTTGCCATTTAATTCTTTCGCAGATTCCTTTGCCCTGACCCAATGCTCCTTAGGAGATACCTCTCCGGCGCTTTCAAGCTTCTGATATTTCTTTCTGGTTTCAGAAAAAGCATTCAGGTATTCCTCGCTTACATTATTTAACGCCGTCCAGCTTACTATATTTAAAAGAAATGCGTTTACAAAAGTCTCCTGCTTAAAAATCTCACAGTAATCCTCTAACTCTGCAAAATTTCCAACATCTTCGTTTAATTCACTGATTCTCTCAACCAAACCATTGCAGAATTTCGCCACATTTTTCCAAAACAAGGCGATGTCAGAAAGATATACCTTTACAATACGCATACAGCCTACCGCAGTAATAAGCGCTGATATACAAATATCCAAATCTCTTGATTCTGTTGTGGTATTCTCAATTTCTGACGTCATCTGAGCCAGCTGCACAATTGTATTCCTGCGCTCCTTCTGCACCTCTGATTTACGTTTGGCAATATTATCGAGCCTGTCATACTGAGTAATATTTTTGGCGTCCATCTTATCCGCCATTTTGCTAAGCTCTTCTGAAGTCTTTCTAAGGCCGTTTGAAATTCCCGCAGAAGCATTTTTGTACACATCCGCCTGCCCTTTAGCTGCCTGAATTTCCTCATCCACCTGTTTTTTATCTATTGTAAGTTGGTCCTGTTTATCAGAAAGCTCAGCTTTCTTTTCTGTGTCCTTCTCACTGGCAATTTGTTCTTTTATACTAATCAGTTCTTTTTCCAATGCACTGGATTTGCTTTCAAGCTCCTTTATTTTATTTTGGCTTTCAATATACTTTTGCTCTGTCTGACTGCCTGTTACTTCTTTATCAGCAGAAGACGCGGCGTCTGCAGGCTGCGCCGTCTGCACCTGTCCGCCTCCGAACATAGTTGATAATCCGCCCATGACGGCAGACACCATTGACAATGCATAGGAGCGTTTTTCATTCTGTGCAATCTGGACTGACAGCTTATTATATTGTTCGCCATATTCGCTAACCTCATCATCTAAGCATTCCTTAACCTCTTTTAAAGCTTTTACTTTCTCGTTAAGGACATTTAGTTTCGCCAAAGCTTCATTTCTCTTCTGCACATCCATGTCTCTTTCGTCCATAATTTTTCTGGTAATTACCTGAGCAATCTTTTCAATATCATCAAACTGAGCTGCAAGTGATGAAGCATTCTTCTCCATCTTTCCCGCGCGGTCTTTGATACCTGACAATGTTTTAACAGCCATCTGAATACCGTTAATTTTGCCAAGCTTATATACAGGCTCTGTAAGAAACTTATACGACTTTATAAAATCCTCAACAGATAATTTAGTACCTGTCTCAAAGCCCTGCATTACTGCCAGGCTCTCATCCAGCGTATCGGAGAACTTATCCTTAAGCTCCGTAACTGACGAGCTCATACCACTGCCGTTTACTGCATTATAAGTAATGTCTAAAAGCGATACACAGTTATCAAGATTTTCAAATAATTCATCTAATTGGATAGTCTGAAGAATACTCTTTTTACTTTCCTTAACCAGACTAAGATTTGGATTAGGGGCTTCTGATAATGTATATTTTTCCTCTTCGCTTCCAATCTTTCTTACAATCTCTTTTTCACTTATTACTACTAATTCATATGTTTCTGCCATAACCTTTTTCTCCTTTTCTATTAGTTTTCCAACATTTTTTATAACCTTTAATTTATGTTGTAAGCTCATTATAAAAAAATTTTTTCCCCGATATAACTTACACAAATGTATATCCGCCTCCGTACAGCTATTCAAATCATTTCTTATGTTGCACTCTCAATATATTTTGTGTTATGATAAAAAAGATTTTGCGGATATGTTATCTTGCAGACACCCAAAATTAATTTTAAGAAAAGAGGAATAAGACAATGGGTGGAATATTTGGAGCATGTTTGAATAACGAATGTGCAATGGACATATTTTTTGGAACGGATTATCATTCCCACCTTGGCGCCAGACGCGGCGGAATGGCTGTTTTTGATGGAAAACATTATAACAGAGCCATACATAATATCGAAAATTCACCATTTCGTACCAAATTTGAATCTGACATACCTGATATGAAAGGCTGCACAGGCATTGGCTGTATAAGCGACGGCTATCCGCAGCCGATTATTCTCAATTCCAAAATTGGAACTATAGCTGTAACAGGAGTCGGCAGAATTAATAATAAAAACGAGCTTACAAAACAGTTAATTGCTGAAAATAACGCTCATTTTACCGAAATGAGCAATGGAGGCATTAACGATACGGAGCTTGTAGCTGCATTAATCTGCTGCAAAGACAATGTGCCTGACGGTATCCGGTATGCACAGAGCAGAATAGAAGGCTCTATGACAATGATTGTCTCCGCAGACGGAGGCTTATACGCTGCACGCGACAAGTTCGGCCGCACGCCTCTGTTTGTCGGGAAGAAGTCTGATGACACCGGCCATTGCGTCAGTCTTGAATCATTCGCTTATACCAACCTGGGTTATAAAACCTGTTATGAATTAGGTCCGGGAGAAATCTTATTCGTAACGTCAGAAAAGCTTACTCCTGTAGCTGCTGCTAATAAAGAAATGAAAATGTGTACGTTTTTATGGTTATATTATGGATTTCCAACCTCTGATTATGAAGGACAGAATGTTGAGCAGATGCGTTACAATTGTGGACAAAGCATGGCAAAGCAGGACGACGTTTACGGAACAACCGTAGACGTTGATTATGTAGCGGGCATTCCTGATTCAGGTACGCCGCACGCCATAGGCTACGCTAACCGCTCAGGTATTCATTTTGCCAGACCACTTATAAAATACACTCCGACCTGGCCAAGAAGCTTTACCGCAAAGGAGCAGAGCATACGAAATCTTATTGCTCAGATGAAGCTTACTCCGGTAAATGCACTTATTCAAAATAAAAAGCTTTTGCTTATAGACGATTCAATAGTACGTGGAACACAGTTAAGAGGACTTATGAATACCTTGTTTGCCGACGGTGCAAAGGAGCTTCACGGACGTATCGCCTGTCCTCCTATACTGTTTGGCTGCAAATACCTTAACTTTACGCGTTCGTCGTCAGAAAATGAGAATATTGCAAGACGCGCGATAGCAAAGCTTGAAGGAACGGACGACGTAAGCGACATAAAGGTTACCGAATATGCCGAATTTAATTCAGAGAAATATAAAAATATGGTAGAATATATAAGAAAAGCTCTTAATTTTACTACATTGGAATATCATTCTTTAGACGGCATGATTTGCTCTGCCGGTGTTGACAAATGTAAATTATGCACTTACTGCTGGAACGGAAAAGAATAATTAATAATAATCAGTAATAAAGCCTCCGCACTAACAATCAGATTAATGCGGAGGCTTCTTATATTATCCAAGCTTTTCAAATATTTTCGTGCCTTTATTTTTCAGCCAGTAAAGAAGAACTACGTCCAAAATTCCGGCAATTACAGCAAAAAGCAGCATAAACATCTCCGCCGTTATAAATAAATGCATGACAAAATATAAAATTCCTGTCACAATTATAAAAGCCCATCCGCCAAATATTGTTAAAAGAACTCCCATGCTCTGCTTAACAGGAACGGTCTCGTCTGTCCATCTTAGATTCGGAGATATCAAATTAATCATAAGTCCAAATTCAGCAGACAGAATTACGAACAATACCGGAATCAGAAACAGCATAACTGCCACAACAGGCTGAGGTCTTATTGCAATAACCACACAGGCACAGCAAAAAATAACAGGAATTTCTGTAAACAGCAGATGAAGCTTTAATTTTGCCAAAAGCACCTGCCACGCTGATACAGGCAGCGACTGCACAAGCCACAGATTTTTTCCTTCCAGCGATACGGACGGCGCCGTTATATCATTCATTGAAGCAATCATACATAACATTGCACAGACAATTAATCCCGCAGCAGCCGACTCCTTTCCAAGCAGGGAAATAATCAGAGTCTGTATCCAGCCTGCTTTTATCAGAATAAAAATTCCAAAAACCGGGATGAGAATTGTTCCAAGACCACAGTTAAGCATATAAACTGCGCTGGAAACAAATCGTTTTATTTCCTTAAAAAGAAGCGCTCCCTTAATATTTTTTACTTTTGTATCAGTCTCCTTATATTGGATTCTTGCCGCTCCTTTACCTGCCGTAGCCATTTTAAGAAAGCTTCTCGTCATAACAAGATATACCACGCCAAATATCACGACAATAATCATAGTAAACAAAAGCATTGAAAGCGCGTCGCCTTCACCGCTCCGTCCCATCAGATAAAGCGGATATGCTGCACCCTTAACCCTTGCGCCTACAATCTGTGCATTGGCAAGGATATTTTGCAGCAACGAATAAGCTTTTGCATAACCAACATAATAAAGCGCAATAAATATCAATGAAATAAAAACCGTAACAATACTCTTATTCCTGAGCCTTCCGCTTATTTTTGCTACTACCCAGCCAAGTATACATGAAAGCGTCAGTATAAAAACAGACAAAAGCACAAGCAGCAGTATTCCAAATAAAACAGCCTGTATTGTAAGCCCGCTTTGGGAATCCATATCTATCCAGTATACGATAATTGTCGGTATAAAAACAATCGCTTCATATATAAAACTCCACATCCACACTCCAAACAGCCTTACCGCAAGAATCCATGAAGGCGGAATCGGCATAGACAAAAGAAATTCATTATCCTTAGCCTTATATAATGTTGCGTATGTATTGAAAACGCTTCCAAAAACCCCAAGCATAATAGACATAAGCCCCATAAGGGCAAAATACAGCCAGCCAAGCCCTGCCGAAACCAACGGCCTGCACAGCATCTTTCCTGCCATAAAAAATATTATTCCAAGACAAAAAAACAGCACTGTATACATAACAATAAGCATTGCCATATTAATTGCGCTTCGTTTTTTTCCGTTTTTCTTATTCTGAAGCAGCCATGTATTTACCTCCATCAGCTGCTTTTTTAACAACGATTTGAACATACTCATTCACCCTCCAGTTCCAAAAACACCTCTTCCAGAGAATCGTCGCCTTTTACTTCTTCCATAGTCCCGGATTTGATAAGCCTGCCGCTCTTAATAATAGCAACCTTGTCGCAAAGCTTCTCGGCAACTTCCAATACATGAGTTGAAAAGAAAATAGCGTTTCCACGACTGCAGGTCTCTCTCATCATTTCCTTTAAAAGATGAGACGCCTTAGGGTCAAGCCCTACGAATGGTTCGTCCATCATTATCAGTTTCGGCTCGTGAATCCATGCTGAAATTATAGCAAGCTTCTGTTTCATACCATGCGAATATGCTGAAACAGGCTGCGCAAGGTCAGCAGTAAGCTCAAATGCATCTGCATATTTACGAATCCTTTCCTTTCTGTCTTTTGCACTGACTGCAAAAACATCAGCAACAAAATTCAGAAACTGAATCCCGGACATAAATTCATAAATATCAGGATTATCAGGGATATATGCTATCTGTTTTTTACAGTCAATCGGCTCATTTTTAACAGACCTTCCATCTATAATTATCTCTCCGGCGTCAAACTGTAAAATTCCCGCACAAGCTTTCAGGGTAGTAGTTTTTCCTGCGCCGTTGTGGCCGATAAAGCCGTATATTTCTCCCGGACAAATATGCAGAGACAAATTATCTACCGCCTTTTTGTCATCATACTGTTTAGTCAGATTCTCTATCTTTAACATGTTCTGCCTCCTGCATTAATTATTCTCTTTTTTTAATACATTAATAAATATATATATAAGAACTAAAGCCGCCACAGCTCCGGCAAGAATCATATACATTGTAACAGGCTCCACCTTATCTCCAAAAAAATAAAGGTTGCAGTCAATGGAATCCTTTATGCTCTCTACCGCTTCTTCTGGCAGTCCGGCCGCTCTCATTTCTTCAAAAACGCCTCTTAACGCATGGTTACGCATAAGCGACGTGCCATATGTACCCGGCAGAAAAGAAACTACCTTCTGAATCCCAGTACCAAGCTGTGAAATCGGCATATACGCCCCGCATATAAAACCATAACCCGCACTTACAATCGTTCCTACTGCCGAAATCTGTCCCTGCGACGACAGAAAAATATTAACAATAGACGACAGCGCCGTACCAAACATTACAAGCAGAACCACGTCTGATAAAATACGAATAACATCCTGAGCGGACAGATACCATCCCACCTTTGCAAGATAAATGAAACACAATCCGGCGGCAGTCATACATACAATTAACGTGCTGATAAACGCCGCAATATAATATCCTATAGCAAGTGTGGATTTGTTCACCGGCGTCATTGCTATATCACGTCTGGCGCCGGACACTTTATCCTGTACCATCAGCATATTTGAACAAAAGGCAACCGTCACGCAGCATACCGCAAGCATAGAAGAAAGCATCTCGCCTCCAGCAGCCCCATTTATAAGCTTTTCCGGAATATCTGCAAATCCCTCTGTCGAACTCATAAATATGTCTTTGTATACCTCGCCAAGAAAAGCCACGTACAGCACCAGCAGAATTGCGGGCGTAATCAGTGAAGTGAAAAACATTGCTTTATCTTTAAAATATAGCTTACAATTTCTTTTAATAAGCGCTGCAAGTCCGGTCATTTTTCCGTTCCTCCGGTTAATTTTTTGCCTGTTGCTGCAAGGAATACGTCGTCCATCTTACCCTTTGTAATTTCATAATCTGAAAAAAGCTCAGGATGCTTTATAATTAATTCTGTCGCCGCCTTTGTATCAGGAACTGTTATCCGATATGCATCGCCAATGGCTTCATAAGGGAGTTCAAAGGACTGTATCTGCTCTTCTGACAAACCGTACAGAGTAATATAATCGCCCGTATAAGAGTTTTTCAGAAAAAGCGGCGTTCCGCAAGCTGAAATTTTACCACTGTCAAGTATCACTACATAATCTGCGTCTGCAGCTTCTTCCATATAATGCGTCGTCAGAAAAACAGTCATATTATTTTCCTTACGCATCTTAGTTATCACGTCCCATAAAAGCTTCCGCGTCTGAGGGTCAAGGCCCGTTGTTGGTTCGTCCATGATTAGTATTTCGGGTTGATGAATAAGCGCCCTTGCAATATCAATCCTGCGCCTCTGTCCTCCTGACAGCTTCCCAACGGTACGCTTATATAATTCTTTTAATCCCAGAAGAGAATCCAGCTCCGAAAGTCTCTTTTCAAGCGCCATACCCTTAATACCATAAAGCGCCGCCCTGCTTATAAGATTATCCCTGACTGTAAGAGCAGAATCTAACACAGAATTTTGAAATACGGCTCCCAGTCTCAATTTCGCCGTGTTCGCAGACTCATCTACGTCTGTGCCGCATACCTTTACACTTCCCGAATCCCTTTTAAGCTGTCCGCACATAATAGATATCGTCGTACTTTTTCCCGCGCCGTTTACTCCCAAAAATGCAAACAACTCGCCTTTTTTAACATAGAAACTCAAATCCTGCACAGCTTTAACTTTGCCAAAGGACTTGTTCAAATGATTGATTTCAATAACCTTATCCATCTTAATCCCTTTTTATATGATTATACTCTTCAAACTTCTTATAAAATGCAGCTGTATTTTGATACAAATCGCCTTTAAATACGCCTGTTCCCGCAACAATAACATTAACCCCGGAATCAAGAACAGTATCAAGGTTATCAAGCTTAATACCCCCGTCCATCTCAATATCAAGCTCAAGGTTATTATCATCTGCATAACGTCTTATCGCCGCTGCTTTCGTCAGCGTACTTTCGATAAGCTTCTGCCCGCCGTATCCCGGATACACACTCATTACAAGAACCATTTTAACTTTAGGAAGGTACGGAATAATGCTTTCAAATGGAGTATCAGGACTTATACATACAGCAGGCTGAACTCCAAGACTGATTATCTCGTCAAGCGCTGCATAAACGTCCTTACATGCTTCCACATGAATCGTTATTCCGCTTGCACCGGCCTCGGCAAAACGCTTAATATAACGTATAGGCTCTTCTATCATAAGATGTACGTCAAAGAACATATCAGAGCAGGCTCTAAGCGACCTTACAACCGGTATGCCAATAGAAATATTCGGAACAAATACACCGTCCATTACATCAATATGTACATAATCTGCCCCTGCCTTCTTTAGGCGGGACAGCTCCTCGCCAAGCCTTGCAAAATCTGCCGCAAGTATTGAAGGAGCCAGTTTATATATCGGTTTCATATGTATACTCTCCTTAATGATTACAATGCTGCCATTTTCTCTGTTCTTTTATCTCTTTAAGCATCATAATATAGCTGTTATATCTGTAGTCCGATATCAGTCCGTTTTCTGCCGCATTCTTTACGGCACAGTCAGGCTCCTCTGCGTGAAGGCAGCCGTAAAACCTGCACATTCCGTCATACTTTTCAAATTCAGGATAATAATGCATAAGCTCATTAAGCTCCACATCAGGAAGCGAAAGCGATGAAAATCCCGGCGTGTCCATCACGTAAGTATCATGAGCTATACAGAATATTTCAGAATGCCTTGTAGTATGCTTTCCACGTCCAAGTTTTTTACTTATACTGCCGGTCTCGGCATTAGCGTCCGGACATAATATATTCATCACAGAAGACTTGCCAACTCCCGAAGGTCCTGCAAGTACGGTAAGCTTTCCATAAAGCTTTTCCTTCATAACATCAAAACCCTCTTTTTTATCCGCGCTGACAAATATAATATCAGATACAGCTTCTGAATATATCTGTGTAAATTCATTTATCACATCATCATTTACAAGATCTGTTTTATTTATGCATAATGTCACCGGAACGTTATCGTGCTCCATCCATACAAGAAAATAATCAAGCAGATGATAATTAGGGTCAGGCTCTGCAGCGGCAAATATAACTAACGCCTGATCTATATTAGCCGCAGCCGGACGTATAATACTGTTCTTTCTCGGTAATATAGAATGTATACTGCCCGAAAGTCCTTCCTGGTCCGTAATGTCAAATTCTACCATATCGCCTACAAGAGGCTTCTCGTTTCTGTTACGGAATATACCCTTTGCTTTACACTCATATATTCTTTCATCAGAAGCATGAACATAATAAAAGCCCGCTATTCCTTTTACAATTCTGCCATTCATATATTACTGTGCAACCTTTGTAAAACTGATATTATATGCATTATATCTCGCTCCGTTTACATACATTATAATCTCGCCTTCTGATTCGCTTGAGCCTTCTACAGTAAGTGTATACGGAAAGCTTTGGGCTGTCATAACCATCTCGCCTTCTCCTACAACTTTACTTGTACCGTCCTGAGACAGAACAAATTTAACCATTGCACTCTGTGTACTGTCCGTAAACGGGTTATCAGATATGGTTATGGTGCCTCTGTAAATATACGTCACCTCAGGTCCAAGACTTATTACAATTCCAACGCTTGAATCTTCCTCTACTTCACTTCCGTTTGCCTGAGTCTGCGATATGACCTTTCCTTCCGGTACTGTATCAGAATATGCGCTTGAAACATTACCAATGTTAAGTCCGGCTTTCTTAAGAGCCTTTTCAGCCTTTGCCTGAGTCAGACCGACAAGATTAGGAACCTTAACGTAAGTGGTTGCTTTTCCTTTGCTGAGAATTATAGTAATTTTGGTATCAAGAGCTACTTTTTCGTCTTTAGCAGGCTTGGTGCCGATAACCTTCTCAATGTCAACCGTATCGCTGTTATCATACGATATTGTAGTAGATTCAAATCCTTTATCCTTTAAAATCTCTATTGCTTCATTCTGTGTTCTGCCTGACACGTCGGGTACCGTTGCTTTCTCAGGTCCCGAGCTTACAATAAGAGTCACAGTATCCCCATTGGACAATGTGCTGCCCGCTATTGGATTAGTAGATATAACACGTCCTTCTTCAACTTCATCCGATTCACGTTCTTCAGTTTCTATGCTTATATCCAAATCCAGACTGTTAATATATGCAATGGCAGACTGCTTCTCCATATCAGCAAGATCATCAAGCGTATACCCGGCGCTGTTATCATCCGGCTGTTCGCTTACAACAGGAGACACTGACGGCACAGAACTTTCATCAGGATTATCTGACGAGCCTCCTCCGACAAAAAACTTAACTATAATAAATATAACAATAAGCGCTAATATAATACCTGCAGCAATACTTCCGATAACTACAACTTTTTCAAGCTTTGGATCTACCTCTGACTCTTCTTCATCTTCTTTTTCAATATCAGAAAGGTCAAGATCATCTTCTTCGTCAGTATTTGATACTACAACTGTCTTAGCGCCATTACGTATACTCTTGATATCTTCATCTGAAATATGGATAGTCGGGGAATCATCATTCACTATCGGAGTAATCTTTACAAAATCTCCCTCCGGGTCCGCCACAGCCCTTTTAAGGTCTGTAATCAGGTCTGACACCGACAGATACCTGAGTTCGGGCTTCTTCTGCATACATTTATTAACTATCATCTCAATACCGTATGGAATATTGTTATCTATCGTACCCAAAGGAACGGCCTGCTCCTGAATATGCGCCAAAGCTACCGCAACCGTACTGTCGCCGACAAACGGCACTCTTCCGCTAAGCATCTCGTACATAGTTATTCCAAGCGAGTAAATATCGCTGCGTTCATCACTGAAACCACCTCTTGCCTGTTCAGGAGAGATGTAATGCACTGAACCCATAGCGTTAGAAGTAATCGTATTGGAGCTTGCCGCCTTTGCAATCCCAAAGTCCATTACCTTTACTTTGCCTTCCCTTGAAATAATAATATTCTGAGGCTTGATATCCCTGTGAATTATATGATTAGCATGCGCCGCGCAAAGGCCCTGTGCAATCTGTATGGATATTCCGAGAGATTCCTTTATATCCAGCTTTCCTTTATGCTCTATGTATTTTTTAAGTGTTATTCCTTCAACAAGCTCCATAACTATATAATGCAGTCCGTTTTCCTCGCCTACATCATATACCGCAACAATATTAGGGTGGGCAAGCCCTGCCACAGACTGTGCTTCCGCCCTGAATTTTGTGACAAATTTAGTATCCGCACTGTATTCCTGCTTCAGCACCTTGATAGCAACAAAACGATTCAGGCGGTTGTCTCTTGCCTTATATACATCCGCCATTCCGCCTGCTCCAACTTTTTCAATGATTTCATATCTGCCGCTTATATACATTCCGATTTTAATCATATACTCTATCCTCTCCTAAATGCTCTAAATCTCAACAAGCAATACAGTTATATTATCTCTTCCACCGGCTTCGTTAGCCCTGTTAAGTAATGTCATTCCAGCTTTTTTCAGGTCGTCTCTGTTATCCTTTATTATGTATTCTATCTCGGCGTCCTCAAGCATATTCGTAAGTCCGTCCGAACACATCAAAATAATATCTCCGTCATTTATTTCTACATTAAAATAATCCGGCTGTATGTCATAACCTATTCCAAGAGCCCTCGTTATAATATTCTTATTAGGATGACTCCTTACGTTCTCTTTGGCAAGCTCGCCGGATTTTACCATCTCTTCTACAAGAGAATGATCTTCTGTTATCTGTTTAAGTGAATCACTCAATATATAAAGTCTTGAATCTCCTACATTTGCGATATTAACGGCTCCATCCATAACCGTCGCCATAACAAGAGTAGTTCCCATCCCCTGATAATCAGGATTATGCACAGCCGCGTCCTGAATACGGTTATGCGCACAAAATACAGCTTCATTCATTATGCTTACAGGCGTTCTGAGCGCACTCTCATTCACAGACTCAACCACCGTATCAACGCAGAGTCTTGACGCTGTATCTCCGGCTTTGTGTCCGCCCATTCCGTCTGCAACTATGAATAGATTGGGAAATACCCCTACCGCTTCCCCATTACAATATACACAGTCCTGATTAACTGTTCTTTTTAACCCAATATCAGTTATAGAGAATGATTTCATCAAACCCTCCGTCCCATATATAGTATTAAAAATACCTTTTATTATGCTCGGCATATTGCCTTCTAAGCTGTCCGCAGGCCGCTTCAATATCGCTGCCCATTCCTTTTCTAATTGTAACATTTATTCTATTTTTTTCAAGGTATTTTTCAAAATCATGTATCACATCTGATCCGGCGCGCCTGTATTTACGCTCTTTTACCGCGTTTACAGGAATGAGATTAATATGGCACAGCATGCCCTTAGCATATGCGGCAAGCTCTTTTGCACACTCTGTGCTGTCATTAACTCCTTCTATCATTGCATACTCAAATGTAACTCTTCTTCCTGTTTTTTCTATAAAATACTGGCAGGCCCTTTTTATCTCATCCATGCTGTAACGGTTCGCTACCGGCATTATACTTTTTCTTATCTCATCGTTCGGGGCGTGAAGCGAAACCGCAAGCGTAATCTGCATATTCTCATCTGCAAAATCATATATTCTGTCTACAAGCCCACATGTAGAAACTGTTATATTTCTTTGGCTTATATTAAGACCGTTTTCATCTGTTATCATATGAAGAAATTTTATTAATTCGTCGTAATTATCAAAAGGCTCCCCGATTCCCATTATAACAATATTATCAACTCTTCTTCCCATATCCTTTTGTATAAGATATATCTGTGCAAGCATCTCGGAAGCTTTAAGGCTTTTTTCAAGTCCGAGAATCGTTGAAGCGCAGAAACGGCATCCCATACGGCACCCTGCCTGCGACGATATACACACGCTCATACCGTAGGAATACTGCATCGCAACGCTTTCAATAATGCTGCCCGACGATGTTTCCATAAGATATTTAACCGTTCCGTCTTTTTTTGAAACAAGCTTATCCTTAATGCTCATTGGATATATTATATGGGATACGGCCAGCTTTTCTTTAAGATTCTTAGAAATATTAGTCATTTCAGAAAAATCAGAGGCAAGCTTTTTATGAATCCACTCATAAAGCTGCGCTGCCCTGAAAGCTTTTTCGCCGTACGAAAGCATAAGCTTTATAAGCTCCTCTTTATTATACTGCATCAAATCGGTCTTGTTCATACAATAACCCCGCTAATCATTTTTCTTAAGTGCCGCAACAAAAAATCCGTCCGCTTCTATCCGGCCCGGAATAACCTTTATATATCCCTCTTCCTGTACATAATCCTTTAGCTTATCCGGAATATAAGCATTCAGGTTAATAAGTTCAAACTCCGGATGGGAGCATATAAAATCTCTTATATTATTCTCGTTTTCTCCTGCATTAATTGTGCATGTGGAATATATCATACAGCCTCCCGGTCTTACATATGAGGAAACCACGTCTGTTATTTTCTTCTGAATATCTGAAAGCTCTTTCATACCCTCTGCGGAGGCGCTGCATTTAATGTCAGGCTTTTTTGCAAGCACTCCAAGCCCGGAGCATGGCACGTCCGCAATTACAAAATCATATTTCCCCTGACATTCCTCATCAGCCTCGCATGCATCATGCACGCTCATTGTTATATCACTAATTCCTAATCTTTCTGCATTTTCTTTTATAAGCGAAACCTTATCATACGAAATATCTCTTGCCTCGATATGTACAAGTCCTTTACACATGTCCGCAAGCTGCATTGACTTTCCTCCCGGAGCGGCGCATACGTCAATAACGTTTGCAGACTCCATGCCGCCAGTGATAAGCTCATGAATAATATGAGCCGGAATCATTGAGCTTTCATCCTGAACAACAAATTTACCTTCGGCATATCCCGGAATCTGATGTATTTTTCCCGGCGAAATAAGCTTTAACGAATAATCAAATACCGTATCTCTGCTGTATTTGATTCCGCATTCGTCAAATATCTGGCAGAGCTTATCCCTGCCGCCCGACGCTTTGGTACACCTTATCGTAACATCCCGGTTATTAAGAAAATATTCCGCCATCTGAACATACGTATCATAACCAAGCTCGTCCACATAATGCTTTTCAAGCCATTCAGGCATTGAATACTTTATACTGCTTTTCGGATACTCTATATCATGCATTGTTCTTACTGCATTTCTGAGCACGCCGTTTACATATCCGCGAAGCCCGCCATAGCCTTTTTTTACCGCAAGCTTGACAGCTTCATTTACGGCGGCGCTGTCAGGCACATGATTCATATATTTAAGCTGGTATATGGACATTCTAAGTATATTTCTAATATATGGCTTAAGCTTTTTTACAGGCGTCTTACTGTAACGCCCGATTATATAATCAAGTTCAATATATCTTTCTATAGTTCCTAATGACAATACTGAAATAAAGCTTCTGTCTCTTGCATCTGTATCTGATACGCTCAGATGTCTGTCAAGCGAAGCTTTATAAAAAATATTTTTTTCAAGTACATCATAAATAATCTCTAAGGCAGTAAGCCGTATATCATTTTCCATATATTAATCTCTGTTCCTGTTGCCGAATAATAATACAAGTCTTAGCAGCTGTAATATTGCAGTCGCTGCTGAAGCTACATAAGTAAGGGCCGCTGCTGAAAGCACCTTTTTTCCCATGGCCGCTTCTTCCGTATACAGTATTCCATTGTCGCACAGAGCTGCAAGAGCTCTTCTCGACGCATTAAACTCTACCGGAAGGGTAACAAGCTGAAAAAGTACGGCAAGTGAAAAAAGTATTATTCCAAAATCAATAAGCCATGACGAACCTCCAAGTATAAGACCCGCTATAATAAAAAACCATGACGCCTGTGAGCCGAAGCTGGCTATAGGCACAAGCTTTGACCTTAATATAAGCGGAACATAATTCTTACTATGCTGTATACAGTGTCCCACTTCATGAGCCGCTACTGAAATTGCTGCCACCGACGAACTGCCGTACACACTGTCAGAAAGCCTCAAAACTTTCTTTGAAGGGTCGTAATGATCCGTAAGATTCCCCCTTACATGCTCAATACTGACATCGTTTATTCCATTCGCCCTAAGAAGCCTTTCCGCAACCATTACGCCCGTCATATGGCTTCTCGATTCTACTCTCTGGTATTTTGCATAAGTACTCTTTACTCTTGCGGAAGCAATAAGAGAAAGAATAACTCCGATAATAATGAGCATATATGTCGGGTCAAAATACATTCCATAACGACCAAATCCATACATACCCGAATAACCGTATAATAATACTGTCATAATATCGTCTCCCTTCAATCTGAGCCTAATACTGTTCCTTTATCAATAATCGTACCGTTAATATAATCCGCCGTCTTCATCCTTTTTTTGCCTTCCGGCTGAAGCTCGGTTATTTTAAGGCTTCCTTTTCCGCAGGATACTGTTATTCCTGATGGCAATACTTCCTTTATCTCTCCCGGAACGCCTCCATGTTCATCCGTAAGAGCTTCTGCCTTCCATATCTTAAGAAGCTTTCCATGAATATAAGTATACGCACTCGGCCACGGATTTAAACCTCGTATAAGCCTTTCAATGCTCTCTGCATTCATGGAAAAATCTATCAATCCACGCTTTTTATCAATCATTCCTGCATAGGTTGATTCTCCCTCCTGCAATGTAACCGTATAATCACCTGATTCAATTCTGTCAACAGCTTCAATAATAAGCCTTCCACCGATATCCGACAGCTTTTCATGCATACTTCCGCCCGTATCTTCAGATGTAATGGCAACGCTCTCCTGCATTATTATTCCACCCGTATCAAGACCCTCGTCCATCATCATAATAGTGATGCCTGTTTCTTTATCTCCGTTAATAACCGCCTGCTGTATCGGAGACGCGCCCCTAAGACGTGGCAGAAGAGATGCATGTATATTGATACAGCCATATTTTGGAATATCAAGAATTTCTTTTGATAACAGCTGTCCGAACGCGGCAACAACAACAAGCTCAGGCTCCTTACTCCTAAGCCACGCCGCGCTGTCCGCATCCTTTATCCTCACCGGCTGGTATACTTCCAGTCCAAGCCTTAACGCTTCTTCTTTTACAGGAGAAAAAGAAAGCTTTCCGCTTCTTCCCTTAGGCCTGTCAGGCTGCGTTACAACACCCGCTATATCATGGCCGCGCTCATACAAAGCCTTAAGCGCCGGTACCGAAAAATCCGGCGTTCCCATATATACTATACGCATTATTATTCCTCCTGCTCTGCTTCGTTTACATCATATAATCTTCCTTTTACCAAATCAACATATATTTTTCCGTCAAGATGGTCTATCTCATGTGCAAATGCACGTGCAAGAAGCCCGTTTCCCGAGAGCTTTACAGGCTCCATATTCTCGTTAAGCGCTTCTACTTCAATATATTCAGGCCTCGTAACCTCTCCGACCTTGTCAGGCACTGAAAGGCACCCTTCCTGGCCGGTCTGCTCTCCTTCAGCCTTAACTATAACAGGATTAATAAGTATAATAGGATTATCAGCCTCTTCCGTAACATCTATAACAACAATACGTTTAAGGACTCCCACCTGAACTGCGGCAAGACCAACGCCTCCCGCATCATACATCGTTTCAAGCATGTCCTCAATAAGCGTCTTTGTTTTTTCGTTCATTTCATTAACAGGCTTTGAAACCTTATTAAGGATTTCATCTCCCATAACACGTATTTTTCTAACTGACATTATTAATTCCTCCATTCATTATAGATAAATACTAAACTAATACGTATATTATGTCAAATTACTGCATATCAAACTGCATTATATATTTTAAGCCCTGATACTCTTCTTTCGCTTTTTTAATTATTGTATCTCTGATACTCTCAAGCAGCAGTACGTCGCTGCTTTTCAAATGCATAAGGTATCTGTACATGTCGTTTGCTTTAGATACCGGATGCGGCGCGGGGCCTATTCTCACTATATTATCCTTCTGCCCGATTATCCCGTCAGCAGTAACCTGCGCCATATTAATAATTTCATATGCTGCTTCCTTAGTCTGCGCGGCCACAAACAAGGTCATAAGCTTAGCGGCAGGCGGATAATGCATAAGCTTTCTGTATGCTATTTCCTGTGCGTAAAACTCTTTATAATTCTGTGCTCCCGCACTTTTTACTGCATAATGCTCCGGCTTATAAGTCTGAACCACAACTTCTCCGGGATATTCTCCTCTTCCGGCTCTTCCAGCCGCCTGCACAAGAAGTTCAAACGTTCTTTCTGACGATTTGAAATCACTTACATGAAGAGTCATGTCCGCCGCTATTATCCCGACAAGCGTAACCATTGGAAAATCATGTCCTTTTACTATCATCTGCGTTCCTATAAGTATATCGGCTTCATGATTTTTAAAAGCTTCAAGTATACGCATATGCCCTTCCTTTCCGGAAGTCGTATCTGAATCCATTCTTAATACTGAAGCATCCGGGAACTCTTTCTTTATCATTTCCTCAATTTTCTGAGTTCCCGTTCCAAATCCTCCTATATAAGGAGAACCACACTTAGGGCATGCTTTTACGACAGGTGTAGAATAGCCGCAGTAATGGCATACAAGCCTGTCCCCTCCCACGTATCTGTGAATCGTAAGCGTCACGTCGCAGTGAGGACACTTTATACTTTCCCCACAGCTTCTGCATGAAATAAATCCGGCATATCCGCGCCGGTTAATAAAAAGCATAATCTGCTCTTTGTTCTGAAGCCTGTTCGTTATCTTATCATGCAGAAGTCTGCTGAATACCGAATAATTCTTCTCGGCAAATTCTTTCCTCATATCCACTATGCAGACATGAGGCAGAGCTGCGTTTCCCACTCTTTCGTTAAGCTCATATTTTATAATCTTATCAGTCCCCGGATAATCAGGCTCCGTTCTGTAATATGTCTCAACTGACGGCGTTGCGGAACCTAAAAGCAGCGCTGCATTATGAAGTCTTGCAAGCTCTTCTGCCGCCTCTCTTGCATGATACTTAGGCGGCATTTCACTTTTATAACTGTTTTCATGTTCCTCATCTATTATTATAAGTCCAAGTCGTTCAAATGGAACAAAAAGCGCCGACCTTGGACCTACAATAATATCTATCTCGTTATTTTGCGCTCTTTCATACTGGTCATAGCGTTCTCCCTGAGACATTCTGGAATTAAGCACGGATACACGCCCGCCGAATCTTTCGTAAAACCGTTCGACTGTCTGGTAAGTAAGCGCAATTTCAGGAATAAGCATAATAACCTGCCTGCCGTCCTTAATCACAGCTTCAATAACCGACATATACACTTCTGTCTTTCCGCTCCCGGTGACTCCGTGCAGAAGATAAATTCCTCCGTTATGCTTTTTATATCCTGATACAATTCCATCCACTGCATTTTTCTGCTCGTCGTTAAGAATGACTTCCTTTTTATTCTGTCCGCTTATGATAACAGGATTTCTGTAAACCCTGTCTGCTTCTGTTCTTACTATTCCCTGAGACGCAAGACTGTTAATCGTTGAAACAGATATATTAAGATCATTTCTTGCTGTGCGGTAATCAATGCTTTTTTCCTCTATAAGCGCTTTAAGAAGCCTTACCCTGGCAGCCGCATTTTTCTTTGTCTCAAGCTCGGCAAGCGCTGTTTTTGCACGTTCTACATCTGTATTAAGAACAACGCGCCGATTCTTTACTTCCTTTATTTTTCTCTTGACCGGCAGCACCGTTTTGATAGCTTCGTTTGCCGACACTCCGTAACGCTGCTTCATCCAGCCCGCAAGACGTAAAAGTATCTGCGGCGCCGTCACTGCTTTATCGGAAATGCCCGCGATACACTTTATTTTTGATTCGTCTATCACAGGCGCATCTGATATTCCTACTACGTAGCCGTTTATCTTACGGTTGCCGGCTCCAAATGGTATTATGACCTGACTTCCAATTACTATACGTTCATCATAACCGTCCGGGATTCTGTACTGGTATGTCCTGTCCAGACTCTCTACAGATATATCAACAATGACATCTGCATAAAGCTTTTTATACATAAATTCCTCCCGTTTATTTAAGCGCGTTTACTATCTCATCCATTTTCATGCCACGCGACCCTTTAATAAGAACCGCGTCGCCCGGATTAAGATTTATCTTCAGATATTTTGTAATATCTTCTCTGCTGTCAAATGAAATTACACAAATTCCATCTAAGCCTCCGGCTGCGTCTGCTATATGCTTTGCAACTTCTCCATACGTAATAAGAACGTCCGTATGTCTTCCATCTGCGTATGCTTTGGCAATATAAGACCCAAGCTCAGAATGAAGAGCCTCGGACACATCGCCAAGCTCAAGTATATCTGCCAGAACCGCAATACGTTTTCCGTCACATTTTCTGTCCCAAAGGACATTAAGCGCGCTCTTTACAGAATCAGGACTGGAATTGTATGTATCGTCAATAATCACAGCCCCATTAATATTATACGTCTGCCCGCGCATCGCCATAGGCGTATACTCCGAAAGCTTTTCTGCCGCTTTATTCAAATCTACTCCATAATAACTAGCAATGCAGAGCGCGGCGCATGCATTGTGGACATTATGTATTCCAGGAACAGAAAGATTAACGTGTATGCTGTTCTTATTATTAATATCTACATCAAATGAAGTTTTCTCTCCGTCGTTGTCAATATTATATGCGCGCACATCGCAGCAGGGCGCGCTGCCATAAAAGACAATTCTATCTGTTTTTGAAATATACGGCGAATCAGCCGTCACATTTTTGAGCATATCGTCATTTCCGCACAGATATAAAACCCCTTTGTTCTCAAATCCATGAGTAATGCAAAGCTTTTCTCTGCATATATTCTCACGGCTTCCAAGATTGGCAATGTGAGACACACCTATATTGGTTACTACAGCCGTATTTGGCGCAGCTATATGTGTCAGCCTGTCCATTTCACCTTTTTCACTTATTCCCATCTCAATTACGGCAATTTCAGTATCCTTATTTATCTCAAACATCATAAGGGCAACGCCAAGCTGGCTGTTGCGGTTTCCGATTGTCTTAACAACATTTTTTCCGGCAGACAGCGCGCATGCTATCATCTCCTTTGTAGTCGTCTTTCCGACGCTGCCGCTCACCCCTATGACTGGAATATCATACCTTCTTCTGTACCATGCCGCCACTTTTTGAAATGCTTTTAACGTATCGGAGGTTTTTATGAAATAACATCCCTCCGGTATGTCCTTATAGTCCACATCTTCAGATATCAATATGCAGCAGGCGCCCTGTGCGGCTGCCTGCTGAATGTACTTATGTCCGTCGGTACGCTCGCCTTTTACACATACAAATAATGTTCCTTCAGTAACTTCTTTTGAATTAGACGTTACATTACAGACAAATACCTCGCAGGTCTTTTTTTCATTTCCGAAATATATCTCGCCTCCGCAGGCGTTACATATATCTCTTACACTTATTTTATCCATTATATCCTCCGTATAAATAGTGGTTCACTATATCAGAATCCTTCATATAATGTCTGATACCCATTATCTCCTGATAGGTTTCGTGCCCTTTTCCGGCAACTATTACAACGTCTCCCGCTTCGGCGCACGATAAAGCATATCTTACAGCCTTCTCCCTGTCCTGTATCATGACATATCTTTCATCATTTTCCCTGTCTTCTTTAAAAACATTAAGCATTCCCTGCTTAATATCATTCATTATATCATCCGGCTTTTCATATCTGGGATTATCAGAAGTAATAACAGTAAAATCAGACATCTCTGCCGCCGCTTCCCCCATCTTATACCGTCTTTCACGCGAACGGTTGCCTCCGCATCCAAATACTGTTATAAGCTTTCCTCTCACATACTGTCTCATAGCCATAAGAAGCTCCCTGAGACTTAGTTCATTATGTGCATAATCAATTACAACCATAAATCCCTTATCCGAAGAAATAACCTCAAGCCGCCCCTTAACGCTTATATCGTGAAGCGCTTCGCTCATAAGCTTAAGCCTGTCGGTCACATCATGCTCACGCAGTATTATATCACATACCGTGACCGCTGCCAAAGAATTATATACCGAAAAAATACCCGGAAGCGGAAGTACAAACATCTGCTCATTATCCGGGCCGTCTTTATCGCTCAAATGTGCGTCGAACATTATTCCCGGCTCGCCGTTTGACAAAGATATATTAATGCGGTCTGCATATGCAAAAAGCTTAGTCTCAAACGCCGTTTTATCTGTATTTCCGACTCCGTACAGCGAAATGCTCTTAATTCCACTGTCGTTAATAATTTTTATTGTGTTATCGTCATCCTTATTAAATATACCATGACGGCACATGCCAAACAACCTTGTTTTACACGCGCGGTATTCGTCCATATCCGCATGCTCAAATTCTCCTATATGATCCCTTGACAGATTCGTAAATATTGCATAATCAAATACTATTCCGCTTACACGCTCCATTTTCAGCCCCTGCGACGAAACCTCCATTACGACGGCTTTCACGCCGTTTTCTTTCATGTCGGAAAGCGTTTCCCAAAGCGCAAGCGGTTCAGGCGTAGTATTGCTGTTAGTTTTTGTTATCCCGTTATACTTTATCTCTATACTTCCAATCAGTCCCGTATTAATGCCTGCGCTGTTAAGTATTTTCTCAATCATATATGTCGTTGTCGTTTTGCCTTTAGTGCCTGTAACGCCAATCATTATCATATTATTCGCAGGTTTCCGATAAAATGAGGCTGCCATATATGCCAAAGCTTCTCTTGTATTCTTCACCTTAATTACGGTAACTCCTTTTGTTACATTTATATCCTTTTCACATACAATTGCCGACGCACCCCTGTATACCGCCTGCTCCGCCATTGTATGTGAGTCGTTATGCGTACCCTCTATACATACAAATACCGAGCCATATATCATATCCCTTGTATCAATACATATAGCCTTAACATCCGTGTCTTCTGCGTTTCCCTGCACAGTTACATATCTAAATCCGCAAAGAAGCTGTTTTAATTTCATCCGCTGCTACACCTCCGTTTCTTTATATTCGCCTGTAAACACCTCGTGTGCGTCACCGTACAGATATATGACGTCGAATCCGTCGTCATATTTTACATGCACCGTGCCGCCCGGCATAATAACATCTGCTTCATTTTTGCATCTTTCTGTCACATAACCGGCAAATAATGCGGCGCACGCCCCACTTCCACATGCAAGCGTCATCCCGCTTCCTCTCTCCCACACTCTCATTTTTAGTTGTCCGCTATCCAGAATCTGTACGAACATAACATTAGTTCTGTCAGGAAACATGCTGTCATTTTCTATATTTTTTCCCTCTTCACACAATGATATTTTATCCACATCCTCTACAAATATTACCGTATGAGGATTGCCCATGCTTACGCATGTTATCAGATACTCTCTGCCGCCAATATAAGCTTTTTTATCTATAATTCTTTTTTCGTCAGTAAGCGCCGGAATTTTATCTGAATCAAGCTCAGGTTTTCCCATATCAACTTTTACATTACTTACCTTTCCATCTTTAAAATCAAGCCATACCGTCTTTATTCCCGAATCGGTTTCTATACTCATTACCTTTTTTATACTCAGCTTTCTCTCAAATGCATATTTTGCCAAAAGTCTTATTCCGTTACCGCACATCCTGCCTCTTGAGCCGTCTGAATTAAACATATACATTCTAATATCAGCACAGTCTGAATGCCCTGCTATTATAAGTCCGTCCGAACCTATGCCGTTTTTCCTGTCGCTCATTTTTCTTGAAAGCTCTTCATAATCATATCCCGGCAAATCTTTTTCATTTACCAGTATGTAGTCGTTTCCACATCCATGCATCTTTGCAAACTGCATAAAAATCCCCCGCATATACTTTGACTTTTAAGTATATGCGGGGGTGTGGTTAAAAATGCATATAAAGGAACTTTTTTACATCTACTATATTTTGTGCCCCATGACACTTATCAGTTAAACAACTGCTTTATTATATCACAATTAATTTGCGCATCATCTGTTGTATACATTAAATCTGGACCACTACTTCTGTCATTGTTTTCATTATATACATAAAGCATTTTCCCTTTAAAATATAAGCACATAATTTCCTTATTATCTGCATTATATAATTTCAGTGAATAACCTCCACCGCTCATTTTTTTATATGGGTCTGATATAGTTCTATATAACGACTGTGACGTCAATAAATCAGCTATATCCGTTATCTGACTTCCAACAATTTTTTTCTGCGTTCCATAATCAAGGTTTGTCACTATAATATATGCAGCGCTACCCATATCACACTTATAATATACATTTTTCACTTTTACAATTATGGTTTTCTTCTTGTTGCTTTTAGTTGCAATTATTTTCGCTCTTCCTTTTCTTAGAGCCGTTACAATTCCTCTCTTATTAATCGATACGCTTTTTCCGGACTTAATCTTCCATTTAACATTATTATTATCAAATGCTTTAAGTTTCTTTGTTTGTCCAACATTCATTGATATTTTGGCATTAATAAGCGCTGTGTCAGTCATCAATAAACATATACACATTAATACTATCATTACAATTTTTTTGCTCATATATTTTACCTCCTAACCCTACTACATCAATAAATTAATCTTTATTACTTGTATCTTGTATATAATAGTTAATACCACCAAAATAATAACCTTTTTCATTATCTTGAACAAAAAATCTCCCGAGATTGAAAACTCAATTATTGGAGATGTATTCTCAATAATCTAACTAAAAAAATAATATCATATATTTATACTAAAATAAATTTTTGTTTTTGTCAACACTTTATTGGTTACTAACCTTTCGTAATTATACCCCGGCATAAAAATCCCCCGCATATACTTTGACTTTTAAGTATATGCGGGGGTGTGGTTAAAAATGCATATAAGCTCTTTACATCACGCCATCACATCTGACATATCATACAGCCCCGGCGTCCTGCCTGCAAGATACTTGGCGGCAGCTATAGCTCCCTTAGCAAATATTGCTTTGGAAGAGGCTGAATGAGATATAGTAATAACCTCGTCGGTTCCGGCAAATATAACGTCATGCTCTCCTACGATATTCCCGCCTCTGACAGCTGAAATGCCAAGCTCTTTCTTGTCGCGCTTTTGTCTTACCTGGCTTCTGTCATATACATATTCGTACATGCCGTTCATCTCTTCATTCATGGCGTCTGCGAGCGCTATTGCAGTACCGCTCGGCGCATCAAGCTTTTGGTTATGATGCTTTTCGACTATCTCAACATCAAAGCCCTCAGGTGCAAAACGGCTTACAGCCTCCTTAAGAAGCCTGAACATTACATTAATGCCTATCGACATATTAGCAGAACGCAGAACTGCAACATGCTTTGAAGCTGCCTCAACCTTATCAAGCTGTTCTTCTGAAAGCCCGGTAGTACATAATACTACCGGTATCTTGCCAGCTACGGCATAGTCAAGAAGTCCGTCTACTGCCTGTGCATTTGAAAAATCTATAATCACATCTGCAGCTATGTCACATTCGCTTAATGATGAAAATACAGGATAACCACCCGAAATACTGCCATCATATGCATCCACGCCTGCCGTAATAACAGCATTTTCATCCTCAGCTACAAGATGCGTTATAACCTTACCCATTTTACCATTGCATCCGTGCATTAATATATTAATCATTTTATCCTCCTATCGTACGCGTATATTCATGTGCATATTATGCCAGTTTTATACCTGCTGCCTGCATCTCTTTTGCAAGTACGGCCGCATTAGTATCTTCCATCTCAGTAAGCGGAAGCCTTAAAGGCCCTACGCCAAGTCCCATAAGATTCATAGCCTTCTTAACAGGTATAGGATTAACCTCTGAGAACAGCGCGTGTATAAGCGGCAGATACTTAATCTGAAGCTCACAGCTTTCCTTTACTTCTCCGGCAAGATACTTTGCCGCAATATCATGAGTTTCCTTAGGAAGAATATTAGACAATACTGATATAACTCCCTTGCCTCCAAGAGACATTATAGGAACTATCTGATCGTCATTGCCTGAATACAAGTCAAGGTCTCCCTGTGAATAATACATAATGTCAGCAACCTGGGATATATCACCATTTGCTTCCTTTACGCCAACTATATTATCCGCTTCCTTTGCAAGCTCTGCCAGGGTTTTGGCATTGATGTTCACACCTGTTCTTCCCTTAATATTATAAAGTATAACCGGTATGGACACTGACTTTGCAACTGACAGGAAATGCTTCTTAAGACCATTCTGTGTCGCCTTATTATAATAAGGCGATACAACCAGCAGTCCGTCTGCGCCTCTTTTATATGCTTCGGTTGATAAATATACCGCCGTAGCAGTACAGTTAGACCCTGTTCCCGCAATTACAGGAATACGCTTTTTCGTAAAATCAACAACCATCTTTATGCATTCAAGATGTTCCTCATGAGTAAGCGTAGATGCTTCTCCTGTTGTTCCACACACGATAATGGCGTCGCTTCCCCCATTAATCTGCATCTCCACTATCTCCTCAAGCTTCTCGTAATTAACTTCCCCATTATCCTTCATTGGCGTTACAAGAGCAACTCCTGCTCCTTCAAATACAGACATATATAATCCTCCTTTTTTCGTATGTAATAATCCTGTATAACAATAAACAGCCGGCATAATGTGCCGGCTGCAGTAAACAAATTACAGAATATCAGATAGCACTCCACCAATAATGATGACAGTCATATAGCTCTTAACTATATGCCCAGAAAAAAAAGCAGCAGGACTTTTTATCTTCGGCGAAATTTCCTTTCATCATCCGTCATATGCACCTGACTGCATCAAAATGGTTACTGATAAATTCCGCACCTCTATCAATCCTTTATTAGATTATGTCAATACTAACACCATGTATAAAGTATGTCAATACTCATTTTTCGGATTCATCTTTCACAAGCCTTATCTCCGAAACAATATCTATATGCTGCAAAAGCTCCTTTGGAATATACTTACCCGTCATAACAAGACTGGTATCATAATTTCCGGAGTGCTCAATCAGCTTATACAAATCCTGAATGCTTATCATTCCCAAATCAAGAAGTCCCAGAACTTCATCAAGAACCAGCAGATCACATTCTCCTGTTTCTGCAACCTTATTGGCAAAATGGAAGCCATTCAGAATATTCTGCTTTTCCTCCTCCTGTTTTTCCGGCGAAAGAGACGCATAGCATTCTTCTTCCTTTTCAAAGCAAAAAAGCTTCATTTCAGGTTCAAGACGTTTCAGGCATTCATATTCGCCAAAGCTTCTTCCTTTCAGAAAGCTAATGAAAATAACACGTTTGCCGTGACTCAGCGCCTGAATACACTTCCCTACGGCTGCTGATGTTTTACCTAACCCCTCGCCATATATAACCTGTATAATCCGACCGTCCATTATATCCCCCTGATATCATAGAAATATTAACAACATACCATGATTTCGCTCCGCCAAATCCTGGTTCGCGGACATTCTACCATATCTTGTATAATAATGCAAATTATGAATAATTAACCTTCCGTAGCTTCTTCCACAACATACTCGAGCTTACTTACCGATACCTCGTAAGCAATTCTCTTTTCTACCTCATCATCAGATATTTTTTTCTGATACTCCCTGCTTTGTATACGTCCCCAAATCTGCACATGGCCTCCCACGTTAAATGATTCGGCATATCTTGCATTACGTCCCCAGCAGATACATGGTATATAATCTGATTTACCGTATGGACGATTGACAGCTAAAAGCACGTCGGCAATCTCTCTTCCCAATGGTGTTTTTCTGTAAACAGGCGGTTTGCATATAAAACCGTCAAGGAAAATCTGATTAGGCTTATTAGCGGCATAATCCTCTTCATTCCTGCTGTCTGATATAGTTAACTCACGAACAAATACAGATAAAACAAGCCTGTTCTTTGTTTCCTCGTGACGATTATATGAACGGAACTGACCCGAGGCATACATATAACATCCTCTGTAATCTTTACTGGTATCTATCAGTCTCTCGGATATCATAAGCGGAATAACATCATATGCATCGCTTAGTCTGGGAACTGAAAGCTCCAGTATGTAAAACCCTTCGCCATAAACCTCATGGCTAAATACAAATTCACTGACAACTTCACCTGAAATAATTACCTGATTATTGGTAAAAACCTTATCTGGCATAATTTTTCTCCCTTCTTATCATTTAAATACGCATATTAAATATTTCTTTTTGTTTCATATGGTATTATATTCCAAAAGCGGAGATTTGTAAACCATATTTTGGTAATTTTAACATGTTTTTTCCTTTTTATATTTCTTTTATTATTTCAAGAATTAACTTGACTGAATTTGAGACAGCCACCTTTTCAAATTCCGGATAATCCATCTGAGCCGAATCGTCAGCCTTATCTGATATCGCTCTTATAATAAGAAACGGAATATTATTCAAATATGCCGCCTGCGCTATTGCTGCGCCTTCCATTTCGGTACACAGTCCTCCAAATTTTTCTTTAACGGCGTCCTTTACAGACCTGTCAGCAATAAACTGGTCCCCGCTTACAACTCTGCCGCAGAAAGCGTTAATACCGCCGAATACTTTTTTACAGCATTCCTTTGCAATATGTATAAGTCTCTCATCAGCCTTAAAAGCAAATGTATCCATTCTGGGTATCTGACCCGGTTCATAACCGAAAGCTGCAGCATTCACGTCATGCTGCAACGCATCCTCAGACAGTACAATATCGCCTATGTCAATACGTGCGTCAAGCGAGCCCGCTATACCTGTATTAATAACTACATCGACATTAAATACATCAAAAAGTATCTGAGTACATATACCCGCATTCACTTTTCCTATACCTGACCTGACAACCACTGCATGTCTTCCGCACAGCATGCCTGATGCAAATTCCATAGACGCTTTCCTGATAATCTTTACATCATCCATCTTTTCTTTTATCAGGGCTACTTCCTCATCCATTGCACCAATAATTCCTATCATATTATTTGCCCTCATACTTTATAACTGAATCAACATTGTAACCTTTAAGCTTTTCTCTTCCACAAAGACCCTCAAGCTCCATAAGGAAGATAACTTTAACCACTTCTCCGCCCAGCCTTTCAATCATGCCTATTATAGCCTGAATTGTTCCTCCTGTTGCAATAAGGTCGTCCACAATAACTACCTTCTGTCCCGGCTTAATTGAATCCTTATGCATCTCAACAACTGCTTTTCCATACTCTAAATCGTACTCTGCTTCTATAGTCTCGCATGGAAGCTTGCCTTTTTTCCTTACCATGACAAAGCCCTTATTAGTTTCGTAAGCAACCGGCATACCAAATACAAAGCCTCTGGATTCGGGTCCGACCACCACGTCAAAATCTACGTTCTTTAACATATCAAGCATATTGTCAATGGCAAGCTTTAATCCGTCAGCATCCTGCAGTACACTTGTAATATCCCTGAATATAATTCCTTCCTCCGGAAAATCCTTAATACTCCTTACATAATCTTTTACATTGCTCATAACTATACCTCCTGCGTATTTATCTTATGAAATGCTCACTACCACACTATTATACTACAGTTATTTTAAAAAGTTAAGGTCATTATAACAAACACACGCGGCGTATCACACTAATACGCCGCGCACATTTAAAATATAACTTTAAGCCGTTATTATTTTGACATTGACTCTTCCTGCTTCTTAATCATCTGACGAACCATCTCGCCGCCTACTGAACCATTCTGATAAGAAGTAAGGTCACCGTTATAACCATTCTTTAAAGGTACTCCAAGCTCTGAAGCTACTTCCATCTTAAAACGGTCCATAGCGTTCTTTGCTTCAGGTACTTCCATGTTGTTTGAAGAAGAATTGGAATTCTGTGACATTGTTTTCACCTCCGTGATAATTGCTATTTATATGAAGATAAGGAAGTATATTGCTTCCGTATCCTGATAGATAGTATTGCCATATGATATTTAAATATGTATCCGGTTATATGGTAATATGTGGCTTAATCATTTCATATATTTAAACAAAAAAAATTTTCAACTATGGCTGATATTTTAAAACAGATTAATGCATTTTTATGGAGCGGGCCTCTTCTTGTCCTGCTTCTCGGCACACATATAATACTTACTGTAAGATGCGGATTTGTACAAAAGAAGCTCGGAAAAGGAATAAGACTTTCACTTTCCGGAGGAAACGGACCGAAAGTCTTATTTACTACTCTTGCTGCAACCCTGGGAACGGGTAATATAATCGGCGTATCGACAGCGATTGCGCTCGGCGGACCCGGCGCGCTTTTCTGGTGTATGCTTACAGGCGTATTCGGTATGGCTACGACTTATTATGAATGTTATCTCGGAAGATTATATAAGACAGAACACGGCGGCGGACCTATGTATGTTTTAAGGGATGCTCTGGGCGCTCCCCGCCTTGGAAGATTATATGCGTTTTCAATGCTTTTAGTATGTTTTGGAACAGGCTGCCTTACACAGTCTAACGCAGTTTCAGTTTCATTTTCACAGACATTTGGAGTTCCGGGCATGGCCTGCGGATGGGTGATTGCAATATTATGCGGCCTCGTTATTGCAGGAGGGAAGGATTCCATATCAAAAGTATGCACAAAAATAGTCCCTGTGATGTGTATTCTTTTTCTCTGCGGCTGCGGCTACATACTCTTTTGCAATTATGAATATATCATACCCGGCATAAAGCTTATAATAAAGGATGCGTTTTCTTTCAAAGCAGCATCAGGAGGGATAGCCGGCGGGGGCTTCATGGCGTGTGCAAGATACGGAATTGCCCGAGGCCTTTTTACCAATGAAGCCGGGCTTGGCTCTGCCGCCGTATTTGCCGGCGGAGGAGACCTGACCCCCAAAGAGCAGGCCGCCATATCAATGACCGCCACCTTTTGGGATACTGTAGTAATATGCTCCGTTACCGGACTTGTTATTATAAGCAGCTATCTTTCAAATCCTTCATCCATATCCGGCTACGGCGCCGGAGAATATGCAATTGCTGCGTTCGCACAGGTTCCATATGTCGGAAAACCGTTTCTTACGTTTGCCATAGCAGGCTTTGCAATAGCTACCATTGTCGGCTGGTTCTATCCCGGCGAACAGTCGGTACAATTTCTATTCGGAAAAAATGAAAAAAAAGTTCTGTGGATAGTAAAGACCATCTACATAGTGATGGTCTTTATGGGCAGCATATTTCCGCTTGAACCAATATGGGAAACGGCTGATTTTTTCAATATTTTTTTAATACTGCCTAATGTCTATGCGCTTATAAAGCTGTCGGCAGGCTATACCGAAAACTGATTAAGCAGCGATTCAAACACCTTCATTGCCTCATTTACCGGCTCAGGAGTGAGCATATCAACGCCGCACAGCCTAAGAAGGTCTATTGGGTCTGATGAGCCTCCGCTCTTTAAAAACTTAAGGTAGCCCAAAAGAACATCTTCATTGCCCAAAAGAATTGCACTTGATATGCTGACTGCCGCCGCAAACCCCGTAGCATACTGATATACATAAAACGGCGTATAAAAATGAGGAATTCTTGCCCATTCCAAAGCTATCTCATCATCAATAACCGCATCCTCGCCAAAATAAAATGCGTTAAGCTCTTTATATATCGTACACAGCGCATCTGCTGTAAGCGTCTCTCCGGCAGCACATTTTTCATGCGTAATCTTTTCAAATTCAGCAAACATTGTCTGCCTGAAAAATGTTGTCCTGAATTGTTCAAGGAAATAATTTATCAGATATTTTTTTTCATTTTCCGAGCTACTGTTCTCAATAAGGTAATTTACCAGAAGAGCTTCATTACATGTAGACGCAACCTCAGCTACAAATATCTTATATCCTGCATATATATACGGCTGATTAGCATCCGAATAATAAGAGTGAAGCGCATGCCCCATCTCATGTGCAAGCGTAAATACGCTGTTAAGGTCGTTCTGATGGTTTAAAAGCACATACGGATGAGTTCCGTACGCTCCCCACGAATAGGCGCCTGTACGCTTACCTTCATTTTCATATACATCAATCCAGCCGCCTGACAGCCCGCCCTTGAGATCATTTATATAATCCCTGCCAAGAGGCGCAAGACCTTTGATAACTATTTGTTTTGCCTCTTCATAATCAATGTTCATATTTACATCTGAGACAATAGGAACGTATAAATCATACATATGAAGCTCTGATAAATCCATCGCCTTTTTACGCAGAGAAATATATCTGTGCAAAAGCCCGATATTCTTATGAGCAGCGTCTATTAAACTATTATACACCCCGACAGGGACAGCCGCATCAGAAAGACTGTACTGCATCCCACTGTCATAATTACGGACTTTTGCATAAAAATTGTGCTGCTTAAGATTAGCGCGGTAAACAGCCGCAAGCGTATTACGGTAACGGTCATACTGTGCGTAAAGCTCCTTAAAAGCATTCTTTCTTAACGTTCTGTCCTTGCTTCTGAGATAAGCAGTATATTTTCCATGTGTAAGCGAATGACTTTCACCATTTTTATCAGTTATGTCATCAAATCTGATATCAGCATTATTAAACATCGCAAATATATCTGACGGTGCGTCCGACAAATCATTCACGCCCGCAAGAAGCTCTTCCTTATCTGCATCAAGTATATGCTCCTCTTTTCTGAATATCAGTTCAAAATACCTGTTATATAAGGAAAGTCCGTCCGGATTATTATCAGACGCTATATATTCATCAATCTTTTTTCTGCCTATTTTCATAATAGAAGGCGTGACAGGAGCGCTCTGCATCTGATATTTCACCATCAGATTCTGAGCTCTTCCCGCCATATCCTGATACCTGCTCTCGCCCATATCTTCATGTGATTTTTGATTCGCGTATACATATATTTTTTCAAGCTTTTCAGAAAGCCTTGTATCATAATCAAGAAGCGCCAAAAGGCTCTTTGGACTTTCTTCCATTACCTTGATATATTCAGACATGCCGTTTATGAGGTCTTCTGCCTCTTTTACATCATCTTCCCAAAGCCCGTCATTTTCATACATGTCTTTCATATTCCATTTATATTTTTCGTCTATTTCAGAACGTTTAACAGCTTTTCCCATACAATTCTCCTTAAAAACAGCCCCTGTCGTCTGCTGCATGATTTTTTACTTATAGATAATCTTTTCAAGAATACTATCTGCCGCTTCTTCCCCGAGTATACACGTAATAATTGCAGCGGAAAATTCTATTGCGGTTCCAAGCCCCCGGCTTGTTATTATATTCCCGTCAGTAACAACCGGTTTGCACTCATAATGTGCGGAAAGAAGCTTATCTTCAAATCCCGGATAACACGTGGCTTTTTTACCCGCAAGAAGCCCCTTAACTCCAAGTATAGACGGCGCGGCACATATTGCCGCAAGATATTTACCCTTCTCTGCAAATTCATACAGCCATCCCGAAAGCTTTTCACAGTCCATAAGCTTATTGGTTCCCGGCATACCTCCCGGAAGCACCAGCATACATGCTTCGTCTATGGAGACGCTGTTAATCCCCTTATCAACTCCGACTTTAATATTATGGGAACCGGTAATATATGGCTCGTCAGATATAGACACAGTCTCCACATCAATTCCCGCACGTCTCAAAAGGTCTACAACTGTAAGCGCCTCAATTTCTTCAGTTCCGTCTGCCATAAAAACAAATACTTTACTCATTATATACATCTCCTGTCTTATAAATTATCGTTCTTTCAAATCAAGCTTAAGCGGCTCAAGATAATGCACAAACACTCCGTTATACGGAGATATCTGATACCTTGGATCAAGCTCGTCATATGTAAAGCTTTTTGGTCCGCCCTCTTCAGCTCTTTTAACAAATTCTATCATCTTTCTATAGGTAAGATAATAATATATATCTGTTTTAGCATAATAAATTATTATAAAGGCTATTCCTTCCTGTTCTTCGTACTGCCTCATAAAATCTATCTGATGCTCATGTATATTCTGAAGCGGAAATCTCTCTGATTTACATTCCTTTGCATCAAAACACACTGGTATTCCCTGAACTACTCCGATATAATCAACCGTACTTTTTTTTTCAAAATATGCAAGCGTTATATGCCTTGTATTTTTATCTATATTAATCGGCGTTATCGGGGTCGGAATTTTCTGAACCAAAGCAAGCTTTTTTTCCCGGTATTTTTCATTGGTAAGATTAATCAGCTCCTCAAGCGACGAGCCCCTGAGTCCTCTTGAATTCCACGACGGCATATAACCTCTCCTTTACCTTATCTTATCTGTATACTCTTCAAATTCCCAGGGTATCGGCGCCTGTATGGACTTACATGAAACGCCGCTCAAAGCTCCCTGTTGTTTTCCAAAGCAAAGCTTATATGAATGCAGCAGATAATGCTTAAGATACGGGTCTTTTTTTGCTCCATACTTTATATCTCCCACAATGGGATTCCCGCACGAAGCAAGATGCGCCCTTATCTGATGTGTTTTTCCTGTTATAAGCTCTACATTAAGAAGTGACGCCGTTTTATATCTTTCAACGGTATCATATACTGTTTCTATACGTACTGCCCTGCTGTCAGGCCGTTCACTAAAGTACCTTGCCTTATTGGTTCTCTCATCCTTTGTAAGATAACCGGACAGCCGCATGTGGTCTTTCATATGTCCGCAGACTATACAACGGTAATATTTTCTTACCTTCTTTTCACGTATAGCTTCAGTAAGAGCCTGAAGGCCTTTAAGCGTTTTTCCGCATGCTACAACCCCGCTTGTATTTCTGTCAAGACGGTTACATATACCAGGCTTTTGTACCGACAACGCTGCTTTTGAAGTTATATTGACATAACTTTCAAATATCTCTACAAGCGATACGTCATTCTTTTCTGCCTTCTGCGATAAAAGACCCGCCGGTTTATTAAGAAATGCAATGTGTTCATCCTCGTAAAGAATATCAATTGTATAATTTTTATACATAATATGCGTACCGTCAGTACGTATGGATACCTTATCCGGCACGGCAGACTCAATTACACTGAACTTTTCTATAGTATCGTCCGACAAGTACAGCGTTATAACATCACCCTCAGCCAATTTTTCACTGCCTGTGGCTTTCTTTTCATTAAGCAGGATATTTTTCTTCCGCAGCATCTTATATATAAACCCGGACTGGGCTTTTGATAAATATTTTTTAAGATATTTATCAAAACGCTGTCCTGCATCCAAATCAGATATTGTAACTTTTCTCATACAACAAGCGTCCTGATATATTTAAAGCATTCATCCTGTTTATCGGTCTTCTCAAAGTTTCTTGTGATACAGCTTAAAAACGGCTTATAATCTTCAAACACCTTAACGGTAAATCCTTCGATTTTATTGGTCTTAAGACTCTCTTTAAGATAATTTTCAATATAAGCTACATCCTGCTTTTTCCTGCCAAGCATACCTATAACCTGATTGTCGGTTATAATCACAAAATCCATATTCATCGGCTTGTCAGGCGATGTAATAACCATATCTGCCATAACAACAGCATTCTCACACACTGCGTCTTTTACCTTGTCATAAGTTTCCTTAGGCACGGTCTTATACGGAAACAGCACTATATAAGTAACAAGCATCTTCGTCATAGGAAGAACCATAAGAATTGACAGTACGGTACATATATTGGCGCGGTTAAATTTGTTGAGTAAAAGTCCCGTAACAAACATAACGACGGCAATTACAATAAATAATAATATAAGCAGAATCTGCCTTTTTTTCTTCTTTTTAATATATCCGAAACAACCTCTTTCAATCTCAAATTTCATCATGCTACCTCCAGCCTGTTATTCTATCGTCAAGAAAATCCTGTATATAATAATCTGCTTCCTTTATCTTCATATCCCAGAATTGCTCTGAGTATTCGTCTGCTACCGCACATGTTGTCATTCCTGCGTTATTGCCTGCGCATATCCCCTGGTACACATCTTCAAACACAAGACAATCTGCAGGATTTACACCAAGCTTTTCGGCGACCAGCAGATATATGTCAGGCGACGGCTTCCCATGCGCCACCTCATTTGCCGTATGTATCTCCGAAAAATACTGCGTAAGGTTATTTGCCTCCAGACAAAGCATACACAGCTCTATAGAATTGCTTGTCGCTATTCCGCACGGAATACCTTTATCCTTTAATTTCTTTAAAAAATCAACAACACCCGGCTTTGGCTTAACCTCAAATTCATACTTATGCCATGCCATATCATTCCAGTCTGCCTTCATTTTTTCAATAGAATCAGGAAAATTAAATTTCTCTTTGAAATACACAGCCGTTTCGTGAAAACTCATCCCTTCAATTGCAAGCTGGTAATCATGTGTGAACGGCACATTATATCTTGCAAAATACTCCACATCAATAGCTTCCCACATCCACATCGAATCTATGACCGTACCGTCCAAATCAAATATAACTGCTTTCATATTGTCAAACATCATTAATCCTCCCAGTCAGACTGAGCCCTGTAACCTTCTGCAATAATGTCCAGCTCGTTGGAAAATCTTTCAAGAAGCTCAAGGTCATTAAGCTTATACAGCCTGTAGAATTCATCTTGTATTTTGTCTATCTCTCTTTTGTTAGCCGCACCATATAAATTTTGTATGTTATTAAGTATCTCTTTTATAACACTGTCAGTATGATGCATATAATTCTGTGCATTCATTATTTCACCGCGTACAGAGGACATCTCTTTATCAAGCATGATAATAGCTTCTGCTGCCGCATGAAGCCTTTTCGTAATATGCTCCGGCATCTGTGACCTGTATTTATACTGCAGCGAATGTTCTATAGTACCCCAAAAGTTCATAGCCAGCGTCCTTATCTGTATCTCTGCTTTTACAGCCTTTGGTCCTGACACCATCTGCAGCTCGTATTCTATTATTATATGATAGCTCCTGTATCCGCTGGCCTTACTGTGCGTGATATAATCCCGTTCTTCGATTACACGCATATCTTTCCGTTTCCTGATAATGTCCACGACAGACAGTATGTCTTCAACGAATTGACATATTATACGTATTCCTGCTATATCCTGTATATTATTTTCAATATCTTCAATATCAATATTCTTCTTCTGTGCCTTTTCAAGTATACTTGATATACTCTTTACGCGTCCCTCTACAGAAACAATAGGCGAATATTCCCCCATACTTCTATATTCATCTAAAATATGTTCAAATTTCATACGCAGCTCATCCACCGCCGCATGATAAGGCATAAGCATCTCACGCCATATTTTAGTCTCCACTAACAGTCACCCCTCTCCTGTGAAGATATATGCTGTATAAATTTTTTATCAATTAAATTCATCAAGACCGCCTAAACTATGATTATGCAGCCTGTATATCAGTTTATTGGATTTTCCGTACAATTACAAGTGCTAATAATTGCAAAAATGAGTAAAATTCCTCACATAGCATAGTATAGCACAAAACATCCCGAGTTTACCACTTCCTTCTGATGAAAAATGCTATGCGTCCGGCTAACCGTATGCATAGCATTTTTCATTCATCTGACATCTAAAAACGTAAAGAGGACCTCTCTTTAAATATCTAAAATATAGACTTCAAAAAGCTCTGTGTTCTCGGATTCTCTGGACTGTCAAACATCTTATCAGGAGGAGCCATCTCAGTAATAACTCCGTCTGACATAAATATTACCTGATCTGCAACTTCCCTTGCAAAGCCCATTTCATGAGTTACACACAGCATTGTAATCCCTTCTTTTGCAAGCTCTTTCATTACAGAAAGAACTTCTCCGACAAGCTCAGGGTCAAGCGCAGACGTCGGCTCGTCAAACAGCATAATTTCCGGCTGCATCGCAAGCGCTCTTGCTATGGCAACCCTCTGCTGCTGTCCTCCCGACAGCCTTGCCGGATATTCGTCCGCTTTATCTGAAAGTCCTACTCTTTCAAGAAGGTCAAGGGCAGTAGCTCTTGCCTCTTCTTTATCTGTTTTACGAACTCGTACCGGAGCAAGCATAACGTTGTCAAGTACGCTTAAATGAGGAAACAGATTAAACCTTTGAAAGACCATTCCCATCTCAAGAAGCATTTCTTTTTGCTTTACAGGGTCAATTTTTTCTATGGTCTTATCATTTTCCCTATGAAGAAATAACTCGTCTTTAATGAATATCTTTCCGCTTGTTATCATCTCAAGCTCATTAAGCGACCTGAGATATGTTGACTTTCCGGCTCCAGACGGACCGATTATGCACATAACCTCTCCCTTTTTTACAGAAAGGTTAATATCTTTTAAAACCTCTAAAGAACCAAAACGCTTGCTTACATGCTCAGTCCTTAATATATATTCATAATTATCCATATTCTCTGCCCTCCTATTCATATATTGAGAATCGCGCCTCAATCTTGTTAAATAAAAATGTAAAGAAGGCCGTAATAATAAGATAAATTACTAATGCCGGAATAAACACCAGATATGAAAGCTCATTAGTCATAATACTTTTGGATATCGTTGTAATGTCCATAAGAGATATGGCAAATACAAGCGAGACATCCTTTAAAATCATAACGAATTCATTACAAATCGGCGGAATCATTCTCCTTACTGACTGAGGAATTATGACTCTTGTCATTGTCTGACCGTATGTCAGTCCAAGCGCTTTGGCCGCTTCATACTGTCCCTTATCTATAGACTGTATGGCAGCCCTTACTATCTCTGCACAGTAAGCGCCGCAGTTAAGCGAAAAAGCTATAAGCGCAGCTAAAAACGCCCCCATATAAACTGCCTCTGTATCAGCAGATGCGAACATATCCTTCCATGCAAACCCAAAAATTCCCGGTATTGCAAAATATATTACAAACATCTGTATAAGAAGCGGCGTTCCTCGGAAAAAGAATATATATGCACTGCAAAGCTTGCTTATAATTATATTCTTCGATATCTTGCCAAGCGCAAGAAATATACTTAATATAACTCCGAAAAAAACAGTAAGCGTAGTGAGAAGAATAGTAAGCTTTGCACCGTGAAACATATTTTCCCCGCAGCCTAACATTCTGTATGTATAATTCACCATCTGCCCGGTAACTTTGGCAGCGCCAGCGTCAGCCCTGTATATATGGCCTGCAAAACCGACAAACTTCTCGCTTTTAGCATTGTCTGAGCTCTTGCTTCCGGTAGAGAATGAACAGTAATTAATAATTCCGAGACTGTTATATGTAACAGTTACACGTTTTCTTGCACTGTCTTTTTCTTCTTCAATCTGCTTTCTTAATTCAGGCGAGCATTGTGCTGTCATACTTTCTTCAGAAGGTTTAACTGCCGCCAGTATTATCCAGAGAATTATAAATGCTATAAGTCCTATTCCATATGCAATTCTCTTTTTAGTAATCAGCTCTTTCATAAATATCCCCGTATTTTATTCCTGTGAACCAAACCAGTATTCAATAAGCTCTTCAAATGTTCCGTCTGCTTTAATCTGATCAATAGCTTCGTTAATTACTGCCTGGAGCTCTGTATCTTCAAGACCCATCGCTACACCGAACTCTTCCGGTTCGCTTTCATCCTTAAATGCAATCTCATACTTGTCAGGATTACTTCCAACATAACCGTCGGCAACCGTACTGTCAACTACTACAGCGTCAATTTCTCCATTATCAAGCTGTGTAAAGCATGAAAGAACCTGTTCATTGGCAAGCATTGTACAGTCAATCGAACCTGTTTCCTTATAATCATTCATAAGGTCGTCTGATGTTGTGCCCTTCTGAAAAGCAATAATTTTTCCATCAAGGTCATTAAATGAGGATATCTTAAGGTCAGAACCCTTAGAAACTACAACTGACTGGTAATTAGTTATATAAGGCGTTGAGAAAAGACAGTTTTCTTTTCTTTCATCATTGATTGTTACAGCTGAAATAACAACATCATAATTAACGCCTATACCGCCGAGAATCCCATCAAATGAAGTGTTGATGAAATTAACTTCAACTCCAAGCTTCTCACCTAATGCTTTTGCAAAATCAATATCAAATCCTACAGGAGTTGTTCCATCGTCAGCATAATCCTCAAAAGGCGGGTATCCAATCTCTGCTCCGATAGTAAGAACCCCGTCATTTATGAGTGTAACGCCGCTCATATCAATAGTGCTTTCTGAAGCATCCGCATCATCGCCGCCTGTCTCGCCCTCAGACACATCAGTTACAGCCGCATCATTACTGTTCTCTTCTTTGTTTGAACCGCAGCCTGCAAAAAGGCATGCCGTCATGGCAGCAATAAGAGCTGTTGCTAAAAATTTTTTTAACTTCATGATAATTGTTCCTCCATTCATTTATATAATGTATAAAAACGCAAAAAGCAACGAATATATAATATACATCGTTGCATATAAAAGCATAATATCATTTTCATTAATTTATGTCAATTCAGAATATTACTTTTATCTCAGTTCCTGCGCCCAGCATACTGCTTAGCTTAATCTCTGCATTATGCAGAGCGACAATATGTTTAACAATCGCAAGTCCCAGTCCTGTTCCCCCTGTCTGCCTGGACCTGCTTTTGTCAACTCTGTAAAATCTTTCAAATATCCTGTCCTGATGCTCTCTCGATATTCCTATTCCATTGTCTTTCACACACAGAACCGCCTTATGATTCTCTTCGTATATATATACATTAACCCATCCGTCACGGTTATTATAACGTATTGCATTATCACAAAGATTAGTAATAAGCTCTGCAATCATGTCTCTGTTACCCTGAATATATATACTTCTTCCCGATAACGAAAGACTGACCTCATGCATATTAGCAGACACATAAAGAGTCTCAACGCATGAGGATGCGATTTCATATAAATCAATCTCTTCAAAATTATCTGTTTTCTGCATATCATCAAGCTCAGACAGCTTTATAATATCATTAATCAGATAAAGAAGACGGTCTGCATTCTTAACTATCTCGCCTGAAAAACGCTTTATTTCATTCTCCTTTGCAATCCCGTTTTCCATTAACTCCGCATATCCAAGTATGGCAGTAAGCGGTGTTTTAAGCTCATGCGACACATTGGCTGTAAAATCCTGCCTCATCATAGCGCTTTTTAATATGTCTTCATGCTGCATTCTTATTGTATTAACAAGCGGAATCATTTCCTTATATGCCGGAGTCATCGAGTAATCATCGATATTAAGGGTCATTTCCTCAATAGGCTGTATAAGATTATTTGTAAGAAAATGAGACAGGATAACGGACAAAACAATCATAATTATAATAATACACACTGTTACCGGAATGCTTTTTTCAAATATACTGAAAATACTTTTGGCTTCCCTTGCAATACGGAGCACGCTTCCATCATCAAGCTTTATCGCATAATAGAAAGTATTTCTTTTAAGAGTTTTAGATTCTCTGACCGCCTCGCCCTGTCCGTTAATAAACGCTTTCCTGACCTCCGGCCTGTCAGCATGATTACCCATATCGCCAATGCTTGCGTTATTGTCAAACAGAACTGTACCGTCAGAGGATATCAAAGTAACTCTGAGCATATCCATGTCCAGAGTATTTTGGATATCGGTATTTTTAAGCATCTGCGCGTCTATTTTCAGGTCTTCCTGAACCTGCTTTTTAAATAATTCATAATACACTATGGACATCAGCAGCATAGTTACAATAATTGCCATAACCGCAATTCCTATGAACTGAATGTTAATCTTCTTTTTCATACGTTCCTACTCCATAACATAACCGACGTTTCTTATTGTCTTAATTCTGCTTCCCGATTCACCAAGCTTATGCCTGAGCGTCTTAATATGCATATCGACAGTACGTGACTCGCCTTCAAATTCAGTACCCCATACCCTGTCCATAATTACATCTCTTGTCATTACAATGCCGCAGTTTAACATCAAAAGCTTTAAAAGCTCATATTCTTTATATGTAAGAACAGCAGGCGTATCGTTTACATATACCATATGACGCTCGTTATCCATAAACACCTCTCCTACCGACAGCATCGCAGCTTCCTCTTCAGCCATAGTACGCCTGAGCACGGCTTTTACTCTGGTAATAAATTCTATTACAGAAAACGGCTTTTTAATATAATCATCAGCTCCGATATCTAATCCTCTTATCATATCAACCTCTGTTGTTCTTGCCGTAACCATGATTATCGGTATTTTTTTAGAATTTTTCCCATTTTTCATACGCCTTACAATATCATAGCCATCCATATCAGGAAGCATTATATCAAGAATTGCAAGATCCGGAGCTTTATCCTCTATTTTTCTTAAAAAAGAAGATGCGTTGCAAAAATCGGTTACCGTATGTCCGCTGTTCTCAAGCGCAATCTTTTCAATCTCTCTTATACTTTCATCATCTTCAACTATATATACCAATGCCATGTCTTACCACCTACTTTTTAAAGTCTATTATATTGCGTCCTTTTTTCTGCAGACTGTATCTTTCCTGCATAGCCTTATACTGCCTTGAGAACTCTTCATTATCAATATCCTTCATAATATCCAGATACTCATGGGTCTCAAATCCATTCTCATCAGACTGCAGTATATAAACCGCTATATTTGAACAGTGATCTGCCACTCTCTCATAATCAATAAGAAGATCAGACAGAATAAACCCAAGCTCTAATGTGCATTTTCCTTTTCTTACCCTCTTTAAATGCCTTTGCTTTTCTTCCATATTAAGCTTATCAATAACCTGTTCAAGCGGCTCTACACGTCTTGCAAGCTCAAGATTCCCCGATTCAAACGCATTCACTGACAAACTGATTATCTCGCGCAGGCTGTCGGCAAATATTTGAAGCTCTTCCATAGCCTTTCGTGAAAATTGTAAATCTTTCTTATGCATTTGTCTTGCATGCTCGCTTATATTCAAAGCATGGTCGGATATTCTTTCAAAATCACTTATACAATGGGTCATTACAGTAAGTGAAAGCGATTCTTTTTCTGACAGGTCTTTCCCTGACAGCTTAAAAAGGTACGTTACAAGCGCGTCTTCATAACGGTCTACGTCCTGTTCAAGCTTTTTTACAGTTTCTGCGTCTTTTTTATTATAACCTGTTATAAGGTCAAGTGAAAGAAATAATGCGTCTTTTGCCGATTTAGCCATATTAACCGCTACCGCATGGCATTCGCTAAGAGCATATCCCGGATTTAAAAGGAATCTTTCGTCAAGAAGCTTGGCACCTGACAGCTCGTCTGTATCAGTGTCCTTTTCTTTATCAGGAATAGTAATTATTGCAAGCTTTTCAAGCAACGAACCAAACGGCAGAAGAATCACCGTACATACTATATTAAATAAGCTGTGAAGAACAGCAATTCCTGCCGCAGGAGCCGCGTCATTTAAAAATTCAAAGTGTACAAATGCATTAATCGTATAGAATACTACCATAAAAATTACAGTACCTATAACATTAAAATACAAGTGAATCATCGCCGCCCTTTTTGCATTTTTATTTGCGCCGACACTGGACATAATTGCCGTAATACACGTTCCGATATTCTGTCCCATTATTATAGGAAACGCGGTAGCATAACTTACCGAACCCGTCAGGCACAGCGCCTGAAGGATACCTACGGAGGCTGACGAGCTTTGTATTATTGCCGTAAGAAGAGCGCCGGCAAGCATTCCAAGAAGAGGATTAGAAAACGTCGTCAAAATACTGGTAAATTCTTCCACCTCAGAAAGCGGCGCTACTGCGCTGCTCATCATATCCATACCAAACATCAGTATCGCAAAACCTATAAGGATATTACCTATAATTTTTTTCTTATCTGATTTAAAAAACATTATAAGTACGATACCTATAAGCGCCAGAATTGGCGAAAATGAAGTAGGTTTTAGAAGCTGTATAAAGAAATTGGAGCTTTCTATACCTGCAAGGCTTAATATCCATGAGGTTATCGTTGTTCCTATATTAGCTCCCATAATTATTCCTATCGCCTGTGATAATCTCATAATACCCGAATTGACAAATCCGACTACCATAACGGTAGTTGCAGACGACGACTGTATTATAGCAGTGACTACCGCGCCAAGAAGCACAGCCATAATTTTTCTGGAGGTAAGCTTTTCAAGAAGCTTTTCCATTCTTCCTCCGGAAAGCCTCCCAAGACCATCTCCCATTGTATTCATTCCAAAAAGAAATAAAGCAAGTCCGCCTGCCAAAGATAATACGTTAAATATACTCATTATATTCCTCACTCTCATATACATTTATATTATTTACAGACTGAATAATATCATGCGTGTGTAAAATATAATTAGTCTTAATGTAAAATCTAAGTAAAGCGGACAAGCTTTTTCCATAAATTGTACTTACGAAATATTAAATTTAAAGGTTATTATCACTGATAAACGTCTCATATCTTGACACAAGGTCGTCAATTCCACGTTTATCGGTAAGGAAATAATCTACTCCGTTATTATCAACCTGATAGAAGTTCTCGTTTCCATATGTCAGATATCTGACAACAACATCTTCTCCTGCATTAGTATGATAAGTTATTGTAAGCACAGCCTCGGCGTCATCTTTAATAAGCGAAGCCTCAGCCTCTCCCGACAACGTGAGAAGATATGCGGCAGAATACAGTGTAAGAATACTGTCCGTATCAACCTTTGTTCCATTTACATAATATACGTCGTCAGAATCTTCTTCTTTTCTTTCTACAACATATTTTCTGCCTTTATATTCAATATCATACCCTGACATCTGGTCCACAAGCTCTGAATATATACAAGGGTCTGCCATAGAAAATGCGGTAAATCCTGTCATGGATTCAACAGTCTCCTTTGACAATGTATATACCTTATCAGTACCTTCCGGATTAACATAATAGCCCGTATCATCCTCGCCGTTATCATAGCTGTCGCCAATATACAGCTTTAACGTATGATACTCTCTCTGCTCCTCTGGTACGGGAGTTACCTCTGCGTCATCCTCTGTTTCAGATTCGTCGTCGTTCGTTTCATCTTCACTTACTCCTGTCACATTATAATAATCAACCGTAACTGTTGCATAAGGGTTTTTAAGTCCATATTTACCCATATCGTCACAACTATATTCTATGCATTTGTCGTAAGCTAAAGACGTAAAAACGGAAAGCTTTTCGGAAAGCGTATCAGTATCAGCACGGACATTATTATACGGCTTTGTTATTTCCCATGTATAGTATTCATTCTGGTCCGTAGTATCACCTATATATTTTGCTTCAAAATTAAGTCCGTCTTTTACATCCACCGCAAACCCTGTAACATAATCCGAATTGATATGAACTTCATCAATAATATCCGTCATTTCGGTAAGGCTTTTTGTAAACGGGTCATAATAATTGCTTGATACAGTATACACAGTAGTATCTGAATCAAGAAGCGCATAATAGCCGTTAGTTTCTGTGACAAGCTGAATTCCAAGCCTTGCTTTATATTCCGTACCGTCAGAAAGCGTAATCGTATAGCTTAACTGCGGATTATCAAGTCCATATTCAGATACGTCGGAGGCTTCTGTTACGACAGCCTTAATCGCATCATAATCAGCTACTGCGTCAAGCATTTCCTGCACATATTCTGAATTCATCGGAATCTGAGTCTCTTCCTCTACCCACAGCTCATCCCTGTAAACCATATTTACTGTGCCATAGCTGTTCGTATATGATATCTTAACCACATCATCTGTGTTAATGTCGTATATATCTATTGTAGATGAAGCAGCCGCGTCTTCCTCAGCCTTTTTATCGTTTTTATTCTTATTGTATTCTTTCATAATAAGATATCCCGCCGCCAGAGCTGCCACGCACACTACCATAACAATTATTGATATTAACTGTTTTTTCTTCATCAATGCTTCCTCCTGCGGTACCATACGAAGAATCCCCCGCCAAGAATACAAAGCGGAATAACTGCTACTACAATAACTCCCCATACAGTTGCAGAGCCTAAAGGAACTTCAAGAAATACCTGATTAAGATTTCTCTGCGGAACTGCTATTGAATCAGCTTCTTCGCCTCTCATCCAGTCAAGCGTATCCAAAAACAGGTCTGAATTCTTGCAGCTGTAGTAATTAATCCAGTCGTCGGCAAATGTATACGGACTTGCAAATACTGCGACCTTTGAAGACTTATCCTTATAAGTATCCGAAGCCTGCACTACTGTTACGAATGGTCCGTCAATATCTCCTTCCGTTTTTTCAATAGTATCCTCCGGCTCTGTCTTGGCATAAGAATCAGCTGAGGTCTGTACAATAGTCGATACTGTAAGCGTACTTCTTAGATTAGCTGTATCAAGAACCTTAAGTCCCTGTGCTATCGGCACAATTATCATGTCGTCCATATTAAAATCTGCCGATATCTCATCCGTTACAGATTCAAATGAATTAACAAGATATGTCGGATAATTCTGGAGATACTGCCCCTCCTTTTCAAGTACAACGCTTCCTGTAATCTGCACCCCGTAATACTCAAGAAGATTGGTATAATTCGGCATCGGCTGTTCTGTATAAGCCGCTGCAAACACCGCTCCGCCGCCATTATCAAGATAATTCTTGTACATTGCAAGCTCTGATTCCGTTATATCTGTTGTAGGTCCGTTAATGAAAAGAATGTTACAGTCAGCCGGTATCTCAGTAGCTGATACAACATCAAGCGGCTCTACCTGAATATTGGATTTTTCAACGAGCTCGCTCATTTTCTGTCCAAGCTCAGTCTCGCCATGCGCCGTCACTACATACATTTTTGTGTGTGATTCTTCAGTTACATACTGAAGCGCCGACGTAATCTGTCCTTCCGCGTCAAGAGTATAAGCATACTCTGACTGCATTGTAGTATAATTGACTGACTGGTCAACAATATACATATCCGAGAAAGGAATAAACCGGCTTGTTCCTTTTGTGTTATTAACTACTATTACGTCATTTCCCTCAAGACTCTCGTCCGTGTACTCAGCAGTAAACTGAGGATATAATTCAGGGTCCTTCCATACTACGTTGATATGTGAAAATCTGTCATATTCATATACTACATTCCTGAGAACGTCATATTCCTCGCCCTCTTTAACTACATAATATATAGTAATATCGTCAGTTATGCTTTCGGCATACTCAGCCGTATCGTCAGTAAGCGTATATATATTTTCTTTTGTGAGGTCTACGCTTAATCCCAGCTGGCCGATAAACAGATTGAGAAGTATAACAATAGCAACCACAAATACAACTACTACCGAGTTATACATACCCTGCTTAAAGTTCCTGCTTGAGAATGAATTAGATTTATGAATCATTTTACTGTTATCACTCACGTTAATATCTCCTTTCATATATGATTTAGCTCCATCTCTTTTTCTTTATTCTCATAACCGTAAAGAATATGAATATAAACACAACGCTTATATAATACAAAAGCGCCGACAAATCCATAATTCCAAGCGAGAAAGAATTGAATCTTTCTACAACAGAAAACCAGCCGAGAATATTAACAATAAGCCCGTCATAAAACGAAGGATGAACAAAATATACTATTGTAAGCGCCGCAGCTCCTACAAGAAATATTGCTATTGAAACAATATAGTTATGCATCATTCCATAAGCTACCGCCGCAATAATTGCTACCGCTATAATCATGCATATAAGAACTGATACATGATCTGTAGGCAGAAGCGATGCAAGACTTGTCATAAGATAAGTAAATATCATAACTATAAACGATATAACTGCCGCTATTACCTGGCTTTCAGTAAGAGATGATATAAAAAGCCCAATTGCAAGGTACGCCGCCCCCATCAGGAAAAATCCAAGTATGCTGCTGTATGACTGGGCAAGCTGAGCGTCACCGTACATATTCATTATAATCGGATAAGTACATACAATAAGTATTCCAATAGCATATACCGTAAGAAGCGCAAAATATTTGCCAAGAATTATTTTGGTTACGGATACCGGAGAAGTAAACAAAAGCTGGTCCGTCTTCTGTCTGTTCTCTTCTGCAAGCGTTCTCATCGTAATAATCGGCATTATAAGCACTATAACGAATGTTATCGCACTAAGCGTAGTAGACATCTCCGCATACATATTCAGCATATTTACAATAAAGAAATATAAGCCGATTATAACAAGCATAATGGCAAGAAATACACAGCCTATCATGGATGTAAAATATGATTTTAATTCCTTTTTATATATTGCTCCCATTATTCACCGACCTCCTCATTAATATCGTTAACAGCCGCTTTCTCCTCAGATACTTTGTCAGTGTATTCCTTAATTCTGTTCTTATCGTGTGTAAGTATAAGGAATATTTCTTCAAGAGTAAGCGTATGAAGCCTCATTTCCAGAATAGGGCATCCTGCGTCCGACATTGCGTTAAAGAGGTCTTCTCTTATATCGGCGTCTTCCTCCATTTTGATTGTCATGCCTAATTCGCCGTCGTCTATTCTGTCTCTGTATTTAACGCTGCGGATACCGTTAATCTGCGCCACAACGCTCTTAATCCTGCTCTTATCGCCCTTAACAGTGACAATAAGCTCTTTTGATTCATCTATCATACGCGCAATATTAGCTGGCGTATCATATGCTATAAGATGTCCTTCATTTATAATAATAATCTTATCGCATACGGCGCTGACCTCCTGCATGATATGGGAACTAAGAAGTATCGTATGCTTCTTACTGAGACTTTTAATGAGTTCTCGTATCTCAATTATCTGATTAGGGTCGAGACCTACCGTAGGCTCGTCCAGAATAAGTATCTCAGGATAGCCTACAATAGCGGCGGAAAGCCCTACTCTCTGCTTATATCCTTTTGAAAGATGCTTAATTAATTTCTCTGATACGTCGCTTATCTTTGTAAGGTCCATAATGTCGCCAATCATCTGAGCTCTTTCTTTTTTAGGAACCTTTTTCAGGTCGGCCACAAACATCAAATACTCGCGAACCTTCATATCAGGATATATAGGCGGCTGCTCCGGCAGATAACCTATACATTTCTTTGCCTTTTCTGGCTCTTCAAATACATCATAACCGTTTACAATTGCTTTGCCTGAAGTTGATGATATATAACCGGTAATTATATTCATAGTAGTGGATTTACCCGCACCGTTAGGTCCAAGAAAGCCTACAATCTCTCCAGCCTCAACCGTAAAGGACAAGTCGTCTACCGCCACATTGCCAAAATAATCCTTTACAAGATTTCTTACTTCAATCAAACCGATTCTCCTCCTTAAAATAAAACTACGTATACTCTATACTAATATTGTCAAAATTGTGTGAACATTTTTCACAAAAGGGCAAAAAATAAGTTTGACAGGCAGTATTTATATCGTAATGCTGCCTGTCAAACCATTTTTAGTAAAATTATCCTCTAGTCGAAGATATCCTTTTCAAACTCAAGCACAGCTCCGGTCTTTGCGTTAAGCTTTAATTCATATTCATACGCGCCCTCGCGCATCTCTATCTCATACACAGAAAGCCCGTCGTCATTATCATATTCCACCTTGATTACGTCTGCGTTCGGAGCCTTCTTAAGAGCAATGCTTTTTGCCTTTTCAACTCCGATATATTTGTCTGCTTTAGAAGACTTTTTAGGAATTATTTTCCATTCATACTCGATAAGCCTGCCTGATTTGGCATCATATACAAGCTTATATTCTTTAGCGCCTTTAGAAAGCTTCACTTTGTACTCTGACACACCGTCGTCATAATCGAGAACTGTACTTAATATTTTACCTTTTTTTACTTTATTCTGTGCTTTTTTCTGAATCTGCTTCTTTGACAGGTCAGGCTTTGATGTATCGGAATTATAATAACCCTGTATATCCCAGCCATACTCTAAAAGCTTTCCATTAGCTGAACTATACTGTAACGTATATTCTCTGCCGCCCTTTAACAATTCAACGTCATATACCATTACGCCGTTTTCCATGTCAATGTCTACTTCGGTTACATTTGCGCCCGGCACCTTTTTAACAGCTTTCTTCTGCGCCTGATTCACACTGTTAATTTTCTTTGCATCCACATCCTGCGAGCCGTTTACAAGCGACACGCATGCTAAAACAAATACAATTACAAAAATACGTCTGATAACCTTTTTCATTTCATAACCTCCTGTTCTTTTTTGATACCTCAATTTGAGTCCGTTTATATAACCATAATTTTGCTTCGCTCATTATGATTCGCGTACATTATAACATAAATCCGGATTTATTTCATCAGGTTTACCACACATTTTCTAATATATTATCAAGCATATTATTAAGCGCCTCTCTTGACGTTACCTTCACTGCTTTCATTCCTGCCCGGACAGCTCCGTTTACATTTTGCTCTTTGTCGTCAAAAAACATACTTTCCTCTGCTTTAAGACGGTATTTTTCAAGCAATGCCTTATATATACGCACATCCGGCTTTAACAAATGTATCTGATAAGATATAATTCCACCGTCAATTATTTTCAAAAAATCTGCGTCTTTAGTATGTTTTTCAAACAATTCTTTGGAATAATTCGATAATATATATATGCCATATCCTTTTTTCTTCAATAAAGCAAGCTTGTCCCATACCTCCGGACGTCTGACTGCCATGTGCTCGCCGTTATGCAAAAACCAGCTTATAACGTCTATATCGTCTGGATGCAGAATCCTGTATTTTTCAATTGCACTTTCAATTGTAAGAAGCCCTCCGTCAAGCCCGTCGGCCCATATAGGCTTATGAAACAGCTCTTTTCCAATACGTCTGGCTTCTGAGGGCGTAAGCCCATAGTCCATAAGCATATCCATCCACCGGTATTCAAGCAGCACTTCTCCGACGTCGAATATAAGATTTTTTATCATCAGTCTTTTTACCTGCATATTACTTTTTAAGTATATGCTCTCCCTTTCTTACTATATTGTTATCTATTCTTTTTCTTCCGAAAACGTAACCCTGATAAGCCGTTATAAGTTCGATATAATTATCTTTTTCGTCTCCAAGCCAGTCTGACATAATATGCACGCTTTCATTAAGAGTTTTGTTATTACATGAAATTCCGGTTTTTCTCCTGTACCTTCGCATAATTTCATTGATAATATATCTGCATTTACGGAAGTTATCGGCTTTTGCATATCTAATCCGCTTAAATACAAATATTATGACGGCCACAGTCAATAATGCAATAACCGGCAAAACCAATAATATCACAAATACATCCTGCCTTTTTTCTTCCCTTACAACAGAATCCTCCTTTGTATGTGCGGCTGCGCTGGGCTGCGGCCGCGCTTTATCCGGCTCTTTTGGCGCATTAGTTGATTCTGTCACATTATTATTATCTCCGGACACCTTATTACCGCCTGTCTTACCAGAAGCGTAAGCCGGCGTTTTGGTATTCCACGACACATATGCATTGCTGTTATAAACCGGAGTAGGCTCAAGCTTCATCCATCCTACGCCTTTAATATATACCTCCGTCCATGCATGTCCATCCGAGCCTGCTACATAATGCTTTACATTTTTTCCTTCTGCTTCTTTATAATGGACTGCAAAGCCTGTAACAACTCTCGAAGGAATATCTATGCATCTTGCAAGAATTGCCGCCGCCGATGCAAAATGCATACATGAACCCTTTTTTGTTTCAAACAGAAATGTATCAATATAACAGTCTCCGGATTCATTTTCCGGTACGCTTTTATCATATTCATAGAACTTTTTAAGATACTGTTCTATCGCTTTTGCTTTAAAATAATCATTAGACCTTCCGTCCGTTATCTCCTCTGCAAGCGAATACATCCTGTCTGTCACAGCATCAGGAAGCTTCATGTAATTATCTTCAATATACTTGCCTCTGCCCTCCAAAAGCTCATAACCAACATTTAGCAAATCCAGGCTGATATCTGCCGACAGATTGTGTTTTATAAAATTTTTAAGTACTTTTGGATGCTTATTGGTACCGGCCCTCAGTCCGTAAAGCTTGTTATAAAACAAATTATCACAATCCAAATCAAAATACCATACCTTATAACTGTTATCTCTCCCTTTGAAGCTTTCATATTCTAAAACTCCGTTATTATATCCTGCTTCTTTATCATCAACATCTGTACACACCACATTAAGCGGAGAAAAAACTGTCTTAGTCCTAATCTCCTCATGTGTAATCGTTATTTTTCTGTATTTAATATAATCCTTATAATCATCCAGTTTACTAAGTGCGTTTGTCAATTCATACAACTGAACCTCCCTTTCAGGATAATCAGAAACGGTATATTTCCTTCTCCAGCTTTTTCCATCAAATATATTATACTCTGAACCTCTGAGATATAACGTAGCTTCCGACTGCCTTCCCATTACGCACATCTGTATGGAATTATTACCGCTTATTCTGCTTGAAACTCCGAGCTTTTTCGTGTCGTTATAACCGCTTTTAAATTTTCCTCCGTCAAGCCTGTCAAATCCCATATACGACGCAGCATCATTTACAGTATCGCTTACATTCTCATATACAACATTTATAACTTTTTTTGCCGTTTTCCACGACAGCGGCTCTTCCGAAACGGGAATCATATATAAAGCTGCACAAAACACAAAAATCACAGGAGTCATATACACCGAATAATCACAGCCTTTATCTGTGGCGCCGCTTTTTATGCCGCATACCGTCATAAGCGAAACATATATCACAAGAACAACCGTTTCCGGCGCGATGTCCGCCTTAATAATTTTTGCAGCGATAATACATACCAAAAGAAGTAACGGCACAATTCTCTTTACATATTTTATACGGTAAATAATACAGCATATTATTGTAACTGTCACTCCTGACAAAGCAGAAATTAAAAGCTTATATGTACCGGCTTCATCCAAACAAAAGCTTATTCCGCACAGTATATATATTATAAGCAAGGCGATTACTGAGAAGCTCTTTGCCGCTTTAGAAAAATATCCAGCAGTCTCACATATTACCGCCGAAATAAATGCAGGCACAAAAAACACAATGTCTCCGCCGCTAAAACCACTTACATTTTCATAAAAAAGCCATATCGCTAAAGACATTGCACATATAAATATTATGTTGTATATATTCCCTGCTATTCTACCTGCACTCAATCAGACAGCACCTCGCTTATATCGTCATCCATGTACATGTTGATAACATTCAACATGCCGTTCACATGCTTTTCGTCTTTTTTATTCGTTATTATGTTAATTAACGTAACCTTGCATCCGCATCTTATACATTCGTTAATATTATTCATAATATCATCCTGCGGCGCATAAGCTACAATTACCATATTGCGGCTGTGGCCCGCATTTATTTCAAGCACCTCGCTTATAAGCCCTGCCGCACTGGATGGCTCCAAAAAAGTTATATCCTGGCATGTCTCATAAAAGCGTTCAAAATCAAGCGCAGAACCAATATATTTTCTTAAGGTATGTCCCATGTTTTTATAAAAAATCTCAAGCTTCATATTATCATCTGCAAAGCTTTCTGCAATAGCAACGATAGTATGAAGTATTTTATCTGCGATAATTATTCTGTCGGTTATGCCGATTTTTGGCGCTCTCGTATCTATAATAAGAGCCGTGCTTTCTTCAAATATCTCTTCATTCTGCTTTGTCACCAGCTCATGGATTTTAGCAGTATTTTTCCAGTGTATCATCTTCATGCTGTCGCCCGGAATATAATTTCTGATACTGCTGCCGCACACATCGTTTCCTATGACATAATGTCCATATGGGTTGCGGCTGTTTTTTGCCGAAATACATGATTTAATTGAATCAATATGTATCTTTTCAGGTCTGACATGAACCTTTATCGGTTTTCTGCATCTGTATTTCAAACGAAAAATATGGAAAAAATCAGGTATATCAATATAGCTTACGCCAACATTGTAAACTCCTGCATATTTACACATTATTTTTCCTTTAAAGCACACCGTGTCAAGCGGAAGTATCTCAAGCCTTGCCGCCTTCTCCGAAATTGATATATCGGCTGTTTGTTCATAAAAATGCACACGAAGGCCAAGATAAGGTATAATATCCCTGTTCTTTATCGTAAATGTATAATCTACCTGTTCACCCTTTACAATAAACATGTCCTGTATCGTCTGTGTCTGACTTATACGCATATATACGATACAGAGATATATAAGAAGAAGCGCCGGAACAGATATAAGCGTATACCTTATATATTCCGGAACATATCCGCCGTAAAAGCTTGAAAATACAAATGCTGCTGCCAGAGAAGCAGCGTAAATAATTCTGAATACTGCCATTTTTCTCACTGCTTTCTAACCTTTAACCCGTCCGGAACCTTAATGTCTCCTACAAGCTCCTCCACAAATTCATACTCACTCTGCGTATCCCGAAACACTGACGGGGCATATATCATACGGTGCGTAAGTACGTCTGCGGCAATGCGCTTTACATCATCAGGTATAATATAATCCCGTCCGGCAATATACGCCATCGCCTGTGAAGCTTTAATAAGGGCGACAGTAGCTCTCGGACTTGCTCCTAATGTAATTTCCTTTGCATCTCTTGTCTTTCTTGTTATATCCGTCACATAACCTGCAATAGCGTGGCTTACTCTGACATTATTCACATTATTCCTCATAAATAAAATATCCTGCTCCGACACGATCGGCTCGCACGCAGCTTCCTCCATATTGCCAAGCGCTATTTTCAGCATTTCTATTTCAGATTCTTTATCCGGATACCCAAGTGAAAGCCTCATCATGAAACGGTCAAGCTGCGCCTCCGGAAGCACATAGGTGCCCGCATGTTCAATCGGATTCTGCGTCGCAATAACCATAAAAAGCTTTGGAAGCTTAAACATCTTTCCGTCGATAGTTACCTGCCCCTCCTGCATCGCCTCAAGAAGGCTTGCCTGAGTTTTGGGCGACGTACGGTTAATCTCGTCTGCCATAACTATATTGTTCATTATAGCGCCCTGAATAATTTCAAATTTGCCGGTTCCCATATTGTATATTGACATTCCCATAACATCGCTCGGAAGCGTATCAGGCGTGAACTGAATTCTTGTAAATCCACATGAAAGACAGCCCGCAAGACTTTTTGCAAGAGTTGTTTTTCCTACGCCTGGAACATCCTCAATAAGAAGATGCCCGCCGGCGAGAAGAACCGCAATTACTTTCTCAATAGTATCTCTTTTCCCAACAAATCTTTCTGATATACTTCCAATAATTCTCTCTAACATATTCCTGTTAATCCTCCATAGTTTACTCCCAGCCGTAAAGCAACCGGCCTGTTTTTTTCATTTTACCGTTACCGTCTGTACCTGAACCTGTCCACATAAAGTCAAATACGATTGTTTTGCTGACAGACGAACCTTTTCTATTAGCTGTTACCTCTACAGACACCTTATCGCTCAGATAAATCTGCTCCCAGTCGTCACGCAGAGCGCATGCGTCAATATAGTCCTCTGCCTTAGAATAATCCGGCGCAGCTTCCGTAATATATAACCCATAAGATGTAATTTCTTTTTCAAAATCACTATAAGGTATTGTTATACTGTCTCCCATATTTAAGTATACATTATACTGCTCGTCTTTTCCATTCCGATAAGAATCAGTCTCCGGGCAGATAAGGCTTCCCATATATGAAGCCTGATACGATTTTTCGTTTTGCCGCGACATCTTCTTTTCATTAAGTATGACTGCCCCTGTAACTTTTATCGTGATACTCTCAATATCATTGCCTTTGATTTGAATTGTATCGCCAAAAAACGGTCCGTATGATTTTCTTTCTCTTAATAAACTGTTCTCATATGGATAGCCGCCGACGCCCGGCTGCCTTTGCCTCTCAAAAAACCACGCCTTATCACCTATAACAAATTTAACCCTGTCCTCTTCAGTTTCTCTTTTATGCTTTAAAAGAAATTTCTTAGATTCTGCCAGCATCTTTTGTGTTCGTTTTTCATCATATTCTTTATCTGAATTACTGTTTCCTGCATCATCTGACAATGTTTTATAAGCCTCTATACGTTTAAGGCATGCGTCTGCCTCATAATCATCATAACCGGCATTATTAAAATCCAAGGGATACATAACTGCTTCATCTGCATTTACCACTTTAAGCTTTATATCCCGGCCTGCAAATACTCCATATTCTGTAATGTCAAGCACAGAATAATGTATACCTTCAATATCAAGCTCATAAACAGAATCAAGAGGATATATATTATCATTAATGTCTTTGCCATCAACATTAATTCTGTATTCCACGTCGGTAATATCGTTTTCAGAATCGGAATCGCCATTATTAACTGCTACTGTAATAAATGTGCTTTCTTCCGCTTTTCTGAATATATAATCAGACAAACCAGCCTTTGTCAACGGTCCAATAAACGCTATCTTAAAATCGCCTGATTCTTCTGTCGTTACAGGCTTTTCATCTTCTGAAAGAGCCTCTGCATATCTGTTATCTGTAATTCGGGTTTCTAAAACACCATCATATTCTCCGCCCAGAGCAGCTATAAGCAGCTCTTTATACCGCACGCCGCTATTCTGTTCTTTGAAGAAGCCCTGCAGCCTGCTTACTGCTGTATAGGTTCCGCCTGATACAAGCACAACAAGAAAAATAATTATACAGCTTATACATAATCTTCTTATTATAAAAGTAAGCTGCATTGACGTTTTCCGACTGCTGCTATTCTCTGCTTTTTCTTCAATATCATTAAGCATCCTGTATTTTTCGTATGTCTCAGGAGTAGTACTGTCAAATGCGGATACAACCAATGCTCTCAATTCATCTTCTCTGCTGTCAACCTGTTTCATGATATATAACCTCCTTTCTCAATCTCCTTTTTCAAAAGCTTCTTCGCTCTGCTAAGCCTGCTGCGAATTGTTGATTTCGGTATTTTCAGTTCCCTGGCTATTTCATTACTGTTATATCCCAGATAATAATACATATAAATTGGTATCTTATATGTATCAGGTATACTCATTACAGCTTCTAATACGCCGTCAGGTTCATATGAATCACACTTAAATGCCGGCTCATAATCATCAATTGCCTCCCTTTTCCTCCACCAGCTCTTTAATTGGTCTTTACATACATTACCTGCGGTAACAATAAGCCATGCACGTATTTTTTTATACCGCAGCTCCTCATTGTCACTTGAAAATGGATTACGTTTTTTCCTGCAGTATTTAATATATCTTAAAAAAGTCTCCTGCACAGCATCTTCCGCTTCACCGGGATTCTTCATATATGCAAGGCAGATATGCCATATATTATTAAAAAATTTCTCATAAACTTCTCCAAAATCATCCACTCTTTCTTCCCCCTTTCACTGCTTTTATAACCCCTTCGTATATATAAACGATTGAAAACGCAAAAATGTCGCATTAAAAATACTTTTTTAGAAATTTTCTAATGCGACATTCTCTTACAAATAGACGAATAATATAAATAATTGTAACATATTAATCTGACGAGTTCAATCTTTCCTTATATTTTGCTAAAAGCTCCTTCTTATATCTTCTGCTGAATTTCAGCGTTTCTTTACATGATTTTAAAGTCAGATATCCTCCCTTTAAATCCACATCGCTGATATAATGCACATTTACTATCAGATTACGGCTACACTGTACAAACCGTTCATCATCTGCTTCTTTCAGAAAACTCCTGCAGTTATTGTACGGCGCTTCCAAATACCCGCCAACGCTTTGAATACATATTTTCTGCACGGCGCCTTTAACATACATAACCGTATCCAAATCAACAGTCTCCACCAGACCGTTTATATTGTAAACAAGCCTGTTATTATTTTCGCCGCCGCATTCATAATGCAGAGTTTCCCTTATTACGTCTTTAGCGCATTCTCTGTCGTATGGCTTATCTATAAATCTGTAAATATGGGCGTTGGAATACAATAGATTTTTACGGTCCTTATATACAGATACAATTATAATAGGAGTAAATGCATATTTACTGTTTTCTCTGATATTTACTGCAAAATCGGCTCCCTGACTGTCCTTCTCTTTATCTTTCGGAGCAAGCGATATGTCTACAATAAATAAACTGATATCACATTTATCTGCTATATCTAAAGCCTCACATGCGCTATCAGTCTCATATATACGCGAATACGGCGCAAGCTCTTTAACTACCTGGCTTAATTCCCGTCTTGTAATTATATTATCTTCAAGAATTAAAATATTTTTCATATGTAAATCCTTCCACACATATAATTATTCTTCTAATTCTATATTAATCTCAGCAATAAAGCTTTCAACGCCATCCACATATTCACTTCTGAGATTTAGAGCCTGATTGTATTTTAGCAGTATATTTACTGCGTCAAAAAGCCCAAGCCCTCTGTCCGCGCCCTTTGTACTGTAACCCTTTTTAACAAAATTTCTAATCTCATCTCTGTCTGTTAACGGATACGGATTCATTACAAATATATGTATGCTGTCACGATATTCGACGACCCTGCATGTTATTTTCTTTCCGCCGCAGGATAATGCCGCCTCAACTGCGTTATCTATGAGTATTCCTGTTATATCCACAAGTTTATGTACCGGAATAACCGATTTTAATGAACCAACGGATACATCATAGTCAACACTCAGCCCTTTCCTCTCTGCTTCAGTAAACTTATAATACAGAAATCCTGTAAATATGGAATTGCTGTGAGATAAAAGAGCGCCATAACGGTTATCATTCACAACCTCTGATATGTATTTTTCAATTTCATTTCTTGCAGCTTCATCACTTACTTTATAAAGCATTGTTTTTACTGCCGCAAGATGATTACTGAATGAATGCTGGTTAAGCCGTACAGAATCTATAAGTCCTGAATATATTTTTCCGTATGTATTATGCATCTCCAGTTCTCGTTTACGTTCGCTGCTCTCATCATATGTTTTCTGCCATACCATAACAAGCGCGCATAAAAGAAAAATCAATACTCCGTATATTATGTAATCCATATCTCTGAGCGATTCATTATACCGGTACGCCGCTAATATACACATTACGCTTATTAAGCAGCATACAATAACGGCATTAACAATCCAGTTACGCCTTATTACATACCCTGACAATGAATATAACAGACCCTTATATCCTATAAATGCACTTACAGCAGCAAATACCGCGTTTGTAATCACTACTAACACATCAACAGACACATATGGTTCCAGCAATAACAGCGGCATGTTAATTAACAACTGCAAAGCAACTCCAGCAACTAAATATAACACAAGATTAATAACCGTAGTTTTATTATCTCTTTTAAATTTTATCTTTGAATATATAAGAATAATCGCATAGCCCACAAAAGAAACAACTGGTTCCAGATTAAAATGATTAATGCTTTCAAACAGAATTAATTCCGACATAAAAAATATTATGTCCAAATATGAGAAACGGTACCGTTTTCTGTACAGATAATTAATACACAAAGCAGTGGCAGTAAGCTCAAGCACTTCACTAACAGCAGTCAGCATTATTGTCTACCTTTCATATTATAATCAATATAATCTGCTGAGTTTCTGTACTAATTCCTGTATAGTTTTACAAACTTCCTCAGTAATTGTCTGCGATTCCATGTCCTGCTTTGTAAGGTAATCTATAAATTCTATCAGACCTCTCTTATTAATCCTGTTCTTATATGCCATATCATATTCGATTTCATAACGCGTATCGCTCTGACAAAGAAAATAATCAACTGTTACTTTAAAATATCTGCAGCATTTGATAATCATCGCCTCATCCATCAACGCTACGTTGCGTTCATACCGGCTTATCTGTTGCTGTGTTGTATCCAGATACTCAGCAAGTCTTTCCTGTGATATACGATTTTCCTTTCGCAATTCTAATAATCTGTTCACGGCATAACTCCTTAAATATTTTAATATATAAATTATAAAGAGTTAATACTTCCATTTCCACGACTGCGTATTGTATTCACTCTTTGCAATGTATAGTTATTCTATTTTTACTTAAAATTTATACGCAATTTATGCCGTTATTTCGTACATTTTTTGTTTAAATTGTCGAATTATATCTAAATATGTATCATTACATGTCAAATTTATTAAAAATAACCAATTATTCTCTGATATTCGGCATTAAGTACAAATCTCTTATTCTCTATATAGTTTAGTGTAATATGTCCGAAGGGAGTGATTGTGATGAAACCAGGTACATATCTGCAGAAAACATACGGCTATACAGATTTTCAGATAGGGCAGATACGGTATGTAATAATGAGCCTGTTATCAGAATTCAGCAAGCTGCTTATAATGGGTATATTTTTTTACTGCATAAATTTATTTGGACAGTATATTACGGCAGCCTTTATTCTTTGCATGATACGCACCTGTGCCGGAGGATTACATTTCAAACATTATATTACATGTTTTTTAGTATCTTTCGGTATATTTTTTGCAGGAGTTACTATGGGTGTCCATTTCCTGTGTTCTAAGTGGTATGCTTTAATTATTCTTACTATATGCATAATAATCCATTTTGTATGCGCGCCCATAGTTTCCTCATACAAGCCCACACCCAGTGGAGTTATGATACTCAGAGCAAAACGTCAGTCCTTTACAGTGATAACCCTGTTTGCTATAGCATTTTATATTATCCCTGAAAACATGTATATGAATACAGGACTTTGGATAATAGTACTGCAATCGCTCCAACTGGTTGTTGCAAAGCTTACGAATGAAAGGAGAAAAAACAATGAAGCGACTGCCTAAAGTATGGCTCGGCAATCTCTGCGTTATGTTCATGATGTTAGCGGGACATATGCATTGGGGAAAAATCAGCCTTCTGCTGTTCGGCGAACAGCCATATCCGCAAGAGCCGGAAGAATAATACCAAAACATCCTCTGATTTACACATCACGAGGATGTTTTTTTCTGCAGCATTAAATACTATTTGACTAAAAATAATAAAAAGTGTAGAATTGCATCTGTGAATATGCGAAAAAATATATGGAAAGAAGGACATGCGATTATGAGTATGCATTATTCTAAAAAAATCATGTCTCCGGAAGAATTAAAATCAGAATATGCGCTTACACCAGAGCAGGTCAGATTAAAAGCAATCCGTGATAATGAGATAAAAGACATTATTACAGGAAAATCAGACAAATTTCTTGCAATTATAGGACCATGTTCCGCTGATAACGAAGACTCTGTATGCGATTATATCAGCCGGCTTGCAAAGGTTCAGGATGAAATAAAGGATAAAGTTCTTATAGTTCCGAGAATATATACTAACAAACCAAGAACAACAGGCGAAGGCTATAAGGGAATAGTTCATCAGCCCGACCCTGAAAAGAAGCCTGACATAAGCGAAGGAATTATAGCTATGAGAAAGATGCATCTTCGCGCTATATCCGAATCGCATATGTTTGCAGCGGATGAAATGCTGTATCCTGAAAACTGGCCTTATGTTGAAGATATACTTTCCTATGTGGCGGTAGGAGCTCGTTCAGTTGAAGACCAGCAGCACAGAATTGTAATAAGCGGCTTTGATATTCCATGCGGCATGAAGAATCCTATGAGCGGTGATTTTACAGTTATGCTCAACTCATGCAAGGCAGGACAGTCTTCACATACATTCCTTTACAGAGGATATGAAGTTCACACCGATGGCAATCCTTTAGCGCATACGGTCTTAAGAGGAGCTGTCAACAAGCACGGTCAGAGTATACCTAACTATCATTATGAGGATATAATGCGTCTATGCAGATTATATGATGAATTTGGTCTGCTTAATCCGGCTGTTATTATTGATACTAACCATTCTAACTCGAATAAAGTATTTAACGAACAGCCTCGTATAGTTGAAGAGATTCTTCACAGCAAACGTATATCAAAAGATATTAATAAGCTTGTCAAGGGAATAATGGTAGAAAGCTATATAGTCGAGGGCCGTCATAATATAGGCCAGCATATATACGGCCAGTCAATTACAGACCCTTGTATCGGCTGGGAGGATACCGAAGCTCTCCTTAAGAATATCGCCGAAAAACTGTAGACATACATACAGGATTAACATAAGCCTCTAAAATACATCCTGCAATAAGAAGAATAAAAAGTACGATTATAACTACTCTTTTCTTCTTTTGCAGGTTTTTTATTATATACATTATCCCTGCGGCATACACAATTATGTATAGAATAAGCTGCGGGAATCCCCAGGAAAGAAGATATATAACTGCATTTAACCCATAAGCCATGAACATAAAACAGGCAAAGAACCCGGTTATAAATCCATTTTTTACGCAGAGCCATACAATATACGGCATCTTTGCAGCAGTCAGTGACAAGAGCCATAAAAGAGCAAACGTTCCGATTCTTTTTATTATTATTTTTACTAAGAGAAATGTTTTCTCGGCGCTTCCGATATACAGATACCTGTTAATAACATAATCTATAAAGCTATTCATAACGGCCTTTAAATCATCAAAATAGGAGCCTTTAAAGAGGCCCCCGGCCAATATCCCTAAGAATATACATATTCCCGTTAATGCGGCATATTTTTTCCATAACACTGATAACTCATCCCCTTTTTTTAAGGATATGCAGTTACCTTGATTGTAGAACTCTATTATATGCAAAAATACCGGCAATGGTTTTTCCGTCCACAATACGTCCTTCCATTATCATATCAAGAAGCTCAGGCAGCGTATACCTTACAACTTCTATTATCTCATCTTCGTCAGGATTCTTTTCAGCTTCACAAAGCTCTTCTGCGTAATATATATATACGCATTCGGAAGTATATGCCGGAGCTGAATAAACGTCTATAAGATGCCCTATACGGCCCGCCGTATAACCGGTCTCCTCGGTAAGCTCTCTTGCTGCCGCAGCCTCCGGGTCTTCTCCGGCATTAATTCCTCCGGCCGGTATCTCTATAAGCTCGGTTTCAGTACCTATCCTGTACTGCTTTACCATGATTATTCTGCCGTCCTTATCAACAGGCACTACCGCTGCCGCGCCTTTATGGTGGATATAATCCCATTTAACAACGCTTTCATTAGCAAGCTTGAGCTTATCCTCATAGAAATCAACTATATGGCCTTTATGAACCAGGGTACGGCAAAGCCTCTTATATTCATTTTCCATTGCTACTCTCCCTTATTCATCAGTGCAAATTCCTGTACCGCTTTCAGTAAAAATGTATGCATTCTTTTGACAGACTCAATACTTGCCCGTTCGTTTACCGTATGGATATCTATTACGTCAGGTCCCATAGAAACTATATCAACCCCGGACATTTTACCTGAAAATATTCCGCCTTCAAGTCCTGCATGTATTGATTCAACAGAGGCCTCCCTGCCCGACTGCTCTTTATAAACCTTACAAAGCATATCTCTGAATTTTGACTCCTTTTTTATATCCCATCCCGGATATGCGCCGCCTGTGCTAAACCTTGCGTCAATAAGCTCCGCTATAGATAAAAGCCTTTTACATATATATCTGATATAGCTTTCCTTTTGGCTTCTTGCTGAAACACATGAAACAACCTTATTCTCTTCACATCTCATAATTCCAAGGTTTGACGAGCTTTCAACCATTCCCGGTATGTCGCTGCTCATTACATGGACTCCGTTCGGAACTATACAGAGGTAATATAAAAGCTTTTTACAGGATTCATCATCTAAAGCCATATAACTCTGAACATTTTCCCTGTCATCCGGCTTAATGTCAAATAAAAGACCAGACTCCGATGTTTTAAGCTCTGCCTTAACCGTATTAGCAATACTGCCAAATGAATCAATAAACGCTTCGTATTCAGGCGCAGGAACCACTAAGCTTATAGAAGCCGCATTAGGAATTACATTATCTTTGCTGCCGCCGTTTATGCTTATAAGACTGAAGCTATTATCGGTAAGCTGGGCGAGAACTCTTCCCCCAAGTAAAACCGCATTGGCTCTGTTCCTGTTAATATCAGTTCCCGAATGCCCTCCTTGAAGTCCTTTTATATCTATGTCCACGCGCACTCCGCATACCGGTTTTCTTGTAATATCAAATGTGGTCTTAGTGGTAATTCCACCGGCGCACGCACAGACAAATACTCCCTCATCCTCAGAATCCAGATTAATCATGTGCCTTCCCTTAAGATGTGAAGCATCAAACGCAGCAGCGCCAAGCATTCCAACCTCTTCATCTGTAGTAAAAAGCATCTCAAGCGGAGGATGTATAAGCGTATCATCGCATAAAATATCCAGCATATACGCTAAGGCAATTCCGTCGTCAGCTCCAAGAGTTGTACCATCCGCTGTAATAAATCCATCTTTTATAATTAATTTTACAGGGTCTTTTGTGAAATCATGGTCTGATTCTTTTGTTTTCTCACACACCATATCCATATGCCCCTGAAATATAAGTGGCGGGCACTTATCGTAGCCCGGCGTGGCGTCTTTATATATCACAACATTTAATGCATCGTCCTGAATGTATCTTAATCCATGCTCTTTTGCAAATTCTACAAGAAAATTACTGATTCCTTCGTTATTACCGGAACCTCTCGGTATACTGCTTATTTTCTCAAAAAAATCAAGTACCATGACTTTTACTCCTTTAATTCTTAAAGCTATGTATAGGAGCCGGGATTCTTCCTTTTCTTCCTATAAAATCATCGCACGAAAAGCTATTAACAGGCATAATCGGCGCATAACCAAGCAGTCCTCCAAACTCAACCGTCTCGCCAACTCCTTTTCCTATGACTGGTATAAGCCTTACTGCAGTCGTTTTCTGATTAACCATTCCTATCGCCATCTCGTCTGCAATGATTCCTGATATTGTCTGAGGCTTTGTATCTCCCGGAACAGCTATCATGTCAAGACCGACTGAGCATACGCATGTCATTGCTTCAAGCTTCTCTATCGTAAGCGCTCCGTCATTAACGGCACGAATCATGCCCTGGTCTTCACTTACAGGGATAAAGGCTCCGCTAAGTCCTCCCACATATGAGGACGCCATTACTCCGCCCTTTTTCACCTGATCGTTAAGAAGCGCAAGAGCTGCCGTAGTTCCCGGCGCTCCCGCCCTCTCAAGTCCCATTTCTTCAAATATATCCGCTATACTGTCTCCAACGGCAGGCGTCGGTGCAAGCGACAAATCAATTATACCGAATGGTATTCCCATTCTGCGCGACGCCTCTTTTGCGACGAGCTGTCCGACTCTCGTTATTTTAAACGCCGTTTTCTTAATTGTCTCGCAAAGCACCTCAAAGTCCGCCCCGTGTATGCTTTCAAGAGCTTTTTTGACAACTCCCGGACCGCTTACTCCTACATTTATTATAGAATCTCTCTCCGTTACGCCATGAAATGCTCCTGCCATAAACGGGTTGTCATCAGGCGCGTTACAAAATACGACAAGCTTTGCACAGCCAATAGAATCCCTGTCTCTTGTCTCTTCTGCCGTCTGATGAATAACCTCGCCCATAAGCCTTACCGCATCCATGTCAAGCCCGGTTTTGGTCGAGCCAAGATTAACAGAGCTGCATACCATATCGGTTGTGGAAAGCGCTTTTGGTATTGACCTTATAAGATTCTCATCCGCCTTTGTCATTCCTTTTGAAACAAGCGCCGAATAACCGCCGATAAAATTGACTCCAACCTTCTTTGCAGCGGCGTCAAGCGTGCGCGCTATCGTTACAAAGTCCTCAGGAGTTTCGCATGCCGAAGCTCCGACAAGCGCAATTGGCGTAACAGATATTCTTTTATTAACTATTGGAATACCATATTCTTTTTCGATAGCCTGGCCTGTCTCTACAAGATTTGCCGCAGCCTGCGTTATCTTATTATATATTTTTCTGTTAAGCTCATCCAGATTATTATCTGCACAGTCAAGAAGACTTATTCCAAGAGTTATAGTTCTTACGTCAAGATTCTCCTTTTCAATCATCTGGTTGGTTTCTAAAACTTCGTTAATATTGACCATAATTACTCTCTCCTATAATCTGTGCATCTTATCAAATATTTCTTCTCTCTGCATCTTGATAGTGCAGCCTATATTTTCTCCAATAGCGTCAAAATCATCAGTAATTTCAGAAAATGCTTTACTGCTTTTTTCAATGTCAGCAATCATCATCATATTAAAATATCCGCCTGTAATAGTCTGAGATATATCAAGTATATTTACCCCGTTATCAGCAAGATATGTACATACCTTTGCTATAATTCCAACGCTGTCTTTTCCTACTACTGTTATTATTGTCTTTTTCATAATATCGTCCTTTCGCATTATATTGTAACAGCGCATGACAGGCTGCTCCTGTCCGCTGTCTTAATGTTAAATTTTGATATATCGCCATACTCTTTTGACAATTCATATCTTATTGTCTCATATGCCAGCATAGGGTAATTATTTTCCTTACTGAGATGTGCTAAAAACACATGCTTTACATCCCTTCCAAGAAGCTCCAGTATAAGCCTTGCGCTCATATCGTTCGATAAGTGCCCCCTGTCTCCTAGTATTCGTTTTTTTAGCTGAAACGGATATTTTCCTGCCTGAAGCATCGCTATATCATAATTGGCCTCAATAAAAAGCACATTACAGCCCGAAAGCTTTGAGGTCACGTAACTGTCGTATATGCCAAGGTCCGTCGCCATACCCACATGGCACTCTCCCGAATCTATCCTGTAGCATACCGGGTCGGCTGCATCATGCGATATAGAAAACGGCGTTATATCCATGTCTCCTATTGTAAATGTAACGTCAGGCTTTATAGGAGAAAAAAGCGCGGTGTCTATCTTATGATTTTTATCACTTCTCTCAATAGCTTCCAAGGTACCGCACGTTGCATACACCGGTATCTTATATTTTCCCAAAAGAACAGGCAGCCCCATAATATGGTCAGAATGCTCGTGCGTTATAAGTATGCCCGAAAGCTCCAAAGCGTCTGCGCCTATATCAGAAAGTCCGCAAAGAATGCGCTTAGTGCTTATTCCGGCGTCTAAAAGCAGCTTTGTCGTACTGCTGCCTATATATTCACAATTGCCGCTGCTGCCGCTTGAAAAGCTTGCAAATTTCATCTGTATACCCTCTTTTCATACCATAGCGAGTATATCATATAGCATTCCAATCCTCTATACATTTTCTTAATTGTTTAGAAAGATTTTCGATATCTCCATTGTTATATATTACACGGCTGCACCGAGCCATGAAATACTCATCCGTCCTTTGCTTCCGTATAAATGCATACGCCTTTTCCTTCGTATAACCTCTGCTGTTAATTAGCCTGTCTATACGCACGCCGGTATCGGCGGCGACATACCACACTTCATCGCACAGGGAATCACATCCGGCTTCAAATAATATAGCAGATTCCACAGCGACAAGCTCTGTACCGTTATTTTTACATTCTTCGATAGCTTCATTAATTTTATCAATAACATACGGATGTACAATACTGTTTTGCAAAGCAAGCTTTTCTTCTGAGGACATAAGTATGCCTGAAAGTATATTTCTGTCAATATTGCCGTCCTCATCCAGTATTTCCTTACCAAACGCTTCTATCATCTGCCTGTATGTACCGGTATCCTTATCCATAGCCGTATGCCCGATATCATCAGCCAAAAGCGCTGCTGCCCCATATCTGCTTTTCAGCATTTCCATAACCGTACTTTTACCGCTTCCGATTCCGCCTGTTATACCTAATACTTTCATAATATTAAATCCTTTTTATAGCTTATATTAATGCGCTTCGTACCAGTCTGCCCCGCATTTAACTTCTACCTCCATTTTGACAGTCATATCTGCCGCATGCGTCATCTCCTCTTTCAGTATGGCTGCGGCCTTATCCGCCTCCTCCTTAGGAGCCTCAAGCAGAAGCTCGTCATGCACCTGCAGGATAAGCTTTGTATTAAGCCCTTCCTTTTTTAACCTTTCCTCCACACGTATCATCGCTATTTTAATTATGTCTGCTGCAGTTCCCTGTATCGGCGCATTCATTGCTGCTCTTTCACCAAATGAACGCTGCATAAAATTGCCTGAAAAAAGCTCAGGCATAGGCCTTCTTCTCTTAAATTCCGTTATACTGTAGCCTTTTTCCTTTGCAGATTCCACCATATGGTCAAGGAAGCCTTTGATTTTCGGATATGTCTCAAAATATCTCTTTATATAATCGTCTGCTTCTTTTCTTCCTATATCAAGGTCCTGCGACAAGCCAAACGAACTAATTCCATACACAATTCCAAAATTAACTGCCTTTGCCTTACGTCTCAATTCAGGAGTCACCTCTGATACCGGCACGTGAAACACCTTTGACGCCGTTATGCTGTGAATATCCTGTCCTTCATTGTATGCTTCAATAAGGCTTTCATCTCCCGACATATGTGCCAGTACACGAAGTTCAATCTGCGAATAATCTGCATCAACAAACACGCACCCGTCCTTTGGCACAAATACTTTCCTTATCCTTCTTCCAAGCTCCATCCTTATCGGAATATTCTGAAGATTAGGCTCTAAACTGCTGATTCTTCCTGTAACGGTTTTTGTCTGATTAAACTTACCGTGTATTCTTCCATCTTCGCCTATATATTCAGAAAGTCCGTCAGCATAAGTAGATTTAAGCTTCGTAAGAGTCCTGTATTCAAGAACCGCAGGAACAATCGGGTCCTCAAGCCGAAGCTTTTCCAGAATATCCGCTGATGTGGAATAGCCTGTTTTAGTTTTTTTTGCAAATGGAAGCTTTAACTTCTCAAACAATATTACTCCAAGCTGCTTAGGCGAATTAATATTAAAGCTTTCGCCCGCATACTCATATATTTTTTCTTCAAGCTCCTGTATTCCGTTATTAAGCGACTCTCCATATTCTCTGAGAGCTTCCTTATTTACACATATACCTTCCTTTTCCATATGATACAGAGAATAAATAAGCGGCATCTCTATGTCGGTATACAGCTCATACATTTCTTCCTCTTTAAGCCTGTTTATAAGCGCCGGAAACGCATCCCTTAAAATACGGCACTGTGTTACGGCATATTCTAAATATTCTTCCTTATTATCCGTAAATGCACTGCTTATAGTTTTCTTTCCGAATATCTCGCTGTATTCGGCTGTCTCTTTGTCCAGATAGTCCTTTGCAATATCAACGCCTTCGTAGCTGTCTTTAAGCGGATTAATAAGATATGCCGCGACATGCGCGTCCCATATATGCGGTGTATAATCCGTATCCAGTATGTCAAGCTGCTCTTTTACATTATATAATACAATATCCGCATCTGATTCCTTAATAACTTCCAGCACATCATTTTTTATATCGTCAGTTTCAATTAATACAGGCGCTGCGTCTGTACAATCTGCAACTGTTCCATATACATTTTCTCTGTCTCTTATAATATATACAGCCATACACGCGCCATTTTGCACAGCCGTTCTGCACATCGCGCGCACTGCTTCCTTCGCATCATTTTTATCAGTTATATGGCTATACTCTATATGCTCATCCTTTTGCATCTCTGTATCTGAAAACTTTGAGAGCATGCTTTTAAATTCAAGCTCCTTTATAAGATGATATGCCTTTTCATTAAACATATCATTTATAACCGCATCATTTATATCATAGTCAAGAACACAGTCGGTCTTAATCGTTGCAAGCTTTTTACTTAATATGGCAAGCTCTTTATGCTCCATTACTGCATTCCTTGCTTTATTAGGCTTTATATCCGCCGCATGTTCGACGACTTTCTCAACAGTCTCATATTCGGCAAGAAGCTTTATCGCCGTCTTTTCGCCAACTCCCGGAAGCCCCGGAATATTATCAGAAGAATCCCCCATAAGTCCTTTAAGATCTATAATCTGCTTTGGCGACAGGCCGTATACGCCGCGTACCGTATCAGGGTCATAATCCTCTACAACCGTTTTTCCTCCCTTTGTCTTTGGTATACGCAGCTTAACCTTATCTGTTACAAGCTGCAGAAGGTCCCTGTCTCCGGATATTATTGTCGTCAGATATCCCATAGCCTGAGCGTTCACAGATATGGTTCCGAGTATATCGTCAGCCTCATATCCCGGACATGTAACTACGCATATATTCATTGCCTGCAGAACATCCTGTATAATAGGAACCTGTTCATGAAGCTGTTCCGGCATTGGCTTTCTGGTTCCTTTGTATTCGGCAAACATTTCATGCCTGAACGTCTTTTTCCTCACATCAAAAGCAACCGTCAGAAAATCCGGCTGTTCCTCATCTATAACTTTAAAAAGTATATTCAAAAAACCATATACGGCGTTAGTATGTCTTCCCTTTCCGTCCGTAAGGTCAGGTATTCCGTAAAACGCCCTGTTAAGTATACTGTGTCCGTCAACCAAAACAATTTTTTTCATAATCCGCTCCTGTCACTAATAGTATTAAGCATACATTGCTATAATAACCTATTAAGTTTTGAGTGTCAAAAAAGTTTTTATTGCATACAAAAAAAGTATGTGGTAGAATAATGAGCGCAGAGACATAGCTTAGAATAACTGCACGCCGGTGTGTCGGAATTGGCAGACGAGACAGACTCAAAATCTGTTATCCGCAAGGGTGTGTGGGTTCGAGTCCCACCACCGGCATCTGACTTTAACAGCTCGCAAGTCCTTGAGATTGGGTTTGCGGGCTTTTCTTTATGCTCTGTACTTTTATGTAGTGTTCCTCACACATCAGCAATTTGCCATTTTCGGACTCATTTCAGGAGGGACATAGAGCATTAAGCGGAGGGATATACGCCTAAAATTGCGTTGGCAGACGCAGCCTTTGAAGTGAAATTCAGGTGCGTGTATTTCAGTTCTGAATGATAACACATACATTTTATTCACCCTGTATTATACCTTTATATACCGTGTCGATCTCGATGAGCCGATCCGTTTTATTGTACCGCTTTTCACCATAGCGCCGAGCACGGCCTCAACAGTTGTCGGGCTGACATCGGGAAGAATTTTACATATCTCCGCTTTGGAAATAGGGGTTAGGCTATTCAATATCGTTGCCTCTATACGGGCTTTCTTTGTAATCTTTTTTCCATGAACGACAGCAAAACGCTTATCAAGCTCTTTGTAGCACATATAAAGAGTAGATAAGAATTTTTCAATAAATGGGAAATAGCTGTTTTCGTTTGTTTCCCAACCGTCCGATGACTGACAGAGAGCTTCGTAATAGCAGACTTTGTAATTATTGATCTGCTCCTCAAATGACACATACTTTCCCGCGTCAAACCCGTTTTTATAAAGAAGCAGCAAAGAAAGCAATCTTGACATTCTGCCGTTGCCGTCACGAAAAGGATGTATGCAAAGGAAATCCAAAATCACACAGGGAATTAACAGGAGTTGATTTATATTTGCGTCGCTTCTCGCTTCCATATAAGCGAGTTCTAATTGTTCCATTGCCTTTGGCGTTTCTTCTGCCGGTGTAGGACGAAAACGAACCCGCCTGTTGTCGTCGGCGTCGATTTCTAAAATCACATTGTCGTCGGTCTTATATTTTCCACCATATTCATATCCGGCGAAAGACATCATCATTTCGTGTAAGCGCAAAATATCACGCTCTCTAAAATCAATGTGTTCAAATCCTAAATGGATTTCGTTCAATGCGTCCCTGTAACCGGCAATCTCTGCCTCGTTATGATTCAGCGGTGCGCTGTTCTGATTTACAATAGCGGCGATACGCTCATCACTTGTAACAATACCCTCAATCTCGTTTGAACTTTTGATGGATTGAATTTTTGCGACAGCCTCTAATTCCGTAAAGATTTGCGTGTATTCCTCTTTTCTGATTCCCGCCATAGTTTTCAAAGTGTAAATGTTGGAAGTTAAGTTTACTAAATTTGCAGGCAGCAAACCATTGTTCAAAAAGGAATAATCAAAATATGCAGAAAAAGCCGCATCTATCCAAACATTCCTGTAATATAATCATCTGTACGTTTGTCCTTCGGCTGAGCGAACATTTTTTCCGTTTCAGAAAATTCAATCAAATCACCCAGCAAGAAGAAAGCTGTATTATCCGATATACGGAGCGCCTGCTGCATATTATGCGTAACTATTACAATAGTATATTTCTCTTTCAGTTTCATCGCCAGTTTTTCTATATGAGAGGTAGAAATTGGGTCGAGCGCCGACGTCGGTTCGTCCATTAAAAGTATCTGCGGCTCTACCGCAAGCGCTCTGGCAATACAAAGACGCTGCTGCTGGCCGCCGGAGAGTCCCAAAGCATTCTTTTTCAATCTGTTTTTTACTTCCTCCCAGATAGCCGCGTCACGCAGAGAACGTTCTACAATATCGTCGAGCTTTACCTTGCTTCGGATTCCGTGTGTCCTTGGACCGTAAGCGATGTTATCATAAATACTCATAGGAAAAGGATTTGGCTTTTGAAACACCATACCTATATTCTTACGAAGCCCGCTTACATCCACAGAAGAATCGTAGACATTCTTTCCATTATATAATACCTCGCCGGCAATTCTTACATCGGGTATCAAATCGTTCATCCGGTTCAGTGTTTTCAGAAATGTAGATTTTCCGCAGCCAGACGGTCCGATTAGCGCGGTAATGCTTTTTTCAGGAACATCCATGCTGACATTTTTTAGCGCCTGAAATTTTCCATACCATAAGCATAGGTCTTTTACAGTCATAATAGGCTTCATAATCATATTCACACCTTTCTTTGAATTTGTGCTTTTATTTTTCAAACTCTTCTCCTCTTTATAAAATACCGGCTGACAAGTTCTGCGGCAAGGTTGATAATCAGCATCAGAATCATTAAAATTGCAGCAATGGCAAATGCAACTTCAAACTCACCCTGTTCCTTTGCGTAAACATACAATGCAACGGTAAGCGTACATCCTGAACTGCCAAGTCCATCAATAAGTCCATTCAACGCATGAGCAAAACCCGCAGTAAAGAGCAGCGCAGCCGATTCTCCAAGGATTCTGCCTACAGAAAGAATACAGCCCGTGATAACGCCGTCCACGCATCCGGGAAGCACCACAGTACATATAACCCGCCACTGGCCCGCACCTAATCCAAACGCGCCTTCCCGATAGCTTTGCGGTACGGTTTTCAGACTTTCCTGCGTGGTACGCATAATCGTTGGCAGATTCATTATGACAAGGGTAAGAGCGCCAGCCAAAAGAGAGGTTTTCATTTTCATAAACTGACAAAAGAACAGCATACCCACAAGGCCATATATAATCGATGGAATACCGGACAAGGTTTCCGCCGCATATTCAATAATGCCGACAAGCTTTTTATTTTTAGCATACTCATTAAGATAAACTGCCGCTCCAACGCCAAGAGGAATTACTAAAACCAGGGTTGCAATAATTATGTATATCGTATTCAAAATATCCGGCAGAATACCAATTTGCTGCGAAAGATAACTTGGGCTTGTAGAAAGCAGCTCCCATGTGATATAAGGGGCGCCTTTACACAGAATATATCCGATTAAGAACAGCACAAGCACTACTGTTATAACTGCAGATAACCCCATGAGCAGCTTCATAGTTAAAATATAGAATTTTCTTTGCTTAATCATTTCAGCCCTCCTTATCCCGCTTCAAAAAGAAATTGAGCGCGGCGTTAATCAGCATAATAAAGAGAAACAGTACCAGCGCAATGGAAAACAGCGCCTGACGCTGTAATCCGCTGGAATAAGACATCTCAGAAGCAATTGCTGTTGTAAGAAACCGCACGCTTCTAAAAAGAGACGGCATATTAGCTACATTGCCCGCAACCATCATAACTGCCATCGCTTCTCCGATTGCACGGCCCACACCCAGCACAACCGCCGCTGCGATGCCGCTTTTTGCCGCAGGCACAGATACGCGGCAATAGGTTTCAACCGGTGTTGCGCCTAAGGCAAAGGATGCATCCTCATACTCCTTCGGAACAGCTTCAAGCGACGTTATAGATACCTTTATAATAGTAGGCAGAATCATCACCGCCAAAACAATGATTGCCGTAAATAAGACTGCTCCGTCCGGAATATCAAACAGCCTTCGGACAGCGGGAACAAGCACTATCATTCCCACAAAACCGTATACCACCGAGGGAACTCCCGCAAGCAGGCTGACCGCAAACTCGATTACTGTTTTTATCTTTTTCGGCGCAAGCTTTGCAAGGTATAATGCGGTTAAGAAGCCAACAGGCACTCCCACAATAATTGCACCAGCCGTGCCGTAAATGCTGGTCAGTATAAACGGCAGAATACCGTATGACGGCTCTGCCGCCGTTGACGCCCATTCCTTCCCCAAAAGAAAATTGAAAATACCGATTTCGCGGATTGCCGGGATACCGGACAGAACAAGATACACTGTAATCAACAGAACACATCCTACCGTAATCAGTCCAAGTATTAAAAATAACCCATGCATGGCAGCTTCAAATACTCTTTTTTTATTTTTCATTGCCACTTTCCTTTCACGCTTTAATACAACGCCTGTAAAGCAGACAGATTCAGCATAATAATATGCTTAATTTGCCGGTACGGCTCCCGCGTTTTTAATCACCTCCAAAGCGTCCTCAGACGTGATGTAGTCAAAGAATTTCTGTGCGGCGTCAGAAAGCCTGCTGCCGGTTTTTGTAACCAGTACGAAATTACGCTGTACTACATAGCTTCCATCTTTAATCGTCGCTTCACTCGGCTCAACTCCGCCGACCTTAATAGCCTTAACACTGTCTTTTATTGATGCCAAAGAAGCATAACCTATAGCGGCGGGATTTCCGGCAACCGTAGTAATCGCATCACCTGTAGACGTTAATTCCTGCCTGTATACGCACTGCTCCTCAGTTCCTGTGATAGACTCAAATCCGTCACGGGTTCCGCTTCCCGCTTCACGCCCAATCAGCACGATATCAGCGTCACTGCCTCCGACTTCTTTCCAATTGGTAATCTGTCCGGTGTATATCTTAGCGATGTCTTCAAGCGTAAGGTCAGATACAGGGTTTTGGGGATTTACTATAATTGCAATACCGTCATAGGCAAGAACAGTTTCTTCAAGTCCTTCTGCTTTTTCTTCATCCTTTAAATCACGGCTGGAAAGGCCAATATCACAACGGCCTTCCGCTGCTGCCGTAATGCCCGAGCCCGAACCTGTAGGGTTGTATGTAACTGTAATTCCTTCATTTTCTGCTTCAAATGTCTCCTTCAATGAACCGATTACCTTTTCCATCGAGGTTGAACCGTCTGTTGCAACAGTGCCGGTTATTGCTGTATCGGACTGTTTACCGCCTGTTTCCTGTGTTTCGCCATTGTCCTGTTTTCCGCATCCGGCTAACATTGATACGGCGCATACTGCTGCAAGTGCAAATGCTGTTATTTTTTTTGTTTTCATAATCTAATTCTCCTTTAAATATTTTATATTTTTTGATTACGGCCTCATTATATGGAGCGAATGTCAAATCCAGTATCACAGCATTGTAAAATTGAAGTAAAAGTCTTTAGAAAAAAATTTTTACATAATATCTCATTGTTTAAAAGACTTTCCAGTGTATTTTTTATTTATCTCCATACAATATAACTACAGTCGCAAAACAGGCTGAAATTCGCTATAAGGAGGCAAATAAAATGGCAAGAGGAAGAAACAGAGTAGAAGTTCCGGAAGCAAGAGATGCTATGGATCGTTTTAAAATGGAAGTTGCGTCAGAACTTGGAGTACCTTTAAAGAATGGCTACAATGGTGACCTTACTTCATACCAGAATGGCTCAGTAGGCGGAGAGATGGTTAGAAAAATGATCAAAGCTCAGGAACAGAATATGGCGGGCAAATAACCAATTTAAAAAAGTTGCTGCATACAGGAAATCCTGTGAGCAGCAACTTTTTTTGCATGTAATCATTTATTTTACTTTTACCGATATTTTATTGCAAAACGGACCGTTATTTTTTTTGCCGTCAACTATTCTGAATGCTCTTGCCCTTACATAATATTTTTTACCGCTTTTGAGCTTTTTGATAACAGTCCGCGCCTTTTTTTTATTTTTAATAATAACGGTTTTGGTTTTTGACTTTTTAAAGCCTTTAATCTGCGACAGCTGTATCTCATATCCGCTTATATTATTAACTTTATTCCATGATACCTGAATTGTTTTTTTATTCTTACTTTTTACTTTTATTTTTACTTTGCTTATTTTGTTATCCGCATCATTACTTTGGGTTATAGTATTAGTTGCATTTCCCAGGTTATTAACAACTGGCTCATTTTTTATTGTTGAAGGAGGCGTTTCATTCTCAGCCGGTTCAGACGTCGGATCCTGTGTAGGCAGAGGAGGATTAAGCAGGTTAGGCTCAAGCCCTGTATCCATCATTAACGTATAGGAAAGCGGCGCCTCATTCACTCCAAATTTTTCTCCATAATTTTTCATCTGGAAAACCACTCTGTCACTATACAGATATATCATTAACGCCTGTACTACATATGGTGATTCACTGGTTAAATCTGCGTTGAAATTATTAGCATAATAACTCATAGAACCCATAAATGCAGCCACAAATCCATCGTTACTGTCTTTACGCTCATTTACAAGACTTCCTGTACTGTCAAACAAAGATATCCTTTCATATGTATCTTCACTTACATAAGGGCCTCCGTGATCATGTCCATATAACATTATCGCCTTTGGATAATCTGACAGTATATTTTTAAGCTCGCTGCTATATGGCTCTGCCATTGCCTTCACAGTATTTCTCGTACCCTGCAAAGGATAATGTGCAAGTATTATGACTAATTTATCGTCGCCAATTTCATAAAGCTTATCATCAACCCATCTTATCGTTGACTCAGTATATACATAATTACCGTGATTATCCCCGCCCATATAAGGCGTATTAATACCGATAAAATCAACTCCGTCTACTACATAATGGTAAGCCAGCCTCATATCTATATTGTCGTTATCTCTTGTAAGCGACGCAATGCTTTCATCCTCATCATCATCCTGGCTCAGATACTCATGTTCATCTAAAACGCCTATATCTTCATCCATTATTGTACTATAATCGCCTGAATTCCATTCAGTTCCTCCGCATGCAAAATCATGATTACCTGTTATATATAATGCACGCCCGCTTTCTGTACCGCTTTGAAGCACTTCTCTAAGCCTTTCCATAACTGCGTCGTACTTTGTCCGATTCCAGCCTGCATATGCATTGTTACTTGTTACGTCACCGCCTTCAAGCACAATGTTGGCATTTTCTTCTTCTCTGATTCTGTTTATAGTATTAACTACGCTGGTTCTTATCGGGTCGTCAAAATTCTGTATCCCGTAATCAGCATGAAAGTCACTCATACATGCAATTGTAAACGCAGGATTTTCATCTGTTTCTTTTATATATGTAGATTCATATTCTCTTATCGGTTCCGGAGCCTTGGTATACTGCGGTTCCTCATCCTCTGTAGATTCAGATACTTTATATATATAAAATGTGCTTGACGCAGTTTTGGTTCCAGAGGCAAATCCCGAACAATCTCCCGTCTCACCTCCGGAATTAGTAAATCTTAATAAAACTGACGACGTATTTTTAATTGTAAACATTCCCGAATCATATGAAACAATTAGCTTTTGAGGTTCGCCCAGAAAAACTCCCTTTTCAGAAATATTCAGATAAGAACTGCCCGAGTTATCCGCCTCAGATTTCTTAATATGAAATCCGTCCTCATACGGTTCAAATGTCCATATAATATTATCTGTCTTTACACTGCCTGTTATATCAAACTCAGAAAATCCCATTACAAAATCAGATTTTTCGATGCTTTGCGTTTTTAACGCATACTGCCCTGACGCCATGCCGCTCGGAGTAATATTAGACATTACGATTGCATATTCTTCATCGGCATTAATTTCAGATACCAGCGAATACTTAACAGATGTATCGCTCGCCATAACCGGACTGATACACATTAACAATACTGAAAAAATTATCATCACCGGTAAAAAGCCCCTGATTCTTTTCTTATCCATAGTCATTCACCCCACAATTAATTTTCACAATCATTGTATCAGCAAGGCCCTGTTTATTCCCATGTCAAAAATTGTTCAAAAAATGCTATTTTACAAACTCGGATAAATATTTTGCAAAATCACGCCGCTTCCTTCTTTTTGAACGACGTTTCGGATTATTCTGCCGGCTTCTGTATCTGTCAGCGAATCAACCGCTTCATGCGCCTCCTTTAGCACATCCGCGTCATTATATATATCGGCAATCTCAAAATATGCCTCCCCGCTCTGACGTACTCCAAACATATCTCCCGGTCCCCGAAGCTTTAAATCCTGCGATGCTATATAAAATCCATCATTTGACCTGTTAAGTACATTAAGCCTCTCCATAATCTCAGGGCTTTCATCTGCTGTCATGAATATACAATACGACTGAATATCTGAACGTCCTACCCTTCCGCGAAGCTGATGAAGCTGTGCAAGTCCGAATCTTTCAGCATTTTCAATCAACATCACCGTTGCCGAAGGCACATCTATACCAACCTCAATAACTGTTGTAGATATAAGTATATCCGTGTCTTTTTCACGGAATCTCTCCATAACTTCATTCTTTTCCTTTGGCTTCATTTTTCCGTGAAGTATATCAATATGTATATCGGACGGCATAATTTCAGATAATCTGAGATAATAATCGGTTACGTTCTCAAGTCCGCTTTCCTCATTTTCTTCTATCATCGGACAGACTATATATGCCTTATGTCTTTTCCTGATTTCTTTCAATATAAATGCATACGCAGTAGTTCTGTATGACTGTCCAACCACGCAGTTCATTATCGGAAGCCTCTTTTTTGGTATCTCGTCAATAACAGATATGTCCATATCTCCGTATAAAATCATAGAAAGCGTCCTTGGAATCGGAGTTGCGCTCATAACTATTGTATGACAGTCCGAGCCCTTTTTTGCAATTGCTTTACGCTGGTTCACTCCAAACCTGTGCTGCTCGTCCGTTATAACAAGTCCAAGATTATTATATTCTGCCTTTTCCTGAATAAGCGCGTGAGTTCCTATAATTATATCTGTCTGATGATTCTTAATAAGCTCATATTCCGTTTTCTTCTCGCCCGCAGTCATGGAGCCTGTAAGAAGCGTTACGTTCACTCCATATTTACTGCACATTTCAGACAGGCTTTCATAATGCTGCTCTGCAAGAACCTCAGTCGGAACCATAAGCGCGCCCTGATAACCGTTTTTTGCATTAAGCAGCAGGGCAAGCGCGGCAATAACCGTCTTTCCTGAACCGACGTCGCCCTGGACAAGCCTGTTCATGACACGTCCTGAAAGCATATCGTTTCGTATCTCATTCCATACTCTCAGCTGGGCATTAGTAAGCGTATACGAAAGACCATTAATAAACTCCGTACATTCCTTACAATCATGATACTCTCTTTGTGTAAGCATCTGCGAATTTTCAGCCTTCATATATCTAAGCATAAGCAAAAACAGGAAAAATTCATCAAATGCAAATCTTTTTCTCGCTTCCGCAGCTTCTTTCCTGTTTTTCGGGAAATGAATCGTTCTAATCGCCTGCCGGTATGGCATTATATTATATTTCTTAATTACCGGCTTCGGAAGAAATTCTTCTATGTCCAAAATCTCTGAAACAGCATATGTACATGCTTTTACAATGGCATTATTAGATAAGCCTTCAGTAAGCGGATACACAGGCATAAGCTTATGCCTGTTATTGTAGTATTCCTCTTTTGTAAGAATTTTAGGCTGCACTATCTCCTTTACGCCATTTTTTACGGATACTTTTCCACGTATAATGTAATAGGTTCCCATTCTAAGCTTATTTGCCATAAACGGCATATTAAACCACACAAGACTTATACTGTCGGCGCCATCCTTAAGTCTTGCGCTTACTATAGTCATATTCCTTACTTTCCTTATGGAGGCACGCCCTGCAATAACGCCTGTTACAATTACCACATTGCCACAGGCGGCGTCTTTTACAGGTATTATATCTCCATATTCGTCATATCCCCTTGGAATATGCATAAGCAAATCACCGACGGTATTGATTCCAATCCGTCGGTAATTAATTGCTGTTTTTTCACCTATTCCTTTTATGACCTGTATATCTTCATTCCATCTCATATAACAAGCTCTGTTCCTTTTCAGGTTTATTCAACTGAAAGATAATAGTAATATACCGGCTGTCCGCCAAAATGAACTTCTACCTCAATATCAGGATGTTCCTCTGTAACTTTATCCGCTATAAGCCTCGCTTCATCCTCTGTAGTATCATTGCCATAATATAAAGTGACAAGCTCTGTTTCCTCATCAATCAGCTGATTTATAAGTTCTACTGTTGTAGACATAACCTGAGCGCCAGTATTCAGTATATCTGAACCACTGATTCCCATTATATCTCCCTGCTTAATCTCACGGCCTTTAATTACCGTATCCCTGACAGAATATGTGACAGCTCCGGATTTAACATTCGCCATCTCCTCAGTCATTATCTTTTGGTTCTCCTCCGTCGTCCTGTTAGGCATATAATTAATCAGAGCCATAATTCCCTGCGGAATACTTTTAGACGGAATAACGGCTATAGTCTTATCCTCTGTAAGAGCCGCCGCCTGTTCTGCAGCAAGTATTATATTAGAGTTGTTAGGCATTATATATATAACGTCCGCATTAATGCTGTCGATAGCATTTAACATATCCTCGGTACTCGGATTCATCGTCTGCCCGCCTTCAATAATTACATCAGCGCCAAGACCGGCAAATATCTCACTAAGTCCTTTTCCTACCGATACGGTAATAAATCCGGCAGGTTTTCTTGGCTTTTTGACTTCTTCCTTATCCTTTGATACATCATTATCAACAGAAGAAGCCTGATTCTCAGTCTCTGTATCTTCTTTTGCTAACATCTCGTTATGCTCTTCTCTCATATTATCAATCTTTATTCTTGATAACGAGCCGTAGGTAAGGGCTTTCTGAAGAGCGATACCCGGCATGTTAGTATGAACATGTACTTTTATTATCTCATCATCTGCAACTACAACAATAGAATCTCCGATTGCTTCAAGGAATATCTTAAACTCATCCTCATTTCTGCTGTCAAATTCTCTTTCAAGCTCTATAATAAATTCAGTACAATAGCCAAACTGTATATCGGCGGTACTAATATCCGCTTTTGATTTTGCAGGACTGTACACCTTTCTTTCCTGCTTCTTAGGCGCTGCCGATTTCTTTTGCTGCTCGCGCTTTTTAGGTGCGCTGTTCTTCTTAATGGCGCTTATATCCGGAGCTTTTGCTCCTTCAGGCTTCGGCATTCTTTCAGCCAGAAGCTCAGCCGCTCCTTCTAATATAACTAAAAGTCCCTCGCCGCCGGAATCCACAACCCCGGCTTCCTTAAGAACCGGAAGCATATCAGGCGTCTTAGACAATACGTCTCTCATATGGTTTATTATTGTCTCAAAATAAGTGGTCATATCTATGTCGCTGTCAGCAAGATACGACGCCATATCAGAGCCCGCCTTTGCAACAGTCAGAATTGTGCCTTCTTTAGGCTTCATGACAGCCTTATACGCAGTCTCAACCGCTTTCTCAAATGCTTCGGCGCATACATTAGTATCAATCTTATCATATTCTCTTACGCATTTGGTAAATCCACGCAGAAGCTGCGAAAGAATAACGCCGGAATTACCTCTTGCTCCTCTCAGTGAACCACTTGATATTGCTTTACAAAGATCAGTCATTGAAACGCTTTTAAGCGCCTTTACCTCTTTGGCCGCAGACTGAATGGTCATTGTCATATTAGTTCCGGTATCACCGTCCGGCACAGGAAATACGTTCAAATCATTAACATACTCTTTTTTGCCGTCTAACGCATCAGCGCCTGCAATAAACATATCCTTAAGCAGTTTAGCATCTATAGTGTCCATCAAAAGTTCCTCCATAATTACTTCCTAATTAATCATTAACCCTTACACCTTCAACCCTGACAGTAATACGTTCAACCTCCATACCGGTAAACTCTTCGATTTTATATTTGACATTACTTATCAGGTTCTCGCATACAGCCTGAATACTTACGCCATACGCTGCTATAATGTGCATCTCTATTAAAAGCTTATTATCCTCTATTGTAACCTCCACACCATGTGCAAGGTTTTCCTTTCTGAGAAGCCTGGAAAAACCATCCTTTACGCCTACTGACGCCATCCCTACAATTCCAAAGCATTCAACTGCAGACGAGCCTGCATATTTGGCAATAACTTCAGTATCAACTACTATCTTACCCATATTGGTATTCATTCGGCCTTTCATATAAAAACCTCCTTAACTACATATTCTTTAATAGTATACCCGATTAGCATATAAAAAGCAATATTTTAATAACTAACCAAATATGTAACGAATATAATATTATGAACAGCTTTTTTATAGGTGAAAAAAAATATGAAACGTATTTTAGGTCTTATACTGTTTATGATTGCAGTCGGAATGATTATTATGATATTCATACACAACTGTTTTCTGGCAATATGCATAATTGCACTTCTTCTTATAATAGGATACAACCTTTTTACGTCGTGCTGACACTACAAAGAGGCTATCGCCCATACGATAACCTCCCCTTAATCATTATGTGAATATATAAGATTATGCTCTCTCAACCTTACCTGAACGAAGACATGCCGTACACACATTCATCTTTCTGGTTCCGCCATTAACCTTAACTCTAACTGACTTGATATTGGACTTCCACATATGGTTACTTCTTCTATGCGAATGGCTGACCCTTATTCCGAAGTGAGCTCCCTTATCACAGATTTCACATTTTGCCATTTAAAGCACCTCCTTAACATATCAATCTGACACTCCCTGTGCCACAACGTCACTATTTTAACAAACACTTATAGTAAATGCAAGTATTTTTTTTAATCCTGTCCATGTTTGCTGTCAGCAGACCTGGAAAATTTGTTAATTACATCAGGAACCATATCAAGTATTTTAGTTACTCCGTCCTGATTCTTAACATTAACAAGCTTTGATGTTCCGTCCTTTATAATAAGAACAGAACTCGGCTGAAGCTTTCCGCCCATTCCGCCGCCGCCATTATTTTTTTTACTGTCATCATTAGCAAACGCACCCGCCGCTACTCCAAATGAAACGTCAACAAGAGGAAGAATAATTGTTCCATCCTCCATTGTAATAGCTTCTCCTATTACCGTCTTGGTAGTAATAAAGCTTTCCATTCCTTTAAATAATGACTCTACTGTTGACTGAAACTGATTATTGTCTGCCATAATTTCCTCCATTCTGCCGCATTATGCGCGGGCTTTCTTTATTTGTCCTGCCATTCTTTTTATATCTTTGTCAGTATATATTTTCAAAATATAATATAACACAACCGCCGACCTGATTCTTCCTTTAAGATACATATATCCGTCAATTCTCTTATTATAAAAGTCAGGCGATATATGATACTCTCCCTTTATCAACGCCATAATTATTCCAAACGCCCCGAAAAGAAGTCCTGTGCTGCACGGGTCGCCCGTTCCAATTATCATTTCTGCCTTAAGCTTCTTTGGCCCGCAATGCTTTATGGCGCATATAACCGTCTTTTTTAACGCATCTACAGCTCCTTTATTCTGCGTATCCCGAAATACATCAATAACAGGTTTAATTTTGCCATGCTTCTTATCCTTATGTTTTCTTTCAGTAAATTTTTTAAAAAAGGCTTTTGTACGCTGTATACGCGGTTGTTTATCATTACGTCCCTTTTCTTTGGTTTTATCAGGCTTATCTGTTACCGTTTTTTCTTCGGTTTCTGATTTCGGTTTAGCCTCCGGCTTTGTTTCCGGTTTGGCTTCCGGCTTTGTTTTTTTCTCTGCCTTTTTAGCTGTATTTTTCTTCTTTCTTTTTTTTCTTCCCAAAAACGGAATCCCAAATACCCTCAAAACAATTTGTTCCTCGCCCGGATATTTTACCGTCAGAGACACCAGCCCCAAAATCCATTGTACCTTTAAAGTTCCTTTTATACTATTAATATCCCCATCAGCCTGTAAATTTATTTTATATCTGACGGCAGAAAAAAGGACAAGGCACAATAAAAAAAATATAAAAGCTATGACAGCTAAAATTATTATTCCAATTATTTTCAGCAATTAATTATCACATCCCAAAGCCTGATTGCCGTAATAAGTCCTGACGTCAAACGCCCCGGTATTCTTATACACTTCAATAAGTATATCCACCGCAAGGTTAACGGCTGACTTATATGATGATGCCAGGCCGACTACATACATGGTATGCATTTTATAATATTTAAAATACAATTCATTACACGAAATGATATCAAGCAGATTACTTTCATTCGCTGCAAACGATATGCAGTACAGAGGCATAATATGAATCTTCCCAGATTCAGCCTCACGCCTGTATGCTGCCGGCGACTTTTTAACTTCATCATCCATATACAGGTTTCGATACCATTCTATCATATAAGCTCCTTTATGGTAAAATCAATTCATTAAGCAGTTCAGATACTGCAATTAATTCTGCATCATCGCTGCATTTATATACAGAATCCTCTATATAGTCCAAAATTTCATCTGCATTATTAAAAAATACAGGCAGTCTTTCAAATGTCAGCGCCATAACAGAACGCGTAACACGCCTTCCGCATTTTGCAAAGACTTCTCTTAAGTCGATCAAAAGCTCATCTGCAACCTGATTCAGGTACTCCCCTGTAACCTTCTCAGGCTCATGCGTATCAGTCTCAGCAAATATACTGTCAGAAAACAGAAGCTTTGATATACCAAGGGCTTTCATCCTGTCAGACTTTCCTTCCTGTTCAAGAACCTTATCATACAACGATTCCAAATGAATCCTGTTCTCATACATAGACTCAGGCGCGCCCTCAAGTCCCGAAAGATACTGACAGGCATCGTCTGCATTATCCGCAGCGCCGGTAAACGCGTCATTCAGCCCTGACAATATATTTATACAGGAATTATATAATGTATCATTGCTTACCGCATTTTCCTTTTCATTAAGATTATACACATAAAACATATTTATAATCTTCTGATAAATCATATAAATGTCAGAAATGTTTCTGAGGCCTTCTGACGCCGTATTAAGCTTTTCTCTGAGTATCGTATAATATCCGCTGTCTACAGAATTAAAATCAGCCTCTTCAAGCTCTTTAAGCGTATCTGCAAACTCCGTAAAATGCCTGTCCATACCCGGCGGCTCATATATCATTGCCGTTGTCCTAAGCATATAACTATACCCATCAAGCGAATCCACGTCAGATTCGCTGTAAAGATTAATGCTGTTTTTTATAAGCTCCAAATACTTTGACTTTACCATTCTTACAGGAAGCTGTCCAAGCACCGTATGAAGCCTGTCATTTATTGAAACACTGTCCTTATCTTCAAAAATATAATTCACAATATCTCTTATTAATACTTCCTTATTAATCTCTGACGCACGTTTTTCACGCTCATCTGCTTCCATTGTGCATTTTACTTCTATCCTGTTAAGCACATGCTCATATACAATAAGCCTGTCGACATAAGCGGTAACCACCTGCATTTTTTCCGTAATAAGCGCGCGCATTTCTTCAAATACAGCGTCATCCTCAGAAAGGCTCCCATTCTTTACAAGCTTCTTAATCATTTTATGAATAAATTCACACTCAGGGGAATTATTATCCATGTATCTGTTGGCTGTACCTTCCCATATCTCATAAAGAAGATAATACTCAAGCGCAATCTCTGTAAGCGACAGCATTCTGTAGGTATCCGTCATTTTATTTTCATAATCAGCAATATCATATTTCATTACAAATCACCTCAGTCTATAACAGGTCTGGCATGAAGCGCACTAGAAAAGCAGCACCCAGCTTTTCAGCCACTTCAGGCATTTAACGTATTCTACCGTTGTAGGATACCCTGAAATCACCGGATAGAATGCAATAAACAATCCGATAACAGCCGCAGTATACACAAATGCCGCTATCTTAAGCTTAGGCTTATTTTCCGTAATTTTATATATACTGTATCCTATCATCAATACAACAAACGGCACGCTAGGGAAATAATGATAGATAAACGTACATCTGCTTATTCCCATCCAAGGCATATACTGGGCAAGATAACCTACCGCAAGGAATAATGAAGTACGGTTTTTCTTTATAAACGTAAGGTAAAGCATATATAAGAACGCCGGTATTCCCATCCACCATACAAGCGGATTACCCATAGCGCTTATTCCCGCCTTAAGCGTATCTCCTACATCCTCAAGATAGTACAGCATCGGTCTTTGAATAACAGGCCACTGATACCATGAAGACGAATACGGATGCGTCGAATCAAGCGTTGAATGATATGAGTACATCTGCCTTTGATTCTCAATAACCTGTCCGATTAGATTTCTGTCGCTGCCATCCGAAAACGGTATATATGAAAGTATATAAATAATGACAGGAACGATTATAAAAGCCGCCACACAGAAGCCAAGCGTCTTTATAGTCAGCAGACTATAGTTATTAATAACGTACTCATGCTCAATACCCTCTGTCGTTCCCTTAGGGTCTCTAAGCGCGGTCTTATATTCACCGTATCTTCTGAGCATAACTGCTGCAAATATTACTCCAAGTCCCAGGCCTGCGTATACGCCCGTCCATTTGCTCGCACAGCCAAGACCCATAAATATTCCTGAAAGCGCAAGAGGTATAAATGTCTTTTTAAGAGGCGTATCATAAAAGCTCATTTTGTAATAGCACAGCATGAAGAAATACATCAGCATTATAAACAGGGTAACATAAACGTCTATAGTCGCTATTCTTGTCTGTGTAAAATGCATAAAATCAAATGTGAATAAAAGCGTTATAACCGATGCAAGCCACGTCTGCTTTGTAAGCTTCTTTCCAAGCAGATACATAACAGGAACCATAATTACGCCAAATAATGTTCCCATAAATCTCCACCCAAACGGGCACATTCCAAATATAAGAATTCCTATCGCCATAATTGCCTTTCCGAGAGGCGGATGGGTCATCTCATAACAATACATGTTGTGTATCATCTCATATGCAGTTCTTGCATGATATATCTCGTCGAAATATGTGCCGTTCATATATGTCGGCGTACCGTCAAATATATCCTGCTCGTCAAAAAGCTCCGGATAATCAGACGCATTAGCAGGCACTATAACATTGCCGTCCGTATCATATATCATAAATTCATTCACAAAAGCCTTATCGGCCTGATTATTGAATTTTGGTATGAATTTAACATATCTGCCGACAAACTCCGTATCAAGCTTATTCCAGCAGAACACGCTGCTGATTGTATAAACTCCCTGCTCGTCCTCATCCGATTTATAATTAAGCGTATTCCAGCTTGCGCCGTCCTCCGACGACTGGACAAGAAATTTCCTGTTCTCATAGCTTCCAAGAAAAGCGTATATATGGTCAACCTGACGGCTTTCACCAAAGTCAAGCACTACTCCCTCATCAGTCGCATTAATCTCCGTCGAAGTCTCAGGAGCGCTGAAATTTCCAAGATGATAAAATGTTATGCATGTATATACAATCGTAATAACAGATACGATAATCCAGTCCCACCTGCACCATTTTACCGGTTTCTCAGACGGCCTTATAGCAAACAGCCCTTTCTTAGGAGCAGTCTTAGCAGTCTTAGCGGTCTTATTATTAGCCGTCCAGCCTCCCGCACCCTTAGTATTACGTACGCTTGCGCCTTTTCCATTCTTTGCCATGACCTGCTTTTCACTGTTCATCTGTGCAAGCTCAAGATAAGTATACGCGCGCTCACATTTAAGCTGATTAAAATATACATAACAGAAATATACAAACGCGGCAACGTTCATTGCAGATATCATATATATGACCGGATTGTGAAAATCATACGCATTCGCATCATAGTGGAACAATACATGATATTCGTTAAGAAACAGCGTAAGCGACAGACATCCATAAGCAATAAAGTATTGATATTTACGTTTTACCACCGCCGCAATAAGCAAAAGTGCCATTACCGGATACATATATCTTTCATGCATTCTTGCAGAAAGCATGAACACGCTCGTAACAATAAATGCTCCCGAAAGATAATACCTGCTCTCTCTTTCTTTGTTCTTAAGGCAGAAAAACGCTGATACTACAACTGTAGCAATAATAAACAGCGTACCCCAGTTCTTATATGATAAGAACATAAATATATCGTCCTGCGAGCTCCAGTTCTTACCAAGAAGCGCCCACAGATTATATGCGTTGACCGACGCATATTCATATTGTCCGAGAGTATCCACATACTGCGGAATAACCTTCTCAAGACTGAACGGAACTGCCGCGAGCACAAGCGCTGCAATTGCACCAAGCCCGATACCAAGCTGCGTAAACATTTTCTTCCATGAAAAATCATTAAGGAATACCTGATCAATTATTCCATATATAAGTACAGGCGTAAAAATCAGTGTCTGAGGCTTAATAAGTATACCGGCTGCAAACACAAAGTACGCAATCGGAAGCTTTTTCTCAGTAACAAAGTAACACATAAGTACAACAAATAAGGTATATACCGAATCAACCTGTCCCCATGTTGCAGAATCAATTAAAACAGCGGGATTAAACATAAATACTGCCGAAAATAACAATGCATAAGAATGCTTCGTATATTTTACCGCAACCTTATATATAATATATCCAATTAATAAATCACATATCATAGCAGGAAGCTTAAGAAGGATAACCGCAGGCGCGGACGCAAAGCTTTCCAGCCCGCAAAACTTCATAATACCGCCGATAAACCACAGAATATACATGTATCCCGGCGGATAATCAGTAAACATATCAAGATAATAGAACCTGGAAATCCCCTCTTCAAATACTGATTTGGCCCACCAGTAAAAGCAGTTCATGTCAGTCTCATATCCTGTATAGCATACCGCGCATATAATATGCACTATAAACGCCGCCCCAAACAATAAAACAAGCGACAGCAGCCTGTCACGTTTTTCTGTTTTGCTTTTAATGACCGCCGTCTTATTACTACTATTACTCATAAGAAAATACTCCTCTCTTATCTATGCACGTGTTCGTGCGTAAATATATGATCGCTGCAATACTCATAATTGCCTTCGCATTTTGAGCAATACCTGAATTCAAGCTCAGCCCCGTCCCTTTCAGTACGTCCGCATACCGCGCATCTGTGCCGGTATATCGGCTGGATTTTTGGCGATGCCTTGCTTCTGAATTCAGCCTTTCTCTTATATGTTTTGAAAGAAGGCTTTCCATTACTCCGCGACGAAACAAAAAATATAATAAAGTTAAGCATCGATATAACAATTGCAGCAGCATGCACAATTCCCGACATAGTTCCAAGAGATAAAAGCCTGAACACATCAAGCGCCATAACCGCCACATAAAATATTCCAAGCCATTTTGCTTTAACCGGTACAATATAAAACAAAAGGAACTCCACATTCGGAAACATAACGGCAAATGCAAGAAACAACGCCTGATTAATATACGTAAATCCGACAGGCCATACATTATGTCCGGGCGCCAGACTGAAAATCAGACCCGCAAGTATTGAAAGAATTATACCGGACAAATAATAAAGATTAAATCTGAAAGTACCCCAGGAATATTCAAGCGATGTTCCTATCGAATAATACACCCAGGTCATTATACCAAATATCAGTATGTCAAAAGGATTAAAGCCCGTAAGCTCCGGACAAAGAAGAAAAGTAACCAGCCTCCATACCTGTCCATGCGCTATGGCGCTGAAATCAAGCGACAGATATGCGTAATATATTATTGGATTAATCATGCCTATAACTGCTCCGGCAATCTCTATCCCAACAATATACTTCATCAGTCCGCGAATACAGTATTTTCCAAAACGCCTTTCTGCCTTATTAAGCAAATTCTCCATATTATTCTCCTCATCTGACTTAAAACATTTTTTTCTTAGCTAATATAAGAGCAACTACTCCTGTAATAACCCATGTTCCAATTGAAACTACCAAAAATCCATGCTGATAATTACCAAGAGGAATATCAGCAAAATTCATTCCAAAAAAGCTGGCAATCATAGTCGGTATCGACAGCACGATAGTTATAGTTGCCAAAAACTTCATTACTATATTCAAATTATTCGATATAACTGAAGCAAAGGCGTCCATCATACCACTGAGAATCCCACTATATATATTAGCCATCTCTATAGCCTGCTTATTCTCAATAATAACATCATCAAGAAGCTCTTCGTCGTCCGGATATTTTTTAATGCGCTCCGCTCTTACCATCTTTTCAAGCACAACCTCATTTGACCTGAGAGAGGTCGTAAAATACACAAGACTTTTCTCCAGCTCAAGAAGCTCGATAAGCTCCTGATTCTTCTGTGATATATGAAGCTTTTCTTCAATCTCTTCACTCTTGCGGTCAATATTACGAAGATACTGAAGAAACAGCGTAGCATTCCTATACAAAATCTGCAGTATCAGCCTTGTCTTTTTAAAAGTATAAAACGACCGTATACGTCCCTGCATAAACGGAGACAATACCCCTGTCTCTTCCAGGCATACAGTTATTATAACAGAATCTGTAAGAACAATTCCAAGCGGAATTGTAACATACCTGTCTTTCTCTTCCCTGTCCTCAATCATAGGAATATCTACAAGGATTAATGTATAAGCATCTTCTATAACAAGTCTTGAACGTTCTTCCTCATCAAGAGGCGCCCTTAAATCATCTATATCTACACCGCATCTCTGCGCCACATTTTCAAGCTCTGTCGCATCAGGTCTTGTAAGCGCTATCCAGCATCCGTCTGATATATCGTTCTCTATATTAAGTATTCCATCTTCTAAGGTTTTGAATATCTGAATCATTATATGATTCCCCCTTTGCAAGAAGTGTCACCCTTCCTCGTTACATTATAAAAAGAAGCTTACGCATTGTCAACTTAAATACGTAAGCTTCTTTAAAGCATATTTTGCACTGCCGCCTCTGATATGCTATTTTTCCATCGGCAGCATAATGGTTATTCCCGGTTTAAGCAGAACATCCCTGAGCTGGTTGATTTTTATAATATCGCAGGCGTCTATGCCTGATTTATCTACAATATCCTGCATAGATTCTCCCTCTTTTACAACGTATGCATAGAATTTGTCATTGTTATTATCGTCATTTGTGTTTATCTCAATCTGCATATCGTCATTTTGCATATCCGGACGCATATCAGGCATCATGTCAGGGCGCATGTCAGGACGCATGTCAGGGCGCATGTCAGGGCGCATATCAGGGCGCATATCCGGGCGCATATCCGGGCGCATATCCGGACGCATATCAGGCATCATATCCATATCTCCCATATTTCTTGACGGTATGCACACCTTCGTCCCTATTTCAAGATTATACACATCAACATATGGATTTGCTCTAAGTATCATAACTAATGGTACATTATACTGCCTGCTGAGAGAATATAATGTATCTCCTTGTCTTATAGTATGGATAACTCCATTACAATAATTGTGCATGTTTAATATAAACCTCTTTTTTTAATACATTCTATGTAATATTTCTTCAAAATGTGTTATACTGTCTTTGTTTTGTTGCAATTTGCTACAGACATATAAATCAGGATGTTGGGAGAATATAATATGAACATAATAACATTAATTATTGTCACAATATTTTCAATAATAATGATATACCGTATATGCAGTATATCAGGAGCTTTGTTACCCTGCAAATCAAAATACTCAGGGTTTATTACAGAATCCAAAGCGTCTTATTCACACGGCAATCCGGTAAACAGATATGACATATTCCGCATAGCTGCCGAATCTCTTGCCTTCAGGCTTTTCATATACTTTATTTCTTATCTTGCATTAATACTCATATACCGGGACAATCAGACATTTCTTGAATGGTGGCTCAAATGGGATGCAACTAATTATATAGGGATTGCCAGCGGCGGATATAAAAATATCGTGATTGATAATGTAGCAATGATGGGCGACGGCGTGTATCAGACTCTTGTATTTTTTCCTCTTTACCCTGCGCTTACATATCTTGTCAGCTTAATAATACATAACGTTTTGACTGCCGCGCTTGTAACATCAAGCTTATGCTACATAGGCGGGTGTATATTCCTTTATATGGCCGCAGCATTAAAATACAATAAGTTAATAGCAGAGAAAACAGTTATCCTTATATCAGTATTTCCTTTTAGCTTTTTCTTTGGAGCAATGCTTACTGAAAGTACCTTTTTACTTGCAGGCTCTGCATGTATATACTTTACATTTAAAAGGAGGTGGCGGATTGCCGGACTATTCGGTATGCTCGGCGCGCTTTCACGTATGCAGGGGATACTTCTCGTTGTATTTATGGGCGTCGAATGGCTTGAAGCCAATCAGATATTTCTGTTAATAAGAAAAAAAGAATGGCGTACTTTCTTCTCAAAACTAATTGAGCTCATTCCGATATTTTTAATCGTTTTGGGGTCATTTATTTACCTTTTGATTAACTATGTCATTACCGGAGATTTTATGTATTTTATGAAGCTCCAAAACAACGTATGGGGACATCAATTCAAAAATGTGGGATTTGGAATCCAAAACATATTCCATAACCTGATTTCCAGTGATGTTGAGACGAACCTGAAATTTTCTGTATGGGCTCCGCAGCTGATTCTATTCTTCTGCACTATATATATTCTGTTCAGATGCTTCAGGCGTCATAGAGACAGCCTTACCGCATTTCTTTTTGTATATACTTTAATCAGTTATTCAACTGATTTTCTGGTCAGCGGAGGCCGCTATCTTAGTATAGCGTTACCTCTCTTCATCTTTACTGCAGAATTGTGCGAAAAACGTCCGATTCTGTACAGATGGCTTGTAACGACTGGACTTCTTCTGCAGATGGTCCTTATGTGCTGCCACCTAAGCGGATTTAATATGGTTACTTAACAAAGAAATTATTGCTTTGAACGACAGGAACCGCTCATTGGACAGCCTGAGCATCCACAGCCACAGGAGGATTTTCCTTTTTTCCTGCCCCGGATTATGCTTATAATAACGGCTGCCACTACAGCAATCAGAACCATGCAGATAATAATATCAGCAGCATGCACACAAATCCATGTAATCATATTAAGCCCTCCTGTTAGCCGTCTGTGGCATTAATTAACGCAGCTTATTGCCATAAGCGTCTCTTGCGCCGTTGCGTCTGCCTCTTGTATTAGTCCATTTATCTGAGCGATTGCTTCTGTCAGTGCGTCCGCCTCTGTCATTTCGTATGCCTTTTCCTCTGCCGGTGCGTCCGCCTCTGCGGCTGCGGCTTTCACGTTTACGGCTCTTGTATTCGTCGCTGTCGAACCAGCTGTAGTCAAGCTGCATTTCGCTTACTTCTTCGCCAAGCTGCATTTTAAGAAGAGCGGCTGCAAGCTCAATTGCGGTATAATCCTCGTCGTCTAACTGTCTCTCTACAGTCTTAATCATCGAATAAAGGCTTTCATTTTCTATGAGATTCCTTGCCTTTTTCATGACATTATCGGCCTTAGCCTGGTTAATATCTACCGCAGAAGGCACATGCCTTGGCTTAATACGGGTTTTACATACATTTTCTATGTCGCGTATTTTGTAAATCTCTTTTCCCACAACAAGGGTAAAGCTGCGCCCTTTCTTACCTGCGCGGCCTGTACGGCCTATCCTGTGTACATAATATTCTATGTCCTGCGGAATATCATAATTAAATACGGCTTCAACATCAGTTATGTCAATCCCTCTGGCGGCCACATCAGTCGCTATAAGAATATCTACAAAACCCTTTCGGAACCCGTTCATAATCCTGTCGCGCTCCGCCTGCGTCATATCGCCATGAAAGCCCTCGGCAAAATATCCTCTTCCTTTTAAAACCTCGGCAAGCTCGTCAACCTTTTTCTTGGTATTACAGAATATAAGCGACCTTTTAGGATTATAGTAGTCAAGAAGCCTTGCTGTCACTTCGTCCTTATTCTTTTGCTTAACTTCATAATAATACTGCCTTACAAGAGGCACCGTAAGGTCTCCCACCGACACTCTTACATGAACCGCATCCTGCTTCTGATACGTCTTCGTAATATTCAGTATTGCTTTTGGCATTGTCGCTGAAAAAAGCCCGGTCTGATGTTCTTTGGGAATACCTGACAGAATAGTCTCAATATCCTCACGGAATCCCATATTGAGCATTTCGTCTGCTTCATCAAGAACAATCATCTTAAGGTTATCAAGCTTAAGAGTATGTCTTCTCATATGGTCCATTACTCTTCCCGGAGTTCCAATGGCAATCTGTACCCCCGCTTTAAGAGACCTTATCTGCTTGGATATATCCTGACCTCCGTATATCGGAAGCACCTTTATGCCTTCAAAGTATTTTCCGAATTTCCTTATTTCTTCGGCCGCCTGTATTGCAAGTTCCCTTGTGGGGCACAAAACCAAAGCCTGCAGACACTTATCTTCAGGCTCTGTCATCTGTAATATAGGGATTCCAAACGCTGCCGTTTTGCCGGTACCGGTTCTCGCCTGTCCTATGATATCCCTGCCTTCAAGGAAAACAGGTATCGCCTGCGCCTGTATAGGCGTCATATTCTCGAATCCCATCTCCTTAACGGCACGGATTATACGTTCGTCCAGTCCCGACTCTTCGTAACTTATTTCTTTACTCATTAATCTAATCCTGCAATAGTTTCCATAATATAGTCAGCAAACTGTTCGCCGGTTGCCCCTGTATCTCTTCCGGTCATAACAAGCTTCTTTTCTGTTATAGTACATATATCAAGAGCTTTGTAAAGCTTATCTGATTCTTTAACATATCCTATATGGTTGAGAAGCATAGCTCCCGCCCTTATAACGCTGCAAGGGTCTGCGAACTGTGCGCGTCCTTCCTTAACCATACGAGGCGCCGAACCGTGAATAGCTTCAAACATAGCATATTTCTTGCCGATATTAGCGCTTCCCGCAGTACCTACGCCGCCCTGAAGCTCTGCCGCCTCGTCTGTAATTATATCTCCATACAGATTAGGAAGTACGACAACTTCAAAATCTTTTCTTCTCATTTCATCAAGAAGCTTTGCTGTCATGATATCTATGTACCAGTCATCTGCTGCAATTTCCGGATACTCTTCTGCAATTTTATAGAAAATATCGAGGAACTTGCCGTCTGTAGTTTTTATAATGTTAGCTTTTGTAACGGCAGTAACTCTCTTTTTATTGTTAGCTTTAGCATACTCAAACGCCGCGCGGATTATACGTGCGCATCCCTGCGTTGTTGCAATTGTAAAATCTATTCCAAGATCGTCGGTAACATTAACGCCTTCCTTACCGGCGGCATATCCTCCTTCTGTGTTCTCACGATAGAAGGTCCAGTCAATTCCAAGCTCAGGTATTCTTACAGGACGTACGTTAGCAAAAAGGTCGAGCGCCTTTCTCATTGCAACGTTTGCAGATTCAACATTCGGCCATTCGTCTCCTTTTCTCGGAGTAGTTGTAGGTCCCTTAAGAATAACGTCGCAGGACTTAAGCTCCGTAAGCACGTCGGCAGGAATAGCCGACATCTCTGCCGCTCTTCTTTCGATTGTAAGACCGTCTATAACCTTAAATTCAACCTTACCCTTACTAACTTCCTCAGAAAGAAGATACTCTAAGACCCTCTGTGCCTGCGCTGTGATTGCAGGGCCTATTCCATCGCCGCCGCAAACGCCGATAACAATCCTGTCAAGCGACTGGTAATCCACAAAATCCCCCTGCGCTTTCATTTCTTCAACTCTTGCAAGCTGCTTTTTAAGAAGCTCTCCAAATTTCTCCTGAGCTTCCTTAATTTCATTTTCATACATAGCTGTAATCCTCCTTATTTTCAAAACTAACTTATATTTTTTCTATCTGCCAGTCGATTGGCGTAAGCCCGGCTGATTTAAGAAATTCATTGGTTTGACTAAAATGCCTGCATCCAAAAAATCCGTTGTATGCAGAAAGCGGGCTTGGATGGGGCGCTTCAAGTATAAGATGCTTCGGATTAGTCAGCATTTTTTTCTTTTCTCTTGCAGGTCTTCCCCAAAGCATATATACAACAGGCTCGTCTTTATTATTCACAGCCTGTATGGCTGCGTCTGTAAATTTCTCCCAGCCTATTCCTTTATGTGAATTAGCCGCGCCGCTTCGCACCGTAAGCACGGTATTTAACAGCAGAACGCCCTGATCGGCCCATTTTTTCAAAAATCCGTTATTCGGCACATAGCATCCCAAATCCTCGTGCAGCTCTTTGTATATATTAACAAGCGACGGCGGTATCATAACATCCTTTTTTACTGAAAAGCATAATCCATGCGCCTGGCCAGGGCCATGATACGGGTCCTGTCCGAGTATGACTACCTTTACTTTACTAAGCGGCGTGAAATGAAATGCATTGAATATATCGTCAGCAGGCGGATACACTACATATCTGCTGTATTCATTCTTTATATATCTGTATAAAGACGCATAGTACGGCTTTGCAAATTCAGGATTTAAAGCCTCAAGCCAGTCATTAGTAATAGCTCCCATAGTCATATCCTCCACAAGTAACTTATATATTATTCTACATTCTTACACTTACGCCATTATCCCTGAGGTACTTTTTAAGCTCCATAATCTCAAGCTCTTTATAATGAAACAATGATGCTGCAAGAACTGCGTCTGCTTTTCCTTTATTAACCGCGTCAAGAAAATGCTCACATTTTCCTGCGCCGCCCGAAGCAATGACAGGGATGGACACATTATCCGATACCGTACGGGTAAGCTCTATATCGTAACCGTCCTTAGTACCGTCACAGTCCATGCTTGTAAGAAGTATCTCGCCTGCGCCAAGCTCACATGCTTTCATTGCCCATTCCACAGCGTCAATGCCCATATCGACACGTCCGCCGTTCTTATATATATTCCAGCCGCTGTTATCCGGCCTTCTCTTTGCGTCAATCGCAACGACAACACACTGGCTGCCAAACTTTAATGCCGCCTCAGATATCAGTTCAGGATTCATTATTGCCGCTGTATTGACTGCAATCTTGTCAGCGCCTTCACGCAGTATCATCTTAAAATCGGCAATACTCCTTATGCCTCCTCCAACTGTGAACGGAATAAACACCGTCTCGGCAACCTTTCTTACCATATCAAGCTTAATATCTCTTGCATCGCTTGACGCAGTTATATCAAGAAAAACCAGTTCATCAGCGCCGCATCTTCCGTATGCTGCGCCTGCCAAAACCGGGTCTCCCGCGTCTTTTAAATCAACAAAATTAATTCCTTTAACAACCCTTCCATTATTAACATCAAGACATGGAATAATTCTTTTAGTAAACATATTATCTCCTAACCATATATCACAATGATGCAAAATTTTTAAGAATCTCAAGCCCGACGTCTCCACTCTTTTCAGGATGGAACTGACATGCATATACATTATCGCATTCGACTGCCGCATGAATATTAGTCACATAATCTGTCGTAGCTGCAACAATTCCTTCGTCAGCCGCCTTAAGGTAATATGAATGCACAAAATATACATATGCGCCTTCATCAATGCCTCTAAACAGCTTTGATTCTTTAGGAAAATGCAGAGAATTCCATCCCATATGAGGAATTTTATGTATACCGTCATTCGGAATAGCACATATATCTCCATTTAAAACAGATAAACCGTCCACACCTTTGGATTCGTCGCTTCTGTCAAATAACAGCTGGAGCCCAAGGCATATTCCCATAAGAGGAATCTTTTCATCCGCTGCTTTTCTTAACGCACCGGAAAGCCCGTATGCGTTAAGCTTATGCATACAATCGCCAAACGCGCCTACTCCCGGCAGAATAACCTTATCTGCCGTAAGTATCGTTTTCACATCTCTTGTTACTACAGGAGTCTCACCGATAAATTCAAGAGCTTTTTTAACGCTCATAAGATTGCCGGCGTCATAATCTATTATCGCTATCATATCTATATCCCGCCTGTATATTTTTTGAACCAGCCTGATTATGCTTTACTAAACCATATTCGCTTAACTCATTGTGTCCGGGGACATTTTAACATAATTTAACCTGCGGAATCAAGCTCAAACCAAAATTCCACTCCGTCGTCATTATTAATCACGCCGCATTCATGGTTAAATGAGCGCATTATCGCTTTAACTATCGACAATCCAATACCGTTGCCGCCATATTCTCTCGTTCTCGCCTTATCAACCTTATAAAACTTAATCCATATCTTTTCAAGCTCCTCTTCGGGTATTTTATCTCCGGTATTAGAAACGCCGATTCTTACTGTATCTCCATTTTTCTTTGTATATATTCTTATTATATTCGGCTCTTTAACATGATTCAGCGCATTACTGATATAGTTGGTCAGCACCTCTTCAACAAGATACTCGTCGGCCCACACGTAAACCGGCGCAGGCTCATACATTGTAAGGCTTACATTTTTCTGTTTAAACAAAATATCTGACGAAGATACAACAGATTTAATTACCTCAACTATATCAAATCTGTCCATTTTAGGTTTGTCGTTTCCAAACTCAAGCTGGTTCAGATTCAAAAGCCTCCTTACCATACGGTTCATTTTCTGCGCCTCGTCCATAATAACGTCACAGTAAAACTTCCTGTCCTCCACATCATCTATAACATTATCAGACAGCCCCTCCGCGTAACCCTGTATAAGGGCAATAGGTGTTTTAAGCTCATGAGATACATTTGACAAAAATTCCTGACGCATCTCGTCAATCTGTACTTTTCTTTCTATATCCGACTGCAATTCATTATTGGCGCTCTTTAACTCCGATATAGTATGTTCCAGCTGGGAAGAAAGCATATTCATACTTGTGCCAAGCCTTCCTATCTCATCATCGCGGGTTACATTATATTTCGCGTCAAAATCCAGCTTAGCCATCCGGTCGGCAATTTCAGAAAGCTCAAGTATAGGCTTTGTAAAGCTTCTTCCTATAAAGAACATTGCAATAGCTCCAATAAGAACTATAATCAACCCTATATAGCTCATACACTGGTTTGAAATGGCTGCGCTTTCTTTCATATTCTGATAATTTGCACGAAGAAATATAAAGCTCGATTTATTAATCTTTCCAAATAATTCAAGATAATTAGAACCGATTTTTTCATCATAGACCTTATACATATCATAGTTATCCGTTGAATAGACAATCTGATAATTATTATCAAGCTCATGCAGACCGTAATAATCATTCACATAATTATCCAGCCTGTTTTTAACTATATTGAATGAAATGCTTCCCGTATCGACCTCAGGAAACTGAAAATTATAATAATTAAACAGGCCGTCGCTCGTAATTGAAAAAACATATAACGTTACGCCGTTATTAGCGGCAAGCCTGTCCAGAAAATAATAATTATCAAGAGCCGAAGGCACTTCGGAAAGATTAGATTCATTATTCACTCTGTAAATTTCATCATAAATATCCCCAAGCACTTCCTTCTTCTGATATGTGTAATACCTTTCAAGAAAAAACATGTTCATAAACATGTTGATGGAAACAAATATTATTATAAATAGTGTCAGAATAAGTATAAGTCTTGTGCGGATTGAATTTTTCAAGCTTATCACCCCTGCTCCACCTCAAACTTATATCCCATACCCCATATTGTTTTGATATAGTTACCCTTATCTCCCATCTTATTGCGAAGCTTCTTGACATGGGTATCTATAGTCCTTGCGTCTCCGTAATAATCATAATTCCAAACATTATTCAATATTTTTTCACGCGATAACGCAATGCCTTTATTATCAATGAAATAAGTCAGAAGTTCAAATTCCTTAAAGCTTAATTCAAGCTTTTGACCGTCTATAGTTACTTCGTGCGCGCTCTTATCAAGCGTTATACCGCCAATCTCCAAAACATCATCTGACGATGCGCCCGTACGTCTTAATATAGCCTCAACTCTTGCCACAAGCACTTTAGGAGAAAACGGCTTGGATATATATTCGTCCACACCTAACTCAAATCCAAGCAGTTCGTCCTTTTCCCCTGACTTTGCAGTAAGCATAACTATAGGAACGTGCGAATACTGGCGGATTTCCCTGCACACTGCCCATCCGTCCATCTTTGGCATCATTACATCAAGTATAACAAGCTCAATATTCTTTTCTGAAAAAAACACGTCTATGGCTTCTTCTCCATTAGAAGCCTCAAGCACCTGAAACCCCTTTTTCACAAGAAAATCCCTTACAAGCTTTCTCATTCTCTGCTCATCATCAACAACGAGAATTTTAATATCTTCCATAACGATACCACCTTCCGAATTACTGTAATCCTTCTATATTAGAAACGCTTAAAATATACTCCATAACATATGCCTCAAGCATACCGTCCTTCGGATTCATCTCATTCATCGAAAGATAATCCTGCTCCATATCTTCAATAGTCTTGCCCTGTTCTTCACCTTCCTCATACTCAAGTGATTCTAAAAGCATCTTCTTATACGTTTCATCATCAAGCGTAAGATTTTCTTTTGCGGCAATGGTTTTTACAGCCATTTTTTCTACAGCAGTCTCTTTTGCAATTTCATCTACGTCATCCTCAGTCATTCCGAACGCTGAGAGCAGCTCGTCCACTGTGTAACCTGACATTTCCGCAAAGCTCTGATAACTTTGGATAGTCTCGTCCTCAGCATTCTTAAGCTCTCCCCGATGATACTTTTTAACCTCAGTATTCTCAATAATTTCACTGAGTATGTCGTCAGAAAGGTTCTCAACATTATCATTATAAAGCTCCTGCTTTATATATTCGTTAAACGCTGCTGCGCTTGTACATTCGCCGTCTGAATATTCAGCAGCAAATTCGTCTGTAAGCTGCTGTTCAATTGCCTCTCCGCATATATAATTAAGGGTAACGTTGAATTTGAGGGTTTTTCCGTCAATAACCTCATCACCATAGTCATTAGGAACCGCTACCGTAATCTCCTTTGTATCGCCGGTATTCATTCCTGCGATTTCCGTATCAAATTCAGTAAAATAATCTTCATCACCAATCGTTATCAGCTCATTATTATAAGTATAATCCTCAACAGCTGTTCCGTCCTCAAGAAAACATGCCATATTAATACTTACATAATCTCCTGTCTTTGCAGTTCCTGAAAGCTCCTCATAATTCTCAGCGTCCTCAAGAACAGACTCAACTTCTTCCTGCACGTCCTCATCAGTAACTGCAACCGACATATTAATTCCCTTATATTCACCAAGCTTTATAAATCCGTCAGCCTCATAATCATGCGGCACGCCGTATTCAACATATAAGCTGCCTGCAATATTTCTGTTTATTAAAACACAAAGCACAATAACTGCAGCTATAACCACAACTGCAGCTATTGATATTCCTATAATCATATTTTTTCTGTTCTTTACTTTTGCCATAATTACATCCTCCAGACTGTTATTGGTTTTATCATACTACAAAAATGTGAACAAAGTAAGTCTTTACCCATTACAATCGTACGCAATTTTAAATTATTCCAAATACCCTGCTAATACAGTCCTTGCATCCTCAAACTGATACGAGCAGGTTGACAGACATACCAGTCTCTTATCCTTCAATTCCTCTGCTGAAAAGTCACTCAGACATACCGCCTGCTCCCTGATATTGCACAAAAACTCTTCTTTTTCCTGCTCCGTAAGAAATATTACATTATATATAAAGCCCCGGCTGTCAATATTAAGACTTGCTATAAAATGCAGCGTATATATCTGATTCTGCGTTGTTAAATATCCTGTGCTGTGTTCACGGAAATATGCACTGTTAAGAAAGCTTTCAAGCCCGCTGAATACACGTCCGCCCCGAATATGGTGTCCGTATATAATAGAATTAAAATCTGAAAAATCGCCATTGCACCGATAATCCAAAAATGGATTTCCAAGCATTGAGGCGTCATTTTTAAAATCATGATTTAAATAAAATGTGTTGTCATCTGACTGAACTATTGGAAAATCTATTTCAGTATCAGGAATTGTAAGCCACGCAACAGTCCGCGTGTTAATCTTCAGACATTCAGAAAGATATGCCGTATCGTCAGGCTTTACCTGTTCAAACTCCTTAAGCCATTCCTCATATTCATTATCCTCTCGTCTGCCTTTAACATATATAAGGCAGAAAAACGCCGCTGCGATTAAAAGCAGCAGACTCAGCAGCATGATTACAATCCTCGACCTCTGCATCAATTATTCTCTCCTGCCTCTGTAAAATTTTTGGAGAAAGCCGTCATTATATCATCTCCCTGATAATAATCCGAAACCGCCTGAGCCGCTATCTGAATACGAAATTCCGAATCTAACAAATCATTATATTCTGTTTTTAAAACCGGTACGATAAAAGACTGAAAGAGCGGACTGGTATATGTACCTGCCTCAAGAACCGTAAACCCACTCTCTGTCTTATAATAAAACCAATCGTCGTCATTGTTATATATAAAAGCATCATTATGTGATACAACGCTTCCTGTTTCATTCGACAACAGCTTCTGCGTTCCAGCCGCATCCACACATATAGCGTTTCTGATTGCCTGATACCGCGAATCATTACTGTCTACCGTAACGAAATTACCATTCTCATCTTTACATTTTATTATAATTTTCATACGGACATAGACGCCTGATTCGCCGTCATTATATACCTTAGGGTCTTTTTCAATACACATACCCGGCTGCATAACGGCGGCATCCATCATTCCTGTCTCAAGCCATTCTGGTTCCTGAAGCAGGATTCTGACGTCATTTGCCTGATGCTTATTAGTAACTACATCACGGCTGCTGAAGTAAGCGATAGTTAATCCGCACACAAGCAAACCAACAGCCACGAATAATACACATATCATATATATTTTTTTATTTATCCGCCTGTTCACTTTAACACCCTTTTCTACGTTTTATTATATAAATAACTAACTGCGCCGCAAAATACAATACAATGGCGGCTATAACCAGGAAAAATACGGCGCGCCCAATTCTACTGTGAGAGAATGTCAGCAGACGCCCCGCATACGGCGCTGAAAATACAACCTTTCCAAGCAGATTTTCATAAACAACCGGATTAGTATCCGTTACATTATTCTCATCACCTTTAGTATAAAAACATTGATTAACCGTATCTATATCTATGACCCGGTGTGTCACAATGGTCATATGGCCGTCTGCCACAAATGAAATCACGTCTCCCAAAGCAATATCATCCGGAGACGAATTGTCTACAATAACAACCGAACCCACCGGATACACATTCTTCATGCTTCCAGTCTGCACGGCCAGAGCCTGATATCCGACAGCACGTAAAATAAGCAGTCCTGCTCCAATAATCAGAAGCAGGAAAAAGAAGAAATCCATCAGAATGCTTACTGCCTTCTTAAAATATTTCATCAGCGTCGACTCCCGTTATACGTTTTCTTCCTCTTTTTTAAAATAAGCATAAGCAAAATTATAAGCGCCGCTCCTACTGCTGATAATATACTGATCTCTATCCACAGATTACTTAATAAGCCTGTCTTTGGAGGAACATAATCTTCATCTACAACAGCATAAAATATCCACCGGAATGTAACCTCACCATATATCCTTTTATCTCCGCCACCCTCTTCTACTACTGTCGTACCTTTTGCGTCTACTATCCTTTTTCCATTGTCTATAAATCCGCCGGCGTCAGACCCATTCCACGTAATGCTGCAATTAAAGCTTCGCTGCGCTCCCGGCTCATATAATCCCAAATCAATCGGTGTTTTAGTTAAATCAATATTGCCTTTTCCAGTAACCTTGCCATTATATACCTCATTACCATCTAAAGTAATTACCGCGCTGCACTCATCCTCCAAATCAATCTTTCCGCTTTTATTGACCGGTTCTGTATAAAAATATATATGATAAGCTTTATCCTCGCGAAGATTCATAACCTGCACGTCCTTAGAGTAAGTCTCGAACGGTGCCATATTTTCAACGCTGAAAAAAAATTCTCCGGTGTCACTGTTGACAGAATTTCCTTCACTGTCCATAACAGTCAGCTTTTGCGGAAGGCCTTCTACCGTTCCCTCCGGCAGAGAAACATCCGCAAAAGCTGAATGATTACTGCCAAAAAGGAGAAGAACGCAGCATGATGCAGCAAAAAACCGTCTGATTCTTTTAGTCATTTGTTGTTCTCCTCCTTTCGGCAATTTAAAAAATTTCAGACAATTATGGCGTTACTGATTTTGCAGTCCATGTTACTGATGATATGATATTTGTATCATTACCCGCATATTGTGGCGCTGCGACAGCTTCTGTCCATGCATCTGTAACAGCCTCGGCAGTCTGCTTTCCACTTTCATCATTTACCACCTGAACACTGTCAGCAGTTACTTTCAGGTTATAGTCAAACTTATAATACGCACTATTCTTAACCTCATCATCTAACTCAAGCTTATCTACAAGCTGTGCAGATGTCGTACCTGCTTTTATTGTATTGTTATAATAGAATACATTATTATTTAATAAAGTCCAATTGTCCTTCCAATCACTGGCAAGCGTAATGTTAATCTTTATCATCTTATCAGCATCATCTTTTTGGTATACTGCCGTGATAACGTTACTATTTTCTAAACCAGTATAATCAAGCTCAATTGCAGAAGCATCAAGAGACTGTTCAGACTTCACTAACATTTTGTATGTAAAAGTTTGAGCATCTTCTTTTTTAATATCTGTAACTGCATAATACGCATTGTCTGAATAATAGTAACCTGCATATGCAGTTTTGCCATCCTCAACATCCCTCTCAAACACATAAAGGCCTGAGTCTGTTGGAGTAAAATCCGTACCGTATTTAATTTGTTCACTTTCGTCTGTTATGGCAGTACCTGCACTGCATACAAGGCGTCCGCCTGCACAAAGAGCCTTAACCTCATTCGCATTCGTATCAGTTGACAGCGTCAGGTATGACGATACATCACCTGCAGCATAGGCTCCGCCTGCTGCAACAGTTGTCAGGCTCATGGAATTTGACAATGCAACCTTCACAAATGCATCCACATTACCCGTATTGGTTACATAAACGTCCTTATTTACTTCCTGACCCGGCGTCCAGTCGCCTGGCGGAGTAAAGTCCTCCACGATAGACACTCCATAATCGTTCTGCGCTGTCAATTTGTTAGTTACTTCATCCTTAGACGTAAACCATGCAAAAGTTCCGCCAACAACTATAAATAAAGCAAGCAAAACAGCCATGACAAGCATTTTTTTGTTTTTTGATTTCTTCATAGTTCCTCTCTCCTTTTATATTTTTTTATATTTATTTCTCTTGCTCTGCCAGTCCGAAATACATTCTCAGCAGCTCGAAGAGAACGAATAACATTACCACAAGCGGTATTACAAAATACCATTTCAATTGAATAAAACGGACAATATACCCAAGCTTCGGAATACTAAAGACAACCTTGCCAACTATCCGGCTGCTGTCAATCAGAAAGCTGTCCTCTGTCTCGTTCGCATCACCCTTTGTAACAAAGCAGGTAACTTTGCTTCCTTCATAATCCTGAAGCTTCTTAGTAACACGGTGCGTCAAATATGCATCGCTGTCGCTTGAAGGGTTAAATGTAATAATATCACCGATTTCAATTTCATCCGCATTCCCAAGCTTCACAATCACCATGTCCCCTACCGATAAAGCTTTTTCCATAGACGGGGTCAATACTGTATAGTAACGGTAGCCAAATATGGACTTCTGCGGGCTTTTATCTGCTGCGAATAAAACTGCGCCAATAACAATGGCAATACAAAATATATACACAAACGCAGTTCTTATCCATACCATAACCTTATATCCTTTGGATGGCTTTTTTTCCGTATTCTTGTGGCTGTTCCTACTCATTTGAAGCACCTGCCTTTTCCAGTTTTCCCTGTTCATCTACTGTAATTCCAAGAACGTCGGGAGCGCCCCACCTGACAGATAAGGCGTCTGCTTTTGTTTGAATTGAGTCTGCGAGAACATCAATATCAAGCTTTATCTGCGCTTTTTCCATCGAAGTATATATCTCCTCTGAAACCGAAACGCTTTCCAAAAGACATGCTGACGTATTTCCCGGCTCAACAACAGCTATGTGGTAAAAATATCCATCCTGCGGATTAAAAATCCAGTTATCAGACCAATCATCTGCCAGCTTAAATGTAACGTCTCCCATAATATAGCTGTTCTCTGAAATATTTATCTCCGTAATAACACCAAAGTCCTGTAATCCCATATGATTGGAGCTTACATCCACGCAGATTCCGTTCTGCAGCTGACACACCCATCTCGGCACAATACACACGCGAATGTAGGCGTCCGTATTATTCTCATCCGGATTATCCACATTGAGAATCCGGACAATCTTATCAGCTTTATATAAGCCGTCTTTGTATGTCCATGTAAATGTGTTGTGCGAAATTTCATTTGTATTTTCGTTTTCTGTCCATGCATCGTCTGCATTGTCCTTTTCCTGTACCGCCGTTTTAATAACAGCCGGAACAAATTTATTAACTACGCTTTTTTGGTTCTTGGTATTCAAATAATCCGCTCCGTATGCTGTCAGCGCTGCAGCTGCAACGGCTGTCAGAGAAAATATCATAAGCCTTTTCTTCAGCTTTTTATGTGGTTTCTTGTATGCTTTCAGGTTCGTATTATTCATCAGCCGCCACCCCCGTCACCAACGGCATTGCTTTCTGCTGTGACAAAATTAAATACATTCTCCGCATAGGACTGACCTGAAAGATAAGCAAATATACTCTCTTTATTCTTAAATACTACTTTAGGCAAAGCAGACAAATCAGTCCCCAAAGAAGCAGGGAATGCTCCCGACTCATACATAGTCTCAGGAAGAGTTATACTAACCTTTTTTTCTTCCTCGCTGCCGTCAAATTCATAATCGGTATTTGACCAGCTGCAATCCTCCTCTACAACATAAACGCCTCGCCTGTCACACTGAACAATACTGTTTCCGGTATATGTATAAGGAGCGCTGTCCTGCTGCTCATTGGTACAATTAATACGCGTATAAAATGTCTCGCCAGCTGTGCCGTTCTTCGCCGCTTTTCCCCCCTTGTAATAACAAAGCTTCATCAAAAATGACTGCGCCGGGTCATATGCGGCAATCTGCTTTTCAATGTTCAGGTACAGGTGGGTTACGTCTGTAGACACCTTATTGGTAATACGCTCAGTTTTGGCTATCGCATTACTCTGCTGGTCAGCTTCTTCTCCCTGCGTTTTCTTTCGATAGCTTACAGACGCTTTATTGTGGATTTCAGTAACGCCGGTATCATTGCCAAGCTTTTCCTGCGTTCCATAAAACACTACCCGGAACTCTTCACCGGACAATATATTCATACCCAATATTGTAAATCCGGCATCCCTGACAATAATATTTATACCCTGCTGTAAGCTGTTATCAACACTGCCGCCAGCCCATTTTGCAATCAACTTATAATCTTGTTGAGACTTCTCTTTTTTATATACCTCTATTCCTTTTTTTTCATTAAATGTAAAACCATTACTCGGAAAATCATCTGTAAAGCTGATATCCTTATAATCAGCCTCATCATGTTTCTTAAAATCAATGGTATATGTTCTTTCCTGCTTTATACCGGATTCATCCGCAGTTTCATCATCAACCAAAACATCCATGCTGAATATGGCATTTTTCTTAAAGTATTTTAAATCTGTCGGGCTAAATTCACTGTCTCCCACGTCTGCGCTGTCAATGACGTCTCCGTTTAGTGACACAAAATCCCATTGAGCTTCATTGGTCAGTACACGCTTAAGCTCAGAAGCAGGCAGGTCATCTACCGTAACCTTATACTCTGCATAATACACATAATTTAACGGCATACTGGTTATGCTCCATTTAAGACTGCCGTCTTTTTCCTGCATTTTAACCGGCGAGCTATCTTCTGTCTGCGTCATCTCTGTCAGATTTCCATAATGGACCATACCGCTTGAGAGATTATACATCTCCTGCCGGTAAATTTTCATGGAGTCCTTCACATATGTACAATTATCAGGAACCGTGTCATACACGTTTACTATATCTGATTCCATGTATCCTGTATTATGTAATTTAACCCTGTAGGTAAGTGTGTCTCCGCTAAGGACAGCCTTGCGGTTCTCGTCTGTATTTTCATTTTCTGAAAGCCTGCCATTATCAACCTCATATGCCTTATCCGCTTCATCAAGGGCTGTATAATATTGCCTGTCGTCGCTGCTGCCATCCGCAACAGGCAAAACCTCTGATTTGGCATTAAGCAGAACATTCTTCTCTGCCCAGACATCTGACGTATTCCTTCGGAATAAGGCTGTAACACGCAGACTGTCATTAATGGTTGTATAAGCTTCGGCCTGATTAGAATCCTCTAAATTAAACAGAATATATTTCGTTACACTATTATTTACAGTACCCGACGCCGACTGTATTTTGAACTTTTTCTCGGACTGTGCATTTTCTTCTACTGTAAATACCTTAGTCTCCGGATTCTGTGTAATTTTATAGCCTGTAAAATCATATTGATACTCTGCATTTGAAAAATCAAACTCATTAATTTGGTTATTTGTATCAATACGGGTCATCTCATGGGCTGTTCCCGCTTCATCTATAGCCTCAATAATCAACGTAGTGAGTCTGTATTCATTTCCACGATACCACCCCACCGCAGTTTTAGCCTGTGCAGTAGTCATTTTCAATGTTTTTGTATAATAAACATCTCCATTATATTCTCTTGGCTGGTTATATGAATTGTAATCATCTTCACTCAGATTGTCATTAACTGTAGTCGTATGCTTTTCATCAGGCAGTATAGTCATAGACGGATAATTCTGAGTCCATGAATATGTACTATCGTCGCCTGTAATATTATCCGTCACATACTGGTCAATACAGGTTTGCGGAGTTTTATCTTTATCAATAGTATGTTTCTCATTCAGAATTCCCGTAATCATCTCCACATTATAGGAATCTGCCGATATCCTTACCAGCTTGGAATCCATAAGATATCTGCCGTCATCCAGCCGCCAATAATAATCAAGATAATAAAATCCCGTATCGTCTACCGTATCGTTCTTGACAAACGGCGCTTCTCCCTGCCATTTTTTAATATTCTCCCCGCTATAATCAATTTCCTCTTCCTTATTAAGCAGCCATGAACCGTTTTCATCTTTTTCCGGTACAGCTTTATATATCTTCACCATAGTTCCGCCTGAATTATAAGACAGGTTCCTTATATTACTATATTTAGCGTCCTTATTGGCAACCTCAATCCTTTGCTCTAACAGTCCGATGCTGCCATCCTCATTCTTTTTTCCAATCTGCGCTTTTATGCCGGCCGTTTCATCTGCGCTTAAGTCTGCGTCAGTCACGGCCGGATATTTTTTATAATAAGCAAAATTTTCTCTATCGTTATCGGCCCGTTGAGTATAAGGCAAAAGCTTCTGATTATTATAAATATCAGTACCCATGCGGTACCGGTCTGTAATAGCATACACAACTCCTACAGAATGATTAAAACCGTTCAATGTTATCTGCGAACTTTCGCTGTCCATAGTTACAACATTATCCGGCACCTGGCCTGTATTATCTTCATCCTTTGAAATATTTATATGTATCATCTCTCCGGCGTTAAGATAAGCCGTTGGAAGCAGACGAAGCGCTCGTTGTCCGTACACAGCTTTATTGTCTGCATCTGCCGCAGTAACGGTAACCCACTGCTTTCCGGGAGCAAAGTCAAAGCACTTATAAACAATTTTTCCCATTCCATCATCAGATTTGCTTATAGTTAGTACCTTAGGCTTAAATGCAGCGGTATAATCCAAAGTCTTATTCTCTTCGTTATTACTCAAAACCGCACTTTCATAATTCACAGAAAATCCATGCTCGGCTTCACCTTCTGCCGCCGCAGCTTTCTCTCCAAGATACTCAACGAATCCATTTGCCGCATTCCTGCTTCCTTCCGAATTGTCCGCATCCCATTCAATTCCGTTGCTATCATCTGTAGTAAGCTCAAATTTGCGCGTGATGTCACGAACGGTATCATAAACATGCGACTGCATATTTGCAGCCTCTAATTGACCGGATTCATTGAGAATTTCATCATAATGGTCAAGGAATACCGCAGCCGTTGAAGCCAGACTATAATAGTAAAAGCTTAATTTTCTGTTATATTTCATCTGTTTCACAAGATTTTTGGCATCGTCTCCGGCAAGAGCATTCGGTTTTGCCGTAAGCGAAATAAGCTGCGGATAATAACCGTTCATATTCTGCCAGACTGTGCCATCATCAGGATTAATGTCAGTAAGTCCTTTAATTCTCTTAACTTTGGAATATTTTGTGTATACTCCCTCAAGCCCTTCTAAAGTATTGTTCAATTGCACAGATTCCGAACCATAAGAATAATTCCCTATATCCCTCTCTCTCATCGCTGTTGTCTGCTTATCATAATAGCATTTGATTAAACTAACAGTATTATTTTCTTCACTAACAGGCGTTTGCAGGGCGTCTGAAGGGCTGACTCCAACTGCATCACTGCTGTAATTAATATATGCGCCCATAAATCCGCCAATTGAATTAGTATTGCTTTCAGCCGTAGAAGTATCAGTAGTAATTCCACCGACCTCTCCAGCCGCATAGCAGTTTTCAAAAATGTGCCGGCGTGCTGTTGTATCATTATCTGTATCCGCTTGTATATTTCCTCTTACTAAGCCTGCAAAACCTCCTACCTGCTGCCCTGAATACTGCATTCCAACCGAAGATGTGGAATAACAGTTTTTAAACACCGTTTTGCCGCGATGCTCTGTTGCCGGACTGGAATAATTGGGGTCATATGCGCGCGCATCATCAAATATAATGCCGACAAATCCACCCAGCTTCGTTTCACCTTCAATTGCGCCCGACGTATAGCAGTTTTCAAAATAAGAGTTTACAAAAGTCTTTTTGCCATTGTAAGGATAATAAAATCCGTCTCCGCTTCCGATAACCGCACCTATAAAAACTCCCAGCTTAGTTCTCGCGTATATAGTGCAGTTTGAAAAACAATTTTTAAATATTATCATCGACTGCAGGCAGGAAACAAAGGTTCCGGAATGCTCGCCGCCAACATCATAGACTTCTGAATTAACAGACGCACAGCTTTCATATATTGACGGAAACATATTAGATAATGTAATGCCGGATTGTTCTCCGCTCTTCTTACCCAGCCATGACCTTTCAATCTCTGCAGCAGAATCCGGAATATCAGTATAGTAATATTCCGCGTTATCAGGCGGCGTACTGTCTCCTGTATATGTGTATTCAGACATATTGCTAAAACTGTTATAGGAAGCAAACAGAGCGCAGTGCGAGCTTCCATAAACATAGCTGTTATCTATTGTACACTCCTTCAGATAGCAGCATAAATTATTATATCCTAACACAATTGCTGTTCCTCCGCCGCCCATAGACATGCAGCGCTCCCAATTCACATTGTTAAAATATGCATGTCTGACGCTGTGTCCAAACATTCCTCCCTCATGAGCAATAAACTGATTAGAAAAAACCGCATCATGAATATAAAACTTTTGATCTGAGCGCAAAAAAGTCCAATAATCAGTTTTTACGACACTGGCCCTTAAGGTATCAGTATTATATTTAACCTGAGTAACCAAAGATGATTTAAAATACCCATTGTACAAGCCATGTCCGTTACCGTCTATCTCCAGCAGCACCAAGCGGTTAGTATAGCCATACCACATTCTGCCTTCTGCACCGCCTAAGTCAATATCACATAAAAGCTCAATACCAAGCTTATCTACTATTTTTTTAGAACTCTCATCTGCGTTATCCGGAATCTCGCTGCTATCTGCCTGTATTACCCTGGCAGACGTCTCGTAAGCGTCAAGCAAAACCGCAAGCTGGTCGGCAGTACTGACGTAATATCTGCGGTAATATCCATCAAGTGCAGCATCATATTCAACACTATAATACAGTGAAGGAGCATCTGTTTTATTCAGATTAAACGTATATTTAATATCAACGTACCTTACATCAGCGCCACTTTCCTTTTTTAGCTTCCATGCCGTAACGGATGTGTTGTTATTATTGTCATATTGGTTATCATCACCCCATCCTTGCCATGCTGCCAAATCATTCAGATTGTCCATTGGAATGTCTTCATATGACTTATCTGTAAAATCATAGCTTACTCCGCTAAAAGCATAGTCTTTTACCGTAATGTACCCATCAGCATTACTTTTACTTATAGTATAGTTCTCAATGTCACCCGTATATATAATTTGCTGTCCAATGGAATCGTCCGCTGTTTTATCTTTAATTGTAATACCCTCGTCACTCTCATCAATCCATTTGGCGTCTGTCTTTGAAGTATCATGCCACATTAATTCCGTTGGTTTATCATCTGTATCAGTCCATGAAAGGGTACTCTTCTTCGTCTCCCACAATTTCTTAACATTCAGAGCTTCAGCAGCTGCCGCCTGCACATTTTCTGATAATTCCCCATGAAAAAAAGGCTGCATATTATTAACTAATATTGTAAATAACAATATAAATGAAATTATTACTCTGCGTATATATCTTTTACCTCTCAAATCATATATCCCCTCTTTATGCTTATATAATATCTGAATGGACGCAAGAACATCCTTTATTATGTATTTGTAAAGATTCGCAATTAATATTTTAATAGTATAGCAAAAAATATTGAATTTCGCAATAGAATATTAAAAAAAAGAAAAATTTCTTCAAATATTTTAAGACGGATGCGCATATTGGCGTTAAACACAGTTATTTTCTTATCCCTCTTTTCAAATACTGATAAAGAGTATCTGCGGCGAGACTTTTTCCCCGCCCTTTATCTGAAACAATCTGTATTGAACGCTTCGGAACATCGCAGTCAAGATTTATCTGCGTTAGCCTGCCCTCTTTCACCAAAGGCGCCGCCAATGACTCCGCCACAAACCCCACCCCCAGATTATTTTCAATCAAAGGAATAAGAAGGTCGGATGTTGCAACTTCCATGTCAGGCTCCATATCCAGCCCATGTTCAATGAAAAAATTTCTGTACAGATTATATGTTGCGCTTCCCCTGCCTAAGCCAATCCATGACAGATTCCGAAAATCTGACTGGCTGATTGATGCTGTCGACAAAGCTTTATACCGTTCTCCCCCTACGAGTATTTCATTAAAATCCAATATATTGTCACACAATACATTGGACGGAGCATTAAACGGCGTCGTAATAACAGCAAAATCCAGCCTGCCGCTGAGAAGATTCTTTATAATCTCCGGCGTTGTATTATTATGAATTTTAATTTTGATATCAGAATATTCATGTTTAAAATCACAAATCGCCTTTAGCAGAAATAAATGAATCGCTGTTTCTGTTGCCCCGACTTCTACAGTGCCTCCTTTTAAGGAACCCTGCCTGAACATTTCCTCCTGTGCATTCAGTAATTGTTTATATGCAATTTCCACATGCGAATACAGTATTTCACCCTCCTGCGTAAGAGTGATTCCCCTTGCTTCACGAACAAACAGCCTGCAGTTTAGCTGCGACTCCAAAAGCTTCATAATCCGTGATACATTGGGCTGATTACTTCCTAACGCTGCAGCTGCCTTTGTGATATTCCTGTACTTTGCAACATAGTAAAAAATTTTGTAGTATTCAAAATTTATATCATACATTTTTGATATCCCTTCCATGTATTATATACATTTTTCATATCTCTTAAATGACATTATAATACATTACCGGGAATATGTAAACGAACTCTATAAAGGGAATGATTTGATGAACAAGGATTTAACAACAGGAAAACCAAAAAAAGTACTATGGCAGTTCTGCCTTCCACTGTTTGGAAGTATTATCTTCCAGCAGCTTTACAATATTGCAGATAGTCTTGTGGCCGGCAGATTTATCAGCGAAAATGCCCTGGCAGCCGTAGGCAACAGCTACGAAATAACATTAATTTTCATCGCTTTTGCTTTTGGCTGTAATATGGGATGTTCAGTCATTGTATCCCAGCTGTTCGGCGCCAAAGAATACGGCAGGCTGAAAACTGCGGTAACTACTGCCTGTATTTTCAGTGCAATTCTATGTGCAATACTTATGTCAGCCGGTATTTCAGGCTGCGAACCACTGCTGCATTTAATCAAAACTCCGAGCAATGTATTTGAAGACTCACAACTATATCTGAATATCTATATATGGGGACTTCCATTTGTGTTCTTTTATAATATAGCCACCGGAATATTTTCCGCGCTGGGCGACTCCAAAACACCATTTTACTTTTTAGCGGTATCTTCTACTGCCAACATTGCCGTAGATATCCTTTTTGTAAAAGCATTCCATATGGGCGTAGCAGGCGTCGCATGGGCAACGTTTCTATGCCAGGGAGTCAGCTGTATTATATCAGTTATTACAGTGTTAAGCCGCATAAAAAAGCTTCGTATTACAGAAAAAACGGTGTTATTCGACTGGAGGCTTTTTAAAAAAATAATGATAATAGCAATCCCAAGCATTCTGCAGCAAAGCTTCATCTCCGCAGGCAACATTATTATTCAAAGTGTCATAAACGGATTCGGAGCTTCTGTCATGGCGGGCTACTCCGCCGCAGTAAAAATGAACAACATGGCTATTACATCATTTACAACTATCGGCAACGGAATCTCCAACTTTACGGCTCAAAATCTCGGCGCCAGAAAATATCAGCGTATCCGCGAGGGTTTTCGGGCCGGCCTTAAAATGTTATGGTGTATATGCATTCCATTCTGCATCCTTTATATTTTCTTTGGCAGATATTTTCTGCTTTTGTTCATGGAAAAGAGTTCCACCGAGGCTTTAATGACCGGTATGCAGTTTTTGTGGATACTGTCGCCATTCTATTTTATAGTATCATCCAAATTAGCAGCAGATGGCATTCTGCGCGGCATCAGCGCAATGCGTCAGTTTATGGCCGCAACTTTTACGGATTTATTCCTGCGCGCAGCCCTCGCATTCGTGCTGTCAGACTTCACGAAATCAGCTTTGGGTATATGGTTTGCATGGCCAATCGGCTGGACTGTTGCAATGATTCTCTCCGTCTGCTTTTATCATAAAAAAATGCAGTCCATTTTGGAATGAAAATATATTACCTGAGCTGCCAGGTTATATTCCAAAGTGAATTACAAAGTTTTTGCCATTTTCAGCTTCTATAAGCAAAGCTATTAAATCAGACAGGTTATGATTATTCCAAATTATCTCAATAAAACCATTAAGCGATTCAGGTGGAATTAATGTAAGCGGTTGAAACAATCGCATTATAGTACGAAAAAATAGAATTATCAAGTCAAATAATCAAAAATAAAAGGACGGTGTCTACAATGAACAATTTTACTTTTTCATATCCAACAAAGGTTTATTTTGGAGAAAAAACTGCACAGCAGGCTTTCGACGCAGAGCTTGGCAAATACCCTGAAACGGTGATGCTTGCTTATGGCGGAGGCTCAATAAAAAAGAATGGTATTTATGATGAAATGCAAACAATGCTTTCCCATGCAGGCAAAAAGGTAGTAGATTTCTCCGGCATTATGCCAAATCCTACTTATACAAAAGTACAGGAGGGAGCGGCTATTGCAAGAAAACACCATGTAGATTTTATTTTAGCTGTGGGCGGCGGCAGTGTGATTGACTGCTGCAAGGCAGTTTCTGCACAAGCCATGCTGGAGGAAGATATCTGGAATATGGAGTACAAAAAAGGAAAATTTCCTACAGCAGGCATTCCAATGGGCGCAGTAGTTACAGTTTCCAGCACCGGCGCAGAAATGAACGCAGGCGCGGTCATTACTTACGAAGAAAAAAAGTGGAAAGGCCCGATTTTTGGAACAGCCGCTTCTTTTGCGGTTCTTGACCCGGCATATACAATGTCAGTACCGCCTTTGCAAGTGCTTTCCGGAGCTTTTGATACATTGAGCCATGCAATGGAAACCTATCTCGGAGCTTCCGATGAAGATAATGTGTCTGATGATGTTGCGCTTGCTGTTATGAAAAATACTGTGGCAAATATGCGCCGTCTGCTAAAAAATATCAATGATATACAGGCAAGGAGCAATTTGATGTGGGATTCAGCTATGGCGGAAAACGGGATTTTGAAATGCGGCCGCTTTACCGATTTTCAGGCGCATCAGATAGAGCATCAGCTTGGCGCTTATACCGACTGCAGTCACGGGCTTGGACTGGCTGTAATCCATCCCGCCTATTACCGCCATATTGTAAAAGATGCACCGGAAAAATTCACCCGGTTTGCAAAGGTAGTATTCGGCGTAGATACTGCAGAAGCCGGCATAGAGGAGCTTAATAACTTTATTCAGGAGTGCGGTCTGCCTGCTAAGATGAGTCAGCTGAATTCCTCGGTGGAAATCACTCCAAAAGTGCTCAGACAGGTGGCTGATACCTGCAATATAATCAGTTCGGGGCCTCGCAAACTTAGCAGAGATGAAATATATGAGCTTCTTATGGAATGTATGTAAGAAAACAGCCTGTGCACAATCAACCACAGACTTGGCTTTACCCCACGCTTCTCATTTTCAAAATCATATGATTTTTAATTTTTTGAAAACGGAAAGTATTCCACATGATAACCGAAGTAATCGAACCTGTTATCTTATAATTGTTTCAGTACCTTCCCAATATCTGCATTGATGCAGATGGAACGGTCTATGATTTCCGTTGGTGCGCAGGCTTCCCCTAAGTTCACGCAGGCGTAGACTGCCTGCGGGTTCTCTGCCGTCATTCTCCAAAAAGAAAATTTCACTATACCAGGGGTGTTAGCGCCAACGCCAAGCTCCAAAAACAGAATATGCAGCCCCTTGTGCCGCCGGATAAAATCCTCATAGCGGCTTGCTGCCGCATACCACCCCTCATCCTGTACAAAGGAATCGTCACATCTCAAATTCATTGTCATTGGCGCTCCGCAGACAGGGCACTTGGGTATCAGTTCTGACGGAATCTTCAAATTCTTTTGCTCTGATACCATTTGCCTCACTGTTTCCTCATTATCATAGGTTTTATCGTGGCAGGCTTTTGAGCATTGCCACAAGCCGTAATCGCCCTGCGTATAAAACAGTCGCTTTTTATCAAAGCCAGCAAGTTGAAACTGATGGTCAACATTTGTGGTCAGTACAAAGTAGTCCTTATCCTTAACGATATTTAATAAATCCGTATAAGGCTTGCCTGCCGCTATATCGTAGCGGTTGACACAGATATGCCTTGACCACCAGGCCCAGTATTCTTCAAGCGAATTATAGGGATAAAAGCCGCCAGAATACATATCGGTAATACCGTACTTTTGGCGAAAGTCAGCAAAGTGCTTTTCAAAGCGTTCCCCGTCATAAGTAAATCCTGCCGAGGTCGACATTCCCGCGCCTGCGCCGATTACAATGGCGTCTGCATTTTCTATTTCATTTTTCAGCCTGTTAATCCGCTCGGAGCAACTCTCGGTAGATGTTGTAATCAAGTTCCTTAAAAACATTGAAAATCACCTCAATTTCGCTGTGCATTTGTTCTTTGTATTCCTGTACGGTTTCAATCGCTATCTGCGCTGCCATATCGTTGGGAAAATGAAACTCTCCCGTAGAAATGCAGCAGAACGCAATATTCTTTAATCCGTTTTGCTCTGCCAGTTCCAAACAAGAACGATAGCAGGAAGTAAGCAATTCCTTATCCTTTTTTACAAGCCGGCCGTGAATAATAGGGCCGACTGTGTGCAGCACATAACGACTCGGCAGATTATAGGCAGGCGTGATTTTCGCTCTGCCTGTTTCTTCCTCGTGACCTTGTTTGTTCATTAGTTCTGCACAAGCCAAACGGAGCTGTACTCCCGCAAAGGTGTGAATTGCGTTATCAATACAGCCATGATTTGGGCAGAAGCAGCCGAGCAGCCCGCTATTGGCGGCATTTACTATACCGTCACATTGCAAAGTGGTAATATCTCCACGCCAAAGATATAGCCCTTTTTGAACAGGCTTCAAATCGGAAAGAGCCGTAATTCCTTTCTGCCGTGTTTCCTCCTGCAGGCAGGCGTCCTGCACCGTTAAAAATTCATCCGTCACAGGCAGAGGCATACGAATATTAAAAAGCGAACGAAGCAGCGTTTTTTGTTCCTGCTCACTCGACGAGATTTCTATTTCAGAATACTGAGGCTGTTCCTTTAATAAAGTCGATATCAAGTATTTTCTTCTTTCGGTTTGTGTCATTTTTTTCATCCTTTCCGTGCAACTGATTTTTGCGGACATACCAATTGACAGGCTTTTTAGAAAGGTCGAACCACTCGCCGCCCTCATAGAGCCGCAAAACAGAACAGGACTGCCGTATCGGCAGCCCCGCCGCCATATTAAGCGTAGAAAAATCCTGCCGTCATATCGAGATAATTCTGACCGCTGTAAGCAGAATACTGTTTCTGTACCTCTGTCTTGAAACTGTCGGCATCAGCGCAATTCTTTGCAATCTTTTTCAGATTTTCAAGATAGTCGATTTTCGTTTGTGCGTCTTTCAAGTCCTCCGGCGTATAGTGAGAGGTCAGAATCAGATCATAACCTTTTTTGATATAGCTGCAAAGTTCTGCAATAATTGCATCAGCGTGACCTGCGCCCGCAACAATAGAATGGCAATCGTGTCCAAGCATATGGGTGTAAACGGCATTAATTTCGGGAATCGCAATGTCAAACGCCTCTGCGGTCTGCTTGATTTCAAAATCAATACCTCCGATTGTGACCTTGCCCTCTTCAATAATATTAGTAATTCTGTGAATTGAGTTGTCGAAAATTTCTCCAAACGCGTTTGTAAAGTATGCAATCAGCGCTTTACCGCCGCCGTTTTCAGAGTAGTCAACGGCATTTTGCGTTGCATATTTCGGAACATCAGGAAGAAATGCAGCGCCTGCCCCGTGATAGGCAACGAGCATACCCTCTACCTCAACATCTTTCAAATATTCCGTAAGCTCTTTGTTGTTATCAAAGAAGCAAGGTGATTCAATTATAACAGCTTTACCGTTTTTCTCAACGACAAACACCTCATCATCGATGAAATCATTGGTCTTGTATGCGTGCAGCTTGACGCCGCCAAAATCGTAAACATTCATTTCGCCTTTGGCGAGTTTTACAGTTGTAAATGTGTTCTTGTTCATAATGATAGCCTCCCAAATTATGTTGTATGTTATTTTAGTTTCCTCATTGATATCAATTTTCATAGCAGATTTTTGCTTCGAGCTTCGCAGCGGCCGTTCTTTGTAGCTCTTGACTATATTATATGAGCGCCGGTTTCGGCTGTAAAGTACGCACTTTATTGTGGCGTAGTTACCCAAAGGATACTATTGGGCAGTTGCCGAAGGAAACATTGACCAAATTGGCTCCATACGGTATAATTAGAAACAAAGTTCCAATAAGAAACTATTGTATGGAGGTAATCATAATGAGTGAACCAAAAACCGTAAAGGAATTGCCCGCTTGTCCTGTCGAAACAACCTTAACTCTTATTGGTGATAAGTGGAAAGTATTGATTTTGCGCGACCTGCTTACAGGGACAAAGAGATTTGGCGAGCTTAAAAAATCAATCGGAAACGTATCGCAAAAGGTACTGACTTCACAGCTTCGTGCAATGGAAGAAAGCGGTTTATTAACCCGAACAGTATATGCCGAGGTTCCGCCCAGAGTAGAATACACTTTGACAGATTTAGGACAAAGCCTTCACCCCATTCTTGACGCAATGGGACATTGGGGCGAAGAATATAAGGCGTCATTGAGCTAACAAACGGAGGGCGTCGTTCTGTATGCTTACCGTATACGATTGCAGCAATCATGCTGCATCCCGCTAATTGTCCAATGCCGCCATAATATTTTGGGTGTACAATATACAAAAGTATGAGCATCAGCAAAGCAAACATGGACAAAACCGTCAGCTTCCTGATAAAAAGAGATACTTTATTCATGAGAGACGCATCCGGATATTTTTCAAATATCCGGTTAAATTCCTCTACAGATACTCCTTTGCATTTAAGAATTTAAAATGTTCATAAACTCGTCGCCGGTTATCGTTTCGTGCATATAGAGATATTGTGCCAGCTCATTAAGCTTCTCCCTGTTTTCAAGAAGAATCTGTCTGGCTTTTTCATGCTGCGTCCTGACAATTTTAACAGCCTGTTGGTCTATCTCGGTCTGCGTTTCCGCCGAGCAGGCCAGAGAGGCATCTCCTCCAAGATACTGGTTTGTCACAGTTTCAAGGGCTATCATATCAAAGGTTTCACTCATACCGTACTGAGTAATCATGGCACGTGCCAGCTTAGTCGCCTGTTCAATATCATTAGAAGCCCCAGTTGTAATAGAACCGATTGCGATTTCTTCTGCAGCACGGCCACCGGTATAAGTGGCAATTTTATTCTCTATTTCTTCTTTGCTCATCAAATAATGATTGCCGTCATCCACCTGCATGGTATAGCCAAGCGCACCGGATGTACGGGGGACTATGGTGATTTTCTGTACGGGAGCGGAATTAGTCTGCAGGGCCGCCACCAGGGCATGACCGATTTCATGATAGGCAATGACCATTTTTTCTTTATCGGTCAGAATTGCGTTTTTCTTCTGATAACCGGCAATAACGACCTCAATGCTTTCTTCCAGGTCAGCCTGCGTTGCCGCCTTCCTGCCTGCCCGGACGGCACGGAGAGCCGCTTCATTTACAATATTGGCGAGCTCTGCGCCGGAAGCTCCTGACGCCATACGCGCAATGTGCTTAAAGTCTACATCGGAAGCGATTTTTACCTTTTTTGCATGTACCTTTAAAATTTCTTCTCTGCCCTTCAGATCAGGAAGCTCCACAGGAACACGACGGTCAAACCGTCCAGGTCTGGTCAGGGCCGGGTCAAGGGTTTCAGGACGATTGGTAGCCGCGAGAATAATTACGCCCGTATTGCCTTCAAAACCATCCATTTCTGTCAAAAGCTGATTCAGGGTCTGCTCCCGCTCGTCGTTGCCGCCGACGCGTCCATCACGTTTTTGGCCGATTGCATCAATTTCATCTATGAATACAATACAGGGAGCCTTTTCCTTCGCCTGTTTAAATAAGTCACGAACCTTGGAAGCGCCCATGCCGACAAACATCTCGACAAACTCCGAACCTGACATGGAGAAAAACGGTACATTTGCTTCGCCGGCGACTGCCTTGGCGAGCATTGTTTTACCGGTGCCTGGAGGGCCCACAAGCAAAAGACCTTTGGGCATAGCGGCTCCAATGTCCGTATATTTCTTAGGGTTATGCAGATAATCAACGATTTCCGCCAGATTTTCCTTTGCTTCGTCTTCGCCGGCGACATCGCTGAACTTAATACCATTGGAGGACTTCACATATACCTTGGCATTTGACTTACCCATATTAAACATCATGGAATTTGGCCCGCCGCCTGCTTTATCCATCAGCTTCTTAGACATAAACTGCCCAATAGCTCCAAACAAAACAACCGGTAAAATCCACATAAGCAGAAAACTCAGCAGCCAGTTTGGTTCTTTTACAATCTCACTAGAAAAGACAGTGCCTGCATAGTGAAGGCGTTCTGCCAGATTGGGGTCATTGACTAAACCGGTTTTATAAACGTTTTCATCCGACTTATCGGTGAATACAATCTGGTTGCTTTGAATATCAACCTTTCCAATATTCCGCTCATCTGTCATTGTCATGAAGGTTCCGTAGTCGACTTCTGATACTCTCATATCTGTCAGCCATGGAACCAATGTCAGATTGAAAAGGATAATAATTAACATAGCAATACCATAATAAAATATTAGTGGTCTTTTGGGACGCTTGACTTCATTCATTTGAATTTCTCCTTTTTATATGATATTATTTCATAGCCCATCCCTTTCAGGCATAAATCTCGAACCTATTATAATATAAGTTTACAAAGCAATTCTAAACTGAAACGAAACCAGATTTGGAAATAAAGATGAAGGAGATTCGCTATGTTTCATATTCTTGTTGTAGATGATGATAAGCACACCCGGATGCTTCTGCAGGCGATACTGCAAAATGCAAATTATACGGTAACAACTGCAAACAATGGAGAAGAGGCTCTTGATGTGCTTGACAGAGAGCATATTGACCTTGTTGTGTTGGATATTATGATGCCCAAAATGGACGGCTATGAATTTACGAAAATAATCCGTGAAGGGAACAATACGCTTCCCATCCTTATGGTAACGGCAAAGCATCAGCCTGCCGACGAAAAACAGGGCTTTCTTGTGGGAACAGACGATTACATTACAAAGCCCATTGATGAAGACAAATTACTTCTTCGCATTAAGGCTCTCCTTCGCCGGGCCAGAATCGTCAGTGAACAAAGAATTGTTATCGGAGACGTGGTTCTTGACTATCATTCATTTACAGTATCTAAAAACGGAGAGACGCAGGTACTTCCTCAAAAAGAATTTATGTTGCTGTACAAGCTGCTTTCCTATCCCGGCCAGATATTCACCCGTATCCAGCTTATGGATGAAATCTGGGGAACGGACAGTGAAACCGGCTGGGAAACGGTGACGGTACATGTGGGGCGCCTCCGCAAACGTTTTGAAGGCTGGAATGAATTTCAAATAGAGGCCGTTCGCGGCCTTGGATACAGGGCGGTTAAAAAAATATGAACAATAATAACAAAGAAGAATATAAGCAGCATTTTGTCCTGACCTTACTGGTTTCCTTTTTTGTACTTGTAATCATCATGGTCGTAGTGGTAATCGCTATTGCAGTCCTGTACCTGATGCTGCGCCTGAATATCATTGATTCTGTGGAAGGCCGGCTCAAATTAAGCAGTCTCTTTCTCATTATGCCTATTATAAGCGCCATCATCGGTTTTGGAATTACCATTCTGATAAACAAAATTTCCTTAAAGCCGGTTAATCGTTTGATTGACCAGCTGAACCGATTAGCCAAAGGAGACTTTAAAGCAAAAATCCATTTTGGACAGCCGCTGTCCAGTCTTACTGATTTCAAAGAAATAGAAAACAGCTTTAATATTGCGGCAGAAGAGCTGGCGCAGACGGAAATGCTCCGCAATGATTTTATCAATAATTTTTCTCATGAATTTAAAACCCCTATCGTTTCCATTGCCGGATTTGCAAAGCTGCTCCGACACGGTAACCTTTCCGAAGAACAGAAAGAAGAATATCTTGCTATTATCGAAGAGGAATCCCTTCGCCTTTCTTCTATGGCGACTAATGTCCTGAATCTGACAAAGATTGAAAACCAGATGATTTTGACAGATGTCTCGACCTTTAATTTGTCTGAACAATTACGGTCGTCAGTTCTTTTGCTTGCCGACAAATGGACGCCCAAAAACCTCAATTTAGATATGGAATTCGGAGAACACATGATAGCCGCCAACCCAGAGCTTTTAAAACAGGTGTGGATCAATCTGCTTGACAACGCCGTTAAATTTTCAGAGCAAAATGGTACGATTGGCATTGCAATTACAGAAAAAAACGGCAACATCTCTGTATTGATTACGAACAACGGGCCGGAAATTCCTGAAAAGAGCCTTGACAGAATATTCAGTAAATTTTACCAGGCTGATGAATCCCACGCTTCCGAAGGAAATGGCATTGGCCTTGCAATCGTAAAAAAAGTAACAGAACTACACAGGGGCTCGGTTTTTGTTAATTGTAAAAATGGGATTACAACCTTTACAGTTACATTGCCGTCCGTGCAGTAACAGATAATTACATAGTTATTCCAAACCGCATATTTGTAATCTGTACGAAAGAGACACGTTTAAAAAGTCTGCGTCCATGCCGGAGAAAAGTTGTATATCCTCACATTTTCCATAAATCTTCTCTATGGTCTCAACTGCTTTCTCAACTGTAGTATGCGTTTTTCTTCTGTAACTGTCTGCCCCTCGTTTTCAAGCATTTCTTTCTGCGCTTCAATACCGCCGGGATATTTTGCGTTTAATTCTCCATTTGCCAATTCATATGATATCAGATTATTTTTCAGTAATTTTAGATTGCTCTATATTACTCCATTTCGTCCAGTTTTTCCTGAAATTCATTTGATATTAATCGCTTTATTATTTGAAGAAGCCTTTATAATACACCTGTTTTCTGCTGGTATTACCAGAGTATCTCCTAATACAAATTGCTTTTTATCGGATGAATAAAATAATTTTTTACGAATTTCTCCAACAAGCTTACCATCTGTATCTGATAAAATCTTATATGAAATCAAAATCTTTTTTTGTTTGAATGAGACAGTACGATAATAACGTGTTGAATTATTTATTTTTATCCCCAGCTTTTTCTGCTGCTTTTTCATGAATTTAGGAATGTTTCTGTAAATATTCGCGGGAATATTTATTTCTTTCCACTTACCATCTATATTGCCAAAAACCTGAATTGCCTGCACTGCTCCAGATGCTCCCCCTGAAATCACCAAAGCAATTTCTTTTTTTCCATCACCAGTAAAGTCATATATTTTTGTTGTTGCATGAGCATATCCTATTGTTCTTGCTAATTTAGTATTAATAGGAATTTCCTGATTATCAATCTTAATGACGCCATCTGTACAATCTTTTGAATTAATTATTATTTCTAATGGCACCTTATTTTCTGAAATTTTCAATACATCTGAATAAACTGTTTCGTATGTTTTATTGTTAGTCTCTCCCTTAATTCTGTGTGCGTCCATTCCCTGTGCATTTACATGGTTCGGATAAACACATAGCAGTGATAATGTCAAAATAATCGCAGCTAATACTTTTTCTAATTTTGAACCACTTTCCGTCATTGCAAATCTCCTTAAAAATATATATTGTCATTATTGTATGTAATTTTAGTGGCTTGCAGGTAAGTTTTATTATTCAGCGAATAGTTGTCTGATGGTTTGCAAGCTTATATAGAGAAATTATAAATGAGGTTTGGGATTTTGACAACTGGAATTTTTTGAGAGTAAGCATCGTTTATTTTTCTTACCTTAATGGACAATCCGACACAGTTACCTTATTTGCCAAGTTGTTCAGTCCATTTGATAATATATACTGTTGTAATATATTAATATTCTGTTGTGACCTTGGACCTATTATTACTTGATCTATTAAATTTTCAAAACAGGTTCCCTTTGAGCTTCCCATAATGTCAGGTCTGAGTATTAAAACTTTTTTCACAACATTTCCAATTTCTTTCAATGCATACTTCATACCATGTTGGCTTTTGTTATCCATTGTCGTGATTCTTACTTCAAATTCATTTTTAAATGATTTGTGCTTATGTAAATTGCCCACATAAATCAATTGTTTTATCAATTCTTCTTCCGATGAATATATATCTATTTTTCCTGTCTCAAAATACTTCTTTATTATCTTAAAATAATGATCATCAATTACCGAATCATTATAAAACACCCTATTAAACATTATATCTCTGTATCCATATACACATTTACAATGTCCTCTGTTTCTTTCGTTATTAATTCTAACAGCATTTTCTTCAAAGCCTCTAAATTTAATTTAAGTTCCTCTATTGGTGTAACATTTCTTGCTACCACACAAGTATTTAATCCTACAATTATTGGATTTTCTACATACAACTCCCTATATGTATCCATTGAAAAGTTGTATGCTTCATTAAATAGCGGTTCTGTCATGCATCCATTTTTTATTTCATAAAGATAATAACTACATAACTCTAACTTTCTATTATATTTTACCAAATCATACGTGCTATCTAATTTTTCATTTAAATATTCAGCCATAATAGCATCTCCCATTTTTAAAAATTGCATAATACATCATATTTTTAGATAAATACATCTTCCTTTTTCAAAACTTTTTCATACTCCTGTAATGCACACAATCCCGGAGAATTTAATACATATACCAGCAATCTGTCATATAACTTTTCTTCCTTATATAGTCTTTCCACATGTGCATACGGCGGAAGCTTCTTGAATATTTCTTCTCTCTTTACAAGCCACTCATCTGCAGTATATTGTTTCTTTAATTCTCTATACAGTTCCAAGTTTCCAGCTTCATGTTCAAGCACCAATTTCCAAAGCTGTTCTATATCATAATTTCAATGTACAATTGCAATAATCGTTCCTGTAAACTAATACGCTCACAGATTTCTTTATTGGAAAAAGTCATCCCTTCCAGTGCAATAACTGTCACATATCATTAAACCCGCCGCCGTTTTGCATAATGCTGTAACCATTCGGATGATATATTTCAATTAATGCTGTTTCGGAATTAACAATATATGCCTTCATTAATCGGTTCCATATCCATAAAAGCCATTATCAGTCCATCCTCATATACAAAATCTGTTATTATTTGTTCTTTATGTCAAAAAATAAACACTCACACATAGATTTTTCTTCTTCCAGACAACACTTAGTATCCCATTACCTCGTATGCTACATATTCATGACTAAAATGATATCCCAGCTTTTGTGCTAAGGCCACCGACCATTTATTTTGCGCATCCCAGCTTGGATATAAGCCTTTCTCTAAACACTCTAAAATCAGCTTTGAAGCACACGCATATGCTAATCCTTTTCTTTGATGGTCTTCCCTCGTGTCAATTTCTATTTCGATACCTTTATCATAAGTACTATAAGAGGAAGCTCCGGCTACCAATTCTCCATCCTTCAAAACAGCTATACCCATACCCAGATTTTTATAAGTAGTATAGTCCTTATAATTGGATACCAAATCAAACGCCCAACCATTTTCCCGACACATATTATATTCCGCTTCTTCAATTTTCTTTATATCATAACTATTCGGCAGACCAAACACTACTTGCTTTAATTTTTCTACGTCAAATATATCCGTTTCTTTTTTAATTGCATACCTTGTAACCTTCTTCGCTTTAGCCCCGTAACACTTCTCAATCAAACCAGCCCATTTGGCATTCTGTGGAACCATAATGATAAAATCCTGTTTGCAGCTTTCCGGCTTAAATCGAATTAATTCCTCATCTGGATTACCAGAAAAAAATGCAAAATCTCCTAATATTGCCATTGCTGCATCCTTGGGCAAATTAGTGTGTACTTCTCCCATTATTCCCTGCAAACATGACCATATAATTGTTTCATTCCAATTTCCAAATATTTTATGTATATTTTCTTTCAATTCATATCCCTACTAATATCTCCAAATTAAACTCCACCTTTTCTAGAATACCACAACATATGTTTTTTTCAACAGACTTTCGCATTTTATTGCGATTGTTTCTCAATTCAATAAAAAACCAACATTTTCCTAAAGCAATTTGGGTGCTGCCGCCAAATTCATAGCACCCAAATCCTTAACCCTATCGGCCATTCCTATTCCGCTCAACCTTCTTCTCTCGCATCCCTTCCTCACAAATTCGGTCAAACACCTCAGATAACACTGTCAATTACATTTTGGTTTTGCATGTTTTTGGCGTTTAAATTTTGCATTTTTTATCCCGAAATACGCAACAAAACTCTCATTTGGACGATAGGGGTATAAACTATCTCAAACGTCATTTTTGCCATTTCAAGCTTTTGTAAAATAAGCGTTCCAGACGCTCTAAAACGTAACATCACTTCATAACCATATTTCCCTACAAACCGAAAGTTATCTTATCAAAACATAAACAACAATAAATCCCACCAAAAATGCAGGAAAATAGCTGTCCAGATACTTTTGGTCTTAATAAAAACAAAGCTGACAATAAAGCTTACCAGTAAAACAGTGATGAATCCTCCACTTGTAAATACTGAAATAAAAACATCACTTTGAATCCACACAGGAAAATGAACAGCTAAAAACATCAAAGAATTGATAAATACAGCAAGATATTTTTTCTTGTTTTTCAATATAGCATTCAAAAAAACTCCCCTAAAAACCATTTCTTCACTGATAGCAATAGAAAGCACCTCTACTATAGTACTCATTCCAAAAGACTCGCTTATCGTAATCTTGCCATTTGTCAAGTATTCGCTTATAAGAATATAAGTTGAAAATAATAGCATGATGGGAACAAATATCCAACAACTTTTCCTTAACAAATACATTTCTTCCTTTTTGATAAACATATCGTCACTAAAACAAAAATGAATCACCATTGCAGGCAAAAGCCAGAGTACAAGCTTGATATATACTTCTTTTGTAAATTCGTCAATTCCAATCTGGGGTTTCAAGTACAATTCTAATAAGCTCCATAAACCATAAAGTATAAAGGCATAAATAATAAGCACCGTACGCAATTTTAAATTTGTTTTCATTCAGTGTTCTCCTAAATCTATCTAGTTTACTCCAGCCACATTTCCAATAAATGTATGTTGGTCGCTTGCAACAGCACTAACAGTATACCACACTTTAAATCTTATACCACGTCTACTACAATATATTTATGGTTAATATCCCTTACAGCCAGTAAGGAATTATCCATCTTGTTGCTTAAGCTGTTAGAATGTAGGTAGCAATTGGATATCGTCCTTATTCTTGGACCTTGCGTCCGTAAAATAGACTGATAACCAGCTCCTCATTCGCAGCGTTCGTTTTATGCAGGTTGAATCGCCATAGGTGCATTCGTGTCACACCACAGTAGATTGAATAGGCAATGAGTAAAACTGGTATTTATCCATTGCAATAATCTTAAGGAGTGACAAATTTATGAACGCAGTAGGTATCGATGTTTCAAAAGGTAAAAGTATGGTTGCTATTATGCGACCTTTCGGTGAACTTGTTTCCACACCTTTTGAAATCAAACACACAACCAGTAACATCAAATCTCTTGTAGAACTCATCAACTCTATCGAAGGTGAATCTCGAATCGTAATGGAGCATACCGGACGTTATTACGAAGTTCTTGCCCATCAGCTATCCGAGGCAAATCTTTTCGTCAGTGCCATTAATCCAAAGCTTATCAAGGATTTTGATAATGATTCCCTCCGCAAAGTCAAATCTGACAAAGCTGATGCCGTTAAAATTGCCCGGTATGCACTTGACAAATGGCAAAATCTCAAACAGTATAGTGTTATGGACGAATTACGCAATCAGCTCAAAACCATGAACCGTCAGTTTGGCTTTTACATGAAACATAAGACGGCTATGAAAAATAACCTCATTGGAATCCTTGACCAAACCTATCCTGGTGTTAATGCTTACTTTGACAGTCCTGCTCGTAGTGACGGCAGCCAGAAATGGGTTGATTTTGCATCTACATACTGGCATGTGGACT
>CABUPO010000005.1 GCA_902493385.1 uncultured Lachnospiraceae bacterium
CAGATAATTGTTAGAAAGTATATCTTTTTTTCCTATAATAATGCCTCCCGTTATGTCCTGTATGATTATTATGCTGTAATGCTGTTACTAATTGCTGAATATGAAAATAGATGTGTAAAGCTTTAGAATTGTATGATAAAATAATTGTACTACATTAAATATATGAAGTCAACAGATTTTGGTAAAGTTTTTTTAAAAGCAAAAATAACGCCCGTTAAGTAACATGTACTTTAAGGGCGTTATTTTTGCTGAGGTCTATATTATATTTGCTGTTTTACTTAAAAATACGTTTTACAAATTGATACAAACCATGCTTATATACTTTGCCTTCATGTCCACCGTCGGTTTCGTAATAAAGATGTGGAACGTTATTTTTGACAAGGACGTTTGAATAACGTTTCGGTTCCGTTTTTACGATAGTGTCATCCTTGCCTGCAGCAATAATAACGAGTGTATCATCAATGTAATTTTCGCTAATGGTAAATGTATCTTCTGTAAACAGTCCGTCTTCATGAACGCCATAATTTTCATACTCAAATATACCAAATGCCGGACAAAATGCCCCGATATATCTGAAAGAATCCTGCATGGTAAATCCAATCTGAAGTGTTACGCGGCCTCCCATTGAAAATCCGCAGATTGCCGTATTTTCCCTTCCCGTCAGGGCAGGATAATTCTCGTTGATATATGGCATAAGGCATTGGCGTAGATCATTAATAAAGTTATCGTATGCCGAATAATGCTCAAGGTTAAACCCGCTGTCATTAATATATACCGGTTCGCCGGTTTCATTAGCGCATGCGTTAGGAAATACCACTATCATATCTTCTGCTTCGCCTTTGGCAATGGCGTTCCATATAACATACTGGGTGTTGTCGTCATATAAAGACTTCTCATTTCCAAATATGCCATGCAGCATATATAATACCGGATATTTTTTGTTCGGATTTTGTGCTGGGTCATACCCCTTTGGCAGCACAACCTTTGCATTTCTCATTACAGTTTCATTCTCTTTTATAACCGTCGAAGGATATGTAATGTCCTGAACTGTGCCTGCGGCGGCTTCATTTATATCCATGAAGCCGTCCGGTACAGATGTATCGTTCCCACCAAACTTTTCAGGAAGTGAGTCTGGTGTTGCAGTTCAACTAGGATTCTGCTGTGTTGGGTCGTTTTTATAGAACGCAATGGATTTAATCTGTATATCTGTATCGGCGTTATGACCCCAATGAAAAAGCTTAAGCGCTCCATATCCGAGATCTGACAATGTTACAACCGTTTCATTATCGCTTGCAGTCAAATTATCTAAATATTTACCATTAGATTGACATGAATATACATCTATACTGCCTCCGCTGCTTGTGTATGTAATCTGTGCATACTTATATACGGATGTATCAATAGTATTGTCAGGAATAGTATATATTACGCCTGTATATCCTGTAAAAGAAAAGCTCATTGCATTATCGCTTTCATTATATACAGCAGTCTGCGGTCCGCCGTTTTCATTTGCATATGCAGTCTTCAAAGCTGTACCTTCAATCACATACTTATCAGGAGCCTCTGTCGTATCACCTGTATATTTTGCTATAAGCTTCACAGATTTAACTGTAATATCTGCGCTATAGTCTTCCGTAATCTCAGCTCCCCAATGTCCCCATGTTCCTGGGAGAGCTACTACTACTCCATATATATCATCTGTTACTTGTGACATATCAAATTCAAACACTGCTTCTGAATCTGCATCTCCAGCATTATAAATTCCATCTTTTATAACGCTGTTGCCTTCGCCGTCAGGATTACACTCAGCGTTCGTCACAACACCCAGTCTTATAGGTGTGTTGCTCTGGCTTGAAGAAAGAGTTACCACCATTTCTGAATATTTTGAAGGATCAACAGCAGTCTTGTCTCCATTGAAATAGAATACAATTCCTTTTCCAGCAGCAACATTCGCTGTAACGCTTCCATCTTTTCCATATGTGTTAGCTTCTTTACTAATCCACCATGAAGCATTAACTGCTGTGTCTTCTGACATTACAACATCTAAATCCTCAGTTGTACCTGGTTCGTCTGTTGCTTCCGGCGCCTGGGTCGGCGCAGGATTACCGCCTTTATATGTTACCTCAACAGAAGATATGGTTACGTCTTTAAGATTCTTGTCATATGTAGGACCTTTTACACACAAGGTAGTTGCATTGTTACCCGTGTTCTCATCATCATATATGATATAAGTTAATGTCTGGTCAAAATTTCCTTTCTCAGTTATTTTGATGATATCAGCTTCCTTTACCATTCGTGTACCGTTGCCGCAACTTGGATATATACGGAGGCCTTCAGAGCTTTCTCCAATTGTTCCGGTTACATGTACAATAATGGTGTCGCCTGGAACAGATTCTTTAATCGGTAATGTAAAATAGCTCAGACCTGTTTCATTAACTGTAATATCACCGTTATCCTGCTTTGTAACGTTGTTACTATCACCGCCGAATGAATTGCCTAATTTTGTAATCTTTTCAGTCTCGTACTCAGCAGGAGAATCGGGATTATATCCCTCTAAATCCGCAGCAGTAAGAGCAGTATCGTCGTTTTTTACAAGAGCGCCATTATCGGCAATCTTAATGCCAAGGGAAGGATATTTGCTTTGCAGGGCGTTTACAATGCCCATGACATTTCTGCTTTCTGCGCTGGATGTTACTGTTGTTTCAGCTTCGTCGTTAAGAACCGCGCGGCCTTCTATTGTAACTGCGTCGTAAAATTTATCCTTTGGAATATTTGTAAGGACTACGGCGTACACAACACTGTTATCTGCCGTATCTATTGAATGCATTTTGTCATTTACTACACCGCGTTCGTCTTTTAGGGCGGTTGTGCTTGTGGCTACAGTATAAGAACGGCCGTTCATAGTAAGCTTAATTGCACAGTCCTTTGCCTTGTCGGCGTTATTTACTTTAATGCCGATTCGCATTGATTGAGTGCTGGTTTCGTTGTTATCAAGTCTTAACGTTGCGCCAAGAACCGAAACCTGCGGGTCTGATGCTTCTGCCGCATCTGCAGATTTGGGCATGAATAAGAAGCTTGACAATACGATAACGGCAGTCATTATTACAGCCATTAATTTCTTTTCATGTTTTGATATTAACATATATTTTATTAACCTCCGTTCAATAATAATGGTGTTCAGTCAGCAATCTTTTTACAATCCAATATCAGCGTATAATAATAAATGCACATAACTATATAAAATAATTATAATAGGTATAATTATTGATACTACCGATAATAATAGTTTTCGGGGGGGGGTATAACGTTTATTGTTGTTATTTGGTCTGACATAGTTGACTATGGGATTTTTACGGAATAAAATCTGAATCAGCAATCTAACCAATATTCATAATATTAACGGCATATAACTGTCCTAAAAATAAAGCTAAGAAAGGATGGTTGATTTGTGTATGAAAAAAGCATATGATACAGTTTTGGTTTCGGTAGTGTTATTTTCAGATGAAGATATTATAACGGCGTCGTCGGCAAAGGGGCTTTTGGACTATGAAAAAGCTGCTGCTGACCCGGAATTTGATATTTTGGATTTATTTTACAAAGACTGACAGAATGTAGGTGATGACGCTGTGAGAAGAAAAAGAGGCTGGTTTGTATATCTTTCATATTCGATTATTGGAATTCTGCTTGCAGTATCGGCGGCCGCATTTGTTAAAGGGATAACAGGAGCTGGCGGCGGATATTCCGATAATGAAGCAGTTATTGTAAATTCTAAGACTGAAGCAGCTAAGGATAATCAATCTGCTGCAGATAATCAGTCTGCTTCTTCGGAGTATGAAGATGTTCAGCCGTGCGACAGAAAAGCTGCCGATACATATGCTGGCAGTGATGATACGCCTGACAGTGACGATGCGGCTGACAGCGGCGGTACGGCAAAGAGCGCCGATGCTTCGGACAGCGATGATAATATCGCGCCGGAAAGTCCAAAGACTGCCGATTCTTCGTCAGAGAGTAATGAAGTACCATTGTCTGAAAAAGAAGTTTCCAAAAATGAAATTGAAATATCATTTGACGAGTTTCGGTAACAGGATTAAATACAATTATTTATACATAAAGACATACAAACGAAAAGCTGCAGCTTTTCGTTTTAAATTATATTGTACCCATACAAAATCACAGAATTGTCACTTTTCAAAGTAAAAAAACTGATGTATTATAACTCCGTCAGGTAAATAGCATAACGACATGTCGAGTCAATGGAGACAATAAGCGATAGATATTTAATATTCGCTGGTTGTCTTTTTTTGTGCTTAAGCCTATTTATTATCAAAAAAGGATGATAAGAAAAGGGAGGAATTATTATGGGATATGAATTTGCGATTTGGTTTTTGATTGGCGCAGCTTTGGTATTCTTCATGCAGTGTGGATTTGCAATGGTTGAGTCGGGATTTACCAGAGCTAAGTCAGCCGGTAACATTATTATGAAAAACCTGATGGATTTTTGTATCGGAACTCCGATGTTTGTGTTACTGGGATTTGGACTGATGCTGTCAGAGGATTATGTTATGGGAGTGATTGGTGTTCCTAATATTGGAATACTGACCGATTTCAGTGGATTTGCAGAAGCCGGAAACACTTCAAATTTTGTTTTTAACTTAGTTTTCTGTGCAACGGCGGCTACTATTGTTTCAGGAGCTATGGCAGAGCGTACAAAGTTTTCGGCATACTGCCTGTATTCCGCAATAATCAGTGCGGTTGTGTATCCTATTGAAGCCGGCTGGGTATGGAATTCACAGGGCTGGTTATGCCAGATTGGATTTACTGATTTTGCTGGTTCAGCAGCAATTCATACGGTAGGCGGTATTTCAGCCCTGATAGGAGCTATATTTGTAGGACCGAGAATCGGTAAGTTTACTAAAGATAAAAGCGGTAAGACTGTAGCTCATGCTATTCACGGACATTCGCTTACGCTTGGCGCTTTAGGAGTATTTATTCTTTGGTTTGGATGGTATGGATTTAACGGCGCTGCATGTACTACAATTGAATCTTTGTCATCAGTATTTGTAACAACTACGATTGCACCGGCTATGGCGACTGTAGCATGTATGCTGTTCACATGGTTTAAAGATGGAAAGCCTGACGTTTCAATGTGTCTGAATGCTTCTCTTGCGGGTCTTGTGGCAATTACGGCGGGATGCGCTAATGTGGATGCGCTTGGTTCAGCCATTATCGGTATCGTTGCGGGCATACTTGTTGATTTGGTAGTAAATCTTCTTGATAATGTATTTCACATCGACGACCCGGTTGGAGCTGTGGCAGTACATATGGCAAATGGTATCTGGGGTACTATAGCCGTTGGATTATTTGATTATAACGACGGATTATTTTATGGCGGAGGCCTGCATCATCTTGGTGTACAGTGCCTTGGTATACTTACAATATCAGCATACACTGCGGTTCTTATGACGATTGTATTCTTTATCATTAAGCATACTATTGGACTTAGAGTGTCGGCAGAGGAAGAGATTGTAGGTCTGGATGTTAGTGAGCATGGTCTTGCATCGGCATATGCGGACTTCCTTCCAACAATTCCTAATTATATAGATGAAGAGGATAACGCGGTTGATATTACTGGACTTAAGCCTGCGGCAATTGAAGCAGGACAGGAGGTATCCTCTGGAAAATATACTAATATAAGCATTATATGTAATGAGGAAAGATTTGGAGTACTTAAGGATACGCTCGCAGCTATCGGAGTAACAGGAATGACTGTAGCTAATGTTATGGGCTGCGGTATTGAGAAAGGTAAGAGCGGTATATATCGAGGAGTTAAGACCAGTATGAATCTGATTCCAAAGGTTAAGGTTGATATTGTGGTATCGACAGTAGATCCAAGACTTGTTGTTGCAGCCGCAAGAAAGGCGCTTTATACAGGCGGTCTTGGAGATGGTAAGATATTTGTAAGCGGAATTGAAGATGTAATGCGCGTCCGTACAGGAGCTACAGGAAAGGCTGCTTTAAATGATGAATAAGTAGACCAAATCGTCTGCATACAAAATTCCCATATTTTTAAATGAGCCAATGTCATGTAATGATTTTGGCTCATTTTTTTGAATTGCGTAACTTTCCCAATTGCTTTTTTTTCTGTAAGGCATTAGAATAGTAACTACTAATAGCAGTAAGAGGTGTTTGTTCATGAAAACAAAAGATGGATTATCAGTTGGGAAGAAATTGATTATAGCCATAGCTGTCATAGCGGTAATTCTTTTGGCGGCATATTTTATTATAGCGCTGTATTTTAACAGCCATGTTTTTCCGAATACTTATATACAGAATGTAAGCGTATCATGGAAGTCAGAGGATGGCATTGAGAAGAAAATTAACAGTATGCTTGATGATTATTCGCTTACGCTTATTACGCGTGAAGATGATTCAGAGGTCATTAACTGCGCTGATGTGGGACTTAAGTATATAACGGACGGTTACGGAGAAGAGGTTATTTCTGCTCAGAATATACTGGCATGGCCGGCGCATTTATTTAAAAAGACTACGTTTACACCAGAGTTTGACATACAATACGACGAAGATTTATTTGACAGCGTGATAGACAGTCTTAAGTGTGTTAATAATACTGATGCAGTACAGCCCGAAGATGCATACATAGCTGATTATGTGTCCGGCGAAGGATATAAAATAGTGCCTGAGGTCTTAGGCAGCGTGATAGACAGAGACGCACTTAAAAAGACCATTTCTGATGCGCTTGTGAATATGGATGAAGAGATTGATCTTGATGAAAAAAAATGCTACGTAGAGCCTGAGATATACAGTACAGACGAATCTATTACGGAACAGGCGGCGTATCTGAACAAGTTTACAGATACGAGAATAGTATATACATTCGGGGAAGATGAGGTTGTGGTTGACGGAGACGTCGTTCACGAATGGATGAATGTCAGCAAAAAAGGAAAGGTTACGATAGATGAGGCTAAGGTCAGGGCGTTTGTAGACAGCCTTGGTTCAAAATATGATACCATATTCAGGACAAGGAAATTTATGACGACATATGGTAAGGAAATAACGCTTAGCGAAGGAGATTACGGCTGGTGGATGAACCGTGCCGCCGAAACCGAAGAGCTTATTAAGCTTGTTAAGAAAGGAAAGCAGGAGAACCGTAAGCCGGTATATTTTCAGGAGGCCAGCCAGTATGGTGCAAATGATTATGGCAATACATATATTGAGATTAATCTTACTGCACAGCATTTGTATGTATATAAAGACGGAAGCAAGGTTCTGGAGTCAGATTTCGTGTCGGGAAAGAATACGCCGGATAGAAGAACTCCGTCAGGCATATATGGTATAACCTATAAGGAACGGGATGCTACGCTTGTAGGAGAGGATTATGAAACGCCGGTATCATACTGGATGCCGTTTAATAAACACGTAGGGCTTCATGACGCTATATGGCGTAACAGGTTTGGTGCTAACCTGTATAAAGCGGGGGGCTCGCATGGATGTATTAATCTGCCGTTTTATGTGGCTGAAAAGATATATAATATGGTAGAAAAAGGAACGCCGGTTATATGTTATGAGCTTGCCGGTACAGAATCTTCATCAATCACAACTCAGGGAGATAAAGAAATCGCTCAGTTTGTTGTAGATGCGATAAACCGTATAGGAGATGTTGTGCAGAGCAGGAAAACTGTACTGGAAAAGACGTTGAAACGTATAAGAGAAAGCTACAATGGCCTTACATCTAATCAGAGAAAATATGTAACTAATCTTAATAAGCTTGAGAAAGCGGAAAAGGATTTTAAAGAACTACAGTAATATATAATATAAGTTGTACATTAAAAAGTACGGTGCAGTCCCATAAGCGGCTGCACCGTATTTTAGCAATTCCTGTTAAGATTTTTTTGTAAGCTGGGCGGTTATTTCGCCAATATACAGATTGTGGTAATCACCGTCTTTATACCATGAGGCGTCTATATCCATATCGATGAAGCATTCTTTTGGCATTGGAGCGCGGTACATTTTTTTGCATATATATACCATATTTCCTTCTGCTATATATGGAGTGTTATCGTAGTAATCTACAGTAAGACGCGCGTTTGCTATCTTATCTTCGTCGCGGCCGGATGTGCTTCCTATATAGCTTAGAGCTTTCCTGCTGTCCGGAGTATTTTCAAAAAATGTAAGTGAAAATGAATCTGCTGAATCAATAAATTCTTTTGTATATCTGCTGTCACGCACAACGATAAAGCATACGTTTTTCCCCCACATTACGCCGAGACCTCCCCAGCCTGCAGTCATTGTATTGGCCTTCCCGTCTTTTTTTGCAGTAAGTGCAAACCAGTCCTTACCAATTAAGCGGTATGGGTTGATGTATTTTGTATTGATGTCTGTTTCAGTAAATGTTGACATAATTTCTACCTCCTTAGATATAAGAGATACCGTATGGCATCTTTTGCCGTTAATATCATATTATATAAGTATATGTAATATTTACATATGTGTCAATTGGCGCAGGGATGTATTTTCCTCTTGCAAAATTATCTGTTAAGGTCTATACTATAAAAAGTTTAATAAGAAAACAACATCTTCAGGGCGAGGCGCAATTCCTCACCGGTGGTACAGCCCACGAGCCGCAAGGCATGATTCGGTGCAATTCCGAAGCCGACAGTATAGTCTGGATGAAAGAAGATAGGTTTATATTTTTATGTGTATTCATGCCCTGAGTTGTGACCTGGGGCATTTTTTATTGTATATGAAATTAAGCGTCAGCCTGGGCACAGCAAATTGTATTACAGAATGTGGAGGCGTATGGTATGAACGATTCGGATTATATGAGACGCGCGATTTTTCTTGCAAAAAAGGCGGAGGGATTTACCTCTCCGAATCCGCTTGTAGGGGCGGTTATTGTAAAGGATTCAAGAATTATCGGAGAAGGATATCATAGAAAATACGGAGAGCTGCATGCGGAAAGAGACGCTCTTCGTTCCTGTACTGAGTCGCCCAAAGGAGCAGACATATATGTAACACTGGAACCATGCTGTCATTATGGGAAGCAGCCGCCATGCACTGAAGCTATAATTGAAGCAGGAATAAAAAGAGTTGTCGTAGGTTCAAGAGACCCTAACCCTTTAGTACATGGAAAAGGCAATGAGATGCTCCAATCTCATGGCATTACCGTAGAAACAGACTTTCTTCGGGAAGAATGTGATGCAATGAATTACGTGTTTTTTCACTATATTACTACTAAGACTCCTTATGTCGTAATGAAATATGCTATGACAATGGATGGAAAGATAGCCGCTTATACAGGTGATTCCAGATGGGTGACGGGTACAGAAGCAAGAAAGAGAGTGCATGAAGACAGGCATCGCTACAGCGCTATAATGGCGGGCGTAGGAACAGTGCTTGCAGACGACCCGTCGCTTACATGCAGATTAGAGGGAAAGCAGAGCCCGGTTAGAATAATATGTGATTCAAAACTCAGGACTCCATTAAGTTCTACTGTAGTAGAAACTGCAAATGAAGTAAGAACGGTAATTGCTACGACATGCACCGATACATCCAGGCATGAGCCTTATATTAACAAGGGCTGCGAAATCATTACCGTGAATGAAAGAGACGGTCATACGGACCTTAGAGAGCTTATGAAAAAGCTTGGGGAAAAGAAAATAGACAGCGTGCTTCTTGAAGGAGGAGGAACGCTTAACTGGTCTGCTGTAAGCCAGGGAATTATAAACAGAGTACAGACTTATATAGCGCCGAAGATTATCGGCGGAGAGGGCGCGCTCTCGCCGGTCAGAGGCGCCGGATATGAGCGTATGAATCAGGCGTTAAAGCTTTCACACAGAAGTATAGAGAAGCTCGGTGAAGATTATCTTATAGAAAGTGAAGTGGTAGATTATGTTTACGGGGATAATTGAGGAGGTAGGACGTATAAATGCAGTAAGGCGCGGAGCGCATTCAGCTGTGCTGGTAATAAATGCTGCTGATATTATGGCTGATGTGCATATCGGAGACAGTATCGCTGTAAACGGGGTGTGCCTTACCGTCACAGCCTTTACAAAGGAAGGCTTTTGCGCCGACGTTATGCATGAGACCCTGAACCGCTCGTCACTTGCCGCATTAAAATCAGGAAGCAGCGTTAATCTTGAAAGGGCAATGTCTGCTAACGGCAGGTTTGGAGGCCATATTGTATCTGGACATGTGGACGCAGTAGGAACAATATGCGAGGTTGAAAAGGATGACAATGCAGTATGGTACAGGATAAAGGCGCCAAAAGAAGTCTTAAGATATATTGTTGAAAAAGGCTCTGTTGCAATAGACGGAATAAGCCTTACGGTAGCGGAGGTTATGGGGACTGATTTTTCGGTATCGGTTATTCCTCATACTGCGTCGCAGACCATTCTCAGTACCAAAAAGTCAGGAGACATAGTCAATATAGAAAATGATATTATAGGCAAATATGTTGAAAAGCTTTTAAAGCCGTATCATACTAAAGAAGAAAAAAAGAGCGGGATTACAATGGATTTTTTATATAAAAATGGATTTTAAAGAGGAGTGATTGGATGTTTGAATTTAACACTGTTGAAGAAGCATTACATGACTTACGGGAAGGAAAAATTATACTTGTGACAGACGATGAAGGCCGTGAGAATGAAGGCGATTTTATTTGTGCGGCACAATACGCTACAACAGAAAATATTAATTTTATGGCAATGCATGGAAAAGGACTTATATGTATGCCTATGTCTGAGGAATACGTTAATAAGCTTGCGCTTCCACAAATGGTAAGTCATAATACTGATAATCATGAAACGGCGTTTACGGTATCTATAGACCATGTAGATACAACGACCGGTATATCGGCTGCTGAAAGGTCGCTTACGGCGATGAAATGTGTTGATGATGAAGCAGGGCCTGTGGATTTCAGGAGGCCAGGACACATGTTTCCGCTTCTTGCAAAAAAGAACGGTGTGCTTGACAGGCCGGGGCATACTGAAGCGACAGTAGATTTATTAAGGCTTGCGGGGCTTAAGACATGCGGTATATGCTGTGAGATTATGCGCGAAGACGGAACAATGATGCGTACGCCTGAGCTTATCGAGCTTGCAAAAAAATGGAATATCACATTTATTACGATAGATTCTCTCAAAAATTACCGTAAGCGCACGGAAATATTTGTTGAGAAAAAGACAGAGACGCTGCTCCCTACCAAATACGGCAGCTTCAGAGCATGCGGTTATGTAAATAAGCTTAATGGAGAGCATCACGTCGCTTTAGTTAAGGGAGATATAGGCGATGGAAAGGATGTGCTTTGCAGAGTTCATTCAGAATGTCTTACCGGAGATGCATTTGGTTCGCTTAAATGTGACTGCGGGCAGCAGCTTGCGTCTGCAATGACACAGATTGAAAAAGAAGGCAGAGGAATACTTTTGTATATGCGTCAGGAAGGCAGAGGAATAGGACTTATTAATAAGCTTCGCGCTTATGAGCTTCAGGAGAAGGGGATGGATACGCTTGAAGCAAATATTGCGCTTGGTTTTCCGGGAGACCTGAGGGAATATTATATAGGCGCACAGATTTTAAGAGACCTTGGCGTTCGTTCGCTAAGGCTTCTGACCAATAATCCGGATAAGGTATACCAGCTTTCTGATTATGGATTATCTATTACAGAGCGTGTGCCGATACAGATGGATGCGACTGATTATGATTTGAAGTATCTTAAGACCAAGCAGATAAGAATGGGTCATATATTAGATTATAAATAATGAACAATTTAAGGAGGATATATTTATTATGAACACATTTGAGGGAAAAGTAGTATCATCAGGAATTAAGGTTGGAATTGTAGCGTCAAGGTTTAATGAGTTTATAACGTCAAAGCTTGTAAGCGGAGCTATGGACGGACTTGTAAGACATGATGTAAATGAAGACGACGTTGACGTTGCATGGGTTCCGGGCGCGTTTGAAATTCCGCTTATTGCAAAGAAAATGGCTGGAAGCGGAAAGTATGACGCAGTTATATGCGTGGGCGCAGTCATCAGGGGAAGCACAAGCCATTACGACTATGTATGCAGCGAAGTATCAAAGGGAATAGCAAGCGTTTCGCTGTCAAGTGAGATACCTGTGATGTTTGGAATACTTACTACGGATACTATCGAGCAGGCAATCGAAAGAGCAGGAACGAAAGCTGGGAATAAGGGCTATGACTGTGCGCTTGGTGCAATAGAGATGGTTAATCTTATAAGAGAGCTTGAAAAATAATCCGGAGGAAATATATAATGGGAAGTATAGTTTGTTTCGGGGATTCCAATACATGGGGCCTCTGGCCTGAGGGCTGCGGACGTTATGACAGGGATACGAGGTGGACAGGCATTGTGGCAAAAAAATTTGCAGACACATTTCAGATTGTTGAAGAAGGCCTTAACGGACGCACCGCTAATGAAACGGATGAAGACGAGCCTTACCTTAATGGAAGAAATTATGCCGAAGCCTGCGTTTTGTCGCACAGACCGATAGACATACTTATAGTTATGCTTGGCAATAATGATATTAAGGCAAGATATAACAAATCCGCAGAGATGATTTCTGACTCCATTACGGAGCTTGTTGCTTATATGGAGGAAGTTTTAAAGGAAAAGCAGCCGGAAAATTTTAAGATTATACTCGTATCTCCAAAGGGCATTGACGAAAGGATTCTTGGAGATGAATTTAATGAAGAATCCATTAGCAAATCGCATATGCTTGGAGGTCTGCTTAAGAAAAAGGCTAAGGAGCACGGGTGGGAGTTTATTGACGCCGACATTCCGGAGGTTAAGCTTTCCTGCGACGGACTTCATCTTGCGGCACAGGGACATAAAGTTCTCGCAGAGCATATAATAAATAAGATATAATGAGCGTTAGCGAGCGGGAGCATGCGAAGCATATTCATCGCGAGCGGCGAATGGCGAACACGATAGTTGCGAAGCAACGGTAAGCATCTAAGATGCGAATCGTGATATTATAATGAGCATGCTTGCGAGTGTGTGACAGGGGTAATGGTTATGGACTATAATTATACTAAGATGGCGAAAAAGTTATCAGTAGTAACAGTTGCCGGAAATGTGGTTCTTGCGGCATTTAAGCTGCTTGCCGGTATATTGGCGCACTCTGGAGCGATGATATCAGACTCGGTTCATTCTATGTCTGATATTATTACTACAGTTGTAGCATATATTGGCATGAAGCTTTCTGACAAGGATGCGGATGAAGATCATCCGTATGGACATGAAAGGCTTGAATGTGTCGCTGCGCTTATTCTTGGGAGTATACTTATGCTTACCGGTGCAGGGATAGGATATGATGCGGCAGTAAAGATTACGGCGGGAAATTACAGCGATATAGCCATACCCGGAGCGCTTGCGCTTGTGGCGGCTATTGTATCTATAGCAGTAAAGGAGGCTATGTACTGGTATACGAGGCATTATGCGCTTATTATGGATTCGTCCGTATTTATGGCTGATGCATGGCATCACAGAACGGACGCAATGTCGTCGGTAGGCGCGCTTATCGGTATCGCGTGTTCAATGGCTGGATATGCAGTAATGGATACGATTGCAAGTATAATTATATGCCTGTTCATTTTGAAGGCCTCTTTTGATATTATAAAGGATACGGTAAGTAAAATAACAGACCATGCATGTTCGCCTGAAGATGAGAGGCAGATTGCAGAATACATTAAAGCGGAGGAAGGGGTTCTTGGAATCGACCTTTTGAGGACGAGACTTTTTGGAAACCGTATATATGTTGAAGCAGAGATAATAGTATGGGGAGATATGAGTCTTCGGGACGCTCATGCAATTGCCGAAAGAGTTCATGAAGGGCTTGAAAAAAGATTTCCAAAAATAAAGCATATCATGATACATGTGAATCCGTCGGAGGAGGATTACGATGAACAGGATACTTCTGGTTGAAGATGATAAAAGCATAGTTGAAAGCCTTGGCGAATTTCTTATGAGCGAGGGATTTACAGTTGATACGGCTAACGGACAGAAAAAAGCGGTAAGCTTAATGGAACAATATATATATGATATTCTTCTTGTTGACATATCGCTTGCTGACGGCAATGGCTTTGCGGTATGTACGGCGGCTAAGGAGAAGAATTATCCGGTTATATTTCTTACTGCTTCAGGCGACGAATACAGTGTTGTGGCAGGGCTTGATATGGGAGCTGACGATTATATTTCAAAGCCCTTCAGGACAAGAGAGCTTGTATCACGCATAAGAAGCGTCCAAAGAAGATATACGGGTCCGGGAAGTATTGCGCTGTCCCAAAATGTGAATATATATCCGGACAGAGGAATTGTTTTAAAGGACGGATGCGAGGTGCCTTTGTCAGCATTGGAATACAGGCTGCTTTTAGTATTTGTCAATAACAGAGGCAATGTAATGTCAAGGAACAGGCTGCTTGAGGAAATATGGGATGCAGCAGGTGATTTTGTTAATGACAATACTCTTACGGTATACATTAAGAGGCTCAGAGAGAAAATAGAGGAGAATCCTTCTTGCCCGCAGATAATTAAAACCATTCGCGGTCTTGGCTACAGGCTGGACTGATATATAAAGGAAAGGACTTTATGGGTTTTATGAGAAATAAAGAGATTGCATGTGATTTGTTGATACATATAACATGTATAATAATATGCGCAGCCACAGGCGGTATGTACGTATGTCTGGCTGCGGTTTTATTTACAGCGCTGCACTTTTTGATTACCGGATTACGGTATAGAAAAATAAGAAAATTATGTAGGGATATTGATTCGATTATATATGGTAATTATTCAGTAGATATTGCAGATTACAGGGAAGGCGAGCTTGCCGTACTTTCCGACGAGATATATAAGGTGCTGACAAGGATAAAAGAGCAGGGAGAAATGCTCAAAAAGGATAAAATATGGCTTAAGGATTCCATTGCCGACATATCGCATCAGTTAAGAACCCCTCTTACATCGGTTAATCTTTTGATATCAATGCTTTCAGATGAGGATATAGATACAGAAAAAAAACAGGAAATTATTACGGAACTTAAAAAGAAGGTTGCAAGAATAGAATGGCTCATCGAAAGTCTTTTAAAAATGTCAAGGCTTGATGCTGGAGCAGTGAGATTTGTAAGTGAAAATACGAAGCTTTCGGATATCATATACAAAGCTTACGATACGGTTGCAGTTTCAATGGAGCTTAGGGAACAGACATTTAATTATGAGCCCGGCGGCGAATATATCTGTTGTGACAGAAAGTGGATGGTTGAAGCGCTGTCCAATATATTTAAAAATTGTATGGAGCATACTCCGCAGGGAGGCAGTATAAATATTTCGGTAAAGGACACCCTGGTATATACGGAGATTACTATAAGAGATACAGGCTCAGGATTTGCAGAAGAGGATATACCTCATGTATTTGAACGGTTCTACAAAGGTAGTAACTCGTCTGATGAAAGCTTTGGAATAGGGCTGTGCCTTTCAGATATGATTATTTCATCGCAAAACGGTACTATAAAAGCAGACAACCATAATGGAAGCGCAAGATTTGTTGTTAAGCTTTATAAAACAATTGTGTAAAGTGACAGATTTGTAATATTACAGTCATTTCCATGTCACTGTGAAAGAGTAATATACAGGTAAATAATAATATCGCATATGAATGCGGAGACTGGAGATTTGATATGGAAATACTGAAAATTGAAAATCTGTCAAAGGTATATGGAAAAGACGAAGGCAGAGTATGTGCGCTTAACGACGTATCGTTTACTGTAAATTCCGGGGAATTTGTTGCAATTATCGGACCTTCCGGTTCAGGTAAATCTACGCTGCTTCATATTCTTGGAGGAGTTGATAAGCCGACGTCCGGTAAGGTGTGGCTTTCGGGGCAGGACGTATACAGCCAGAATGATGAGCAGCTTGCTATATTCAGGCGCAGGCAGGTTGGGCTTATATACCAGTTCTACAATCTTATACCGGTGCTTGACGTTGTTGAAAATATGACTCTGCCTGTTCTTATGGATGGAAAGAAAGTGAATGAAGAAAGACTTTCAGAGCTTCTTAATGTTCTTAAGCTTGAGGATAGAAAGCATCATCTGCCTAATCAGCTTTCAGGAGGGCAGCAGCAGAGAGTGTCGATAGGAAGGGCTCTTATGAACGCACCGTCAATAGTTCTTGCAGACGAGCCGACAGGCAATCTGGATTCTAAAAATAGCCAGGAGATTGTAGACCTGCTGAAATATTCTAATAAAAATTATAATCAGACGCTGATAGTTATCACTCATGATGAAAATATCGCGCTTCAGGCCGACAGGATTATTACCATTGAAGACGGCGCAATAGCAGGCGACAGCAGGCTTCGGGGGTGATAATGATGAAAATATTCAGAAAATTTACCAGAAGGTCGCTTGCGAAAAACAAGATGAAGACGATAGTAACTATAATTGGAATAGTATTATCTGTTTCATTATTTACTGCTGTTGCGGAAGGACTCGTAAGCGCATTAAATTATGGAATGTCTATTGAGAAGAAGACTGGAGGAGCTTATGAGGTTATGTTTGAGAATGTGGACGCCTCTGTTGTCTCGGATATTAATGATAATAAGCTTACTAAATCAAAGTCTTTAGCTAATGTAGTCGGATTTGCCGATATAGGAAGTGAAAATGAAGCAAAACCGTATGTATATATTATTTCTGCTGATGAAAATTTTGCCGAAATGGCGGGTGTAAGGCTTTCCAAAGGAAGGCTTCCTGAAAATGGGTCAGAGATAGCGCTTCCAGACCATTTGCTTACGAACGGAAATGTCAGCTATAACCTTGGCGACAAGCTGGAGCTATATGTTGGTAAAAGGCAGGCAGACGGAATTGAACTTACAAAAACGCAAGCATATATTGAAGGAGAGACGCTTTGCGATACAGTCTTACATTCTTATACTGTCGTTGGTTTTTATGAAAGGCTTGATTTTAGTATTGAGAATTATGACTGTCCGGGATATACGGCTATTACATGTCAGGATAAAGAGGCTGTTAATGAAAAGGACTTTTTCGGAGAGGTATATGTAACGCTAAAGCAGCCTAAAAAAATGGCTGAATATACGTCTGATATATTGCCGGATGGCGAAAACGGGAATATAAAAGAGCATACAAGTCTGCTTATGTTTTACGGGTATACTAATGATTCCGGGCTTTTCCACATATTGTATGGTTTTGCGGGTATACTTTTTGTGCTTATACTTTTCGGCTCAATATCGCTTATATATAATTCATTTTCGATATCTGTCAGCGAGAGGACAAAGCAGTTTGGCCTTTTAAAATCTATAGGAGCTACAAGAGCTCAGATTATGGGAACAGTATTATATGAGGCGGTATTTTTATCAGTTATAGCCATACCTGCAGGACTTATAATAGGATGTGCGGGAATAGGAACGGCGCTGTATTTTCTGAGAGACTCGTTTGGCGTCATTGTTTCGGGCGACACAGGCATGGGAGTTGATATGTGCCTGTATATAAAGCCTTTTGTACTTCTTATTGTTGCGGGTGTTGGATTTATAACTACAATCATATCGGCGATGGCGCCGGCAGTACGGGCTATGCGGATTTTTCCTATAGATTCCATAAGGCAGTCGTATGATATAAAAGCTGATAAAAGAAAAATAAGGACTCCGAAATATGTGTATAAGTTTTTCGGATTTGAGGGAATGCTTGCTTCTAAGAATTATAAAAGAAGCAGAAAAAAATACAGAGTAACAGTTATATCTCTTTTTGTAAGCGTGGTGTTATTTATTTCTGCGTCGGCATTTTCTAATTATCTTGTTAAAACATCAGATATTATGAGTGAAAACCAGCCGTATGATATACAGTTTTTATTCTGCGGATATGACGGAGATTTTGACATGGATTTGCTTATGGAGCGTTTTTGCAGCATAGAAGACGTAAATTCCTTAAGAAGGTTTGTATCATATAATACGAAGGTTACTCTTAATGATAATGAGATTGCAATGAAAGTATGTTTTGTGGACTATAAAACCTATATGGAGATTGCAGAGGAGAACGGTATAAGTATTCCTGATGACGGCAGATATTACGGACTTCTTCAGGATGAATATTCTAATATAACACAGAATGAGGACGGAACCGTATGGAGCAGGGAACATGTTTTTGACGATAAAGAAGCAGCTGATATTCAATATCAGTATATAAAAGATATTCCGGGATATACGTATATGTACAGTGACGAAGATTATGATGATGAAGGAAATGTTGTTAACGAGACATATTATTATTGTAATTCGGACAATATATCTGATGATGAAAGTGAATTTACCGCATTTTCAAGTGATGAGGCGTGTGCAGAGGGAAGCTTAAGTATTGCGGGGAAAATTGACTATGCAAACAGAGTGTATCCTGCAGAGCCGTCGGTTATTTTCCCTGATGAGGCAATGGAAGCTCTTTTGCCGGAGGCGTTGTCAGACAGTAAATATCTGGAGTATTATTTTAAGGTCAACGAGGATAATAATGTATATGAGGAAGCGTCGCAGATAATAGACGAGCTGTGCACGGATTCATTTGCAGGATATTCGGATTTGACAGACACAAAAAAGACGCAGAGCGCTATGGTAAAAGTAATTAATGTGTTTGCATTTGGCTTTATTATTCTTATATCGCTTATTGCTTTGGCAAACGTATTTAATACAATGTCAACCAATATTATGTTAAGAAGAAGAGAATTTGCGATGCTTGCGTCGGTGGGCATGTCAAATCATGGAATGAAGCGGATGATGAATTATGAATGCGTGCTTTACGGACTGAAGGGCCTTATATACGGAATACCGGTATCAATTCTTGTATCGTTTCTTCTGTATAATATCATATCGGATGGCGTAACGCTTAGTTTTTATATTCCCTGGTACAGCGTATGTGTATCGGCAGCAAGCGTATTTGTTGTAGTGTTTGCGACTATGCTTTATTCGGTTAATAAGATAAAAAAAGATAATACTATAGATGCTCTTAAGAATGAAAATATATAATCAAGTTGACAGATTCTAACTCTGAATGTAAACTGTTAAAAGGAGTGCCGGAGGCATTATTGAATATAAGAAAAGAGGAATAAATATGGCTAAGAAACCAACAGTGCTTATGATTTTGGACGGATACGGAATTAACGATAATGAAAAGGGCAATGCAGTAAAGCAGGCAAAGACCCCTGTTATGGACATGCTTATGGAAAAGTATCCGTCTGTTTTGGGCTATGCGAGCGGCCTTAGTGTAGGTCTTCCGGATGGCCAGATGGGTAATTCAGAGGTAGGACATATCAACATGGGAGCAGGACGTATTGTTTATCAGGAGCTTACAAGGATTACCAAGGAGATAGAGGAGGGTACCTTCTTTACTAATGAGGGACTTCAGGCTGCGGTAAAGAACTGCAAAGAGAACAATTCAGCGCTGCATCTTTACGGACTTCTTTCTGACGGAGGCGTTCACAGCCATAATACACATCTGTATGCTCTTCTTGAGCTTGCTAAGAGAGAAGGGCTTGATAAAGTATATGTACACTGCTTCTTAGACGGAAGAGATACTCCTCCTGCGTCAGGAAGGGATTATGTTCAGGCTTTGTCAGATAAGATTGATGAAATCGGAACAGGTAAGATTGCTACGGTAATGGGAAGATTTTATGCTATGGACCGTGATAACAGATGGGACAGAGTTGAGAAGGCCTACAGAGCAATGGTTTACGGTGAGGGTAATCCTGCTGTGTCAGGAGTAAGCGGAGTTGCCGCTTCATATGACAATGGTATTACTGATGAGTTCGTTGAGCCAATCGTTGTTATGGAAGACGATAAGCCGACTGCAGTTATTAAAGAAAATGATTCGATTATATTCTATAATTTCAGACCTGACCGTGCAAGAGAGATAACAAGAGCATTCTGTGCGGATGATTTCGACGGATTTGACAGAGGTAAGAGAATGAATCTTACTTATGTATGTTTTGCAGAATATGACGTTACTATTCCTAATAAGGTGATTGCATTTAAGAAAGTTGAGATTAACAACACATTCGGACAGCTTCTTGCGTCTAAAGGTATGAAACAGGTCAGAATTGCAGAAACTGAGAAATATGCACATGTAACATTTTTCTTTAATGCCGGTGTGGAAGAGCCTAATCCTGGCGAGGACAGAGTGCTTGTACCTTCTCCGAAAGACGTTGCGACTTACGACCTTAAGCCTGAGATGAGCGCATATAAAGTATGTGATAAGCTTGTAGAGGCTATAGAGTCGGACAAATATGATGTTATAATCATTAACTTTGCCAATCCTGACATGGTTGGACATACGGGCGTTATGGACGCTGCCGTTAAGGCTATAGAGGTTGTTGATACGTGTGTCGGAAAGGCATATGAAGCGCTTGTTAAGGCAGATGGACAGATGTTTATCTGTGCGGATCATGGTAATGCTGAACAGCTTGTAGATTATGAGACAGGCGATGCATTTACCGCGCATACAATTAATCCGGTTCCGTTTATACTTGTTAATTATGATGAAGATTACACATTAAAAGAAGGCGGATGCCTTGCGGATATAGTCCCTACGCTTCTTGATATGATGGGGCTTGACAAGCCGGAAGAAATGACCGGAAAGTCTCTTCTTATAAAAAAATAGAGGCATGACCAAAAAAATGGTTGAAATCTCTTATGCAATGTGTTAGACTATGCTTTGTGTAGTTTAGAATTATTAGGAGGATTTTGTATGTTACCAGTTATTAGGACTATTGCTACAGTATTATATATTTTAATCGCTATTGCACTCGTTATTGTGATTCTTCTTCAGGAAGGAAAGTCGGCAGGACTTGGAGCCATAAGCGGAGCTGCTGAGACATATTGGGGAAAGAATAAGGGAAGATCAATGGAAGGCGGACTTCATAGAAGTACACAGGTGCTTGGAGTTTTGTTCATAGTTGTTTCATTGGTTCTGAATCTTAACTGGTAGATATAATCAGTTTATACGCCCCCTTGTGAATGCAAGGGGGTTTTTAATTCGTACAGGAAACTGCGTAATTTAGAAAATCAATTGGGAGTTAAGGGCATATATGAGCAGAAAATCTATTTCACAGGAGACTTTTACCGGTACATTTTCACAGACCAAAAGCGGATTTGGTTTTGTAATGTGTGAAGGTGAAGAAGACGATATATTTGTACGGGAAGACGATACGAAGGGTGCCATGCATGGCGATGTTGTAGAAGTCATGCTTATAAAGCCAAAAGGAACAGGTAAAAGGCGTGAAGGAAAGATAATTAATATAATCGAGAGAAAGACAGAGCATGTTGTAGGAACGCTCGCGAGAAGCAGGAATTTTGCATTTGTTGTGCCGGATAATAAAAGGATTATAAATGATTTGTATATTCCGAAGGCCAGAATTAACGGAGCAAAGCATGGACAGAAGGTAGAGGCTGTAATCACAGATTACGGAAAGCCGGGGGTGAAAAAGCCTGAGGGTGAGATTGTATCCGTACTTGGTTTCCCTGAGGATAAAGGTGTTGATATTCTTTCTGTTGCAAAAGACTTCGGGCTTCCAGAGGGGTTTGCAAAGGAGACGCAAAAAGAAGCTCATGCCATAGAAAAGACAGTCTCAGCAGAGCAGATGCGCGGCAGAAAGGATATAAGAGACTGGGTTACGGTTACTATTGACGGGGAAGATGCAAAAGACCTTGATGATGCTGTAACGCTCACCTTTTGCGATAACGTGTATATACTTGGAGTTCATATTGCAGATGTTACCAATTATGTGAGGGAAGGAAGCTCTCTTGATAATGAAGCAAGGCAGAGAGGTACAAGCATTTATCTTGTGGACAGAGTTATTCCCATGCTTCCAAAAGCTCTTTCTAATGGAATATGTTCGTTAAACGAGGGTGTGGACAGACTTGCATTAAGCTGTATTATGACAATCGACAGGCAGGGAAATGTGCTTTCTCATGAAATTGCAGAGACTGTTATTAATGTTAATCACAGAATGACATATAATGAAGTAAATAACATCGTAACAGGCAAAAAAGAATATAAAAAATATTCTGACGTAACCGATATGCTGATGCTTATGAAAGAATTATCAAAGCTTCGCATAGCGATAAGGAAGAAAAAGGGAGCGATAGATTTTGATTTCCCTGAAAGTAAGATTATCCTTGATAAGAAGGGAAAGCCTGTTGATATAAAACCCTACGAAAGAAATGTGGCTACGAGAATAATTGAGGAATTTATGCTTGTAACTAATGAGACAATCGCTGAGGATTATTACTGGCAGGAATGTCCGTTTATTTACCGCTCGCATGAAGCGCCTGATATTATGAAAATGCGTGAATTGTCGGTGTTTATAAGTAATTTTGGATATAAAGTAAGGACGATGGGCAAAGAAGTTCATCCGATGGAAGTGCAAAAGCTCCTTGAGTTGATTTGTGGAGTGCCTGAGGAAGATCTTATAAGCAGACTTACGCTTAGGTCAATGAAAAGGGCAAGTTATACTACGGGAGCGGATGGACATTTTGGTCTTGCCGCCAGGTATTACTGTCATTTTACGTCTCCTATAAGGCGATATCCGGATTTGATGATTCACCGGATTATTAAAGAGAATCTTAAGGGCAGTCTTGACGAGGGGCGTATAGACCATTATAATGAGATACTCCCTGATATAGCCGTCCTGTCAAGTAAAATGGAAAGGCGCGCAGAGGAAGCGGAGCGTGAAGTCCATAAGCTTAAAAAGGCTGAATATATGCTTGACCATATAGGAGAATCGTATGAAGGCATAATATCGGGCGTCACGGGATGGGGAATATATGTCGCGCTTGCAAATACCGTTGAAGGCATGGTAAGAGTCAGTGACATGTATGATGACGATTATGAATTTGAGGAAGACAGATACAGAATGGCAGGACGCTTCAGTGGTAAGGTGTATGAGCTCGGACAGAGAGTAAGAGTAGTTGTTGTGCGTGCATCTGTGGAAACGCGTACGGTGGATTTTATGTTTGATGAGGTATAGATTATGGGTGATGTACAGACCAAACTGATTGCCAATAATAAAAAGGCATATCACGATTATTTTATAGAGGAAAAATATGAGGCTGGAATAGAGTTATACGGAACTGAAGTCAAGTCTCTGCGTATGGGCAGATGCAGTATAAAAGAATCGTTTATCCGAGTAGACCAGGGAGAAGTATTTGTATATAATATGCATATAAGTCCGTATGAGAAGGGCAATATATTTAATAGAGACCCCCTGCGTATTAAAAAGCTTCTTTTGCATAGAAGCGAGATTAGAAAGATTACAGGAAAAATAGCGCAGAAGGGGTATACTTTGGTACCGCTTCAGATATACTTTAAGGGTAGTCTTGCAAAAGTGGAGATTGGTCTTTGTAAAGGTAAAAAGCTTTATGATAAGAGACAGGATATAGCAAAGAAAGATCAGCGACGCGACGCTGAAAGAAGCTTTAAAGCTTCGTCGTTACGTATTTGACAGATAGTATGTATATATTATATACTTAATTATATTTTGGGGTAGTAAAGGTTTCGACAGGGTATTAGAAGTTGGAGAAGCAAGCCGTAGTAGATGCGTCAAATCTTAAATTAAAATTAAACGCTGAAGATAATTTAGCACTCGCTGCCTAATGGCAGCTGTCCGCTGCTCTGTACCTGCACAGAGTATGCCGGGCATCATTAACGCAGGAAACGACATATGTGATGCTTTTAGCATATGGGCGTATTAAAAAGCTACCAAACCCATAACCCCGCCGTCCGGGATATGGCAGAGGGAATGTTAAAAGGATGGCTAAGCTTGTAGAAGTACAATGGAAGATGCTTTGGACGCGGGTTCGATTCCCGCCTACTCCACTGCTTAAGGTCCTGAAAATGCTGTATTTTCGGGATTTCTTTATTTATTGATTGCGAGTGGATAAGAGAATGAAAAAAAATAATAAAACTAATAAAACGACTTCAATGATTTGGGGATTCCTTAAGGGTTGCCGGGGGATGTTTCTGATAAGTATTATATCTGCAGTAGCAATAGCGCTGGCAGACATGATTAATCCTCAGATTATCAGAATGGCAGTAGATAATGTTATCGGCGGTAATCCTTCAGAATTTTCTGACAGTATAATGAATATTGTGAATATCTTTGGAGGATTTACATATCTAAAAACACATCTTTGGATTATGGCTTTGGCTATTGTAGTCACAGCCTTAGTTAAAGTTATATTTCAATATGTTTTTCGTGTCAGCAATACCAAAGCATCCGAAACGCTTGTGAAGAATATGAGAGATTCTCTGTTCTCACATATAGAGCATCTGCCCTATTCATGGCATATGAAAAACCGGACGGGCGATATTATCCAAAGGTGTACGTCTGATATTGATACGGTAAAGAATTTTGTTTCAGAGCAGCTCACGTCGGTTTTCCGCATTGTGATATTGCTTGTATTATCAGTGTCATTTATGCTTTCTATGGATATAGTTCTTACTGTTATTGCTCTTGCGCCTATGCCGTTTATTATATTTTATTCATTTTTGTTTCATAAAAAAATCGGACGAGGTTTTAAAGAATGTGATGAGAATGAAGGAATCTTGTCCGCGATGGCCCAGGAAAATCTTACAGGCGTGCGCGTAGTCCGTACTTTTGGAAGGGAAGAGTACGAAAGAGAGAGGTTTGTCGCGCAAAACGAGAAGTATACCGGGCTGTGGGTTAAGCTTGCAAAGGTTATGAGCAGGTTTTGGAGCACGTCGGATATATTGTCAGGCTTACAGGTTATGCTTGTTGTTATATTTGGAGCTGTATTTTGTATTAATAAAACTATGAGCACCGGAGAGTATATTGCATTTATTTCATACAATTCACTTCTTGTATGGCCTATAAGACAGCTTGGACGTATGATTTCCGATATGAGCCAGGCAGGAGTTGCAGCGGGCCGTATACATTATATTATGGAGTCGGACATTGAAGCTGACAGACCTGATGCGGTTACGCCGCCTATGGACGGTGACATTGTATTTGACAATGTTAGCTTTGCATATGAAGGCTGCAGCGAGGCGCTTTCAAATATTTCTTTTACTATGAAAGGCGGAAGCACACTCGGAATACTTGGCGGGACTGGAAGTGGAAAGTCCACGCTTATGCTTCTCTTAGACAGACTGTATGATCTGCCTGAAAATTCGGGACGGATTACTATAGGAGGAGTTGATATCGCTGATATAAAAGCAGAGCATCTAAGAAGCAATATAGGGATGGTTTTACAGGAGCCATATCTGTTTTCAAGGACGCTTGCTGAAAACATCGGTATTACAAGACCTGATATTACGTTAAGCGAGATACGTGAAGCGGCAAGGACAGCATGTATGGAAGAGACAATATCAGGATTTAAAAAGGGATATGATACGTTTGTCGGGGAACGAGGGGTTACTCTTTCGGGAGGACAGAAACAAAGAACTGCGATTGCCAGAATTCTTACCCAAAATACTCCGATTATGATATTTGATGATTCACTTTCGGCTGTAGACACGGAGACGGACGAAAAAATACGAAATGCACTTGAAAAGCATTTTGACAAATCAAGCGTAATACTTATTTCACATAGAATTACAACGCTCAGTAAGGCAGATAAAATTATTGTGCTTGAGCATGGAAGAATTGTGGAAGAGGGAACGCACCAGATGTTGAAGAGCGCTGGAGGAATATATCAGAAAATATACGAAATCCAGTCAGGCGGTAAGGATGAAAATGTTGTATAGGAAAGGATAGTACAGGCATGAGATTTTTCGGTGTAGAAAAAATTATTCCATATATGAAAAAGTACCGGTTGATTATAACTATTATGGTAATATGCGGTTTGTTCGGAAGTCTTACGGATATTCTTCTGCCGGTTTATCAGAGGTATGCGTTAAATTATTTTGTGGGCGTGGGTACTCTTGATACGCTGCCGCAGTTTGTGTTTATATATGTAGTTACTATTATATTGGCGGGAATTGTTAATTACATCTCGGCTTCACGTGCCACTCAGATTGAAGTAAGTATTAACCGTGATTTGAGAAATGCGGCGTTTAAGCATTTACAGACGCTTTCGTTTTCATATTATAATCAAAACAGCGTAGGATATATACACGCAAGGGTTATGAGCGATACGGCGCGTATCGGCACGCTTGTGTCGTGGAGGCTTATGGATGCGGTGTGGCATCTTTCTTATCTTGCAGGGTCAATTGTCGTAATGTTTGTGGTTAATGCAAAGCTGGCATTTTTTGTTGTGCTGATTATCCCGCTTATTGTAATTACGTTTTCATTATTTCAGAAGAGACTGATTAAGGTAAACCGTGAGATACGTGAAATAAATTCAACGATTACAGGTAATTTTAACGAAGGCATAAGCGGAGCAAAGACTATAAAGACGCTTGTAATTGAAGAAAAAATGAGCAGGCATTTCATAAAAGATACGAATGCAATGTTAAATAAATCTGTTCAGGGAGCAAGGCTTCGGGGGCTGTTTGCGGCTACAATGCATTTTGCATCTTCGTGTGCGATTGCAATTGTGCTTTGGCGCGGCGGATATATTGCTGAGAATGAAGTCGGTACATTTTCTATGTTCATGTCATATGCACAGGGTATGATGGAGCCGATAAGATGGCTTGTGGACTGTATTTCTGACCTTATAACAACTCAGGTTAATATTGAGCGTTTTACGCATCTTATGGAAACTAAGCCGGATGTTTTCGATACTCCTGAGGTTATAGAAAAATACGGCGACAGCTTTAATCCTAAATATCAGAACTGGGAAGATATAAAAGGCGATATTGAATTTAAGGATGTAAGTTTTATGTATCCTGACGGTGATGAATATGTGTTAAGGAACTTTAACCTTAAGATTCCATTTGGAATGAATATTGCCATTGTCGGAGAGACCGGAGCAGGAAAATCCACGCTTGTAAATCTTGTATGCAGATTTTTTGAACCTACATTCGGAAAGATTCTGATTGACGGACGTGATGCAAGAGAGCGTTCCCAGCTGTGGCTTCACAGCGCAATAGGATATGTGCTTCAGACTCCGCATCTGTTCTCAGGTACTGTAAGAGAGAATCTGCTGTATGGAAATCCGTCGGCTTCAGATGAAGAGATTGCAGAAGCTCTCAGGCTGGTATCTGCGGACGATATTATAAATAAGCTTGAAAAAGGTCTTGAAAGTGATGTCGGCGAAGGAGGCGATTTGCTGTCTACAGGTGAAAAGCAGCTTATTTCTTTTGCAAGGGCTATTCTGTCTAACCCCAAAATAATAATACTTGACGAGGCTACGGCCTCTGTCGATACTATTACTGAACAACGTATTCAGGCTGCAATTGATAATATCATAAAAGGAAGAACTTCCATTGTAATTGCACACCGTCTGTCAACCGTCAGAAATGCAGATTTGATTCTTGTGGTGCGCGACGGAAAAATAGTTGAGCAGGGCAGACATGACGCTTTAATTGATAAAAAGGGGTATTATTATTCCCTGTATACGCGTCAGTATGAGGAAGAGGAAATAAGCAGGGCATTTGGATAAGCTTTATCAGACGCAGTCGCCCTGACGGACATTTTTTTCTTTCATAAGTCTGTGGAGGGAATTAAGTACATTTTTTTTGCTGCCGGACCATTCGGGAGCAATAAGTATATTTTTAGGGCCGTCGCCTGTAACACGGTGAATGACTACATTGTCTGGAATGTTTCTCAGGCACTCTATAACAAGATTAAGGTATTCTGAAAGTGTAAGAGTGCGAAACTTACAATTCATATAATCATTTGCAAGGTCAGTGCCTTTAAGTACATGCAGAAGCTGCAGTTTTACTCCGAACAGGCTGCCGTCTCTGCATATATAGCGAACTGTATCAAGCATCATTTCATACGATTCGTTCGGAAGACCTAAGATTACGTGGGTTATATAAGGAATATCTATTGCGTTAAGGGAGGATACCGCTTTGTCATATACGGACAGAGAATATCCTCTTCTTATGTAAGACGCGGTGCTTTCGTGAATTGTCTGAAGACCAAGCTCAATCCATATGAATTTGTTTTGTTCTGCATAGAAAGCATTAAGGCTTTGCAGTAAAAAAAGAACATCAGAGCCAAGGCAGTCCGCACGGGTTCCTATGGATATGCCGTAAACATTCGGATGTGACAGAGCACTTGTATATATATCGCAAAGATACTCTATATCTCCGTAGGTATTGGTAAATGCCTGAAAATATATTACATACTTCTTATTCTGCGCGCTGTCGCATATATCAAGCGCGTCAGACAATGATACTGCAAAATCGCCGCTTCCGCCTGCACTGCAAAAGATACAGCCTCTGTTGTCAAGCGTGCCGTCGCGGTTAGGACAGCTTAGGCCTGCGTCTACGGATATTTTGTAAAGCTTATGGCCGTACCTGTTCTTAAAATATGCGCCGAGAGAGTAGTATCGTTTATCAAACCAGTTAGTGTTGTCCACGCTGTTCCTCCATAAATTCTGTCATGTGCTTTCTGAAATGAATCGGAAGCATGTTCCTCTGCAGGCTGGGGTTCATGCGTTCTTTTATTGCTATTGAATCAAAAAAGGTTCTCCAAAGAGCTTTAAGCTCGTCTGTATTATTATACATATTTTCCAGGGTTTGTTCCATATCAGGCAGAATTTTTCTTATAAACCATTCGCCGTGTACAGGGTGTATGCCTGCTTCCGCATGTGTTTTGTCATATATTATAAACGGCTCGCAGTTAAGCCTGTCAGAGAAATGCGGCATAATAAGTGAGACCACCCTGCTTTTTGGTTCAATAACTGATAAATATACTCCGTCTGACTGTGAGAAGCGCAGAAACTCTCTGAAAAAATGAGCTTCATTCATCACTTTGCGATTAAGTTCAAACATCCGGCGTACCCAGGGCAGTTGAAGCGCAGATATGACGCGCGGTCCTAAGTGAAAGCCGTATACAAGGAAATGATAAGCAATATCAGCCTTATCTGCATCAGAAGACAGAAGCGCTGTTATTGTATAATTATAAGCAGTCTCTGATATGTTCTTTCGTATGCTTTCCGCTGCGCTGTCCGCTTTCCTGTAGTCTTCGGTTATCTCAATATATTCAGAGAAAAGAGACGTAGGCGCAGGAATCTTTGGGTCTTCGACTGTGAGCTTTATATAATCGTGTCCGTAACGTGATATTCCGGCTTCATATATTCCTGTCAGTATGCCGCAGGTTGTATCGGGACACTGGTATATACGTGTAGGCTTCATGTAATTCCTCCCTGTGGTGCAAAATCAAAAAGGTGCATCTGGCTGTATGTGATATTATCTGCATATACATTATCCCTGAGCCTGATATCATCATTAAGAAGACGCCTTGTTATCCAGTCTTCATTAATTCGTATGCTGCTTTCAAACATCTTTCCGTTGCATGTAATAAAGTAGACTGCGCGCTTTAATACGACGCCGATAGCCTTAAGGTCGTTAAAGCTGAGGGAACCCATGCGTCTTGCTTTAACTATCCTTCCGGCTGACTTTGCGCCTATTCCCGGAACCTTTAAAAGCGTGTCATAATCTGCTTTGTTAATCTCTACCGGAAATCTTTCAAGATGTCTTAGAGCCCAGTCGCATTTGGGGTCAAGAAACGGATTGAAATTAGGCCGGGCGCTGCTGAGAATATCGCTTGCACGAAAACCGTAATATCTTATAAGCCAGTCCGCCTGATACAGACGGTGCTCTCTGGCAAGAGGAGGCCCGTCTGAAAGCGCCGGAAGCGTGCTGTCCTGATTGACATTAATAAATGCTGAGTAAAATACACGCTTTAAATCAAACTTTTGGTATAAGGCTTCTGTTACAGATATGATTTCGAGGTCTGTCTCACCTGACGCTCCTATAATCATCTGTGTACTTTGTCCGGCAGGAACAAAGCCCCTGTCCATAAGTCGCCTTGGCGCTCTTAGCGCAGGAAATGAAGAAGCAGACACGGTATCAGGAGCTGATGCCTTTTGGCTTGATGTACTTAAAGAGGCGGGGTCTGACAGCGTATTGTCTGTATGAAGCACATTCTGATTACCATTAAGACGCTTTCTTGTGTACCAGTATGCGCTTTGGTTACCGCCCTTCATACCGAGAAGCCGCCTGCTTTCATCCATTCCAAGCTGAATCTGACGCATAGGCTTTAATATAGCTGTCCGCGTCTTGTTAGGTGCAAGACGCTTTAATCCGTCGGCAGTAGGCAGTTCAAGATTAATGCTCATACGGTCTGCATACCATCCGGCAAGCTCTACAAGCTCCGAAGATGTGCCGGGGATAGCTTTACAGTGTATATAGCCGCCAAAATGATAGTCTTCCCTGAGCATGCGGAGGCTTTCGATAATGAGCTCCATAGTATAATCAGGAGAGCGCAGTATACCGGAGCTTAAAAACAGCCCTTCGATATAATTGCGCTTATAAAATTCCATTGTCAGCATGCAGAGCTCCTCAGGGGTAAAAGATACGCGGGGAACGTCGTTATCCGCACGGTTAATACAATATCTGCAGTTATATATGCACTCGTTGGTATACAGAACCTTTAGCAGGGATATACACCGTCCGTCAGCAGAAAAACTATGGCATATACCGCTTGCACACGTGTTGCCGATACTGCCTTTTGCAGCTTTTCGTTCTACACCGCTTGATGTGCATGCGACGTCATATTTGGCAGAATCAGAAAGTATCCTTAATTTGTCATCGATTGAAGCATTCTCAAGTATAATCATAAAGCAACCACCTGTTCGCGAACATCTGTTCTGAAAAGTATAACATGGGTTGTATGAATATGCAAGTGATTTTATAAAATAATAGATAGTAGGAAGGAGAAGTTTATATGAGTATATATGGTTATGTCAGAGTATCGTCTACAGACCAGAACGAGGACAGGCAGATAATTGCAATGCGTGAAAATGCCGTTCCCTATGAAAATATTTATATGGATAAACAATCAGGAAAAATTTTGAGCGGCCTAATTATCTCAAACTCATAAATAAGCTTAAGGCTGGAGATTTGCTTTATATATTAAGTATTGACCGTTTGGGACGCAATTATGATGAGATTCAAATTCAATGGAAAAAAATTATAAAAGAAATTGGTGTTGATATATGTGTAATAGATATGCCCCTTCTTGATACAAGAAATGGAAAAGACTTAATGGGTACCTTTATAGCAGATCTTGTATTGCAGATATTGTCATTTGTCGCAGAAAATGAACGTAACAATATCAGAAAGCGCCAGGCCGAGGGAATTGCTGCCGCCAAATCACGCGGCGTAAAGTTCGGACGTCCGCCTGCGCCGCTTCCTGAGAATTTTTACAGTGTTTACAGGCTGTATAAAACCGGTAGAATAACATGTTCAAACGCAGCGAGAACGCTGGGAATGCCAATATCATCTTTTCGTTATAAAGCAGGGGTATATGAAAATAAATGCAGTAAAAACCAATTATTGTAAAAGAAAATTTTGCAGAAAAGTGTACTTTTTTGTAAATACATAGAAGCTGTTTATTATCATCATAATACCATTAATATATCTGTTTTTCAACAGAAAATGTTAAATGATAATTGATTTTAAAAAAGTACACCTTTCTGTACACGATTAGCAGGCAGGCTGTTTATAACTTAAGAGCCCCATTTATGTTTTTTTGAGCCTTTCTTCATGCTCATATTCCTTTCGCATATGTGGGGCTCTTGTGTATGAATAATACCATGACTTGTAATAAAAAACCTTATATGATAGTATTTATTTACAATAAAAACGTGTAAATCATTATATCACGATTCGCATCTTTGATGCTTACCATTGCTTCGCAACTATCGTGACTGCCATTCGCCGCTCGCGATGAATATGCTAACGCATGCTCCAGCTCGCTAGCGCTCATTATATCATAAAGGAGAATACTAATGAATCCCGTAAGAAAAGCATACTGCAGAATTTTTCAGCAGTGTTTTCACATTGCAATGCCATTTCTTCCATACAGGGAGCCGAAGATAATGCGTAATATAGAAGATTTGGTTCCTCTTCTCAGGAAGAAGCATATAACGAGAGTGCTTCTTGTGACTGATAAAGGTATAAGAAATCTGGGTATCACATCCTATCTTGAGGAAGCTTTTAAGAAAAGAAAAATATATACCGCCGTGTATGATAATACAGTTCCTAACCCTACAATTGATAATGTTGAGGAGGCGCGCAGATTATACATAAAGGAGCAGTGTCAGGCTATAGTGGCGTTTGGCGGAGGTTCGTCTATGGACTGTGCCAAAATATGCGGAGCACGGGTTGTAAAACCTAATCAGCAGGTAAGCAGCATGAAGGGACTTTTAAAAATACATAAAAAGCTTCCGCTTCTTATCGCGGTTCCAACCACAGCAGGAACAGGAAGTGAAACGACGCTTGCTGCGGTTATAACGGACGGCGGCAGACATCATAAGTATCCTGTAAATGATTTTTCGCTTATACCAAGATACGCGGTTCTTGATTACAGGGTTACGCTTGGGCTGCCTCCGGCGCTTACGGCGACAACGGGAATGGACGCGCTGACCCATGCTGTGGAAGCTTATATCGGAGGTTCCACTACGGCTAATACAAGAAATAAAGCCGAATATGCGGTAAAGCTTATATATAAATATTTAAAAAGGGCATACGATAATGGCAATGATTTTAAGGCAAGAGACGCCATGTTAAGGGCGGCATATTATGCAGGTATTGCATTTTCCCAGTCATACGTAGGTTATGTGCATGCTATCGCACATTCGCTGGGAGGACAGTACGGAATTGCACACGGGCATGCAAATGCGGTTATACTCCCTATAATGCTTCGTGAATATGGTTCAAGCTGTGAAAGTAAGCTTTCAGAGCTTGCCAGAAGAACAGGCGTAGTTAAAGATGGATATGACGATAGTGAAACGGCGGCAATGTTCATTGAATGGATTCAGAAAATGAATGACTATATGGACATTCCAAGGCACATACCTGAAATTCAGGCATGCGATATACCGGTCATGGCAAAGCACGCCGATGCGGAGGCTAATCCTCTGTATCCCGTGCCAAAGCTTATGAGCAAAAAAGAACTTGCGGCTATGTATGAGATTATCGGAGGATAATGAATAATGGATATAGAACAATTAGTTGAAAGACAAAGAGCATTTTTTAATACCGGGCGTACTATAGATATTTCCTACAGAATGCAGGCGCTTAATAAGCTGTATAATGCATTGAAGGAATGGGAGGGCAGATTGAATGCAGCTGTTAAGGAGGACCTTAATAAATCAGTACATGAAGCTTACATGTGCGAAACCGGACTTACGATGTCAGAGCTTAATTATATGAAAAAGCATGTGAAAAAATGGAGCAGAAGAACGCGTGCAGTAACCCCTCTTGCACAATTTGCGGCAAAAAGCTTTGTCGTTAAAGAGCCATACGGCGTGACGCTTGTCATGTCGCCATGGAATTATCCGATTCTTCTTACGCTGGAGCCGTTAATCGGGGCAATAGCGGCGGGCAACTGCTGTATAGTAAAGCCGTCGGCATATTCTCCGGCTGCTTCTGCAGTTATCAAGGCAATGATAAGCGAAATATTTCCAGAGGAGTATGTTGCGGTTGTCCTGGGCGGAAGAAAAGAGAACAGCGCGCTGCTTGACCAAAAATTTGATTATATATTTTTTACAGGCGGAGTAACCGTAGGCAGACTTGTTATGGAAAAGGCGTCCAAAAATCTTACGCCGGTTACGCTTGAGCTTGGAGGCAAAAGTCCGTGTGTAATAGACCGCACGGCTAATATTAAGATAGCTGCAAAGCGTATCGTATTTGGCAAATTTCTTAATTGCGGGCAGACCTGTGTTGCGCCGGATTATGTTTTGGTAGAAAAAAGCGTTAAGGAAGAGCTTGTAGAAGAGCTTATAAAGCAGATACGGCTTCAGTACGGTGACAATCCGCTTGATAATAGAGATTATGGAAAAATGATTAATGAGAGGCATTATAATCGTGTGATGGGGCTTATAGATAAGAATAAAACAGTAATAGGAGGCTATGGCAGTAAGGATACGCTTCAGATAGCGCCGACGATTCTATGCGGAGTAGCTGAAAGCGACGCCGTCATGCAGGAGGAAATATTCGGACCCGTTCTTCCTGTTATAGAGGTTTCTCATATTGACGAAGCTTACAGGTTTGTGAAGAGCAGGCCGCAGCCTTTGGCATTATATCTGTTTACGTCCGATTCTGATACTGAAAAGAGATTCCTTAACACAGCTGCATTCGGCGGAGGCTGCGTAAATGATACAATTATTCATCTTGCAACGTCCAAAATGGGCTTTGGCGGTGTGGGCGGCAGCGGAATGGGCAGTTATCACGGAAAGAAAAGCTTTGATACATTCTCTCATGAAAAAAGTATTGTAAAAAAATATACATGGCTTGATCTGCCTATGCGCTATCAGCCATACAAAAAAATGTATGAAAAGCTTATCCGCATGTTTATCCATTAAATAACAACGATATTCTCTGGGCATTGTAATGAAATTTTATTATAATTATAAATAGTTTCAGGTTGAATATTATGTAAAAAAATAATATACTGAATACTGTAAGTATATTATTTTAAAATAAAATGAAAGAGGAGGCTATTATGAAGAATATTAGCAAAAAATCAAATTTTGGGATTTGCCTGATTGTTTATGCTTTTGTACTTGTCTTAACATGCAGTTTTATTGTAGACAAAAAAGCCGAAGCAGCAGGTCTTGACCAGCCGGTAACTTATGCAACGGTAAAAAGTGTTACAGATTTTAGAAATTATATTGACAACAATAATCCGTGCAGTATTCAGGAAGAAATTGAAGAAGATTGGAGCGGAACGACAGAGGTATATAAGCTGGTTATTCCATCTTCAGGTAAATTACTTGTTTGTCCATTATCACAAGATGGTCATGTAAAGGCTACCGTTTATTCTGATTTTGCCCTGACAATGGAAAAGCTGTCTGCTGACGCGCTTGCATCAGACAGAGATGATATTGCCCAGACAAATATTTCGGCAGGTACATATTATGTGCGCGGTGAAAGATGGAACGGAACCAATCCGATTCAGGCTAATATTTTTATAGGATTCATACCGGATAATGCACAAGGCGTAGAATATGCTGATACCAGTGTGAAATATGACGCGGCGCAGGACGTTGATGCAAAAGATATTGCTGTAACAGGCGATGCTGAACTTCTTGAAAAAGTAAAAGCTAATCAGTATGTTTCAAGCGATAATGTAGAAACCTCATGGAGCGGCACAACAGACGTTCATAGCATAAAAGTTACAGAAAGCGGATGGCTGCTTGTATATCCGGTAGAACAGGAAGGATGTATTGATTTATTTCTGTATTCTGACAAAGCGTGTGCTTCAAGTATTTTAAAGGCTGGCAGTTATAGCTCGGCAGATGAAAAGCCTTATGCATGTTATGTGACTCCGGGTAATTACTATTGGAAAGGCATCCGCTGGAATGGTACAGGGTTAATTACAATGTATACATACATGGGCTTTGTAAGCTGTGAAGGCAGGCTTGACGCTTCTGTGGTTAATAATTCTGACAATACTGCCGCCACCGTTACTTTTAGCGGAAGCGACGTAGGTAAAGGATTACTGCGTGTTGAAAAGGGAGAATATGATCCGTCCATTATTTCCAGTACAAAGTTTTGGAATACATCTGACAGAGCTAATGCGGTAGAAGGAACAGTTAAGACTATAACCCAAAACGGTACTTATGTGGCAAGGCTTGAGGATGCCAATGGATATCATACTATGGTATCATTCACGGTGTCAGGCCTTATTGAGCCACAGCCAATTGTTACGCCGCCGACTCCGATACAAGCCACATCAACAATCAAACCGGCGCTTACGCCCGTATCTAAGATATATAACTCCAGTACATATAAAATTTCTGTTAAGAAGAAGAGCATTGTTGTAAAAGTAAAGAAAAAAGCCAGGATTTCTTATACTGTTACAAAAGGATATACAGGAAAAGTCAAATTCAGTACGTCTAATAAAAAAATTGCTTCTGTAAGTAAAAAAGGTATTGTAAAAGGTAAGAAAAAGGGTAAGTGCAAGATAACGTTAAAATTAAATAATGGACAGAAGGCTACAGTTAATGTAAAGGTTAAAAAATAATGAGCGTAAAAAGCAAAAAGCGCTGAAAGCGTGACCTCAGAACTGTAATCTGATAATTATAGAGCTTCCTGTTTAAGAATATTAATCCGTAAACAGGAAGCTCTTTTGTAGTTTAATTAACGTATGTGGAAATCTGATATGTTATTATTTTACAAGCGCATCTGCCAGTACAATAAGCTCGTCCACAGTTTCAGCTTTCATTGTAGATTTAATAGTTACCATTGGTTCTGCTTCTGTAATATTTTTCATCTGTTCAACAATGCCTTTCATTACCTTTCCGGCGCAAGGTCCCCAGCTTCCGTTCTGGATATATGCAACTCTGCGTTTTTGGTAGCCTTTTGACTTAAGGTGATTCAAAAAGTCTTCCATGCATGGGAATACTCCGCCGTCGTATGAAGCTGCGGCAAGCACGAGAGTATCATATCGGAATGCATCTTCAATTGCCTCTGCCATGTCGTCTCTTGCAAGGTCAAATATAGAAACCTTCTTTGCCCCTTTTTCGGTAAGAATTTCTGCGAATTTCTCGCATGCCGCCATAGTGTTTCCGTGAATTGAAGCACATGCAATTACGATTCCTTCATCTTCAGGCTCATAGCTGCTCCATATTTGATATTTACCGATATAGTAATCGAGATTTTCTTTAAGTATTGGACCGTGTAACGGGCAAATGGTCTGTATGTCAAGCGCTGCGGCTTTTTTAAGAAGCGTCTGAACAGGAGCTCCGTATTTGCCGACGATATTCATGTAGTAGCGCCTTGCTTCGCATGTCCAGTCTTCATCTGTGTCAAGTGCGCCGAATTTACCGAAGCCATCAGCGGAAAACAGAACTTTTTCACTCTGCTCGTATGTGACCATAACTTCAGGCCAGTGTACCATAGGCGCCATAAAGAATTGAAGCGTATGTTTTCCAAGCTCTAATGTGTCGCCCTCGCCGACGACAACCTTTTTGTCGTCAGAAATTTCTACATTAAAAAACTGGCCAATCATTGCAAACGTTTTAGTATTGCCTACGATTTTGATATCAGGATACATTTCAATTAATGTCTGAATGTTGCCGGCATGGTCCGGTTCAAGGTGCGATACAACAAGATAATAAGGCTTATTACCGCCTAGAGTATTTTTTACGTTGGCAAGCCATTCGTCCGTTCCGCGTTTATCAACGGTATCCATTATAGTAATTTTATCATCAAGGATGATATAAGAATTGTAAGAAACTCCGTTAGGAACTACATACTGGCTTTCAAATAAATCGATTGTTTTGTCGTCTACGCCGACATAGATGATTGAGTCTGATATTGTGATGTCTTTCATGTATATTTCCTCCATTGCAGTTAAATATTTATTATTATACTGCCTAAATATAAACTTGAAAAGAGAACAGATGTTTGGTATAATAAAAAATATTATAAGAAGAAGGGATATCAGGTGGAGCGAGACAATCGTATTTATATTGCTATTGACCTTAAGTCGTTTTATGCGTCTGTAGAGTGTGTGGAGAGAGGGCTTGACCCGCTTACGACTAATCTTGTTGTGGCAGACGAGGGCAGAACCCAGAAGACCATATGTCTTGCGGTATCGCCTTCGCTTAAGGAATATGGTATTTCGGGACGGGCAAGATTATTTGAAGTAATAGAAAAGGTAAAGGAGATAAACTGCGCGCGCAGGCTTAACGCGCCGAAAGGAGTGTTTTTTGGCGAATCGAGTAATGCTCTGGAGCTTGCAGCTTCTAAGGAGCTTTCTCTTTCATATATAACTGCAATTCCAAGAATGGCTTATTATATGGAATACAGTACAAGAATATATAATATTTACCTCAGATACGTTGCTCCTGAGGATATTCATGTGTATTCAGTTGATGAAGTCTTTATAGATGCAACTGGATATTTAAAAATATATGGGCTTACGCCGAAGCAGTTTGCGGTAAAGATTATTAAGGATGTTCTTGGTACTACAGGGATCACGGCGACGGCTGGAATCGGGACCAACCTGTATCTTGCCAAAATCGCAATGGATATAGTTGCAAAGCATATAGATGCTGATGAAGAAGGCGTAAGGGTGGCAGAGCTTGACGAGATGTCGTATAGGCGTGTGTTATGGAACCATACGCCGCTTACTGATTTTTGGCGTATAGGACGGGGCTATGAGCGCAGGCTTATGGAATGCGGACTGTATACTATGGGAGATATAGCCAGATGCTCGGTGGGAAAAGATGATGAATATTATAACGAGGAGCTTTTGTATAAGATGTTTGGAGTTAATGCAGAGCTTTTGATTGACCATGCATGGGGCTATGAGCCGTGTACGATGGCGGATATCAAGGCATATAAGCCTGATGAGAGCAGCGTAAGTTCAGGTCAGGTTCTGAAATGCCCGTATGATAACAGGCAGGCAAGGCTGATAGTGCATGAGATGACAGACCAGCTTGTGCTGGATTTGGTTGAAAAGAAGCTTGTTACTGACCGTATTGTTCTTACTATAGGCTATGATATAGAGAATCTTACCGATACTGAAAGAAGAAAGCTGTATAAAGGACCTGTGACAACCGATAATTACGGCAGAAAAGTTCCTAAGCATGCACATGGTACAGCAGGTCTCGGCAAGATGACTTCATCATCTAAGCTTATAATTGATAAGGCTCTTGCATTGTATGACGATATTACTGACCATAATCTTCTTATAAGAAGAATAACAGTAACCGCAGGCAATGTTATAAATGAAGACGCTGTATCGGGAGAGGACTCTTTTACACAGCTGGATTTGTTTTCGGACTGCGATATGATTAATGAAGATGAAGAAAAAGAAAAGAATATCCAAAAGGCTGTTATCGGTATAAAAAACAGGTATGGCAAGAACGCTATATTAAAAGGAATGAGTCTGTATGAGGATGCTACGGCTGTAGAACGCAATAATCAGATAGGAGGGCATAAGGCATAATGAAGAAAAAGGATTCTTATGAGGACATTATTAAGCTAGAGCATCATGTGTCAGAAAGACACCCTCGTATGAGCATGTATAACCGCGCCGCGCAGTTTGCTCCGTTCGCCGCGCTTACAGGATATGATGAAGCTGTAAAAGAGACTGCCAAAAGAGCTGCCAAAGCTGCTAAAGACGAAACGCAGAAGTATATTGATAATGAATTGTATGATTAACGGGATAAAGGGGCATATTGTTAATAACAATTTTTATTCTATAGAAAGAGAATGACAGCTATGAAGAATTCGGAAGAAAAATTCAGGCCATTTATCCCAAGTGATAAAGTGATGCCGGAATTTACAGTATTATCTGTTATTACCGGTATTATATTGTCAGTATTGTTCGGCGGTGCTAACGCTTATCTGGGACTCCGCGTAGGCATGACAGTATCAGCGTCTATTCCCGCTGCAGTTATTTCAATGGGAATCATACGCATCATTTTGAAGAAGGATTCCATTCTTGAGAATAATATGGTGCAGACAATAGGCTCCGCAGGAGAATCTCTGGCGGCAGGAGCGATATTTACACTGCCCGCGCTTTTTATGTGGGCGGCAGAAAGCGGAGGAAAGACTGCTTCTCCTTCGTTTTGGGTAATAGCGGTTATTGCAATATGCGGAGGCGTGCTGGGAGTTTTGTTTATGGTGCCTTTAAGGACGGCTCTTATTGTTGAAGAACATGGAGTGCTTCCGTTTCCTGAGGGCACAGCCTGCTCAGAGGTTCTTCTTGCGGGAGAAGAGGGTGGAGAGAAATCAAAGCTTGTATTTTTGGGACTTGGTATTTCTGCAGTATATAAGTTTGTGGCGGACGGGTTAAGCCTGTTTCCAAGCGAGGTTGACTGGAAGATACCTGCATACCAGGGTTCCGGAATAGGAATAGATGTGCTTCCGGCCCTGTTTGGCGTGGGTTATATATGCGGCCCGCGAGTGGCTTCGTATCTGCTGGGCGGCGCAGTGCTTGGATGGTTCGTGCTGATGCCGGCTCTTGTATTTATTGGCGGAGATAATGTTCTTTTTCCCGCAGATGTTCCAATCAACACGCTTGATACATGGGAATTATGGGGAAGCTATATACGTTATATAGGCGCGGGAGCAGTTGCAGCCGGAGGTATTTTAAGCCTTATCAAATCACTGCCGCTTATTGTATCAACATTTAGAAAAGCTGTTAAAGGATTTAACCATAAGGGAGGTACGGAACGTACGTCAAGAGATCTGCCGTTTAAGTATGTGATTATTGGAATTATACTGGTAATGATTATACTGTGTTTTATCCCGTCTGTCGCTATCGGACCTGTGGCTGCATTGATTATAGTAGTATTTGGTTTCTTTTTTGCAACGGTGTCGGCAAGAATGGTAGGGCTTGTAGGTTCTTCTAATAATCCGGTATCAGGCATGGCTATAGCAACGCTTCTTTTATCCACGATTATTCTTAAGGCTACAGGTAATACAGGCACATCAGGCATGACTACAGCTATATGCATAGGTACGGTTATATGTATTGTGGCTGCAATGGCCGGCGATACTTCACAGGACCTTAAGGCTGGTTATATTGTAGGCGCGACTCCTGTCAGGCAGCAGATAGGAGAGCTTGTCGGCGCGGTATTCTCAGGCCTTACGATAGGCGGAGTGCTGTATCTTCTTAATATGGCATGGGAATACGGCGGCGCTGAGCTTCCGGCTCCACAGGCTACTCTTATGAAGATGGTTGTTGAAGGAGTTATGGACGGCAATATTCCCTGGGGGCTTATTTTCCTTGGAATATTTATTGCAATATCTATTGAGATTATAGGGATTCCCGTACTGCCGTTTGCTATCGGGCTTTATCTTCCTATTCATCTGTCTACCCCGATTATGGCCGGAGGTCTTGTCAGGCTTTGGTATGAGAAGCGCAGGTTTAAGGATGAAAAAAGAAGAAAAGAAGTTATCAACGACGGAGTTTTATATGTATCGGGCATGATTGCAGGAGAAGGACTGGTAGGGATAATTCTGGCGGTGCTTGTAGCGATAGGCGTAGGTGAAAAGATTAAGCTTACTGATTATGGCGTAAGCCTTGGCAACACAGGCGGATGTATAGCATTTGCAGTATTGATAGGTATTATGATATATATTACGCTTTATAATAAAAATAACAGGAATAAAGATTAGTATGAATAATAATAAAAAGAAAAAAATTATATCTGAGAATTATCTGAATCAAATACCTGAAAAATCAAAGGAAAGGCTCTGGAAGACGGATAAGAGCGGAATGGCAGTTATTGATGTTGAAAATAAAGGCTTTTACCACTTTATTGCCCAAAGGTTTTTTAAAAAACCGCGTGTCAGTCATATATCGCTTGACAGCTATGGTACCGCAGTGTGGAATAGTATAGACGGAGGCAATACCGTATATGATATTGTTCTGATTATGGAACATAAATTTCCTGATGAAAAAGCACGTATGCTTGACAGGGTTGTAACGTATATGGCAATATTACAGAATAATTGTTTTATTACAATGGCAAGGAGCAGTAAAGATGAGTAATCAATGTGATACATGCGCGCATAATGAATATGATGATGAATATCAGGAGTATATATGCGCTGTTAATCTTGATGAGGATGAATATTACCGGATGATGTCCGGCCACCGCCAGGCATGTCCTTATTATCAGAATGGGGACGAATATGCCGTAGTTCGTCATCAGATGTAATAATACGGCACAAGCTGCGCATACTAACTGTATCTATTAATATTTTATCAGGAGTGAATAATATGTCTAAAAATTTTGACAAGCTTAATGAATATCTGCAGAGAGCGGCAGCATATGTATCAGTGCTGAATCTTATAGATTACGACAGTCAGGTAAACGCGCCGGCAGCTTCAGATATGTATACATCAAAGGTGGCGGGCATTATTTCTAATGATTATCATGATATATTTACTAACGGAACGTTTAACACACTTCTCGATAAATGTAAAAAAGAAGCGGAAAACGGTAAGCTTACAGCTGTAGAAAGAGCAATTGTAAGGGAAGCGGTAAAAAAGAGGCGTGAGATTTCGGGAATACCCTCCGCAGAGTACAGGGAGTTTTCGGAGCTTACTGCCAAATCGATTAATATATGGGCAAGAGCCAAAAAAAATGCCTCTTTTTCAGAATTTGCACCACAGCTTAAGAAAATAGTTGATTATAAGAAAAAGTTTGCCGGATATACAAAGACAGACGAAAAATGCGGCTATGATGTGCTTTTGTCATCATTTGAACCTGAATTTATGTCCGAGCGGCTGGACGATGTATTTGCACAGATAAAGAATGCCGTAATACCGCTTGTTAAAACAGCGGTGAATAATCAGAAAAAGGATGAGACGGATTATTCTTTTACAATCATAAAGTCAAAAAATGATATGGAAAAGCTTAAGGGCTTCTGCGGGTATCTTGCCGGATATCTTGGCTTTAATCAAAGACGCGGAACAACAGGCGAGAGCGCGCATCCGTTTACTATTAATATTCATAACCATGATGTGAGAATGACTAATAATTATGAGACAAAGGATATATTGGATCCGATATTTTCAGTTATACATGAGACCGGACACGCATTGTACGAGCAGGGAATTGCGGACGTATTTACACTTACAGTCTGCGGTGAAGGCACTTCGATGGGAATGCATGAGGGACAGTCAAGGTTTTTTGAAAATATGATAGGCAAAAGAAAAAGCTTTTGGGAACCGGTGTACCCAAGACTTGAAGAGGCTATGCAGGATAAGCTTTCCAACGTTTCGCTCGATATGTTTATGAGTGCAATGAACAGGGTTAATCCGGGACCGATAAGGACCGTTTCGGACGAATTAACATATCCTCTTCATATAATTATCAGATATGAGCTTGAAAAAAAATTAATATCGGGTACAATGGATGTAGAAGAGCTTCCGGATGAATGGAATAAAAGGTATAAAAAGTATCTGGGCGTAGTACCGTCTAACGATGCGGAGGGCGTGCTACAGGATGTTCACTGGGCAGCGGGAGAATTTGGTTATTTTCCGTCATATCTGATAGGAAGCGCCGTTGCTGCACAGATATATTATCATCTTGAAAGCATAATGCCTGTTGACAGATATTTAAGAGAAGGCAATATATCTGAGATAAGGAGTTATCTTACCGAGAATATTTACAGATATGGCAAATCTATCAGTACGGAGAAGCTTCTTAAGAAAATGACGGGGAACGAATTTGATGTAAGCCGCTATATAAAGTATCTTACCGAAAAATGGGGGAAAACTAATGAGTAAAGGTTATAAAAGAGTAATAGCTTGTTTGGGAATGGCCGGCGCATTTATCGCCGAATATGCAATTCAGATTGCGGTTATGATTGTCGTAATGGTTTTCTTATCAATAACAGGATATGCCGATAATCTGTTGACGGCAATTCAGAAGCCTGATGTAAGCGGGATTGCAAGCGTATTGATTGCTGTAATTTCCATAGCTTTTTTTGGCTTGGTATACTATCTGTTCAGAAAATATGGAATTATCGGAAAAGAAGTGCCGCAGGATATTATTCCTGCAAAAGGCGCTTATTATTTTGGGCTTGTTGTACTTGGAACAGCGGTACAGGCGTTTGGATACGGCGCGCTTAATTTTATCTGTATGTATGCTTCTGATACAGAGATTGTCAGGCATTATAATGAGATAATGCAAAATCTTAATGTGTCTTTGTCGCCGTTTATTCTTTTGTATGCATGTGTTCTTGCGCCGATATCAGAAGAGATTATATTCAGAGGAGTTACTCTTGATTTTGCAAGAACAGGATTCAGGACGGGAACAGCAGTGTTTTTGTCAGCAATCCTTTTCGGTATATTTCACATGAACATAATTCAGGGGATATATGCGGCTGTATTTGGTATTATTCTCGGATACGTAAGGGTTAAAAGGAACAGTCTTGTAGATTCTGTAATTACACATATGACTATTAATATAGCAGGAGTAAGTTTAGTACCTGTGGCCGCCGCGTTTTTGGCTATGCTTATAGGTAATGCCGGTTCATATGCAATGCTTGCCATTTTGGGCCTGATTGTAATCACCATGTGGTTTTTGCGTGATACCAGGACCCGCGAAGAAATGATGCTGTAAATATATAAAAGAAACAGACCGGTACATATAAATATACCGGTCTTAGTTACGTGTGTTACAACCACAAAATACATTATTACATTTAACTTTTATTGTCTAGTATGAATCTATACAAAAAAATTAAAATGGATTCATGCGGGGATTATAACTTAACTACGTTTGCTGCCTGAGGTCCCTTTTCTCCGTTAATAACTTCGAATTCAACCTTGTCGCCTTCGTCTAATACTTTGAAGCCGTCCATCTGTAAAGCTGAAAAATGTACGAATACGTCATTTCCTTCTTCATCAGAGATGAAACCAAAGCCCTTTTTCGCATTAAACCATTTTACTGTTCCAATCATTGATATTGCCTCCTATGATACTTAAAAAATTATAATATAACGATTTGACTTTAGCACACAAAACTACTATTGTCAAACACTTTTTCATTATTTTATCTTGTAATTTTTCAAAATTACATATACTATATGTATTGACATTACTAATGTGGTGAAAGGAGAAGTTTATGACCGGTTTTTCAGAAGCTTATGAACTTATAGCAAAGGATGAATTGGAAGATATAGGAAGTATAGGATATCTCTATAGACATAAAAAGAGTGGCGCAAGAATAGCAATAATATCCAATGATGATGAAAATAAAGTATTCTCAGTAGGGTTTCGCACGCCTCCGGCAGATTCTACCGGAGTCGCACATATTATTGAGCATTCGGTATTATGCGGTTCAGAAAAGTACCCGGTAAAGGACCCTTTTATAGAATTGGTAAAGGGCTCTCTTAATACGTTTCTTAACGCAATGACTTATCCGGATAAGACGGTTTATCCTGTCGCAAGCTGTAATGATGCAGATTTTGCCAATCTTATGAGCGTATATATGGATGCTGTATTTTTTCCTGATATTTATAATAAAAAAGAGATATTTTTACAGGAAGGCTGGCACTATGAATTAGAGGACAGGGACGCTCCTCTGACAATTAACGGAGTTGTATATAATGAAATGCGCGGAGTATTTTCGTCTCCTGACCAGCTTCTTAGCAGATTTGTACAGCGTGCGTTATTTCCTGACACGCCGTATGGAAATGAATCGGGCGGAGAGCCGTCTGATATACCTAAGCTTACTTATGAACAATTTCTTGATTTTCACAGGAAATATTATCATCCGTCTAACAGCTATATCTATATGTATGGTGATATGGATATTACGGAGCGTCTTATGTGGATGGATGCGGAATATCTGAGCAGATTTGACAAGATAAGCGTAGATTCGTCAATACCGCTCCAAAAGCCGTTTTCCGAAGTAAGATACTTTACAGATTATTATTCGTCGCAGAATGATGAAGAAAAAGCATATCTTAGCTATAACTGTGTAGTCGATACGTCGCTTAACGACATGCACCAGGCTGCTTTTCAGGTTCTTTCATATGCCCTTGTGCAGGTGCCGGGAGCTCCGGTTAAGCAGGCGCTTCTTGACGCCGGGATAGGCGAGGAAATAAGCTGTACGTTTGACGGCGAGATATATCAGCCGGTATTCAGTATAGTTGCAAAAGAGGCAGATGAAAACAGAGCGGAGGATTTTGTTAAGATTATCAGAAAAGAGCTTGAAAGAATAGTCTTAGAAGGAATAGATAAAGATTCTCTTAAGGCGGCTCTTTCAGCATATGAGTTCCGTTACAGAGAAGCAGATTTCGGAAGATATCCTAAAGGACTTATGTATGGCCTGTCCTGTATGCAGAGCTGGTTATATGATGAAAGTAAACCGTTTTCAGCCGTATTGCTGAACGATATATATGCTGAACTTAACAGACTCGTTCAGACTGATTATTTTGAAAAGCTTATAAAAGAGTATCTTCTTGATAATACACATATGGCTATGGTTAATGTATTTCCAAAAAAAGGTCTCAGTAAAATGCTTGATGATAAGCTTGCAAAGGAGCTTTGTCAGTATAAAAAAACCTTGTCAGATGAAGAACTTAATAATATAGAGAAGGTGACGAAGCATCTGCATGAGTATCAGGAAGCCCCTGAAAGCCCTGAAGCGCTTAAAACGATTCCTATGCTTACAATAGAAGATATAGATAAAAAATCGCCTGAAATACCGCTTGATTTAAGAGAAGAGAACGGTATGCCCGTACTGTATCATGATATACGGACTAATGGAATCGCATATGTTATAATGTCGTTTGATGTTAAAGAGTATAAGGAATATATTCAATATATTAACCTTCTTACTTATATACTTACGTATGTGGATACTGCCGGACATGAATACCTTGCTTTGTCAAATATAATTAACCTTAAGACAGGAGGGCTTACATTTAATCTGAACGTCCTGCCTAAGAAGCATGAAGATTATGATATAAGGTGTGAGATTTGTTTTTCGGCGTTATATTCTAAGCTGTCAGATACATTTGAGCTGCTTTCTGAGATTGTAGGTTCATCGGTTATTGATAATAAGAAGAGGCTTAAGGAGATAATACAGGAAGCAAAAGCTGATATAAAGAGCGGGCTTGAGGCTAATGGCAATGCTACAACGGTAGAACGCGGACTTTCTTATATTTCGGATGGAAGCTATTATCAGGCGCAGATAAGCTCTGTAGGCTTCTACAGGTTTCTTGACGATATGTACAAAAAATATGACGAGTGCTCGGACAGGCTTATAGATATACTTTCGGGTCTTATGAAGCTTATATTTAACAGAGATAAGCTTTTGATAAATATAACGTCTGAAGAAGAAGGTTATTCTTTAATAAGTAAAGAGCTTTCGCGTTGTGAAGTGTTTAATAATAACGATAAGAATATTATGCTTCCTGAAATTATATCTGCTGTGTCAAAAGAGTTTGGCAGGCATAATGAAGGATTTAAGACGTCGGGAAAAGTACAGTATGTTGCACGCGTTGGTAATTTCAGAAAGCATGGTTATGAGTATACCGGAAGCCTTCAGGTGTTAAAAACGATACTAAGCTATGATTATCTGTGGATTAAGATAAGGCTTCAGGGCGGCGCGTACGGAACCATGTGCGGATTTGTACGAAACGGAAATTCGTATTTTGTTTCATACAGGGACCCTAATCTGAGCGAAACTAACGATGTGTATAACAATATTCCTGAATATATTGAAGAATTTGATGCGGACATACATGAAATGACAAAATATATTATAGGTACAATGAGTATTCTTGATGCGCCGATGACTCCGAGAATTAAGGGAAGAGTTTCTTACACAAGATATCTTTCCGGGGTAAGTTATGAGGATATGCAGAAAGAAAGAGATGAAATATTGTCTTCAGACGCCAAAGGCATAAGAAAGCTTTCTGAATATATTAAGGCTGTCCTTTCAGATGAATGCATATGTGTAGTAGGCGGAGCTGACAAGATAGAACAGTGCAGCAGTTTGTTTAATGATATAGAGGATTTGATATGATGAATAAAAATTTTAAATCAGGATTTGTGGCACTTATAGGAAGGCCTAACGTGGGTAAATCCACACTTATGAACAGGCTTATAGGACAGAAGATTGCGATTACATCAAGCAAGCCGCAGACAACGAGAAACAGAATTCAGACAGTATACACCGGGGATATGGGGCAGATTATTTTCCTTGACACTCCGGGTATACATAAGGCTAAGAATAAGCTTGGAGAATACATGGTAAATGTTGCTGAAAATACTTTAAAAGATGTAGACGTGATTTTGTGGCTGGTGGAAGCGTCGGATTATATAGGGGCGGGCGAAAGGCATATTGCAGAAGTGCTGAACAATATTGATACGCCTGTTATTCTTGTAATCAATAAGATTGATAAAGTCAAAAAGGAAGAGATTCTTACATTTATTGACGCGTATAAGGATATTCATGATTTTGCCGAAATAATTCCGTTGTCGGCGCTTAAGGGCGAGAATACAGAGACGCTGATACCGGAGATTTTCAGATATCTCGGCGAAGGCCCGATGTATTATGATGAAGATACAATTACAGACCAGCCTGAAAGGCAGATTACTGCTGAAATTATAAGGGAAAAGGCGCTGAGAAACCTTAATGATGAGATTCCGCACGGAATTGCAGTTGCGATAGATATAATGAAAGAGCGCAAAAATACGCGTTTAATGGATATAGAAGCTACAATTATATGCGAGAGAAATTCTCATAAAGGAATTATTATCGGAAAAAATGGCAGCATGCTTAAAACAATCGGCTCAGAGGCCAGAAAAGATATAGAGACTATGCTTGGGATTAAAGTTAATCTTAAGCTGTGGGTCAAGGTGAAAAAGGATTGGCGCGACAGTGATTTCCTTTTGAATAATTTTGGATATAATAATTTTAATGAAAACTGAATATGAACATATACATACGGAAATCCTATTACTGAGGGCAGGATATGTGCCTAACATAGTAAAGGGAGATATGTATAATGGGAAACGATGCATTTTGGAAGAGATTTGAACGTACAGGCAAAATTACTGATTATCTGGAATATGCCTGCACGACAGAAGAATCATACTCCGGCGCGGTAATAGGCGATATAATAGAAGACAGACCTTCTGTAATTCTTCCGGGTTATGATGAACGTATTCAGATATATTAAGTTTTGAAATGAGGGGTTCTTTCATTTATGGCACCACAGTCTTTTACGGGTATGGTTATTTCATCGCAGAATATTGGCGAAACCGATAGAAGAATAGTGTTACTCACCAGAGAAAAGGGCAAGATATCTGCATTTGCAAGAGGGGCGGTTAAGCCAAGGAATCCTCTTGTATCAGCTACCCAGCCTTTTACCTTTGGTGAGTTTTTTGTATATCCTGGAAAAACATCATATACTGTCACTGCTGCAGAAGTTTCCCGTCATTTTGATTTTGCGCGAAAAGACCTTGATTCATATTATCATGCCTCATATCTATGTGAGCTTGCGGATTATTATACGAGAGAAAATCTTGACGCCGAGGATATACTGCTTCTTTTGTACCAGTCCTTTCGTGCAATTGAAAGCGATGCTATTGACAATAATCTTATAAGATACATATATGAGTGGAGAATGTTTCTTATTAACGGCGAGGCGCCAAATGTATTTTCATGCGGTGTATGCGGTAAAAAATGTGGGAATAAGGACTATTATTTTTCGCAGAGGCGCCATTCGGTAATATGCGCAGACTGCATAAGCGAGGTAAAAGACGGAGTAAAATTATATCCTTCCGCACTTTATGCTCTTCAGTTCATATTTTCCACGCCGCTAAAAAAATTATATACATTCAAGGTGTCTGACAGCGTACTGGCACAGATAAAGGAGATAACTGATAATTATATAAAGCACAACAGAAACTATACATTTAATTCGCTTTGGTTTATTGAAAATACCCTTGAAAAACCTGTACACAAATAGTATCATATAGCATAAATGAGGTAAAGAAAGGATAACGAATAAAATGGAAAAGACGATGGATAAGATTGTTGCTCTGTCAAAAGCAAGGGGATTCATATATCCGGGTTCAGAGATATATGGCGGTCTTGCCAACACATGGGATTACGGTAATCTTGGTGTTGAGCTTAAGAATAATGTAAAAAATGCATGGTGGAGCAAGTTTATACGTGAGAATCCTTACAATGTAGGAGTTGACTGTGCTATTCTTATGAATCCGCAGACATGGGTTGCCTCCGGCCATCTTGGCGGATTTTCAGACCCTCTTATGGATTGCAGGGAGTGCCGTGAGAGATTCCGTGCAGACCAGCTGATAGAAGGATATATGAAAGATAACGGAATTACTCAGGAAGGGGCTGTAGACGCATGGTCGCATGAAGAGATGAAAAAGTACATAGATGATAACAATATTGTGTGTCCGTCATGCGGAAAACATAATTTTACAGATATAAGGGAATTTAATCTTATGTTCAAGACATTTCAGGGAGTTACCGAGGATGCTAAGAACACTGTATATCTTCGCCCTGAGACTGCACAGGGTATATTTGTTAATTTTAAAAATGTACAGAGGACATCAAGAAAGAAAATTCCGTTTGGAATAGGTCAGATTGGCAAATCGTTCAGAAATGAGATTACACCGGGCAACTTTACTTTCAGAACAAGAGAATTTGAGCAGATGGAGCTTGAGTTCTTCTGTGAGCCGGGAACAGACCTTGAGTGGTTTGCATACTGGAAGCAGTTCTGCATTGACTGGCTTAAAAATCTTGGAATAAAAGATGATGAGATGCGTTATCGTGACCATGATAAGGAAGAGCTTTCATTCTATAGCAATGCAACAACTGATATAGAATTCTTATTCCCGTTTGGCTGGGGTGAATTGTGGGGTATTGCAGACAGAACCGATTATGACCTTACACAGCATCAGAATGTTTCAAAGGTAGATATGAGCTATTTTGATGATGATAAGAAAGAAAAATATATTCCATATGTTATTGAACCGTCTCTTGGAGCTGACCGTGTAACGCTTGCATTCCTTTGCAGCGCATATGACGAAGAAGAAATCGGTGAAGGCGACGTACGTACTGTACTTCATTTCCATCCTGCAATCGCGCCTGTAAAGGTCGGCGTGCTTCCTCTGTCAAAGAAGCTTTCGGAGCCTGCGGCTAAGATATATGAAGAGCTTTCTAAAAAATGGAACTGCGAATTTGACGACAGAGGCAATATTGGAAAACGTTACCGCAGACAGGACGAGATAGGAACGCCGTTCTGCGTAACATACGATTTTGATTCAGAAGAAGACGGATGCGTTACAGTACGAGACCGTGATACAATGGAACAGGAACGTATTAAGATAAGCGCGCTTTCAGATTATATTGAGAAGAAGATGGCCTTTTAATAATGAAAAAATATGCGCCGTTTTTTGTTCTTTGTGCGGGAATACTTTGGGGAACAATCGGAATATATGTAAAAAAACTTAATAATACAGGCCTTAATTCTATGGATATTGTCGCAATCCGCGCGGCGCTTACGGCATTTGCACTGTTTTTGTGCCTTTTAATATATAAAAGGCAGCTTCTTGTAATACGCATCCGTGATATATGGTGCTTTGTCGGAACCGGGGTGTTCAGTATTGTATTTTTTAATTACTGCTATTTTCGCGCAATGACGCTTATTCCGTTATCAATAGCAGCGATTCTTCTGTATACGGCGCCCGCGTTTGTGCTTCTGATGTCGGCTGTATTATTTAAGGAAAAGATAACGAAAAGAAAAATGGCGGCGCTTATATTGACCATGCTTGGATGTGCGCTTGCTTCCGGTATTACCGGAAGTACAGGCTCTGTAAGCTTTATCGGAATTGTGTACGGGCTTGGAGCAGGACTTGGATATGCGCTTTATTCCATATTTGGACGATACGCAATAAATCGCGGATACAGCAGTATGACTATCTCCTTTTATACGTTTCTGTGCGCGGCGGCAGCGTCGGTTCCATTTGCAGATGCAGGAAAAATTATCTCTATTGGCGTAAATGATTATAAAATGCTTGGCTTTTATATAATATTTGCAATAATGAGTACGGTGCTTCCATATATACTGTATACGTCGGGACTTTTGGGCATGGAGAACAGCAAAGCGTCCGTTATAGCGTCGATTGAGCCGGTGGCTGCGGCTGTTATAGGGTTTTTGGTGTTTAAAGAGGCTTTAAGTGCACAGCAGATTATTGGTGTTGCTTTGGTAATCGGAGCTATAGCGTTTGCAAATATGCATAAGAATAGTACCATGCGGCGGTTTTCAGATTAATATATAAATAAATGAGGAGTTTGGCTATGAGTTCTGTTTTTGAAAAGGCGAAACAGTTTATGTACAGAAATGCAAGACCGCTTGATTTGGCACGTTTTTCATATCATTTTGAAGGCGGAACGAAAGAAAATGTGCTGAATGTTTTATCGTACTATCAAAATGATGATGGAGGCTGCGGCCATGCAATAGAAGCCGACTGCTGGAATCCTAATTCTACACCTTTGCATACAGGTGGTGCAAGTGATATAGTTCGGGAAATTAATTATGTTGACCGGAACCATCCGTTTATACAGGGTTTATTAAAATGGTATGCGAGCGGCAGATATTTTGACGGAAGACATTGGTCCGTTACAGTCGAGAGCAATAACGACTATCCGCATGCTTCGTGGTGGCATACTGACAGTATGAGCAGCTGTCATACTGATTATAACGGTACGGCACAGATTGCGGGTTTTATTGTTCGTTATGCTGAACCTGATTCTGAGTTGTTTAACCTTGGTATCCGTGTAGTTAATGAAGCAATAGAATCACTTTCTTCAAAGCCATTATCGGACATGCATACCTGTGCCTGTTATATCCGCATGAAAGAATATATAGAAGAAGCAGGTGCAGTCAGATTAATTCCTTATAATTTGTTAAAAGAAAAATTACATGAAACAGTCAATAGATTAATAGAAAAAGACACTTCAAAATGGGGTACATATGCATGTAAACCATCACAATTTTTATCTTCAAAGGATAGTGAATACTATTGCGATAATAAGGAATTATGCGATTTTGAATGTGACTATATTATAAACTCGCAGCTGTCTGATGGCTCGTGGGACATTCCCTGGAGCTGGGATGATTTTCCTGATGAATGGGCGATTAGTAAAAATTGGTGGAAGGGCCATGTTATTGTTATGAATCTTCTTTACCTTAAAGGATTTGATAAGTTATTTTAATAACGTGAAAACAAAGTACAATAGGACGGATTTAACGGTTTTTCAGCAATGACAGAGTCCCCCGCATTTCTGCCTTCTTTTTACCGTTCTGCCTGAATGCAGTTCCTGCCCCCTGTCAGGCGGCGTTGTTTCGCTCACTTCCCGAAAGAGAGAGGCCATCGCAAAATCGTATCCCATTCAGTCGGTCATTCAGTTTTAACCGGCGTTTGGGTAACAAAAAAGCCGGTACACAAACGCATACCGACCTGACAAAAGAATAGACTGATCCCTTTGTGGATTTTGGTATCACATTCATGTAACCGGCTTTGAAATTCAAAGTCGAAACTGTCCTTTACGCTTATCTGTTTGTCGATGCTTTCCGAATAAGTTTTTGAATATTTTTTCGGCAAGTGGGAATACTATTAAGTTTGCTTAAAAAAGCGGAACTTAATTGATATGCCAATTACTTTTAGCATACAAGTTAGGAACAATGTCTGCATATAGTTGTTGCAATTTTTGAATATGTATGTTATAATAAATACATACATTATTCATTTTTTGCGTGCGGAAAGTTGGTGCCTGCTTGGGTAAAAAAGAAATTTTAAAAACGGTAATTGAAAATAACGGTGGTATTGCAAAAACCTCAGATTTTGCTGCTAACGGGATAAATAAATATGAAGTTGCAGATTTCTGTAAAAAAGGGTTCATCGAAAGAATTCGTAGAGGATTTTATCAACTTCCACAAAGTAATAGTACGGCAGAAGAACAGTTAATACACGAGTTGCTTCCACAAGGAATTATTTGTGTGGAGTCCGCTTTGTTTCACTACGGATATAGTGATTTTTCTCCTCGTGAATGGTCGATTGCTGTGCCGAGAACAGCGTCCCGTGCCGTAAAGAACATTGAAGAATTTCCGATGAAAGCTTACTATATTCAAAAGGAATTTTTAGATATAGGTAAGTCCACAAGCAATTTTAACGGTGTAATATTGCCTGTATATGACCGTGAAAGAACAATATGCGATTGTTTTAAGTACCGCACAAAACTTGATAATGAGATTTTTAATAAGGCTGTCAATGCCTATGCTGCTGATGAAAAAAAGAACCTTGCAAATTTGTCTAAGTACGCAAAGGAAATGAAACTATATACGAAGGTTATGAATGTAATGGAGGTGCTGCTCAATGGCTGATATTACTGCATCTGTGCTTGCACGACTGAAAAATAAGGCTGCTTATAGCGGCAGAAGCTATCAGCTTTGTTTGCAACTCTTTTGTCAGGAAGAATTTTTGCGCCGTTTGGAAAAATCCAAATATGCGGAAAATTTTGTCCTTAAAGGTGGTTTGTTTATTTACTCTGTAACCGATTTTGACAGCAGAGTAACAGTGGATGTTGATTTCCTTCTTCGGAGAGTACCAAACACTCCCGAACAGATAAGGCCTGTGCTGGAAGAAATCATATCCACACCTACTGGCAACGATTTTATTATTTTTGAGATTAAAGATATTGTACCTATTGCAGTTGCAAAGAAATATGCCGGTATAGGTGCTTCAATGGTTGCTCGTATTAAAAATACACGAACTCCGTTCGGCATAGATCTAGGTGTGGGTGATGTTATTGTACCGAAACAGGAAAAGCGGAAAATCCCAACACAGCTTGATGATTTTACTGCACCGATGGTAAATACATATTCTCTTGAAACGACGATTGCCGAGAAGATCGATGCAATCCTCAGTCTGATGGAATTTTCCAGCCGAATGAAAGATTACTACGATATTTACTATCTTGCTAATAAATTTGATTTTGACGGCAAGGTGCTTGCTGAGGCACTCAAAAGAACTTTTGAAAATCGTGGACACGCATTTACGATTGAACAGTTTGAACAGGTTATGAGTTTTGCAGAGGATTCGGCTATGCAGAAGAAGTGGAAAGCATTTACCCGTAAAATTGATACAAAAACCGATGATTACAGCACTGTATTAAAAACAATTAAAACGTTTCTTACAGAACCGTTTGCGGCTGTGATAGCTGAAAAAGAATTTGCTAAGAAGTGGTCGGGACAAGATAATGTATGGAGGAAGAACTAATGGCAGGAAATAAAAGTTTACGAAGTGCCGAAAAAGCAAAAATTGACGAATTTTACACACAACTTTCGGATATAGAAAAGGAAATGCGATATTACAGAAAACATTTCAAAGACAAGGTAGTATTTTGTAATTGCGACGATCCCTTTGAAAGCAATTTCTTCAAATATTTCGTGCTGAATTTTAATCGTCTTGGTTTGAAAAAGTTAATTGCTACTTGTTATGCTTCCTCCCCTACACATTGGTAGTAATCGGGAGAAGAAATGAGAATGTGTGATTTTATTTCAGGCATAATAGAAAGACAGTGTAAAAAGCATTTTTGCCTTCTACACTGTTTTTAATTTTGATTGCCTTTGCAACACCCATAAGTTGTACTTCAATAATTTTTTCAAATTACTGCCTTATGTGGCGTTAGCATTTCTGCGAGGGACTAAAACTAAGATTGTTTTTATTTTTTTACATTGATAATTTTAACTCCGGACGATAATTTGCCGTCAGATTTAGCGGAAGGATTGTCTAAAGATAAAACATCTACAATATCCCCAATCTTTAAATCTGAATACGTCATCTTTTCACCTTCTGAATAACTATTTTCATATTTACTGATATAATCTGCGCCCTCTTTTTTAGAGAGGATTTTTCCATTACTGAATACCATAGTCCAGCTATTGACGCTCAACTGTATTTTTTCCTGATTTGAATAACCTGAAACCAATGATTCTACTTCAGAATTATCAGTTCTTTCTAATATTATAAAATTATTTTCTATGCCTGCTATTTTGTAATTGAAAAAACCATTATAAGCAATGTATGTGAGATAAGAAATATTGTCATCAGGATTCTGTGTTGGCGTAGGCGCTGGAGCTGGATTTATTGGTGCAGGCGTATCAAAATCTTTTGTAACATTATTATTCACGGTGACTTTACATTTATATTTTTTCCCTGCAATCTTTGCCGTGATAGTCGCTTTGCCTTTTTTTAAAGCGGTTATCCTGCCTTTTTTATTAACTTTTGCAACCTTTGGTTTGCTTGAGCTCCATGTAATTTTTCCTTTTATGCTCTTTAGATTTAAAATATATTTTTGCCTTCCATAATTTTCTGCGAATAATAGCTTGACAAAACTGTCTATAGGCAGTAGACTATAATTAGTCTATTGTTAATAGACAGTTTTTGTTTGGGAAAGGAAGAGCGCATATGAAGGAAATAAAATTGGCGCCTGTCGAATCAAAATTTGCCGATATTATATGGCGATGCGAACCTGTCAAATCCGGAGAGCTTGTTAAGACATGTCAAACGGAGCTTGAGTGGAAAAGAACTACAACATATACTGTATTGAAGAAATTATGCGACAGGGGAATATTTAAGAACGAAGGCGGAATTGTAAGCGCTGTTATTAAAAAGGACGATTTTTACAGTATGCAGGGAGAGCAGCTTATAGAAGATGCGTTTGACGGCTCGCTTCCGGCATTTATTGCGGCGTTTACAAAACGGAACGCACTTAGTGATTCAGAGATTAAAGAGATCAGGCAGATGATTGACGATTATGGAAAGGAGTAAGTATGGAAGGTATATTTTTAAAGCTTGTGAATATGAGCGTAAGCGCCTGCTGGCTTATAATGGCAGCTGTTATTATACGCTTGGTATTAAAAAAAGCGCCTAAAGCATTTAGGTTCATATTGTGGGCGCTGATTGCTGTAAAGCTTATATGCCCGTTTTCATTTGAAAGCATATACAGCATTGTTCCGTCTAAGGAAATTATGGATACGCAGATTATGTATTCTGACAGCCCGCAGATTCAGAGCGGTATTACTGCGGTAGATAATATTATTAACCCTGTTATAGAAAAAAATCTGGCGCCGAAGGTCTACGATAGCGTAAATCCAATGCAGACAGTTATTCGGATTGCCGCGATTATATGGATATGCGGCGTTGTGATTATGGCTGCTTATGCATTAATCAGTTATATCCGATTAAGGAAAAAGACGTCGGTGTTCTTTTGGATTGATAAAAACGTACGTATATGCGATGAGATTTCGCAGCCTTTTATACTTGGTATATTTAAGCCTGTCATATATTTACCATCGTCGCTTAATACTATGCAGATAGAATATATTCTCGCACATGAAAGAGCTCATATAAAACGGCGTGATTATATATGGAAGCCTTTAGGGTTTATGCTTCTTGCCATATATTGGTTTAATCCTCTTATATGGCTTGCATATATATTGCTGTGCAGGGATATTGAGCTTGCATGCGACGAGAGAGTTATTAAGGATATGGGCGTACAGGACAGAAAGGAATATTCGGGTGTTTTGCTGGCCTGCAGTATAAAGCGGCGTACTATTATGGCATGTCCGCTTGCATTTGGCGAGGTGGGAGTTAAGGAAAGGGTTAAATCTGTGCTTAATTACAGAAAGCCGGCGTTTTGGCTTATTATTATGTGTGTGGCAGCGTGTATAGCAGTAAGTGTATTTTTGTTTACAGCTCCCAGGACAAAGCTTTCCGATAAGCTTGATAAAGCTGTATCAGAAGCTATATTAGACAGCAATGATTATTCTCCCGATATGAACGACAAATTCAAATGTGAGGACCACAAGGTGCTTGCAATAAAAGACAAAAGAAAAGAAGTTACCGTATATATGATGGTTTTATCCGAAACTTACAGACAGGATGGCGGTAAAGTGGCTGTCGACTCTGGAATCCATGCGCCGATGGCAGCAACGTTTGATAAAATCGGCAATGATGAATATAAGCTTACAGAATTATGGCTGCCACAGGACGGAAGCAGGTATGTAAAAAGTATCAGGAAAAAGTTTCCGATAACAGTATGGCATAAAGCAATTGATACGCAGAAATATATCGATAAACAGGAGGAAAGCTGCCGCAGGCAGGCGGAGGAATATTTTTTATCAAATAATACAATCTCTTCGGTTAATGAAGGAGAAGATACTGACAATACAGATAATAAGACAGCTGTAGACGGCAGTAATCTGGTTATTGGAATGAATGATTTTAATTTTAAAAATGTTAAATCATTTCTTTCTGAATTTCCTGATAAAGGCGAACAGCTTGTTAAGGCTGGCTGTTTTGTAATATCTCAAGGAAGCGTTGGCGGTGGAATAGAAGTATGGAACAGGTTTTACGGTAATGTAAAGTCACATATTCCATGCGATATTGTGATAGCGCAGTTTACGCTTGAGGGAGACGCAATACTTGATTATATTTATTATAACGGCAATGATTTTTATTATGTCAGAGATTCCAGCCGTGATAAGTTTGGTTCCAGGTCCGAAAGATATCAGGAAGAGCGTTATTCGTATATGAATGTATTTGATGAAGTATTGGAAAATGGCGACAAAATCATATCAATTCTTCTTAGTGAGGATGAGGATATGACATATGATGAGTTTAGTAAAATTATGGCTTCTGACACATATGGCGATAAAGGTATAAGATATCTGAATTGTTTTGCTTATGGAAACGTTAATGCTGATATTACCGGGAATGAAGTCTGGCATGATGTGGCGACAATGTATGACGAGAAAAAGGTTCTGCAAAAAAAGGCGGCTAAGCTTACTGTTATTGACGGCGGCACTGGCGAGAAAAAGACATATTCAGTTACCGACAGCTCTAATGGCTACAGTGATATAATGAAGCAATATAAAAGTCTGGATATTGAGCCTGTAAAAGAAGATAGTATACGAAACGGATATAAATATATGCTTGTATTGTATGATGAAGATGAAAATATACTACAGAGGGTAATTCCGTATAAAGACTGCGTATATATTGATGGAAATGTATATGATAGCAGTATGAATGGAACGTCTATAGAGCTTCTTTATGCTTTGGGTGAGAATTGGTGATATAATCAGACTGCCGTCAGACTGTCGGCAGTCTGTCAATCAGCCAGGGTATAGTCTGTTCAAAGTCTATACCATACCAGTTGTGAGTCTTGTTATTCTGTGTAACGTTTAGAGTATACGCTGTGTAATCTACCGCAAGGCGCGCCGCATCATATGCAGAATAGTTATTAAGGAGTGCGCCGGCAAAAGCGCTGGCGAATAAGTCGCCTGTTCCATGAAATGCGGCGTCTATATGCGGTTTAAAATATTCAAAGGCTGTTCCGCAGGAAAGCCTTGCAATGATTCCGTTTTCATTTTTTCTTCTTATGCTTGTAATAATTATATTGGATGCGCCAAAAGCGCTTAGCCTGTCAAGAATTTCGTTGATATATGAGGCGTCATAGTCTTTGCGGTACGGAAGCTCTGCCATAATAGCCGCTTCTGTAATATTCGGAACAATATAATCTGCTTTTTTGCACAGGGAAGTTATGGCATGAGCATATTCTTCATCAAATCCTGCGTACATCTTTCCGTTGTCTGCGAACACAGGGTCAACTATAGTCAGTGTGTTGTCCTCTGCAAACTGTTCATAAAAATCAAATATCATGTCTATATGCCGTGTGGTTCCGAGATATCCTGTAAGTATTGCGTCAAAATGCAGGTTAAGTGACTTCCAGTGGGATATGATTTCCGGAATGGAAGCTGAAAGGTCAGTAAAAGTAAAGCCAGGAAACATTGTATGTGCTGAAAGAACTGCGGTAGGTATTATGGAAGTCTCTATACCCATAGCCGATATTAACGGCAGTGCGATTGTCTGTGAACATTTTCCTATGCATGATATATCCTGTATACTTACAAGCCGTTTCATTTTATTTTCCGTCCTTTTCTTTTATAATACATTTTTTTATGTTATTATATGAATACAGAAGTGTCAAGCTGTTTTGGAAGAGAGTGAAGGTTACCGAATGCTTACTTATCAGATGGAAGAACGCGGGGGCAGGAGCTTATACGATTATCTGTATTCCTGCATTAAGAATGATATATTTGAAGGGAAGCTTTCAGCGAATGAGAAGCTTCCTTCTAAGAGAAGTCTTGCCAAAAATCTCGGAATAAGTGTTATTACAGTAGAAAATGCATATTCACAGCTTAGTGCGGAGGGATTCATTTATTCAATAGAAAAAAAGGGATATTATGTGGCGGAATTGTCAAAATGGGTTAGAAGCGGCAGTATTTCGCAAAGGATGCCTGAAAAAATCCGTGCCTGCGGTCCGTCAAATGAAAACCATATATACGCTGATTTTGTCAGCAATGCCGTAGGAAGCGAGAAGTTCCCGTTTTCACAGTGGTCAAAGCTTACAAGACAGATACTGTCAGAGCAGAATGAAATGCTTTTAAAAAAAGCTCCGATTACCGGCGTGTATGAATTAAGAAGCGCTATAGCGGAATATCTTTATAATTTCAGGCATGTCAGCGTAAGCCCGGAAAATATAGTAGTCGGTTCGGGAACCGAGCATCTGTACGGAGTTATAATACAGCTTTTAGGCAGAAATAAAGTATATGCAGTTGAGGACCCGGGTTATTCCAAGCTTTCTGATATTCTTAACGGAAATGAACTGAAATGTATAAAAGTACCTGTTGATGAGCAGGGTATGAGAATGGACATACTTCATGGTACGGACGTTGATGTTGTGCATATTACGCCGTCACATCATTTTCCTACGGGAAGGGTTATGTCTATTAAAAGACGGCTTGAATTTCTGGACTGGGCCAGGGAATCAGATGAAAGATATATTATAGAGGACGATTACGACTGTGAGTTCAGGCTGCATGGCAGGCCGATACAGACACTATATGACAGCGATGGGTCGGAGGACAAGGTCATATATATGAATACGTTTTCAAAAACGCTTGCTCCGTCTTTTCGTATCAGCTACATGATTCTGCCTGATAAGCTTATGCGTATATTTAATGAAAAAATGAGCTATATGTCTTGTACTGTGCCTAATCTTGAGCAGTACGTTCTTGCAAGATTTATGTCACAGGGTTTTTTTGAAAGGCATATTAACAGAATGAGGGTATATTACAGGAGTACAAGAGACCTTCTTCTCAGCGAGATACAGAACAGTCCCCTATGTAAAATAAGTACGGTTCAGAAAGAGGATGCGGGGCTTCATTTTCTTCTTTCAATAGATACTGACGTGTCAGACGAAGAGTTTTTGAAAAGAGCGGCCGGATATGGAATACGTATATCATTTCTTTCAGAATATACGTATAACTATAAGCCTGAAAATGAACATATTATTATATTAAATTATTCAGGTATAAGAAAAGAAAATATAAAAGATGCAGTCGAGAGACTGGTATGGCTTATTTGTGACATAAAACAATAATATTATCATGTCAGAAGGTGATAGTATGAAGCGTGTAATGTATATATATATAATGCTTGCAATTGCAGCAGTCTGCAGTATAGGGGCGCTCTCTGTCAGGGCGGAAAGCGATACTGCAGGCGTAGTGTATTCGATGCGTGGCGAATGCAGTCCGGATATGAAAGACAGCATATATTCTTTATCGGATACCACGCTTTTATATTCGGATGAAGAGAATAATATTAACTATTATTCGGCGAAGCTGCATTATGATATGAAAAAATATACAATAGATGATGTTCTGCATATTATGGAGACAAGCGGAATGTTTGAAGAAGTATCAGAAAACTCTGTGATGATTGAGAACGCATATCCGAGTGCATTTACTGACTCTTACATGGATGATGAGTGGTATCTTGACGCGATAGGGGCGCAGGATGCGTGGAGGCTTCTTTCTGGTCCGCCGGGAGAAGGCGTTACCGTTGCAGTAATTGATTCCGGAATATATTACAGGCACAGAGATTTAAAGAGTAATATATGGAATTTGAATGCACAGGCAAACCTTAATGATATAATTGACGAGGATGGACACGGCACACATGTATCGGGCATTATAGCAATGTCGGCGTTTGACGGAGGCGGCGTAGGAGTTGCGTACGGAGCCGAAATAATGCCGGTAAAAGCAGGTGGAAGCGACGGAAAGTTTCTTGTCTCGGATGTTATAAAGGCGTTTGGTTATGCTATAGACAATGGCGCCGATATTATTAATATGTCGTTCGGTGCGGAAAATGAGTCGGCAGTTTTTAGGTCTGCGCTTTATAATGCCTCGAAAGACCACGTGCTTGTTGCAGCGGCGGGAAACGATGGTCTTGCAAATGATGACAGCGATATGGAAAAAGCACAGAATATATATCCTGCCGCATATCCTTTTGTTATAGGAGTTATGGCAAGCGACGAGAATAATAATATTACGTCATGGTCGGATTATGATACGGTTCCTTTTAGTGAAAATGAATATGAGATAGCGGCGCCGGGCGCTGGTATTTTGTCAACATATTATGACGGAAAATATAAATATATGAGCGGAACGTCAATGTCTGCGCCTGTTGTGTCAGGCGCTGCTGCAATACTGTGGCAGTATGCAGAGGAAAATGGCATACAGAATAAGGCTGAATATGTATATGGGCAGATAAGACATGCAACAACTCATAAAGCGGCGCTTACTGATGCATATGGCAGTCGGTATGAATATAATCTGCTGAATATATATGATGCTATTACAATAGAGCCTGGAATTAATACATGCGTTGGAAGCTTTATATATGCAGATGGCAGTAACGGTACATATTTTACGGACGACATAACCATATCCGACAGTGGTAGAACCAATATTTTTTGCGGGTTTGATGTATATAATACATGGAGTTCGGCTAAAGATGTGAATGTTAAGATAGAGATTGACGCAAAGGAATGCAGTATTATTTCAGAAGATGAATTAAGTATTGACAGCATGAATTATAATCAGAGGATTACAATAGATTGTTACACTTACGAAGCAAAGGTAATATCTTTTGAGGGCGAACCCGGACATACATATAAGATACCGATACGGTATACTGTCACTGCGTCTGCAAAGGATAATGAAAGCATAACATTTTCAAAGGAGTATACAGATACAATTACCATAACTGTACCAAATAAGCAGACAGTATCCGAAGAGCCGGTAAATAACAGCGCTGTGAATACAGATAATAGTGTGTTAGGTACAAGCGCGCAGCTTCAAAATTTCAGTATGTTAAAAGTTAAAGGTATAAAAGGTAAGAAGAAAAATCCGTTAAAAAATATTGTAAAATGGAAGAGTGTGGACGGCGCAGATAAATATATCATATATTATTCAAAAAAACGAAACGGTAATTATAGAAAGCTTGCTGTTACAAAAAAGACGAGATATGTGCATAATATCAGCAAGAACCGAAAGTATTATTATAAAGTAAGGGGAATGAAAAAAGAAAGAGGCGGCAAAAAGAAATACAGTACGTTTTCCAAAATAATAAAAATATAAAAAACTGCCTGCTAACGGCCCAGGTCGTCAGCAGGCAGTTTTAAAATCTGTTCAGATAAGCAAATCCGGATTTTCCATTGGTTCAAATATGCGCGATGCATTTTTTTCTTTTTTGAATTTTTTGGTGTTGGATACTGCCTCTTTGCAGAAATATTCCTGTGAATTAAGCGGTTTGCTTCCATATGGTGAAATATGCTGGTACGAGCCGTCAGGAAGCTTTATTCTTGTTTTGACATTGTCGTTTAACTGAATGTCAAGAATGTGCTTAATGCGCTCTTTAAGGTTCTGTGCTTCGACAGGGAAAAGAATCTCAACGCGCTTGTCAAGATTTCTTGGCATCCAATCTGCGCTTCCCATATAAATATCTTCATAACCGTCGTTATAGAAGTAGAATATTCTTGAATGCTCAAGGAAGTTTCCTACAATAGAATGAACGGCTATATTTTCACTGACGCCTGCTATGCCTACTTTAAGACAGCATATGCCCCGGACAATAAGCTCAATTTTTACTCCGGCGGCAGACGCTTCATACAGAGCGGCTATTATGTCGGCATCGCACAGAGAATTCATTTTGGCAATGATATGTGCTTTTCTGCCTTCTTTTGCGTGCTCCGTTTCTCTTGTTATGCATTCCATGAATTTGTCCCTGAGCCATAACGGCGCAATAGACAGCTTATTCCATGATAAAGGCTCTGAATATCCGGAAAGCATATTAAATACGGCGGTTGCGTCCTCTCCAATGGGCCTTGAGCACGTAAATAATCCCATGTCAGTATAAAGCTTTGCCGTAGAATCATTATAATTACCGGTTCCGAGATGGACATATCTTCTTATGCCATCCTCCTCACGTCTTACTACAAGAGTAATCTTGCTGTGTGTCTTAAGTCCGACAAGCCCGTATATAACATGGCAGCCTGCCTGCTCAAGCTTTCTTGCCCATATGATATTATTTTCTTCATCAAACCGCGCCTTAAGCTCTACGAGTACGGAGACCTGTTTTCCATTTTCAGCGGCGAGCGCAAGAGAAGATATGATAGGCGAATGGCTGCTTACACGGTACAGAGTCTGCTTAATTGCAAGCACATTCGGGTCTGTAGCCGCTTTCCTTACAAAGTCTACTACAGGGTCAAATGTCTGGTAAGGGTGGAATAATAATATATCCTGGCTGCGTATCTGTGAAAATAAATCCTTTTCAGGGTCAATCTCAAGTACAGGCTGCGGTTTGTACGGCTTATTCCTGAGATTGTCGAAGCCTTCAATTCCATACAGCTTCATAAAGAATGTAAGGTCGAGAGGCCCGTTTATTTTATAAATGTCATCGCCGTCTATATTAAAATCTTTTTTCAGCCATGAAAGAAGCCGTTTGTCAATTCCTTCTTCGACTTCAAGCTTGATAACTTCGCCCCACTGCCTCTTTTTAACCTGCTTTTCAATCTCCGTAAGAAGGTCGGCGGCCTCGTCTTCTTCTATAGTAAGGTCAGCGTTACGCATTACTCTGTATGGGTATGCGCATAATATGTCGTATCCAAGGAAAAGTTTATCTATATTCATCTCTATAATCTGTTCCAGCATGATAAGCGATACGCTTTCGGAATCCAGTGACGGAACACGTATAAGGCGTGGAAGTACAGACGGCACCTGAACAGTCGCATACTCATATTCCTCTTCGGATTTTGGATTACGAAGGAGAGCCGCTATATTAAGAGACTTATTCCTTATAAGCGGGAATGGTCTTGAAGAATCAACTGCCATAGGCGTAAGTACCGGATATACCTCGCGCATAAAGTAGCGTTCTACGAACTGTCTCTGGTCAGGTGAAAGGTCTTCATGATGGGTCACAAGTATAATATTGTTATCTGCAAGAAGCGGAAGAAATGAGGAGTTGTACATTTCGTACTGCGTATCTACAAGTACATGCTCTTTTTTGCTTATTTCAGCAAGCTGCTTTGCAGGAGTCATGCCGGATATATCAGGTTTTTCATATCCTGCATTCACCATATCCTTTAACGACGCCACACGTATCATGACAAATTCGTCAAGGTTTGATGAGGTTATGCTTAAGAATTTGAGCCTCTCCAGTAAAGGAAGAGAGGTATCGCAGGCTTCGCTTAGCACTCTGTAATTAAATTCTATCCAGCTAAGCTCCCTGTTGTCAAAATATTCATGCTTTTTATAATTTGATTTCATTGCTTATCCTCCTTTGCTTAAGAACAGGCCTTATACCGTATATTTGCTCAAAGAAATGCTTCGATCTGTCAAAATATGCTTTTTCAAGGGCAATGTCCATAAATGATTCACAGTTTATTATCAGCTTATCATTTTTTAAAGCTATTTTGACGTTGGATATCTTCTGTTTTTTACTTGTATCAAGATCGTTTGCCAGTCTGAACAGGGCGGTGATTTTGGCAGTCTTCATATATTCTTCTACTGAAATATCGCCCTCCATGTCTTCAAGAGGAGGAAATTCACCTGTATGATAAAGAACTATATTGGCTATTATCCGGTTCTCTTCATCAGACAGGCCGATTATTTCAGACGAACGAATAATTTTGTATGAGTTAGTGGAAATCTCCTGAAAATTAACGTATGCCCCGCAGTCGTGGAGTATTATGGCTATTTTTAATAACAGCCTGTCTCGCAGAGTAAGTCCTCCGGTTATTTTCATACAGTCAAATAGCTTTTCGCCTATGCGCTCTACACAGCCAGTGTGCTTTGAGTTGGAGCGGTATCGCTCTGCAAGCTCTCTTGAGGCCGATATAATATCCTTTGTGAAATCCCGGACCGGTTTTTTCTTTTTATGGGTTGAAATATATTCCGCAGCCATTCCGTCGCACAAATCGGTTGAATTAAATTTGATAAATCTTGCATGATTGATATCCATTATCTGCTTGTATATCATTGCTGTAGGAAGTATAAGTCTTGACTGCTCTTCCGACGTCTCCACCATCTTTGCAAGCTCTTTATCCGAACGCTGCTTTATTGAGTTGTATATCTCGGTCATCTCAGAAGTAGAAAGCGTATCGGTTTCGGGTCTGTAGAAGCTGATATATTTTTGCAGAGAGCGTAATCCTTCGCCGACTGCAAGAATTGTATTAATGGTATATTTGTTAAAATAATTTTTATAGGATGTGTAAATATCGCCTTCAATATACTCTGACAAAAGGTCTGTGTAGCTGTCGGCGGTACGTTCTAAATCGCTGAGGTATTCATTGATTCTTACTGAACCAAGCCTTAGATTCTGAGAAACCTTAAGAAGACCATCTGAATAACATGTTGCCTGCGAGCTTCCAGAGCCTACCTCAACAACGAGCGCGCCTTTTTGAATGATGTCTTCAAATTCAGGTTCATTTAATGCGACTCCCTGAAAAAGCAGGTATCTTTGCTCGGAATTGCTGAGCATATTAACCGAAAGTCCGGTGCGGACCCGGATGCGGTCAAGCAGAAAATGCCTGTTCGCCGCTTCACGAATCGAGCTTGTGGAATATGCCTTATAATGCGCTGTGCCAAAGTCTTTCATTATTTCAGTAAATCCGTTAAGTACGCTGCAAAGCTCTTCAATAAGCGGATTGGATATATAGCCGCTGGCATACGTGTCGCTTCCCAGTTCTACAATATGACGGACATGAGTCAACTGCTTAATGGTATTCTTTTTTTCAATCTCAAATATCTTCATGGATATTTCGTTAGAGCCAACATCTATGGCTGCAAATGTGCTAACCGGCATTGCTAAACCTCCGTTCGTATACTATATTCAATATAATATTAGTATATTTATGTTTTAATATCAAGGCATTTGCTTGCTTTATTGGTTATTTGCAGATATACTGTAGTTAATAATTTTGAAATACATTTCAGGAGCAGACTAATGAAGACCAGTGATTTTTTTTATGACCTTCCAAAGGAGCTTATTGCACAGGATCCGCTTGAAAAAAGAAGCGATTCAAGGCTGATGATTCTTGACAAAGCGACAGGGGCAGTGTCGCATAAAGTTTTTCATGATATTACTTCTATGTTAAAAAAAGGAGACTGCCTTGTTATTAACAATACGAAGGTTATTCCGGCAAGACTTATAGGCTTACGTGAGAATACGGGCGGAAGCGTAGAGGTGCTTTTGCTTAAGAGATGCGGAGCTGATATATGGGAGTGTCTTGTAAGGCCGGGTAAAAGGCTGAGAGTGGGCGCAAGGATGACTTTCGGCGGCGGTATGCTTAAAGCGTGTATAACAGACGTCCTGGAATCAGGCAACAGGCTTGTAAGGTTTGAATATGAAGGAATATTTGAGGAGGCGCTCGATAAGCTTGGCAAGATGCCTCTTCCTCCTTATATAACGCATGAATTAAAAGATAAGAACAGATATCAGACAGTATATGCAAAATATGAGGGCTCGGCGGCAGCGCCGACCGCAGGGCTTCACTTTACTAATGAACTTCTGGAGCAGATAAGAGCTATGGGAGTTAATATTGCAGAGGTCACTCTTCATGTCGGACTGGGTACGTTCAGGCCGGTAAAGGCAGCGGATGTAAGCGGGCATCATATGCATACGGAGTATTACAGAATCACAGAAGCTGCGGCGGATATGATTAATAATACAAAAAAAGCTGGCGGAAGAATAATATGCGTAGGCACTACAAGCTGCAGAACAATTGAGTCAGCAGCGGATGATACAGGAGTAGTACACCCAAAAGAAGGCGATACGGATATATTTATTTATCCAGGATATAATTTTAAAGCGCTGGACGGACTTATTACTAATTTTCATCTTCCGGAATCCACGCTTTTAATGCTGGTTTCGGCTCTTGCGGGTAAGGACGCTGTGTTAAAAGCATATAAGGAAGCCGTTGAATGCCGATATCGTTTTTTTTCGTTTGGGGATGCGATGTTAATTATTTGACACAAAATGTTACATTTGTTAAGTGAAAGGTGAGCTTATGTACAGGAATAATGGCAATAGATTATTGTTCATATATAATCCCAATGCAGGACGGGGCGTAGTGAAGAACCATATTTCAGAAATAATTGAGACATTTTGCAGTTATGGTTATGAAGTGGCTGTGTATGCTACTTCGGAAAAAGGCGACGCGTCTTCATGTGTGAAGCAGAAGGGCTCTGAATTTGACCGTATTGTGTGCTGCGGCGGAGACGGCACTTTGAATGAAGTTACAGACGGGCTTATGGTTCTTGATAAAGCGCCGCCGTGCGGTTATATACCCGCCGGTACGGTAAATGATTTTGCACATTCGTTTAATCTTCCGAAGAAAATGAATGAAGCGGCAGATATAGCGGTAACAGGAGTACCGGTTCTTTGCGATATCGGCGAGATAAACGGGGGTTACTTTGATTATGTGGCGGCGTTTGGAGCATTTACAGATGTTCCGTATGAGACAAATCAGGCGGCAAAAAATATACTGGGCAAGCTTGCATATCTGCTTGAGGGCGCAAAACGCCTTCGCAAAATAAGAAAATACAGCCTTACAATATATACTGACGGCGAAGTGATAGAAGACGACATTATATATGGAATGATTACTAATTCATTCAGCGTAGGAGGCTTCCTTTCTATGTTTGATGATGACGTTGCGCTGGACGACGGAGTGCTTGAGGCGTTATTTATAAAAGCTCCAAAAAATGTAATTGAGCTTCAGTCCATAATAAACGCGCTGTTATCAGGAGACGTTGAATGCAGGCATTTTTATTACAGGCACATAAGGGAAGTCAAAATCCAATCGGATGAGTATATATCGTGGACCGTTGACGGAGAGTATGGAGGAACCTACAAAGAAACGGTCATAAAGAACCATAGAAAAGCTATTCCGTTTGTAAGAGGAGTTAATGAAAATTAATATTTAGTCTTGTATATATTACCATTATATGTTACAATGTTTATGTGAGTTTTAGAAAAAAGTAATAAATTAATAAAGAATATTTCAGGAGGTAAAGGATGAAAAAATGGGTATATTTGTTCACTGAAGGCGATGCAGGGATGCGTAATCTTCTTGGAGGAAAAGGAGCTAATCTTGCAGAGATGACTAACCTTGGACTGCCGGTTCCTCAGGGCTTTACTATTACTACAGAGGCCTGTACTCAGTATTATGAGGATGGAAGAAAGATTAATGATGAGATTCAGGAACAGATTATGGAATACATCGGCAAGATGGAAGATATTACCGGAAAGAAGTTTGGAGACAAAGAGAATCCGCTTCTTGTATCCGTACGTTCAGGCGCGCGTGCTTCTATGCCGGGAATGATGGACACAATATTAAATCTCGGACTCAATGAAGATGTTGTTGAAGTCCTTTCAGCAAAATCAGGCAATCCAAGATGGGCATGGGACTGCTACAGAAGATTTATTCAGATGTTCTCAGATGTGGTTATGGAAGTTGGCAAGAAGTATTTTGAAGTACTTATTGATAAGATGAAGGAAGAAAAGGGAGTAACGCAGGACGTTGAGCTTACGGCAGACGACCTTAAGATGCTTGCTAACCAGTTCAAAGCGGAATATAAAGCTAAGATTGGTGAAGATTTCCCTGATGATCCTAAGGTGCAGCTGATGGAAGCTGTAAAGGCTGTATTCCGTTCATGGGATAACGACAGAGCTAACGTATACCGCCGCGACAATGATATTCCATATTCATGGGGTACGGCTGTTAATGTTCAGATGATGGCGTTTGGTAATATGGGAGATACATCCGGAACAGGAGTAGCATTTACCCGCAATCCGTCTACAGGTGAGAAGAAGCTGGACGGCGAATTTCTTATGAATGCACAGGGTGAGGATGTTGTTGCCGGAGTCCGTACGCCTAAGAAGATTGAAGAGATGGCTGATACTATGCCGGAAGTGTTTGAGCAGTTTAAGGAGATTTGCAATACTCTTGAGAATCACTACAGAGACATGCAGGATATGGAATTTACTATTGAGGACAAAAAGCTATACATGCTTCAGACGCGTAACGGAAAGAGAACTCCTCAGGCGGCGTTAAAGATTGCATGCGACCTTGTAGACGAAGGAATGATTACGCCTGAAAAGGCAGTATCTATGATTGAACCGCGTAACCTTGACGCACTTCTGCATCCGCAGTTTGACGCTAAGGCGCTTGCTGAGGCAGTTCCGATTGGTTCAGCTATTGGAGCGTCTCCGGGCTCTGCATGTGGCAGGATTGTATTTAGTGCAGAAGATGCAATGGCATGGAATGCACGGGGAGAGAAAGTAATCCTTGTACGTCTTGAGACTTCTCCGGAGGATATTGAGGGTATGAAAGCATCACAGGGTATTCTTACTGTCAGAGGAGGAAGAACTTCTCATGCGGCGGTTGTTGCGCGTGGAATGGGTACATGCTGTGTATCAGGCTGCGGCGATATAGCGATGGATGAAGAGAATAAGAAGTTTACTCTTGCAGGAAAAGAGTTTCATGAGGGTGATGAGATATCCATAGACGGCTCAACAGGAAAGATATATGACGGAGTTATTCCTACGGTAGATGCAGTTATAGCAGGTGAATTTGGACGTATTATGGAATGGGCTGACAGCTTCAGAAGGCTTAAGGTACGTACTAACGCAGATACACCGCAAGACGCCAGGAAGGCAAGAGAGCTTGGAGCAGAAGGAATTGGTCTTTGCAGAACTGAGCATATGTTCTTTGAAGGCGATAGGATTGACGCTTTCCGCGAAATGATATGTTCTGATACAGTAGAGGAGAGAGAAGCAGCTCTTGATAAGATTCTCCCTATGCAGCAGGGAGATTTTGAACAGTTATATGAAGCGCTTGAAGGATGCCCTGTTACTATACGTTTCCTTGACCCGCCGCTTCATGAATTTGTTCCTACTGAGGAAGCGGATATTAAGAAGCTTGCTGACAGCAAGGGCAAATCAGTCGAAGAGATTAAGACAATGATTGCATCACTCCATGAATTTAACCCTATGATGGGACATCGTGGATGCCGTCTTGCAGTAACTTATCCTGAGATTGCAAAGATGCAGACAAAAGCTGTAATAAGAGCAGCTATTAATGTTAATGACAGACATCCTGACTGGAATATTAAGCCGGAGATTATGATTCCTCTTATCGGAGATATAAAAGAGCTTAAGAATGTTAAGAGTGTTGTATGCAGCACTGCCGATAAAGAGATAGAAAAAGCTGGTTCTAAGATAGAATATGAGGTTGGTACAATGATTGAGATACCTCGTGCATGTCTTACAGCAGATGATATAGCTAAAGAAGCTGATTTCTTCTGTTTCGGAACTAACGACCTTACACAGCTTACATTTGGATTCTCACGTGATGATTCAGGTAAGTTCCTTGAGGAATACTATAAAGCTAAGATATTTGAGAGCGATCCGTTTGCAAGACTTGACCAGAATGGCGTAGGAAAGCTTATGGAGATGGCAATTAAGCTTGGCAAGCCTGTTAATCCTGACCTTCATATTGGAATATGCGGCGAACATGGCGGAGACCCTACAAGTATTGAGTTCTGCCATAAGATTGGACTTGATTATGTATCATGTTCACCGTTCAGAGTACCTATAGCAAGACTTGCAGCGGCACAGGCTGCTATCGCCAATAAGTAATACACTGGCGGAAATGATAGTGAAACAATATTAAAATTAAGGAACTGCTCTTTATGTTTCGGCATAAAGGGCAGTTTTTTTGCGAGGAAGGAGCTCCCTGTATAATTTAATATGTAGCGATTGCTGTATCATACGGCAAAAGAAAAATTTGATTTTTGTAATTGAATTTGTATGTGCAGGCTTTGTGTAATCCATATGTGCGATTTGGTGTTAAATATCAAAGAAAATTCGTTGAAATTTACATGAACTTATGCTATGTTATGAATATACCTTATAAGGAGTGGCACTATGTATAGAAAAATTATGAGATTTTTGGAAGAGTGGAAAGAAAGCCAACACCGCAAGCCTTTGATTTTGCAGGGTGCAAGACAGGTCGGCAAAACCTATTCTATTTTGGAGTTTGGACGCACTCATTATGAGAATGTGGCGTACTTTAATTTTGAAACAAATCCCAAGCTAAATGAAACCTTTGAAGAAAATATCAGTCCCGACTATCTGATACCTATTTTATCGCATATTGCAGGTCAGACGATAGTCAGGGAGAAAACGCTGATTGTCTTTGACGAGGTGCAGCTTTGCGAACGGGCGTTGACTTCGCTGAAATATTTTTGTGAGGACGCTCCTGATTACCATATCATCGTGGCAGGCAGTCTGCTTGGCGTTGCGGTGGGCAGAGTGAAATTCTCTTTTCCTGTGGGTAAGGTGGATATGAAAACGCTGTATCCTATGGATATGGAGGAATTTATGTTTGCTTTGGGCGAGGACGCTCTTGTGGAACAGATAAAAAAATGCTTCCAGACGGATACGCCTTTACCGTCTGCTCTACATGATGCGGCAATGCTGCTTTACCGTCAGTATCTTGTTGTAGGCGGTATGCCAGAGTGTGTCATGCAGTTTTCCGAAACAAAGGACTATATCCTTATCCGCCATACGCAGGATACCATTCTTACAAGTTATTTGAATGATATGAGCAAGTACAACAATCTGAACGAAATCAAGAAAACCAGACTTGCCTATGATAACATTACCGTCCAGCTCTCAAAAAAGAATACTCGTTTTCAGTATAAGCTGATAAAAAAAGGCGGTCGGGCTTCCGAATTTGAGAACGCTATTGAATGGCTTACTCTATCAGGTATCGTGTCGCAGGTCTATAAGGTGGAACAAATTAGAAAGCCATTGGAAAATTACCGTGATATTGATGCGTTTAAGATTTATGTTTCTGATCTGGGGCTGCTTTGTGCAAAGAAAGATTTGGCCGCGAATGATGTCCTCTACATGGTGGAGGAACTGAATGACTTTAAGGGTGGTATGGCTGAAAACTATGTAAATGTGCAGCTTTCCATTAACGGATATAAGACCTATTATTGGGTGTCCGAGCGTGGAGCTGAAGTAGATTTTATTATCCAACGTGACGGACAGCTTATTCCTATTGAGGTCAAGTCTGCTGACAACACCAGAGCCAAGAGCTTAAAGGTCTATATTGACACCTACAAGCCTGCCTATGCTATCAAGCTCTCTGCGAAAAACTTCGGCTTTGAGGACGGAAAAAAGACCGTTCCTCTTTATGCCGCATTTTGTATCTGAATAAAATACAGTCTCGCTCATTGGCAGATATTTGATACCAAATTTCAACATTCTTCATAACATACCGCACAGGCAGCTATCGCAAGTAAGTAATGCACTGGCGGAAATCGTTACAGGGCGAACCCAATTATCCGCTTTTAGGGCGAAACTTCTATTCAGTTAGCCCTTAAATAAAACACCCTAAATCAGATAAGAAATCATCCTGAAAACATGAATGTCCAAGTATAAAGATAACCTTGGAGGATTGTAGAAATACAGTTCTTCAAGGTTATTTTTTGAAAAATGTGATAACATAACATATCGTTTTAATTGGATATGCTTCAACATCTACATGACAACTACGTAGAGAGGTGTTATAATATGGCTAAAATAGAAATGAGGTGAAGCTGTATGATGTATCCATATATGATGTTGGCTGATGAGACGGAAATCGTTCATTCTCAAATTCTCGAGAAAGATGGGATAAAAAAGGTTATAGTAAACTTTGAACGTCCAACAGAAGATGGATTTGATTCGGCGAGATGTGAATTACCTGATTATAAATGGACAGAGAGACAGGGATATTCTGATGAAGAAATTGCAATGTTTGAAGAACTTCTACACAGCAATTTTAGAAACCTGACCATTAGAAGATACGAGTTCTAAAGTATTATCAGGTTTCAAAGAAATGTTGATAGACTTATTAAATTTAATATCCATAATGACACCTCCCTCCGTAACAAATTAGAGGAGATATGATGTTGCTTGTGACGAAACTACATCAAAAAATCCTTCACTTATTATTATACGAGAATTTGTTTAGAGGTAGGAATTGACAAAGGAAAGCGTTAATCTGAATAGCGTTAATCTGAATAGCGTTAATCGGTAGACAGTCATATTATCAAATTATCAAGGGCGGTTCCTTGATTTATTTTTTTTATTGTAAAAAAATAAAATGCGGCAGCTGTAAATTTATCGTAAAATAAAGCGTTGATTATATTGCTGAATTTGGGTATAATAAAATCAAAAGAAAGGAGGAGCTATTATGCCGAATATTAAGCCAATTTCGGATTTGAGAAATTATACCGCAGTTTTGGATACGGTTACAGTTGGTTCGCCTGTTTATCTTACCAAAAATGGCAGAGGTTGTTTTACCATTATGGATATAGAGGAGCAAGAAGAGCAGAAGGAAAAAGCTCAGAAATATGATAAAATGGCAGCCCAGCTTAAATTGATGTGTGAGCTGAATGCCGGAAGAAAATCAGGAGAGGAAGAAGGATGGATTTCTACAGGGGATGTAAGAAGCCATTTCAGGGAAAGAGCAAATGTGCAATAAAATACTATACTCTCCACTGGCATTGAAGGACTTGGATGAAATTTGGGATTATATTACAAATGAACTGATGAATCCATATGCAGCAGAGAATACTGTCAATGGAATCCTGGATATGATAGATGGGCTGGATGGCTTCCCGGAAACAGGTTCCAGACTGTTATTTGATGATGGGCTTGACAGTGGTTACCGATTTGTCATTTTTAAGAATTATATGGCATTTTATCATATTCAGGCGGAGTTAATCTATGTTGACCGTGTAATGTATGGGAAAAGGGATTATATGAAAGTTCTCTTTCCTGACACTAAATGACGGACTGGCATTTGGTTAACCTTTAAAGGGAAGGCGGTAAAGAGTGTATCACTGTTCATCACATACTGCCCTTTATGCTTCGGCATAAAGGGCAGTTTTTTTGTTAAAAGACAGCGCCAAAGAATATGCGCTTATAATAAAAACAGTTGACAATGTCCATTAAATTAGCTATACTACAAGTTGACAAAGTCAACTAATTAACAGGGGGTGAGAAATATGGAGCAACATAACAAGACTGTTAGCGAGATAAGGAAATTTAACCGTTTTTATACGGTAAACATGGGATTTTTGGATTCGGAATATCTTAATACCCAATACTCAATCGCAGAGACAAGAATACTTTTTGAAATTAAGAGACACGGAACCTGTGTGCAAAGTGACATTGTGAAAACACTGCATATCGACAAAAGCTATCTGAGCCGGTTGATGAGCCGTTTTTACAAGAATGAGCTGATAAAAAAGGAAAAATCCGGCGAAGATAAAAGAACAACCTGCATTGCACTGACAAAAAAAGGGCTGTCAGAAACAGAAAGACTGATTAATGCAGCGAATCGTCAGATATTAGAGAAGATACAGGACTTAAATTCCGAGGAATGTAATGAGCTGTGCAATGCGTTGAATACAGTAATTTCAATTTTGGGAAAGAAGGAATGAATAATGAAGGTTATTCAGTTTGAAGAAAGGTACAGACAGGATTTTATTAATTTTAATACGGATTGGATTATTTCAAATTTTAGTGCTTTGGAAGAGCATGATAAGGAGACTTTTGAAAAAATTGACGAGGAACTGGAAGCGGGAGCTATGATTTTTTTTGCCGTTGAAAATGATGTGGCGCTGGCGACCTGTATGGCAGTACCTATGGAAGGAACTACATGGGAAATCTGCAAGCTTGGTTCTAATAAAAGGCTTCCTCATAAGGGAGCAGGGAGTGCGGTGTTTAAAGAAGCGATGCAATGGGCGCTAAATCATGGGGCGGAAAGGCTTTTTATTCTCTCAAACACAAAATTAAAACCGGCTCTCCATATTTATAAAAAATACGGATTTAAGGAAATTAAGCTTGACAATTATGAATATATCAGGGGCGATATTGCTTTTGAATATAAGAAAGGGGACAGGGTGGATTTTCTGGAAAGCTAATATATATACTAAGTCTGCTGTTAGTATATTTCGCTGTAATTGTACCGTTCATTTGCTCAACCAGCGTCTTGGAAATAGAAAGTCCTAAGCCCGTTGATTTTCGGGCAGTTTCTATCGTATAGAAACGGTCAAATAATTTACCGACCTGTATTTCATCTAATCCAGAAGCCGTATTGGAAAAGATAATTTCTCCGCTTTCAGACAGAACGATTTGCAAATCCCCATCGCTGTATTTTATTATATTACTCAGCAGATTAGAAAACACACGGGATAAAGCCACACGGTCAAGCAATCGTATTACTTTTGTTTTTGGCAGCTGTATTTCAGGTGCAATACCCCGTTCATTTAAGTCCGTGTAAAATGCAGCAATGCTTTCCTCTATCACATTATTTATGATAACCTGTTCATGAATATCTTTGTTTTTTGCCGAGATAATAACAGAATATCGGAAAAGTTCCTCTGTAAGCTGTATCAGCATTTCTGCTCTGTCTTTAATTACTTCAATATATCTGTCCGCAGCTTCGGACTTTTCCTCCTGTTCTAATAATTCTAAATATCCGCAAATAGCAGTAAGAGGCGTTCGCAGATCATGGGAAATATTTGTGACCGCGTTTTTTAATTCCAGGTCGCCTTGTTGAAATCTGTGTCGTTCTGTACGAAGCTTACGAAGCTGCACGTTGATAGTATTCGCTAAATGGCGCATATATTTGTCTCTGCCGGAAATATCAATCAAAACATTCGTATCGGTTATAAGCCTATCGGCAAAGGCGGTTTCAATTTCCTTTGCTGATTTTTGAAGAATATAAATTTTTATTAGCAGGGCAATGATAATAACAGCCAAAATGCCGATAGATACCAATAACCATATTTTCATAGCATACTCCTTATTTTAAAGCTTTTCTTTTGAAGCAGAACAGTCCTATACCTGTTGTGGACACAATAATGATAAATGAATACACAGGAAGCATAGGCAGATTTGCCGCATCTATTGCTACACATTGAACCACTTGTCCGCCGGGAAGAAAATCGTAAGCAAACTGGACAAGTCTGCGTTCTTTATCATTCAGGTATTTTGGATTTGGTGTTTCTTCATACGATTCGCCTGTTTCAGTTATAGTCATTCCTAAAATAGTTTCAGGCTCGTTCATCATTTTATTTAACTGCATTCCTATAAACAAAAATATAAATGCTGATAAAATGCATATTACAGCAGTAACCGCTTTGTTTACGCTTAACATTGCGATTAAATTAAATATAGATGAAAATGCAACAGAAAGAGCGATTACTGTCAGCAAAAACAGAAAGACTATATTTATATCTATTGTAAAAAAGCCAAGCAGCGTAATTCCTATACAAAGGTATGAGAGAAAAAAAACAACACATAAAATAATGCTGGCGGCCGCACAGGAAATGAAGTTAGCCAGATAAATATCTGTTCGCTTTTTCCCGGAAATTATTTTATTTCTGATAGTTTGGTCGCTATACTCTTTTCCGACAAAAAAACTACAGAATATTGCCATAACAATACCGATGAACATAGCATATTGCCCGAATATATTGTCTATGTTATTGACGTAGCCGGTTCGCACTTCATCTATTTTTATACTGGTTGGAAAAATTATTCCTAATGCAAGCATAAAACAAAACATAATCCAAAAAACTTTTTCTTTTCTTAAACGCATAAAATTTGCGGACAATAAATTACACATTCTCTTTTCCTCCAATCAGGCTGATATAATAACTTTCCAGACTTTCATCCCGTTCCTGCATAGAAATGACTTTGCAATCTTCCTCTGCTAAAGCAAGCGCTAATTTAGAAATATTGACTTTTGCATATACATCAGCCGCTTTATCGGAAATGATATTGTATTGCATATTCATATCGGTAAGTACACGAGATAGCTTCCGTACGTCAGTTACTTCAAGGCGTACACACTTGCGGCAGGCTGCTTCTAAGTCCTTTGCACTGATTTCTTTAACAAGCCGCCCGTTGTCAATAAAGCCAAAGTATGTTGCAAGCCTGGATAGTTCGTCAAGGATATGGCTGGATATCAGGAATGTAATCTGTTGTTCTTTGTTGAGTTTTAATATCAATTCTCTGATTTCAATAATACCTTGTGGGTCAAGACCGTTGACCGGCTCGTCTAAGACTAAGAAATCCGGGCCGCCAACCAAAGCAATAGCAATTCCCAGTCTTTGCCGCATACCAAGGGAAAAGTTTTTTGCTTTCTTTTTCCCTGTATTTTCAAGGCCCACTAATTTCAGAATGTCATTTAATCCGTCGAAAGACGGAAGCCCAAGAACACGATACTGTTGTCTGAGATTGTCCTCTGCTGTCATGTCAAGGTAAATGGACGGCGTTTCTACAACCGCTCCCATTCTTCTGCGTGATTTAAAAATATCCTTATCCGTGTTTTTCTTTCCATAAAGTGTGTATTCGCCAGATGTAGGCTCCTGCAAGCCGCAAATCAGGCGAATGAGCGTTGTTTTGCCAGCGCCATTTTTCCCAACAAAGCCATAGATTGACCCTTTGGGAACATTCATAGACAGTTCGTTTAACGCTTTAAAAGATTTATATTTTTTGCACAAAGCGTTAGTTTTAAGAACATAATCCATAGAATTATAACCTCCTTTTAATGATGCTGTAATTATATCGGTAAATAGTAAAGAAAACGGTAAAGGTAACAGTAAAGAAACAGTAAAGATTTATTATGTTCTCATTTTGAAGCCGATTCCCCAAACTGCTTCAATATAGTCTCTGCCGCTTATCTCGCGCAGTTTTTTTCTTAAATTACTGATGTGCATTTTTAATGAGCTTTCCGTGCAATCGGGAGTATCTGCGCTGATACGGTCTAATAACAGCGATTTTGTAACAACCTGAGTGGGATTTTGCATGAGCAGTTTTAAAATAGCATATTCTGTCCTTGTTAGTTTTGTTTCCATATTATCAATTCTAGCAATGTGGGTATTGGTATTAAGGACAATATTTTCAAATACTAATTCTGAAGATATAAGCATGCTTTCGGCATTTCTAAGATGTACGGAAATTCTGGCTAAAAGCTCCTTCATGTTAAAGGGTTTTGTAACGTAATCTACTGCGCCGCCAAGCAGCAAATCAACCTTATTATCAATATCAGCTTTAGCGCTTACTACAATAACGGGTGTTCCCTTTATTTTCGGAAGGACGTCTTCTCCATTTAATCCCGGCAGCATTAAATCCAGCAGCACAAGGTCAGGTTTTATATTAGAAAGCATAAGCAGGCACTCTGTGCCGGAATAAGCGCGAAAAACCTGATAACCGTTTTTTGTGAGCGTCTCCTCCAGCATATTCCCGATATGCATATCATCATCAACAATCAGAATATTTATCATAAAATTCAAACTCCTATCTGTTCTTTATTGCTTTTGAGATATACACATTATAGGAGGTCAAACGAATAATATCAAGGATGCCTTTTGGAGCTTTGTACGCAGCCTAAAGAGATAAAAAATATCCCACAGAAATTCTTCCTTGAAACGGGAACTTCTGTGGGATAAAAATATAAATTTAAGAGGTAATTATTTCTCAACCTGATAGAAGGTTATATCCTTAATCTTTATTGTAGTTTCATCACCAAAATTGAAAATCTTAAATGCTTTAAGATATCCGCCTGTGAATGTGTCGGTACCGTCATCACCGTAAGTAATCTTTACGTCTTGGCCATACTCATACTGATTAAGCTTGATTTCATCATGCCATCCTGACGCATCCTGTCCGGTTCCGTCGCCCTCCATTGAAGCGTCTGCAAGATACAGGTTAACATCTCCGCCATCTAATTCGTATGTAATTTCAACATAAGAATACTTTTCAATATCCTCTTTGATAGGATTCTTTACTATAAATCCGTTCAAATTACCCATTGTAGAATCAAGAGTCTTAGTATCTGCATTATAAGAAACTGTGCCGCCGTTCTCGCCTACTGCAAGCCCTGCCGTTGAAAGGTCAACCTTATATGGGTTAGTAAGCTTTGGAGCCGGTGTAGGCGTAGCTGTCGGACCTGCTGTAGGTCTTGGTGTTCTTGTCGGCTTTGGCGTTGGTTCTTCGGTAGGCTGCGGTACGTCGGTTGGTGCAGGAGCCGTCTGAGTAGCTGAAGCTGCCGGCGCCGTAGGCACAGGAGTATTGGTTACAGAAGAAGCAGGCTGTGTTGCGGTGGTCTGATCAGGCAGTTTTACATCTGATACTATTACCGTACATTTGAGATTAGTTTTCTTTTTGCCTGTCTTATATACGGCTTTGACTGTAGTCTGTCCCTCTGCAATACCTTTAACTGCCGCTGAAGCTTTCTTTCCCTTAACAACCTTTTTTGTTATTTTAACAAGCTTACTATTGGCTGATTTCCATGTAACTTTGGCGGTCTTTTTTGCATTCTTTACTTTAATAACTTTTGTTTCGCCAACGTTAATCTGTAATTTCCTGGCGCTAAGAGCAGCCTTCTTTGCCGAGCTGGTATCGGCGGACGGAATGCATACGGAAGCTGTAATAAGTGTTAAAGCCATTATTGATGATAAAATTCTGCATCGTTTCATATTATTATTCTCCTTTAATATTTATTTTTCTGCCTGACATAATTATGTGTTGCTGTAAAATAGAGTAGCACAGAAAATTTATAAATGTCTATGACAAAATATGCACATAATTTGACTTTTTACGTGTATAAATTTACATGGTTAAGTACCGGATACGGTTACATATCAGAGCGTGGCGAAATAGATATTTGGGATAAAATAACTGCGGTAAAGATAAGCGCGCAGCCGCAAAGCTCTTTTGCACTAAGTGTTTCATTTAATATTACCCAGCCTGCAAGAACGGAAAATACGGATTCAAGGCTCATAATAAGCGAGGCAATTGTAGGATTTACGCCCTTTTGACCGATAATCTGCAAGGTATATCCAATTCCACAGGAGAAGATTCCGGCATATAGCAGAGGAATCCATGCATCCCATGTGGCGAAAGAGGAAAGCCATATATGTAAGCCGGAGTCAAATTCGGTAATAAACATTGGAAATGCAGAAAGAATCCCTGTAACCATGAATTGAATACAGGACATTCTGAGTCCGTCTACCATAGGTGAAAAATGGTCTATTACAAGAATATGTATGGAAAAGCATAAAGCGCAAAGCATAACAAGCGTATCGGAAAATTGTAATACGAGCGCTCCGTCTATACATAGGAGATAAAGGCCTGCTATGCTTATTACTACGGCAATCCATACATTTATACCGCATTTTTTCCTGAAAAACAATCCTAAAACCGGAACCAGCAGAATATAACATGCTGTCAGAAAACCGGCTTTGCCGGAAGGGGTTCCAAGGAATATTCCCATCTGCTGCAGATTAGTTGCGATACAAAGGATAACGCCGCAAAGAACACCTCCGGTAAGAAGTGTTTTTTGCGCCTTTTTGTTATCGGGTTTTCTGGTTAATCCGAATCTGTCTGTAACAGAGATAATAATTATCAGAAACAGCGAACCGATAAGGGAACGTATACAGTTAAAAGAATACGGACCGACAGCATCTCCGCCCTGACTCTGTGATACGAATGATATACCCCATATAAATGATGTAAGAACAAGTATTAATGAATTTCGTCTTTTTAAAGCGATATCTTTCGTTTGCATAATTATTGTTTACTCCTGAATTGATTTTTTGGTTATACGGCTGATAACCAGCATTGTAATAAACATTAAAACAAGCGTTATAGGAAGCGCCAAAAGCGCCAGTGAATTTTCTGTAAAATATCCGATAGCGCCGGCGATTAAGTATCCTGTAAAGGAAACGGCTGCTGCAGTCAGGGCATAAGGAAGCTGTGTAGACACATGGTTTACGTGATCTGAATGTGCTCCCGCCGAAGCCATTATCGTTGTATCGGATATAGGTGAACAGTGGTCGCCGCAAACAGCGCCCGAAAGACATGCCGCAATAGAGATGACAAGCATCTCATATGTATCGGCGCTTCCAAATACATTGCATACAATCGGTATAAGAATTGCAAAGGTTCCCCAGCTGGTTCCCGTTGAAAATGCGAGGAACAAAGCAACAATAAATATGATACATGGCAGGAGCAGCTTTAATGCGCCTGCAGAACCTGCAACTAAATCATGAACATAAAATTTTGCACCGAGCAGACCTGTCATTCCTGATAATGTCCACGCCATAGTAAGGATTAATATAGGCGCAACCATTGCCTTAAAGCCTTCAGGAATACATTCTGTAAATTCTTTAAATGTCATAACGCCGCGCGCTATATAAAAACAGAATGTAATAACCAGTGTAACCATGCTTCCGAAAACCAGTCCCATAGATGCGTCAGAATTAGAAAATGCACTGATAAATGATTCGCCTTCAAAGAATCCGCCTGTATATACCATGCCTGTTATACAGCATATGATGAGAATAATAACCGGAAGAACAAGATCTATTACCTTGCCGCACGGTGAGGATGGCTCATTATCTAAATCACCGTATGGCCTTGCGTTAGTAGTAAACAGGTCGCCTTTTACCGCATTATTTTCATGCACCTTCATTAATCCAAAATCTGCCTTTAATACTATTAACAGGATTATCATAAGCAATGTGGTTAATGCATAAAAGTTGTATGGAATCGTTTTTAAGAACATGGAAAAACCATTTATGTCAGAGTTCTCAGGTACGGATGATGTTACCGCAGCCGCCCAGCTTGATACTGGCGCTATAATGCATATAGGAGCGGCGGTGGCGTCAATAAGATACGCCAGCTTTGCTCTGGAAACCTGATGTCTGTCTGTTACGGGCCTCATTACGGAACCTACGGTAAGACAGTTAAAATAGTCGTCTACAAATATAAGAATACCCAAAGCCATAGTTGCAAGCTGGGCGCCGGTTCTTGTTTTGATATGTGTTGAGGCCCACTGGCCAAATGCGGCGGAACCGCCGACTTTATTCATCAGGGCAACCATAATTCCCAAAATAACAAGAAATACAAGTATGCCGACATTCCAGCTGTCTGCAAGTTTGTAAATCATACCGCCCTCTTCGTTGTATAGCATGGTGTTAAGCATTAGCTCAAGATTGCCGTTAGAATAGAGAAGCGCGCCTGCGACGATACCTACAAAAAGCGATGAATACACTTCCTTTGTAATAAGAGCTAAAACAATGGCAATGATTGGCGGCAGTAACGCGCCTATAGTAGAGTATACCTTTGGCGTATAAGATTCGGGGTCGACAGTACCCGGGGTGCTTAGCGTAGCTGCTGTTAAAACGCCTAATATTACAACCGCACAAAGCAAAAAGATAATATTCTTCTTTTTCATTGTATTTTCCCTTTCTTTTGTATAATTTTTATAATATAATTATAAAACATAAGATATGTAAATAGCAAGTAATTATTACTTGCTGTATTATCAGAAAGAGAGACGCATGATGGGAATAGAGATACAGATTTTAGACTGGATACAGAATATAAGGACGCCTTTTTTAGATATGGTTGTTCCTTTTATTTCACAGCTTGGAAATGCTGGAATTATATGGATTGTGCTGGCGGCTCTGATGCTTCTAATGCCAAAGACAAGACGCAGCGGATTGATACTGGCGCTGGCTTTAATAGCCGACCTTATTTTGTGTAATGTTATATTAAAGAATCTGATTGCCAGAACGCGGCCGTATGATGTTAATACGGCGGTTAATCTTTTGATTGCAAAGCCGGTTGATTATTCGTTTCCGTCAGGGCATACGGCGGCGTCGTTTGCTTCGGTTACCGCGCTTTATCTTGCCGGAGAAAAGAAGCTGTGGAAGCTCGCTTTAATACCAGCAGTTCTGATTGCCTTTACAAGAATGTATCTGTATGTACATTATCCTACAGATATTCTGGGAGGAATAGCTGTAGGTATTGTATCAGGCTATATTGGTTTCTTTATTGTCCGCAAGAAAAGTCAATTTTAATAAAATATATGTCAATTATTATTGTATACAGCCAATATAAATAATTCTATAATATTTTTGTGTAAAATAATGCTTCAAAATAGTGTATTATGGAATCAGTTTACATTAAAAATTGAGAAGGAGAAGGGAAAATGTATGAAGCAACGTTTGAATCATTAGCGCAGCATAAATGTCCCGAGTGGTTTAGGAATGTAAAATTCGGAATATGGAGTCACTGGGGGCCGCAGTCTGTTCCGATGTGTGGAGACTGGTATGCGCGGAATATGTATATTCAGGGGACTGACCAGTATGAATATCATCTGAGGCATTACGGTCATCCGTCTGAATTTGGTTACAAAGATATATGTAAGCTTTGGAAAGCTGAGAAATTTGACCCGGACTCGCTGATGGAGCAGTATTACAAATCCGGAGCAAGATATTTTGTGGCTCAGGCTTCGCATCACGATCATTTTTTTAATTATGCTTCAAAGCTGAATCGGTTTAATTCGGTTGAAGTGGGTCCGCACAAAGACATCTGCGGAATGTGGAAGGCTGCGGCAAAGAAGTATAATATGCCGTTTGGTATGACGGAGCATATTGGAGCTTCATTTGCATGGTGGCGTTCCAATAAGGGAGCGGATACATACGGTCCGTATAAAGGAGTGCCTTATGACGGAAACGACCCGGCTTACCGTGATTTTTACCATGATAACTATGAGCATGTTGCAAAACCGGGAGAAGAAGATAAGTGGATATGGCTTACAGAAAATGAAAAGTTCAGGGAATACTGGCTTAAAGTCGTAAAAGAGATAATTGATAATTACGAGCCTGATATGCTCTATTCTGACAGCTGGCTTCCATTTGGAGAGAATTATGAAAGTGCAGATAATAAAGATTTCCGTTATGGACTTGAAGCAGTTGCATATCTTTATAATAAATCAGAGAGCATATGGGGTGAGAATCAGGCTGTATATACCCAGAAGAGCCGTAAAAAAGAAATTTATGAGGTCGGAACGCTTGATATTGAAAGAAGCCAGCTTCCGGATATTTCACCTGAGCCCTGGCAGTCGGAGACTTGTATCGGAGGATGGTTTTATGATGCAAAGGTTAAGTATAAAACCCCGAAACATGTACTTGATATTTTGGTGGATACTATCGCCAAGAACGGTACGATGCTTCTGAATATTCTGCAGAAGCCGGACGGAACTGTTGATGATGAAACGATGTGGCTTTTAAAGGAGCTGGAAAAATGGTTTGCAGTAAATGGCGAGGCGGTATACGGTACAAGACCCTGGCGAGTATCCGGAGAGGGTTCTTCTTATGTGAAGATAGAAGGATTTACCGAGGAACAGGTCGCATGGAGAGAGGACGATTTCAGGTTTGTACAGAAGGATGGAAAAATATATGCATTTATAATGCGTCCGAAAATGGGAAAAACTGCTGTAATTAAGAGCCTTAAGGAAGACGAGCATGTAAATTCTGTAAGGCTTCTCGGATATGGCAGTCTGACGTTTAACCAATATTCAGGAGTGCTTGTTGTCGATTTGCCCGACAAGCTTCCTTCGCCTTATTCTAATGCGCTTGAAATTGTTATATAATTAGAGCAGAAAGCGCGGGTTTTATTAAAGCTTAAAAGGAGAGAAGCATTATGGCTGTCGGTAAGAGAACAATTATGCGTATTATAAGCATTTGTTTTGCCGCCATAATGCTTTTTTTTGTTTTTATTATGTTAGCTGATAACGTAAAGAACAAAAGTGAAGTTTCAGGATTTTTTGCAATGGACACGTACATGAGCGTCACCGTATATGGTAAAAATGCAGATACTGTTATAAATGATGCAGAAAAGCTTGCTTATTATTATGAGTCGCTTTTTTCGGTAAATGTAGAGACAAGCGATATCGCAAGGCTTAATAAATCTTTTGGAAAACCGGTAAAGGTTTCAAAGGAAACATATGAATTAATAGAAAAAAGTATTGAATATTCAAAAGAGAGCGAAGGATTATTTGATATCACAATATATCCGGTTGTAAAGGAATGGGGATTTACAGCAGGGGAACATAATATACCTTCTGATAAAAGAAAAGAGGAGCTTCTTTGCAGGGTTGGATACCAGAAGATACATCTTATGCCGGATTACATGGTCAGGCTTGATAAGGGCTGTGAAATTGATCTTGGCGGTATTGCAAAAGGTTTTTTGTCTCAGAAAATGATAGAATTGTTTAGAGAGAAAAATGTAACTGCGGCAGTTATATCTCTTGGAGGGAACGTACAGACGTATGGACAAAAGCCCGGTAAAAAAGACTTTTCGATAGGGATTACCGACCCGTTTTTAAAGGAAAATACTATCGGAACAATTTCGGTTAAGGAAAAAGCAGTAGTGACATCGGGGGCCTATCAGAGATATTTTGAACAGGATGGAAAGGTATACCATCATATTATGGACACACGCACAGGAGCGCCGGCAGAAAGCGGACTTGCAAGCGTGACGGTTATTGCCGACGATGGAGCATATGCTGATGCAATGGCTACGGCATTGTACGTAATGGGTGAAAAAAAGGCTAAAGAATATCAAAAATCCCACCCGGATATTGATATAGTATTAATCAATACATCGGGTGAGATTTGGGCTTCCAGGGGCGTTGTCTCAGATGATTTAGTTTGAGAGCATAGGCAAATCAATCTGTACCTTAAATAAATCTCCGTCAAGGGTTATTGTCAGGATTCCGTCGTGAATCTCAATTATAGAGCGGGCTATTGATAATCCGAGACCGCTTCCTTCAGTGCTTCTTGCGGCGTCTCCGCGAATGAATCTTTCAGTAAGCTCCGATGCGTCGCAGTTAAGCGGTTCATCGGAGATGTTTTTAATTGAAATCGTAACAGTCTCTCCGAATGTTTCAGTGTCTATATATACTCTTGTGCCCGGCATCGCATATTTGTATATGTTGTTGTACAGGTTTTCAAATACGCGCCAGATTTTTCTGCCGTCTGCATTCACATATATATGTTCTTCAAAAACGGATGAAACAACCTCAAGCTTTTTTTCAGCAAATTTTTCGCCGTATTCGCCAAGACTCTGTTTTAGAAGCTGGATTATGTCTATTTTTTCCTTGTGAATATCTGCGGCTCCGGAATTGAGCTTGGAGGCTTCTATAAGGTCTTCCGTAAGATTTTTAAGCCTTGCCGCTTTTTTTTCAAGAATATCGACATACTCAGGAGCCTTATCACAGTCCGTTCCTTCTTTTTTCAGCAAATCCACATAATTGATTATGGATGTAAGAGGAGTTTTAATATCATGTGAAACGTTGGTTATAAGCTCTGTCTTCATACGCTCATTCTTAATGCTTTTTGCTATTGCATTATTAAGCCCGTCGCCTATGTTATTAATGCTGTTTTTTAGCTCTTTATTGGTCGGATATTTCATATTATCAGTTATTTTGTAATCAATTTCACCTGATGAAATTTTGTCGGCGCCATCTTTTATGATTTTTAATTCAATAAAGAAACGCCACATAATATAGCAGAATATACCGATTGGAATGCATGCCATTATAAATGGGAGGAACGGTTCGTATGTGCTTAACGTATAAATTATAACTATGCCTGCCCATAATGCTGCTGCAGCTCCAAATGCTATAACTTTAAAAGAAAGCCTGGTGTTCGATAATATGCCTTTAATAATTTCCCTGAATTTTCGTATGAGGCTTTGATATTTTTTCTTAATCCAAATACATATTATACCTATAAGAGTAGTTTTTGCCAGTGAATGGCTCCTGATTCTGCGTACAAAGCTCTCTGACAGTAAAACTACGCATTCTACATTGGTAAGAAGCGTTATTATAAGAGCAGTCTGTAACAGAATCCACATTTTGTCCTGAAGTATTTCTATTATATCTGCATAGTTTGATACAGATACGTATATAAGACTATAAATTAACGTATATATTGTAATGGCGCAGGCGAGTATAACATCAAGGTACAGCTTATCAGACTTTCTGACTTTGGGGGCGCCGTTTTTTTCGTTCCTGCCTGCGGTGGCTAAAAGAATGATAAACAGAATAAATGCTGTAAATATTTCTGCAATTGACGCTATAAACATACCCCAGAGAGCCGATATGAGTTTTAGATAGTTGTCTTCTTCGGCAATATCTTTTAATAAGTTATAGTTTGTATAATAAGTATCCTTGACAGGATAGCTTTTATCAATTCCAAAGACTCCGCTTATAACATTATTTTTCATAAAACTGCTGGCGTCCAGAGAAATAAAATAGCTGGAATCCAAAGTTGATTCGACGTCTGACAATAAGTTAAAGTCAGTATTATCTGAATCAACAATTCCAGAGCGGAGGCATTTTAAAGTTATGCCGTCCATAACATATATATCAGAATAATTGGAGTCAGAATCCAAAAGCAGGGTTTCATCGATATTAGATATTGTATACTCTGCGTCATTAATAACATATTTTATACTGAATCTGAAATTAGTATCAGCAGCAGAGGTCAGGGAATCTATTGTATCCTTAAGCGCAGTCTCTTTGCTTTCATTATCAAGTAAAGCAAAATCCGGTGTGATATCCAGTGTGTCAGTAATCCATCTGTATAGGTCAATATATTGACATACACTTTTATAGTAATTGTGAATGCCTTCAAGATTTTGTTTGTCTTCATAAGAGTCTGAGTCAGTATCAATAAGGTTTTCATACTCGTCTAATTTGGTATAATAATATGAAGCAAAATCTGTATAGACAGTATTAGAAATATTGTCGTTATTATAAATATCCCTGCCATTATGAATATTAGAAACCATTCTTATAATATCCGAAGCAGTTACATAACCTTCTGAAGAATGCTGGGCAAGAATTGTATCAGGATTATCAAAAAAAATCCTGAACTGATAGCTGGCATATGCAATATCTATTGCACTTACCGTATCGTTATAATAATGACGGGTATATTCATCTTTGCTGTTAAGCTTACTGGCGTTGTTCAGAAAATATATCATATTTCCGATACACATTGCTGCAAGAAGAAGAATACATATGTGCAGAACTATTCTTTTCTTTTTCATAGCATTATCATCCTTTCACTTTAATCAATCTTGTAGCCGATTCCCCAGACCACTTTCAGGTACCTTGGGTCCTTTGGATTGATTTCAATTTTTTCACGGATATGTCTTATATGTACGGCAACTGTGTTATCGGCGCAGACAGCTTCTTCATTCCATACGTTTTCATATATCTGATTTATTGAAAATACCTTTCCCGGATTTTTCATAAGAAGCAGAAGTATATTATATTCATATGGAGTGAGCCTTACGGCGTCGCCGTCGACAGTAACTTCTTTTTTGTCGTCGTCCACAATAAGCCCGCCTACGGCGTACACATTGTCGGAAGCAGCAGGAAGCGCTCCGAGTACCGTGTAACGCCTTAGCTGGGATTTTACTCTGGCAATAAGCTCAAGCGGATTAAACGGCTTGGTTATATAATCGTCCGCGCCTACGTCAAGTCCGATGATTTTGTCAGAGTCCTCTGATTTTGCTGATAAAATGATGATTGGAACGCCGCTTGATTCCCTGATTTTCAAAGTCGCGCGCAGACCGTCGATTCCGGGCATCATGATGTCAATAATAATGAGCTGTATGTCATTTTCTTTCATAATCTTTAATGCGGTAAGACCATCGTATGCTTTAACGACATTATAGCCTTCTTTTGCAAGGTAAATGTCAATAGCGTCAACAATTTCTTTGTCATCATCACAAACCAGTATGTTATACATATCATTAACCTCCGTGAATGCACATTTTCTTTGTGCATATATAGGATAATGCTGTTTTTTTAACAAATAGCAATCAAAATTATTAAGATATTCTTAAGGTTTAAGGTCATAGGATGCCTCAGGGCGTCAGGTACATAACTCCGTATGCAGGTATTGTTATGCTTCCGTTAAATTCGTATTCTTTGTCTGTGAGCATATCGCGCAGATGATTTGTACCTGCGTCAAAGGATACGGATACATCGTTTTCATCTGCATTTATTGCAACATATACACGGTTAGCGCCGTTATTTCGCTCAAATACACAATGCTTATTATTAAGCGCCTTTGAATAAAAAGCGCCGTTGCATAATGCGTCATTGTTCTTATGTGCATAAGCAAGCTTTGAAATAAATTCTGCAAGCTCATTATATACAGGCGCGTCAAAACAAGCGCGCAGAGCCGGGTCGCCTTCGCTTTTGTGAGCCTTTGCGCCCCATTCACTGCCGTAGTAGACGCAGGGAATGCCCGGCATTCCAAATAACATGCCATATATTGGTTTGAGGTGGTTTTCATTAGCGAGGCAGCTTGCAATACGCGATACGTCATGGTTGTCTGTAAAACAAAGAAGATGCATGCCTTTATATAAAGTCCAGTTTTCAGGTCCGAACTGTCTGAGAAGAGAATGTATTATTTCAAACATGTTCATACTGTTAAAGCTTGAGAACAGGCCTTTATAGCATTCATAATTGGTGCAGCTGTGAAGCATTTCATCATTTACCCACTGATTGTAATCGCCGTGCAAAAGCTCTCCAATAAGAACAAAATCAGGCTTAAGAGCGTCGCAGAAACGTCGCAGTCTTTTTAAGAAATCTTTGTCAAGGCAGTATGCTACGTCAAGTCTTAAACCGTCGATATCAAATTCCTGTACCCAAAAGCTTATGGCGTCAAATATATGAGATATAACAGCCTCATTTCTTAAGTTCAGCTTAACAAGGTCATAGTTGCCTTCCCAGCCTTCATACCATAAACCGTCGTTATAGTGGGAGTTTCCGCCAAAATCTATATGGAACCAATCTCTGTAAGGAGATGCTTCGCGGTTTTTAAGCACATCCTGAAAAGCAAAGAATCCTCTGCCTACATGGTTAAATACTCCGTCAAGGACAATTCTTATGCCGTTTTCTTTTAAAGTGCGGCATAATTTTGCAAAATCTTCATTAGTGCCAAGACGTACGTCTATTTTTTTATAATCTCTTGTATTGTATCCGTGTGTATCTGATTCAAAAACTGGCGAGAAATAGATTGCGTCTGCGCCAAGCTTTTTGATATGGGGAATCCAGTCATATATTTTGTTAATACGAGAGACTGCATTTCCGTCATTTTCAAATGGCGCTCCACAGAACCCAAGAGGGTAGATTTGATAAAATACACTGTTATCTGTCCACATAATTTTTCTCCTTTAATATTGTTTATTTAATATACTTTAATTGTTTTTTTGACGGTTATTCTACCGTATTTTACTTTGATTATTCCGGCGCCCTTTTTATATTTTGCAGTAAGCTTTACTTTTACGCCGCTCTTTTTATTTAACTTAAATAATTTTTTGGCTTTTTTATTAAGAACCCATTTTACTTTGTTATTATCGGGATTCGTAATTTTTACTTTAAGGGTAATTTTTTTCCCGCGTTTAACCTTTGATTTGCCCCTTACAGACACAATAGGTTTGTCTGATTGCTGTATGCCGGACGGAGAATCAATGCCGGGTGTGCTGACAGCAGGGGTGTTTAATGTGCCTGCAGGCGTGTCGGAATGTGCGCCTGTATCCGGTATTTCAGCAGGTTTGGCAGCAGGCTCTGTGGACGGTGCGTCTGTATCCGGTATGTCGGAAGGTTCAGAAGACGGCGCTGCAATCGGCTTTGGCGTTACATCAGGTGTTACATCAGGCGTCGCAGCTGGCTTTGGCGTAGCGGTTGGTACAGGCGTAGGAGAAGGCGCAGGTGCGGCAACAGTTTTTTCAAATACTTTAAAGCTGCTTTCATTACTTATATATGCGCCCTGACCGTCTGCGGCGTGTGCTTCGACAATGTGAAGCGAATCTGATGAGTCTAGCATTGTATCGTCAACTGTAACTGTTACAGTATTACCGGATACCGGTGCAGTCTGTATATTTGTTCCGTCAATTTGGAATGAGACATTTTTAATTGTACTGTCTGTCACTGATGCGGTAAACGTTGTTTTTTTGTCGGCGGCAGTATTAACGCTGGTAATGATTATTTTGTCCGACGTACTGTTTCCGAAGGACTTGTACAGATTCTGTACCGAGCTGTCAGTATCGTCTGAGTTTAATAAAAACTGCTTATCAAACCATGCGACACGCTGCTTTATGAACTGCCTGAGGGTAGTAACAGCGTCGTTAAATGTCTGGCTTTGTGTCTTAAATACCGTACCGTCTGATTTTATTGCATTTCCTGAGTACAGATGATAAGTGCTTTGCCACCTGGCGTCGTCTGCGTCTGCGGCATTTTGGTATTTTTTCTCTGAGGAATCTATGATGCCGCCTGATTTTATAATATCTTCGATAAATGTATTTCGTATTCTTTTGTATTCCTCGTATGCTTTCAGGGTAAAATAAGGGTCTTTAATCAGGTAGCGGTTCCACTGATACCGCTGGTAGTTCTGTTCGCAGAATGCGTCGCAGTTGGAATGCCAGCCTGTAATTACGAAAGGCGCCGTAGCTGAATACATGTTAATATTGCCAAACGCCCAGTCGTAATCCCATACAGGGCCCATTTTTGCCTTGCCCGTAATGTCTTTATACAGATACGTGCTGTTCTTCATGGAATCCCAGTTCATTGAAAGCTCGCATACAATCCAGTATTTTACGAGTGAATCAAGGTCGAACAAATCTGTATAGTGAACTGTCTGTCCGGTATTTTTGTCTATAGTGTAATATACTTCGTTTTTCAGCGCGGCTTCGTATGAATTGAGATAATTTTTAACATAATCCATCATTTCGTTATCCGTCTTTGCATATTCAGGATTTCTGAAAAACATAGGGATTGTATTATCGGTATGAAACGACGATATATATTTGTAAGTATTGCCTGTTCTAAAATCCATGTCCATAAGGAATCCGCCGGTAAAATCAGGAATCGAAGACATGTCATAATATTTATTCAGGTCATAGGTCTTATTTTTGTATGTGAATTTTTTTGAAGTTCTCCATGAAAAATCCGTTTTCATTGCGTCGCCAAGCGCATCTGCATCTATGTTTTGGGAAGCGGCTACGGCGTCTGCAATATCTTCGCCAAGCTCTTCCCAGTCGAATATGTTGACGCGGGAGCCGCCAATCCGCACGTGTTCGCATAATTCATACATACCGGCATACTGTCCGTTAAGTATAAGTACGACGTTGACTGTAGCGGGAGAGTATTCCATTCCAATGTCTCTTGCAAAATTGTATAACAATTCGTTCCTCATGCCGGTATGGTCAATTACGTTAGCGAGCAGAACCCAGTGCTTGTTTTTTCCTGTACCCATATTGAACAGGTTGGATTTTTTGTCAAGCTTAAGTTTATATGGCTTTTTTAAATTGTAGGATTCGGCAAACGACCATGTGGAGTTGCCGCGTCCCTTTACGGTTGTTTTTCCTGAATACAATCCGCTTGTGTCGTGATATTCTTTATTGCCCTGAAGACGTATAGCCGCGTCTTTTGCGTTGGAAGTGCTTGTTATGGCTGAACCGTCGTCGGTATCAAGGTATACGACAGGAAGCTCGCTGCAGTACATAGAAAGGTCAAAGGAGGCGGATTTGTCAGTTGACACAGCTTTTACCGTAATGAATTTTTCAAGGTCAGAGGAAGTCGGGGTGTATGTGGCTGTTTTGTTGCTGATTGTTTTTCCGCCTACCGACCATGTATAGGTAAATGTGAGATTGCCCGCATTTTTTATATTGACTGTCAGGGGAACTCCGACCTCGGCGTAATTTTTTGAAAATGATGCGCTCATTACATTTTCTGATATTACCGTAACTTTAAATGAGCGCGTCCTGCCTGATGCAGTAGATGCGGTAAGAGTAACAACGGTATCATTAACTATTGCCATTGTATCGGCGGCAGCCGTATAGCCGTCTATAGCCAAAGCTGTTTCGTTGCTGCTTTTCCATGTAAGCGTATCGTTTCCGGAAGTCTCAGGAAGCGTAATCACTGTACGAACGTTGCTCTGAGATTCGCCTGCAGCATATGAAAGACTGATTCCCGAAAGATATATTATGCCTTCAGAAAGCTTGTTGTTAAAGCATATGAGGGGCATTGGATAATATCCTGATTTGGACTGCCATACCAGGGATGATAATCCTGATTTTAAAGCTCCGTCCTTTAGTGAGCTTTCGGTAAGTGCAGTAGCTCCGTCAGGCTGTCCGTATCCCGGAGATAATATGTAGCAGCTATTTACATTGGTATAATATGTGCTGTTCTCATATTCTGCGGCAAGAATCCCAAAGCCTTCATCGCCGTTATATGATATATTGCCGGTATTAACGCAGGAAGATATCTGCCTGCAGTATGATTTTGCAACACGTCCTATAATTCCTCCGGAATACAGGTGGTTAGTGTCATTGCCGCCGGCAGTAACGTCTGCCCCGTTATATACGTTAGTAACTGTAACGCCTTTGTTGATTTCACTTAGATATGAGCTGTCGGTGCGGCATTCTCCGATTACGCCTCCGCATCCTACAGTATTGGAAGCTGATTTGGTATTAACATAAAGGGCGCCGTTTAGAACCGCGACGTTATCGACAGACGCATAACCGTTAAGGTCGCCGCACAGTGTGCCCGCCGCCGTAAATCCGTTAGTAAATTCCGTTCTTATATTAACGTCAGTAAATATCAGATTCTTAATTTCAGCATAGTCATTTGAATCTGCGCTTCCTACAATTCCGAATAATCCAACTTCTGCGTAGTAGTGTCCGTATGGAAGGTCGCCTGAGAGGTTAATGGTCAGTCCGCTTATTACATGTCCCTGGCCGTTAAATGTTCCGGTAAATACACCGTCTCCCGATACACGGCCTTTTTCGCCGTAATAGCCGCCAATTGGCTCCCAGCTGCGTCCTGAAAGGTCTATATCAGCGGTGAGTACGTAGTTGTCTTCAAGGCTGTATGCCGGATCTTTTCCAATCTTTGCAAGCTCGTCCGCCGAGGATATCTCTATTGGCGACCTGGTATTGCTTACAGCAGCCAAAGCTTTATTGGGGGTAATAAAAAACTGGATGAGAAATAGTGCAAATAAAACTAATATAAAATGCCCGGTTCGTTTCATAGTCCGCCCTCCTGAATGTAGATGTGTGCGCATGGTTTAATGTATTCACGAATAGTATAACATAAGGCGGTGGATAAGTGAATAAGGAGCGTAGTACATTTTAACAGACAATTGTATAAAAATACTGTATTTGAAAAATATATAATATTATGAGCTTTTTCATTATATATGTTGACAATTTATGTTTTGGAATATAGTATATTTATATACATAGGTAATAGGTTAGATATTATATAGGGAGGGGTAAAATATTATGAAAAAATTAATATTATCAGCGGCTGTATTTATGTTCTTACTGCTTGTTGGAACTAATAATGCAAGCGCGGCAGAACAGATATCTATTGATGAAGCTCATTTTCCTGAGATGTGTATCCGTGAAGAAGTAAGGAATATACATGATAAAAATCATGACGGAATACTATCCGTAGAGGAACAGGAGGCCGTAACAGATTTTTGGGTGTATAAATTCTGTGATAAGGACGATTATCCGACAGAGTATTTGAATGCGCCGTGTCCCGAATATACAATGGACGACCTTACGCTTGATTTTAAAGGAATGGAGTATTTTACTAATTTAAAAAATATTCATCTGGATTGTTCTTACGCACATGTTTATGTGAAAGGGTTGAAACAAAGGGATAAATATGATATAAAGGTAAAGAATTTTGAGAGCCTTTCTAAGTGCTTACGGCTTGAGACAATTTTATGGTTCAGAATAAATGAAAGCTTTCTTCTTGATGATGGCAGAGCGGTGGATGTGGATGTGTCGAAATGGAGTCAGCTGAAAAACTTATCGTTATATATAAGTAATAAGAACGTAACGTTCACGCTTGGAAACAAGAAGCTTAAAACATTGCACGCAGGCGGTAATAACATAAAATTAAAAAATATTTCAGGCTGTCCAAAGCTTAGAGAATTATCCTTAGAATGTAAAAATATTAAAAGCCTTAATTTAAGTAAGTGCAGGAACCTCAGGCAATTGTCTGTTGCAGGAGTAAGAGGAATTAAAACAATATGTGTATATAATGATAAACTGACGTATGTTCCGGCAAAAAAGAATGCTTCTGTGAATATGAAGAAGGTCTGGCATAAGAATAAATTAAGTATTTATGCTCAGAAGGGAACAAAGATACTTTAATAGGGAGAATTGGAAAATAAAATGATTACAAGTATATTATGTTTGGTATTGGGAGTAAGCGCAGTCCTTTTTGCGGGAATGCCTTTGGCATATTATTTATGGTGTGGAAATAATAATAAAACCGCAGGAGCCGCAGAATTTTGGACCGTGTCGATATTTGCAGGGGTCTGCGCGCTATGTGCTTTTATTAAGATAATGGTTATGTTCGGTGTGCCGACTGCAAGATATATGTGGATATTATATGGTGTTCTGGCGGTATTGTTCATATGTTTTATGGTACGCAGCCGAAAGGATTTGAAGCAAAAAGGTTATTTCCGTGATATGTATACCATTGCCGGTATGGCGGCAACGCTTTTGTGCGGCAGCTTTACGTATATTCTGTACGGAGCAAAGTTTTATAAGGGATATGCATGGTGGGATATATATTATTATTCTGCGCAGACTGAAGCAGTAACAAGAATACCTTTTTCAGCATGGGACACCCTTCAGTATGAGCAGGCATGGCTGATTGGCGTTAAGCATTTTATTAAAGGCGCGCACAGAATAAGCATGGGCGCCCTTGGTTCAGTACCGGCTTCTCTTGCAGGAACAGACGGCGCGTCAGTTATGGGCTTTTTAAATGCTCTTGCGCTGCTTATGATTTTTACAGCCTTAATGTATGTGACCGAGAATATGTTCCGCCGGGGAATAAAGAGGGTATTTGCATGTTTTGCCGCAACATTTTTACCAGGAATAATTGTCGCACAGTTAGAGTGCTTTTTGCCTATTGTATTTTTTATGGCGTTTACAATATTTTTTGCAAAGTGTTTTTCAGACTGCCTGCAAAATGTCGATATAAAGCGTATAATAGTTTTAGTAATTGTTGTTTCATCAGCTATAACATTTTTCCTGGATGGAGTATATGTTATGGCGGGCCTTATGTTTATAAGCTTAGTGTATTCTGTCCATTCGCACGGAAGCATTACGTTTAAGAGTGTTGTAACTAAGCTGCTTGTGCTTTTGAGTATTATGATTGGTGTTATTGTTTTAAATACTCAATATATGCCGTATATATGGGAAGAGCTGCAGCTTAAGCTGACGAGAGAAGGGTTAAACGGGCTTTACAGCTTTGCATATTCGCAGCAGACCTTTGACTGGATATTTTACGGCTCATTTGTAGATAGCCTGAATATTGCAGGAACCTTACTTAGGTTTATTGCCGTGATACTGTTTATTGCGGGAATATGCGGGCTTGTGTTTAATGCAGTAAAGAAGCATGACTGTATATGTATTAATTTTCTTGCTGTGATTGCGGTAGGGCTTTTGTTTTACAGTCAGACAGGAGAGCATCAATATGTATTTTTCAAGGTGTTCCATTTAAGCTTTGCGCCTTTGGTTATAGGTATATTTTTATTTGTGAAATATATACTGGATGAATTTCCGGCTACGAAATTATTTAAAGTATACAGATATATTATTACTGCCGGAGTAATATGTATTTTTGGTTTCTGTATATGCTGTTCATTTTTGAAAATGTTGTCGGTATTTCCGGCGTTTCAAAAATTTCAGGGAAGAAATGTAGGCTATTCGTTTGCTCTTGACGACGAATCAAGAGATATATTTGAGCGTATAGAAAATACCGATAAACCTATTATGCTTGTATGTAACCAGCGTATGTCTGATTTGAGATTGTTTTGGGCGTTATACTATGGGCGCAACAAGGATGTTTATGTTATGTCAGAAGGTCAGATTAATCACTTTATTCTGGGAACAGGGAAATCATTAGACGGAGCAGAATATTTTGAGCCTCCGGCTGACTGTGAGATAATAGACGTAGATTTGACAGATGGGGAAAAAGAGAATAAGGATTACGCATATTTTCTTGAAATGAAGAGCGCTTCGGGAAATATAATTGCCGATACGCAGTATTATTATAGTGAAAGTGCAGATGAATATAATCTGTATGTGTACGCGAAGGAAGAAAAGGAATTAAATATAAACATGACGATTGCGGGTTCTGCCGCTCAGACAGTAAATGTAGACGGAACAGATATATCTCTTGCAGAGGGTGAAAATGTCATAAATAAAAAGATTACGGCCAAAGCAGGAATAACAAAAATCAGCTTAAAAAGCGATGCGCCGTTTATGGTATGGGCCTGTAGTGTTGATTAAGAATCTGCATGTGAGGGAGGTTTGCATGTTAACACATTTACACGTAAAGAATTTTGCGGTGGTTAAGGACGTAGAAGTTGATTTTACTGATAATCTGAATATTCTTACAGGTGAAACAGGGGCGGGTAAATCTGTGATTATCGGCTCCGTGAACATTGCTCTTGGAGGCCGTATTTCTTCCGATATGATAAGAAGCGGCGAGGATTATGCATATGTAGAGATGGTCTTTGAACCGCCTGAGGATGTGATTAAAGAATTAAATGCAATTGATATTTACCCGGAGGATAATATGCTTGTTATATCAAGGCGTATTATGCCGGGTAAAAGTATAAGTAAAGTTAATGGGGAGACGGTCACTGCCGGTACGTTAAAAAGTATTTCGGCGCTGCTTATTGATATATACGGGCAGCATGAGCACCAGTCTCTTCTTAATTCTTCTAAGCAGCTTGATATTATTGACAGGTACGCGGGTACTGAGCAGATTAAAGACGAAGTCAGCAGACTGTATGCCGAATATATGCAGGTAAAGAAGGAATGGGACGGTTTGCAGGTTTCTGATGAAGACCGGATAAGGGAACTTTCTTTTATGGAATACGAGATGTCTGAGATTGAGAATGCAGGTATACGTGACGGCGAAGAGGAGGAGCTTGAAACAGAATACAGAAAGCTTGCCAATTCAGAGAAGATTATAAGAGCGGCGGCGGATGTATATGAGCTTACCGGTAATGGCGATATGACGGCGTCGTCTTTGTTAGGACGGGCCGTTTTAGTTCTTAACGAGGTTATTGAATATGATAATGCGGTTTCGGATTATCTGCAGCTTCTGCAGGATGCGGACAGTATTCTTTCTGATTTTAACCGAGAGCTTTCTTCATATATGGATGATTTTGTGTTTGACGAGCAGCTGTTTCATGAAACTCTGGACAGACTTGAATATATAAGAAAGATTTTTGCAAAGTACGGAGGCTCTTATGAAAGCATGTCTGAGTATTACAGGAAGCTTAAGGAACGCAGAAATGAACTGTCAGAGCTTGAAGAGAATAAGCGGCATGTTAAAGAAAAGCTGACGCATGTAGAATCACAGCTTTCCGGTCTGTCAGAGGAGCTTTCAAGGATTAGGAAAAATGCGGCGCAGAATCTTAAAGAAAGTATTGTCTGCGCTTTGTCAGACCTTAATTTTGCCGAGGTCAGATTTGATATTGTATTTACTGAAAAAGGTTATTATGACTCTGATGGAACGGATAAGGCAGAATTTATGATATCGACCAATCCGGGCGAGGATATTAAGCCTCTGTCATTGGCTGCGTCCGGCGGCGAGCTTTCAAGAATTATGTTGGGAATAAAATCGGTGCTGTGCGACAACGATTCAATATATACTCTTGTATTTGATGAGATTGACGCCGGAATAAGCGGACGGACTGCACAAAAGGTTTCCGAAAAGCTGGCTCGTATCGCTGCAAACCATCAGGTTATATGTATAACGCATCTTGCCCAGATTGCGGCTATGGCAGACAGTCATTTTGTTATAGAAAAAAATGTTTCAGAAAACAGAACGCATACTGAAATAAGACGTCTGTCTGACGAAGATACGATAAAAGAGCTCGCAAGAATACTTGGAGGCACAGAGATAACGGAATCTGTTCTTGGCAACGCATGTGAGATGAAAGAGCTTGCCAAAGTGTGGAAATCGGGATACCTGCATTAAGATGCATATAACCTGTACCTTTTGGACACAATATTTACCAGCCTTATAACCAGAAAGGGTGGGATATGTGAACAGACGCAGGTGGTACAGGATTATTCTTACCATTATATTCGTATGTACGGTTATATTTACCGGTATATATTATGTATATAGTGTGAATAACGGAATACCGGATTCACTTAAGGTATATGTTGGCGATGACAGCCAGTTTGATTTTTCTATGCCTGTAGAAGCAGGGGTTGAAGCAGATACAGAGGCATTAAATATTAACAATGCGTCGAAAAGCGAGAATGGGGAAATTCATTTTTCACTTAATAAACCTTTTACCGTTTCTTCGTCCGAAACAGGCAGATATAAAATGAATCTGAAGCTCTTTGGAATGTTTTCATTAAAGAGCATTTCTCTTGACGTTATTGACAGTGAAAGCGTTATACCATGTGGTAATAATATTGGAATACAGATTAAGACGGATGGTCTTTTGGTGCTTGGAACGGGAACCGTAACAGGCGCGGACAATATGGATTATGAGCCTGCGTATCAGATTATTCAGACAGGAGATTATATTACTGAAATTAATGGGGAAGAGGTTGTTTCGATTGAGCAGTTTACAGAATGTCTTCAGAATTGCGGTAAAAAGAAGGTAACGCTTGGTATCAGAAGAGGAGATAGCGTAAGCAAGGTGAAGCTTGATACGATAGAGTGTGAGGACGGCAGCGTAAAGATTGGAGTATGGGTAAGAGAGGATACACAGGGAATAGGTACGCTTACATTTGTCGGGAAAAACGGTAAATTTGCTGCGCTCGGGCACGGAATAACTGATGCAGATACCGGAGTTCTTATGCAGATAAAGTCAGGAAAATTGTACAACACTGAAATAATTAATATTATTAAGGGAACGAATGGCACGCCAGGAGAGATAATGGGGATGATACTTGCATCCAGTTCTCAGCAGATAGGAAAAATTAAGAAGAATACTCCGCTTGGAATAAGTGGAAAAGTCAATAAAGATTTTGTAAATAAAATAAGTGAAAGAGAAAGCTATCCGGTGGCTCTGCGCCAGGAAATCAAAAAGGGACCGGCGACAATATTGTGCCAGCTTGGAGAACAGATTGAGGAGTATGGCATCAATATAGAAGATATAAATAAGGGCAGTACAGATAACAAAGGACTCGTACTTAAAATAACTGACGAGAGGCTTCTTAGTAAAACGGGAGGAATAATACAGGGAATGAGCGGGGCGCCGATTATTCAGAACGGAAAGATTATCGGAGCGGTTACGCATGTGTTTGTAAACGACCCGACAAAAGGATATGGTATATTTATTGAAGAAATGATTGAATGATTGCAACTTTAAAAACAATGTCGTATAATATATGCATATTTTTTTCTTGTTACGAGAGGTAAAAGGTATGTTCAAAGTAAAAGACCGTCCTGGAAAAGACATGAACGTTATTATTGTAGGTTACGGTAAAGTCGGTATGACATTGGTTGGGCAGCTTAGTAAGGAAGGCCATGCTATTACGGTTATTGACAAAGATTCCGATAAGGTGCAGGAAGCGGTAGACATATATGACGTAATGGGAATTGCGGGCAACGGAGCAAGCCACAGCACCCAGCTGGAAGCCGGAATTGATAAGGCTGATTTGTTTATCGCAGTTACTGAATCGGACGAGCTTAACCTTTTGTGCTGTGTAATTGCTAACCAGACGAGCGATTGTTCAACTATAGCAAGAGTAAGGACGCCTGATTACAGTAAGGAGCGCATGTATCTTGGTGAGAAGCTTGGACTTGCAATGGTTATTAATCCGGAGCTTGAAGCGGCAAATGAAGCGGCGCGTATTTTATCGCTGCCAGGCGCTCTTGAGGTTAATACTTTTGCACATGGCCATGCCGAACTGATTAAGTTTAAAATTCCTGAGCACAGTATGTTGAACGGAATGTCAATAGCAGAACTTGGAAAGAACATGCAGAATAACCTTCTGATATGCGCCGTTGAGCGGAAGGGCGATATAACGATACCTTCAGGCGACTATGTTATGGCGGCAAATGATGTGATTTCTTTTATATCTACACGTGTAGAAGCAAAAGCTTTTCTTGAAAAGCTTGGTATTCTTAAGAACAGGGTTAAGGAAACCATGATTATTGGCGGAGGCAAGGTTGCGTATTATCTTGCCAAGCAGCTTTTACATATGGGTATATCAGTTAAGATTATAGAGATAGACAGGAACAGATGCGAGCATCTGAGTGAGATTTTGCCGGAGGCGATTATTATTAACGGCGACGGAAGCGATCAGGAGCTTCTTAAAGCAGAGGGTATAGAATATACCGATGCGGTCGTCGCGCTTACCGGAATAGATGAAGAGAATATTTTTCTTACTCTGTTTACAAGGCTTGTTTCAAAAGCAAAACCAATTACAAAAATCAATCATATAACGTTTAATGATGTTGTTGCAAGTCTGGACCTTGGAAGTATTATTGACCCGAAATCCATAACCAGCGAGGCGATTATAGCCTATGTCCGTGCCAAGAGAAATTCCAAAGACAGCAATAATATCGAGACGCTGTATTATATGTTTGACCACAGGGTTGAAGCAATAGAGTTTTATGTGGAAAAAGAATCTAAAGTTACCGGAATCAGTTTAATGAATTTGAAGCTTAAAAAGAATCTTTTGGTTGCATGCATAAGCAGAAACGGAAAAATAATTATTCCGAGCGGCCAGGAATGTATTATGCCGGGCGATGTTGTAGTTGTCGTAACTACCCATACAGGATTTGACAAACTGACGGATATTCTTTTATAGGTGATTGATATGAACGTTTCAATAATAAGATACATACTTGGCTGGGTTCTTAAGATAGAAGCCGTATTTTTGCTGCTTCCATGCATTGTTGCACTTATTTATCGTGAAAATGCAGGTTTATATTATCTTGGGGTATCTGTTATATGTATTTTGATTGGATGGCTTATGTCACGTAAAAAGCCCCGTAATTCGCTGTTCCTTTTAAAGGAAGGCTGTGTTGCGACTGCTCTCAGCTGGATATTTTTAAGCCTGTTCGGATGTCTTCCGCTTTATCTGAGCGGTGAGATTCCATCGTTTACTGACGCATTGTTTGAGACAATATCAGGATTTACAACTACGGGAGCAAGTATTCTTTCGGATATAGAGGCATTATCTTATACAGCGCTGTTTTGGAGAAGCTTTACGCACTGGATAGGAGGAATGGGGGTTTTGGTATTTCTGCTTGCGATTATACCGCTTAGCGGAGGCTCGCATATTAACCTTATGAGAGCTGAAAGTCCGGGACCTTCTGTTGGAAAGCTTGTTCCTAATATAAAGACGACTGCGAGGCTTTTGTACATCATATATTTCGGACTTACGGTAATTGAAGTTATTCTGCTTGTAATCGGGGCGTGCCCGTTGTTTGACGCTGTAACGATAAGCTTTGGTACTGCGGGAACCGGTGGCTTCGCAATAAAAAATGACAGTATTGCTGGTTATTCGACTTATATACAGTGGGTAATTACTATATTTATGCTTTTGTTCGGCGTTAATTTTAACGCTTATTACCTGTTGCTGTTCAGAAAATTTAAAAAAGCTGTGGGAATGGAAGAGGTAAAAGCTTATTTCGGAATAATACTTGCAAGCACGCTCATTATTTTTTTCAATATATTTAAATATGCAAAGCCTGCCGGAATACTTTTCAGGGATGCGGCGTTTCAGGTGGCTTCTATTATTACAACAACAGGATATTCTACGGTAGATTTTGATATATGGCCTGAGACAAGCAAGACGATACTTGTGCTTCTTATGTTTGTAGGCGCATGCGCGGGAAGTACCGGAGGCGGAATAAAGGTTTCCAGAATAGTCATACTGGTAAAGACGATTTTCAAGGAAATTAATTCGTATATCCATCCAAGAAGCATTAAGAAAATTAAGATGGAAGGAAAGACCGTACCGCATGACGTAGTGCGTTCCACTAATGTTTACTTCATTACATATTTTATAATATTTACTTTTTCAGTATTTCTTCTTTCATTTGAAGGAAAAGATGCAATCACTAATTTTACTGCGGTTGCCGCAACATTTAATAATATAGGGCCGGGGCTTGAGCTGGTCGGACCGACATGTAATTTTGGCATATTTAATATATTTTCAAAATACATACTTATGTTTGATATGCTGGCAGGAAGGCTTGAGCTTTTCCCTCTTCTTATACTGGCGCATCCAAATATCATTAAAAGTATGATACTGTATGCAAAGCCGGGAAAAAGAAAATAATTACCAATATATAAAATGTGTTAATATATAAATAACTTGACTTGGGTGTAACACCCAGGACTATTATTTATTAGAATTACGGAGTATATTATTCTTCGTATAATATAAAAAAATAAGAAATAAAGGAGTGTGTATTCATGAAAGACACAATAATAAGTATTATTGCAGAGTATCTGGGAAAGGATGCGTCAGAAATATCATCCTCTGAGACTTTTAAGGAAATTGGTCTTGATTCGCTTGATGTTATGGAGCTTGTTATGCAGATTGAGGAGGAGCTTGACTGCAAGATTGAGCTGTCTCAGGAGATTGATAATATCGATAAGCTTTGTGCATATATTGAGGAATCGAAGTAATTCGGAGGAACAATATGATTAATAGTATATTATGCGAGTTGCTTGATATTGAATATCCTGTGCTGCAGGGAGGAATGGCATGGGTAGCCGATGCCGGGCTTGCAGCAGCTGTTTCCGAGGCCGGTGGTCTCGGAATTATTGCAGCTATGAATTCTAATGGAGAGCAGCTGTCAGAGCAGATTAAAAAAGCCAATCAACTTACTGATAAGCCGTTTGGTGTGAATCTTATGCTTATGAGTCCCTATATAGAAGAAGCTATAGACGTTGTATGCAGGGAGCATGTAGCCGTTGTAACGACTGGCGCAGGTAATCCGTCTGTATATATACCCAGATTAAAGGAAGCCGGAATTAAAGTTATACCTGTTGTTCCAAGCGTTGCGCTTGCAAAAATGACGGAACGTATGGGTGTTACGGCTGTTATTGCAGAGGGCTGTGAATCCGGCGGACACGTGGGCGAAAGCACGACCATGACGCTTGTACCGCAGGTTGCTCAGGCTGTGGACATACCTGTTATTGCCGCAGGAGGAATAGGCGATGGCAGAGGAATGGCGGCGGCATTCATGCTTGGAGCAACTGGCGTACAGATGGGAACAAGATTCCTTACGGCTGATGAGTGCAATATTCATGAAAATTATAAGCAGAAAGTTCTTAAGGCAAAAGATATAGATACGATAGTTACCGGCAAAAGGCTGGGACATCCTGTACGTACGCTTAAGAATCCGATGTCGCGTGAATTTTTTAAGAAGGAATACGACAGTAATGTTACAGATGAAGAGCTTGAAGCTATGGGAGCGGGCGGATTAAGAATCGCCGCGCTTGAAGGCGACGTTAACAGAGGTTCGTTTATGTGCGGGCAGATTGCAGGGATTATTAACGACAGAAAAAGCTGTAAAGATATCATAGTTGATATATGCAGCGAAGCAGAGGAAATATTGACAGGAGCTGGAAAATGGGTAAAATAGCATTTTTATTTTCAGGACAGGGAGCACAGTATCCGGGAATGGGAAAAGATTTGTATGATAACATTTCCTGCGTGAAAGAATTATTTGATATGGCGGAATCTATCAGACCGGGTACGTGTACTCAGTGCTTTGAGTCTGATGAAGAGACGCTTAAGAAGACAGAGAACACGCAGCCGTGTATGTTCCTTACTGATTATGCCTGTGCTAAGGCGCTTAATTCATATGGAATATATGCAGATACTGTCGCGGGCTTTTCGCTTGGAGAGATAGCCGCTATTACGTATTCGGGCGTGCTTGATGATAAATCAGGCTTTTTGCTTGTTAAAAGAAGAGCAGAGCTTATGGGCGAGTGCAATATTAAATATCCGGGCACAATGTGCGCTGTGCTGAGGGCTGATGCAGACCTTCTTGAAGAGCTGTGCAGGGAGTGCGGCGTATATGCAGTTAACTATAACTGTCCGGGACAGACTTCTGTGGCAGGCAGTCTTGATAAAATGGAAGCCTTTTATCAAAAGCTTGACGATAATAAAATAAGATACGTTAAGCTTGCGGTAAGCGGTTCGTTCCATACTCCGTATATGAAAGACGCGTCGGAAGGTCTTTCTGATATACTGAATACTCTTTCGGTAAACGCACCTGAAATTCCGGTATATGCTAATTATACAGCCGGCTGTTATCCTGACGATCCGGATAAGATATGCGGACTTATAAGCATGCAGGTGTCAAACAGTGTTAAATGGGAAGACACTATAAGAAATATGCACGACGCAGGCGTAGATACATTTATAGAATGCGGACCGGGACAGACTCTTTCAGGGCTTGTGCGTAAGACGCTTAAGGGCGTGGATATTTATAATGTAAACGATATGGAAACACTTAAAGCGACTTGTGAAAAGCTGGGCGCTGCCATATAGTAATGTATAACGGGAGGTTGTATATGTCAGAAAATACTACGGCGATTGTTACGGGCGGTTCGAGGGGAATCGGACGTGCTGTAGCGATTAAGCTTGCATCACTGGGCGTCGATATAGCGGTTGTTGCAGCTCATGAAGGAAACGCAGCATGGGATACGATTAAAGCTATTAATGATTTGGGAAGAAAAGCGAAGCTTTTCGTATGCAATATCAGCGATTTTGACGCCGTATCAGATACGGTTTCGGAGATTATTAAGGATTTTGGCGGAGTTGATATACTTATTAACAACGCGGGAATAACTAATGATAAGCTTCTTATGCAGATGAAGGAAGATGACATATCAGATGTTATAGACGTTAATCTGAAAGGAAGCATGTATGTTACCAGGGCGTGTCTTAGGACATTTATCAGACAGAGGCATGGGCGTATTGTCAATATAAGCTCTGTAGTAGGACTTATGGGCAATGCGGGACAGGCTAATTATGCCGCTTCAAAAGCGGGAATAATAGGGTTTACCAAGTCTGTGGCAAGAGAATACGCTTCAAAAGGGATTACATGTAATGCTGTTGCTCCGGGATTTATACGGACTGATATGACGGATAAGATGCCTGAGGATGCGGTTAAGGCGATGCTTTCAGCTATTCCGGCGGGACGTTATGGCGAGCCTTCAGATGTGGCAGAGACAGTGGCGTTTCTTGTCTCAGAGGCAGCGTCTTACATTACCGGTGAAGTAATAAAGGTTGACGGCGGAATGTATATCTGATATATGAGTTACAATAATACATTATGGAGGTATATAATGAACAGAGTAGTTATTACAGGTATAGGAGTTATATCTCCTGTCGGAAATGATGCGGATACATTTTGGAATAATATTAAGAACGGAGTCTGCGGTATTGGCAAAATAAGCAGATTTGACGCGTCTGAGCTTTCTGTCAGTCTTGATGCTGAGGTAAAGGATTTTAACCCAAGGGATTATTTCAAAGCAGTAGTAGATATAAGAAGGTCAGATTTGTTTACACAGTATGCTGTTGCGGCTTCAGAACAGGCTGTATCAGACAGCAGGATTCTTGAATCTGAACTGGATAAATACAGATTTGGAGTATATATAGGTTCCGGTATTGGCGGAATCAATACATTTGTTACAGAGCATAATAAGCTTATTGAGAAGGGGCCTGAAAGAGTGTCGCCATTTTTCATACCAATGATGATTGGCAATATGGCGACAGGAACAGTATCAATAAGATACGGCGCGATGGGACCGACGCTTCCTGTGATGACAGCATGTGCAACTTCTACTAATACGATTGGAGAAGCATACCGTGCAATTAAGCATGGCTATGCAGATGCGATTATTGCAGGCGGTGCGGAAGCAACGATTAACGAGTTGTCCACAGTGGGCTTCATTAACTGTCAGGCGCTTTCTGCGAGCGACGACCCTAACACGGGAAGCATTCCGTTTGATGCAAGACGCGGTGGCTTTGTAATGGGCGAAGGCGCGGGTATAGTTATTCTTGAAGAATATGAACGTGCAGTAAAGCGTGGCGCTAAAATATATGGTGAGATTACAGGATATGGCAATACTTCAGACGCATATCATATTACTGCCCCTCATCCTGAAGGAACAGGAGCAATTAACGCTATACGTCTTGCAAAAGAAGAGGCGGGAATTACCGGCGGAGACAACGTATATATTAACGCTCACGGAACAGGAACCCATCTTAATGATTCAATGGAGACAAAAGCTATTAAGGAAGTGTTTGGAGAAGATGCCTACAAGCTTCATATAAGCTCTACAAAGTCTATGACAGGCCATATGCTCGGAGCAACGGGAGCGGTAGAGATTATTGCGTCTGTACTTGCTCTTAAAGATAAGATTGTGCCGCCTACAATTAATTATGTTGAGAAGGATCCTGAATGCGACCTTAATTATACTCCTAATAAGGCGGTTAAGGCAGATATAGAATATGCAATGTCATCTTCGCTTGGATTTGGCGGACATAATGCATGCGTGGCAATTAAAAGCATTTGATGTACAACGAGGTTATTATGATTAGCATGAACAGAGAAGAGATTAAAAACATACTGCCTCACAGGGAGCCGATGCTTCTTGTGGACGAGGCATATCTTAACGACGATGGTACGGCAACGGGTTATTATACGGTAAAGGGCGACGAGTATTTTCTGTGTGGCCATTTTCCGGGAAATCCGGTTGTGCCGGGAGTTATATTGTGTGAGATTATGGCGCAGTCGTCCTGTCTTTTGTTTAAGGATAAGATGACAGACGGTGCGCTTCCGTTTTATACAGGTCTTGATAAAGTCAAATTCAGAAATAAGGTTCTGCCTGGCGACAGGATAAGGATTGATACTAAAATAGAGCGCGAAATGGCTCCGTTTTATTTCCTTTCCGGCGAGCTTAGCGTTGATGGAAAGTTATGTATGAGCGGAAGGTTTTCGTTTGCAATAATGAATGAGCAGGGGAGAGAGTAATGGCAGCTTTATATACTAAATATGTTAAAGATACATATGACAATAATGGAAGGATTATAAAAACTGAATATATTGTACCTGAAAAGTTTAATTTTGCTTATGATGTTGTGGATGAATATGCAAAAGCTGAACCTGATAAAAGGGCGATGGTTTATAAAGATATTAAAGGTAATATAGAAGAATATTCATTCGGCGAATTAAGCAGATTAAGCAATAAAGCCGCTAATGCATTTAAAAAAAGAGGAATAAAGCGCGGAGACTCCGTGATGCTTATACTCAAAAGAAGAAAAGAATTCTGGATATCGATTCTGGCACTTCATAAAATTGGCGCCGTAGGAATACCGACTTCGCATATGGTTTCTGACAGCGATATAAGCTATAGAATTAATAATGCGGACATTAAGGCTGTTATATGTGCAGATGACGAGTATATAACTGACTGTGTAACAGCGTCTGTTAATGCGCTTTGCAGAGAAGATATTATCAGGTATGTTACAGTTGGCAGCATCAGCGGATATATTGATTTTAATGCTGATATAGCAGATGAATCCGATGTGTTTGAAAGGGAAGATAATTATACTTCCGACCCTATGCTGATGTATTTTACATCAGGAACTACAGGAGACCCTAAGGCTGTTGTTCATGATTTTTCATATCCTATGAGTCACATTCCTACTGCAAGGGACTGGCAGGGAGTAATTGAAGACGGTCTTCATTTTTCTGTGGCAGATACCGGCTGGGGCAAGACTGCGTGGGGGAAAATATACGGACAGTGGTTCTGTGGATGTGCGGTAATGGTATATGATTACGACCAGTTTTATGCAAATGAGATTCTTGCAATATTAGAGGAATGCAGTGTAACATCATTTTGTGCGCCGCCAACGATATATAAGTATATTTTAAGAGAAGATATAGAAAAATACGATTTGTCAAAGCTTATGCACGTCGTTACTGCAGGAGAGCCTATGCCTGTAGAGACTGTAAGAGAGTTCAGAAAGCGTACCGGAATGCAGATAAGAAGTGGCTTCGGACAGACTGAGACAGCGCTTCTTATAGGAGTTCTTGCAGGTGACGAGCAGAGAGAGGATACTATTGGAAAAGCTGCGCCTATGTATAATGTATGTATTATTGATGACGATGGAAATGAAGTAGAGACAGGGGAAGTCGGCGAGATAGCATTAAAACCTGTATCAGGAAATACTGTCCCTGTAGGAATATTCTGCGGATATCATGGGGATTTAAAGCTGTATGATGAGGTTTGGAAGTATGGCATGTATCATACTAAGGATAAGGCTTATATGGATAAAGACGGATATTTTTATTTTGTAAGCCGTACAGATGATGTTATTAAATCAAGCGGCTACAGAATAGGCCCTGCTGAGGTTGAAAATGTTATTATGGAGCATCCGGCAGTATTTGAATGTGCCGTTACAGGTTATCCTTCTAAGACAAGAGGCAATATCGTCAAGGCAACGATAGTTCTGCATAAAGAGTATGAGCCTACGAATAAGCTTAAGGTTGAAATACAGGATTTTGTAAAGGCAAGAACTGCAATGTACAAATATCCAAGAATGATAGAATTTGTCAGTGAACTTCCTAAGACCATAAGCGGTAAAATTCAGCGTGAAATGATAAGACGGCGCGATTTGGAAAAGCTTGGCGTCAATAAGGAGTAAAATACGAAATATCAAATATTTAGATACGAAATATCATGGCAATTAAAATGCCCCTTATTTTATAATCATTATAAACGGGATGAAGGAATACTCTCATCCTGAGAATTATAAAGATTATAAAGAAAGGGGTATTTTTATGAGAAGGTTTTTAAAAAAATGTATATGCGCTGCTGTAATTGCCGCGCTTAGCATTCCAATGGCGTCATTTGGGAGCAAAAGCGTAAAAGCGGAAAATCCTATTATACAGACTGTATATACGGCTGATCCTTCGCCGCTTGTCGTAGGTGATACTCTTTATGTTTATACGACGCATGATGAGCTTAAAGAGCAGGCATATGATGATTGGAGCTATATGAACGAATGGCGTTGCTATTCAACAACAGATATGATTAACTGGACTGACAGAGGTCAGATTGCACATGCACGTACTTTTGATAAGGAAAGCAATTCTCAGGAAAATTGGCGCGCATGGGCTCAGCAGGTTGTAGAGATGCCTATATTCGATTCAGACACAGGACAATGGGTTAAAAAGTATTTTCTTTTTGCACCGTTTAATGGAACCAAGATTGACGTAGCAGTATCAGATAACCCCTGGGGACCGTTTGAAGACGCTACTCCGGGCAAATATCTTATCGACGGAGGCTGGGGAGGCGGTAACATAGACCCTACAGTTTACATAGAAGATCATGGCAATCCGGATGATTATGAGAATTACGACGTATATCTTTACTGGGGTAATCCATATTTCAGATACTGCAAGCTTACTAACGATTTGCTGGATGTTGACCCTGATACGGACGGAGACGGAGTTATATCTGAATGGGAGAACAGCCTTGATTCAAGATTTGATAACACAGACAACAGAATACTCGGAGAAGTAAGACCGGGTCTTCACAGCTTTGATACTTTGGGCGACGAAGGATATGCATCCTTTGGAGAGCCTTCACAGGGCGTTTCAACTACAGGAAAATATCCTACGGAGCCGGAAAGCGCGGCAAGAAAACGCTCTGCATTTGAGGAAGGGCCTTGGGTGTATAAGCATGCTGACGGCAATCCTGAAACTGACGATTATTTTCTTTTCTTTGTAGGCGGACGTACTCCGGGAGAGACAGTTGAATATTCAACAGCTCCTACGCCTATCGGACCTTGGACATACAGAGGATTTCTTATGGACAGAGAAGGATTTTCATGTATCCATCCGGGAGTAGCAGAGTTTAAGGGACATAATTACCTGTTTTATCTGGATGAGATGCTTATAGGCGGAGATGGTTCTAACCGTTCGGTATGTGTAAAGGAATTTTGGTATGATGAGAACAATCTTATAGTCAAGCAGACTGACGACAGCGTAAAGGCTTATATGGTACAGGGTATAGACGGTATTAAAAAAGGAATGTCATTTTTCAGCGTAGACCCTGTAGGAACGCTGAATCCGTATCTTCCTAATGAGGCTGAGACTATATGCTGGGAGTCTAACCTTAACGGACCGGAGGGCGGATTTAACGGAACTGGCGCGGGAGTTAAAACCAAGGCGACATATCCGTGTTATGATATTGACCAGGTTACAGGTATAGAGGCGTTCTGGAAGTCCGCAGCCTATAATGGAGTAACGGTATATGACATAGATAATGATGATTATATCAAGGTAAGGAATGTTGATTTTGGAGAAAAGGGTCCGATAGGCTTTAAGGCTGTTGCAGCATGTGGAGAGGGCCTTCCGCCGGAAAATACGACGGTTGATTCAAAAGGAATGATGATACCTAATCCTGACGCTGATACAGTAGGCGGAACCATAGAATTGTGGATAGATTATGATGATTTTGACAAAGCTGTATGTATTGGTACTGTGGACGTATCTGATACAGGCGGAACCAACACATATAAAACCTTTTCGATAGACATTACTGAAAAAGTTACTGGAGTACATGATTTACACTTCATATTTAAGGGTGAAGACGGAGCTAAATTATTTAATTTTGATTCGTGGCAGTTTGTAAAAGAGGAAGAACCTGAGCCGACAGAGCCGGCAGTTATTCCTCAGGGAAATTCTGGCAATGATAATAATCAGACCGTTCAGAATCCTGTTGTAACGCCTGTAGTGGAGAAGCCTGCCGTTACAAAGCCTGCAAAGGCAAAGATTAAGTCGCTTAAGAAAAAGGGCAGAAATGTAAAGGTAAGCGTTAAGAAAGTAAAGAACGCAGACGGTTATCAGGTATCTGTAGCGGCAAAGAAGAAAGGAAAATATAAAATCAAGCTTAACATTAAGTCTCCTAAGGCGTCAGGAATGTTAAAGAAGCTCAAAAAGGGAAAGACATATTACGTTAAAGCCCGTGCTTATAAGAATGTAGACGGTAAGAAGCTTTATGGAAAAGAATCCAATGTTAAGAAGATAAAGTTATAATATTTCCACTTAAAGAAAATCAACGAAACAGGCTGTGCGTTCAGTGTAGCGCGCAGCCTGTTTCGTTATATAATTCCCGCCTGCAAAAAGCAGATCTTTTTTAGAATTATCTTGTAAAAGAGTATATTATGTGCTATAATTTTTCAGATTATTGAACACACATTACAGTAATCATTTTTATGCAAAGGAGAGAATATAGATCATGTACGAAATTCTTAAATATGAAATTCTTACAGACAATATTTTTCTCATGGATGTAAAGGCTGAAAGGATAGCAAAGTCATGTCTTCCGGGACAGTTTGTTATAGTAAGGTCCGATGCAGACGGTGAGAGGATTCCTCTTACTATATGCGATTATTCCAGAGAAGAAGGAACTGTCACTATAGTATTTCAGATAGTTGGGGCAGGCACCAAGATATTATCTGAGCTTAAAGAGGGTGATTACATACAGGATATAGCAGGTCCTCTTGGAAGACCTTCGGAGCTTACAGAGCTTCCTGAAGACGAACTCGCTGAAAAGAAGATTCTTTTTGTAGCGGGCGGCGTGGGATGCGCTCCTGTGTATCCTCAGGTTAAGTGGCTTAAGGAGAATGGCGTGGAGGCTGACGTTATTATAGGAGCAAAGACAAAGAGCCTTATCATACTTGAAGATATGATGAAGGATGTTGCCGGTAATGTGTACATAACAACTGACGATGGCTCATATGGCGCTTCAGGTATGGTAACAGGTATGATTGAAAAGCTTGTAAATGATGGCAATAAGTATGATGTGTGTATTGCTATCGGACCAATGATAATGATGAAGTTTGTATGCAAGCTTACAAAGGAGCTTGGTCTTCCTACTATAGTAAGTCTTAACCCTATTATGGTTGACGGAACCGGAATGTGCGGAGCATGCCGTGTGACTGTTGACGGAGAAGTTAAGTTTGCGTGTGTTGACGGACCTGAATTTGACGGACATAAGGTTGATTTTGATCAGGCTATGAAGAGACAGCAGATATATAAGACTGCCGAAGGAAGAGCTTATCTCGCAGCAAAAGAGGGAAAGACGCATCACGGCGGATGCGGCAATTGCGGAGGTGACAAGTAATGGACGCTATGAAGAGAGTGCCTGTAAGGGAGCAGGACCCAAAGGAGAGAGCAGCTAATTTTAACGAGGTCTGTCTTGGCTATGATATGGACGAGGCGGTAAATGAGGCAAACAGATGCCTTGGATGCAAGAATGCAAAGTGTATTGAGGGCTGCCCTGTATCTATTAATATCCCTGAATTTGTAGGCCATCTTAAGAATGGCGAAGTTAAAGAAGCATTTGACGTTATATCCGAGTCTTCGGCGCTTCCTGCAATATGCGGAAGAGTATGTCCGCAGGAAAGCCAGTGCGAGGGAAAATGCATCAGAGGAATTAAGGGAGAGCCTGTATCTATCGGAAAGCTTGAAAGATTTACGGCTGACTGGGCTAAGGAGAATGGTATTAAGCCGCAGCCTGGTAAAGTTAAGCTTGATAAAAAGGTTGCAGTTATAGGTTCGGGACCGGCAGGGCTTACATGTGCCGGAGACCTTGCAAAGCTTGGATATAAGGTTACGATATTTGAGGCGCTTCACGAGGCCGGCGGTGTGCTTGTATATGGTATTCCGGAGTTCCGTCTTCCTAAAGAAGCTGTTGTTAAAAAAGAGATTGAGAATGTTAAAGCCCTTGGAGTTGAGATTGAGACCAATGCAATAGTTGGTAAATCTATTACAATAGACGGTCTGTTTGAAGAAGGATATGAGGCCGTATTTATAGGTTCAGGCGCGGGGCTTCCTAAGTTTATGGGAATACCGGGAGAACAGGCTAACGGAGTATTTTCTGCTAATGAATATCTTACAAGGTCTAACCTTATGAAAGCGTTTGACGAGAATTCAAGCACGCCTATAATGCATGGCAAAAAGGTCGCAGTTGTCGGAGGCGGTAATGTTGCTATGGATGCTGCGAGAACTGCTTTAAGACTTGGGGCTGAGACTCATATAGTATACAGAAGAAGTGAAGAGGAGCTGCCTGCAAGAGCAGAAGAAGTTCATCACGCTAAGGAGGAGGGAATTATATTTGACCTTCTTACTAATCCAATAGAGATTCTTACAAATGACGACGGATGGGTAAGCGGAATCAGATGTATTAAGATGGAGCTTGGCGAACCGGATGCTTCAGGACGCCGCAGACCTGTTGAGATAGAAGGTTCAGAATTTGATATTGAGGTTGATATGGTTATTATGTCTCTTGGAACCTCGCCTAACCCGCTTATATCTTCTACTACGGAAGGTCTTGATACTAATAAGCGAGGCTGTATTGTTGCAGACGAAGAGACGGGAATTACATCAAGAGACGGTGTGTTTGCCGGAGGAGACGCAGTAACCGGAGCCGCTACGGTTATTCTTGCAATGGGCGCAGGAAAAGCCGCTGCAAAGGGTATTCATGAGTATCTTCAGAACAAATAATCAGAATAGAGAACTAACTTTTGGGGCAGAACGGATTTGGAATCTGCCACAGAATGTTAGTATATGAATGCATATGCGGTCTGTGCCGGGAACGCAGTCCGTTTAAGTGCATTTGTAATAAAAAAATATAGGAGGACATAAAGATGTCGTATGTAGATGAAGTACTGGAAAAGGTTCGTGTTAAAAATGCCAGCGAACCTGAATTTCTGCAGGCAGTAGATGAGGTGCTTAACTCATTAAGACCTGTAATTGATGCAAATGAGGAGAAGTTCAGAAAGGATGCTCTTCTCGAAAGATTATGTGAGCCGGAGAGACAGTTTAAATTCAGAGTGTCTTGGGTAGACGACAATGGACAGGTTCAGGTTAATACCGGTTACAGGGTTCAGTTTAATTCAGCAATCGGACCTTATAAGGGAGGCTTAAGACTTCACCCTTCAGTTAATATTGGTATTATCAAGTTCTTAGGCTTTGAGCAGATATTCAAGAATTCACTTACCGGACTTCCAATCGGCGGCGGTAAAGGTGGTTCTGATTTCGATCCTAAGGGTAAATCAGACAGAGAAGTTATGGCATTCTGCCAGAGCTTTATGACAGAGCTTTGCAAGTACATCGGCGCAGATACTGACGTTCCTGCCGGAGATATCGGAACAGGCGCGCGTGAAATTGGTTATATGTTCGGACAGTACAAGAGAATTCGTGGACTGTATGAAGGAGTTCTTACAGGAAAAGGATTATCATATGGCGGTTCACTTGCCAGAACAGAAGCTACAGGATATGGACTCTTATATATGACAGAAGAGATGCTTAAGTGCAATGGAGTTGATATTGCAGGCAAAACTGTTGCAGTATCAGGCGCAGGTAATGTTGCAATATATGCTACTCAGAAAGCTCATCAGCTTGGAGCAAAGGTTGTTACATGTTCAGATTCTACAGGATGGATATATGACCCTGAAGGAATTGACGTTGAGCTTCTTAAGGAAGTTAAGGAAGTTAAGCGTGCACGTCTTACAGAGTATGCCGCTAACAGACCAAGCGCAGAGTATCATGAAGGAAAAGGCGTATGGAGTGTGAAATGTGATATCGCTCTTCCTTGCGCTACACAGAATGAGCTTCTTATTGATGATGCAAAGATGCTTGTTGCTAACGGATGCATTGCCGTATGCGAAGGCGCTAACATGCCTACAAGTCTTGACGCAACAAAATATCTTCAGGAGAACGGCGTATACTTTGTTCCTGGAAAGGCTGCTAACGCAGGCGGCGTTGCAACTTCAGCTCTTGAGATGTCACAGAACAGCGAGAGACTTAGCTGGTCATTTGAAGAGGTAGATTCAAAGCTTAAGAACATTATGGTTAATATATTCCATAATCTTGACGATGCAGCTAAGAGATATGGTATGGATGGAGACTATGTTGCAGGCGCTAATATTGCAGGATTTGAAAAAGTTGTTGACGCAATGAACGCACAGGGAATTGTCTAATCAGATTATAAGGATTATTATTATGAAAGGCTCTGTATTTTTTGTTTCAGAGCCTTTCTTTTTTTTAAGGAGATGACGCAATGATATGAGAGGTAAATTTATAAAATTTATACTATCAGGAGCAGCTGTAATGATGAGTATGCTGCTTGGCGGGTGTATTAATACTTCAACCAGTCTGAATTATAAACATTCAGAACGTTATACAATGGGAGGAGCGGCTATTGCTGATTCGGTAAACAGCATTGATATTAATTGGATTAGCGGCAGTGTGGATGTGCTGACGCATAGTGATAATACAGTAACATTTTCAGAAACATCAGATAAAGAGCTTGATGAAAATAATACATTATATTATTATCTTGAAGGAGATACGCTTCATATTCAGTTTGGAAAAGCAGGAAAGTTAAATATTAATCAGAACAGCCCTAAAAATCTTACCATATATGTTCCTGAAGGAGCAGGTTTTGAAGATATAGACGTAGATAGTGTATCAGCGTCATGTAATATTCAGAATGTAACATGCGATACATTTGAAGCAGATACAGTATCGGGCGATATAACAGCAAGATTTAACGCCGTTAGTAAGTTTATGGTAGATTCAACAAGTGCAGACTGCAGGCTTGAGGCGTTTACTGCTCCTGATGAGCTTGAAGCAGATATGGTGTCCGGAAATATTGAATTAGCGATACCGGAGGGCTCAGGATTTACAGTTTCGTTTGATTCAGTAAGTGGTAAATTAAACAGTGATTTTGAAGTTACCAAAGAAGATGATGAATATATATTCGGAGATGGAAATGCAGATTATTCAGTTGATACTGTATCAGGCAGCATGAGAATAGAGAAGCTTGATACGAATATTATCCTGTAGTTATAATATTGAAAGCCCCTGGAAGCTATAAACTTCCAGGGGCTTTTGGCCACGTGCATGAGAAGATTCGAACTCCCGACACCTTGGTCCGTAGCCAAGTGCTCTATCCAGCTGAGCTACATGCACACAACTCTTATTATAATATCAGATGCAATAATAATTGTCAACATTCAAAACCATAAAAATTTTTCGCAAAAATTTCATGTTCCATGCTATAATACTTTAATCGGCATTTTAGCCTGATAAAATTATATTATACCAACTTGGTAAGATATGAATAATATAACTGCCAGGAGGAAGTAACGATGATTAAGATGGACAATGTGTGTAAATCTTATAAAGCTGCAAAACGTAACGCAGGCTTTCGCGAAGCCTGTAAAGCCTTATTTCACCGGGAATATGATGTAATCAATGCTCTTAACGACGTTACATTTACTATCGGCGATGGAGAAATGGTAGGATACATTGGACCAAACGGCGCGGGAAAAAGTTATACAATCAAAATTCTAAGCGGAATACTGACGCCTGATAGCGGAACTGTTTTAGTAAATGGAAGAATACCATACAAAAACAGGATAGAGCATGTGCGTGAAATAGGCGTCGTATTTGGCCAGCGTTCCCAGCTATGGTGGGACGTTCCGGTTATTGATTCATTTGAGCTGTTAAAGGACATTTATTCTATTTCAGATTATAAATACCATGACACATTAGAAGAGCTTACAGAGCTTTTGGACCTTAAGGAGCTTTTGCGTTCTCCGGCAAGGCAGTTGTCGCTGGGACAGCGTATGAGATGCGAAATTGCTGCGTCTCTGCTTCATAGTCCGAAAATATTATTTTTGGACGAGCCGACAATCGGTCTTGACGCGGTATCGAAGCTTGCAGTCCGTAGGTTTATTCAACAACAGAATGAGATACATAAGACGACTGTTATTCTTACAACGCATGACATGCAGGACATAGAGGCTTTGTCAAAAAGAATTATACTTATCGGAAAAGGCCGGATTCTGCTTGACGGAACGCTTGACGATATCAAAAGAGGAAGCGCCGGAATTGATGAGACGGTAGCAGAGCTCTACCGTGCTTATGACATATAGGAGGGTGGCTGTGAAAAAATATTTTGCTTTTTTCAGGCTGCGCTTCTTAATGGGGCTTCAGTACAGAGCCGCCGCATTAGCCGGAATTGCAACGCAGTTTGTATGGGGATTTTTAGAAGTAATGGTTTATATGGCTTTCTATAAAGCAGATTCAGAAGCGTTTCCTATGACGCTGTCTGCTACGGTTTCTTACATATGGCTGCAGCAGGCGTTCCTTGCATTTTTTGCAGCATGGATGATGGAGAATGAAATATTTGATTCCATTGTAAATGGGAATATATCATATGAGCTGTGCAGACCCATACGAATTTATAATATGTGGTTTTCAAGAAGTCTTGCAATCAGAGCTTCAAGGGCGGCACTCAGGTGTTTTCCTATTCTGATTGTGGCTGCGTTTTTACCGGCTCCGTATGGTATTGACGCGCCTGATTCTGTACCTTGCTTTGTATTATTTACAGTTACGTTAATTTTAGGACTTTTGGTGACTGTGGCGTTTTGCATGCTCGTCTATGTATTAACATTTTTTACAATATCGCCGCAGGGATTGAGAATTGTATTCACTTCTATGGTAGAGTTCTTTGCAGGAGCAATAATTCCGCTGCCGTTTTTTCCGAAAAAGGTTCAGGAAGTATTGGAGGCGCTTCCGTTTGCTTCAATGCAGAATGCTGCTCTTAGGATTTACAGCGGAAGCATGACGGCAGATGAGATTAAAAAAGCGGTGGGATTTCAGGTTTTCTGGCTTGTTGTCATGGCGCTGGTGGGCAGCGTTTTATGCAGATATGCAGAAAAGAAATTAACGGTTCAAGGAGGATGAGACTATGTTAAAGCTTTATATGCATTATATTTCAATTAATATAAGATGTATGATGCAGTATAAAGTATCCTTCCTTTTAAATGTGCTGGGACAGTTTTTTGTTTCATTTAACGTGTTTCTTGGGGTATATTTTATGTTTCAGAGATTTTCCAATGTAAAAGGTTTTACATACAGTGAAGTTCTGCTGTGCTTTTCTGTTGCTCTTATGGAATTTTCTCTGGCTGAGATGACTGCAAGAGGATTTGATAATTTTTCAGGAATGGTACGCACAGGAAGCTTTGATTTGATTTTAGCTCGCCCGCGTAACGAGATTTTACAGGTTCTTGGAAGCCAGTTTGAGCTGACGAGAATAGGAAGGATGCTTCAGGCTGTTGTAATGTTTATATATGGAATAAATCACTGTGAAGTGGATTGGAATGTGTTTAAGGTTATTACTGTTATATTTATGCTGATTGGTGGGACGGCTCTGTTTTCAGGACTGTTTCTTATATATGCCGCACTGTGCTTTTTTACTCTTGAAGGCCTTGAAGTTATGAACATATTTACTGATGGCGCCAGAGAATATGGAAAGTATCCTATTGGAATATATGGAAAAAAGATGCTTATATTTACTACGTTTTTGATACCGTACGCGCTGGTTCAGTATTATCCGCTTTTATATGTTTTGGGCAGGACTGACAATATGTGGTATATAGCGCTGCCCCTTGCAGCTATATTGTTTTTGATACCCTGTTACGGTCTATGGAGATTTGGAGTACGTCATTATAAGTCCAGCGGCTCGTGACGGGCTTTGATAAATACATACTGCATATTTATAAGCTCCGCCATAGTCAGGCGGGGCTTATATTGAATAATCATATGAGTCAGAATTTCTGTCTATAATATCCTGCAAAGATACGCTGCTCAGGTAATTATCAATAACATTATACAGCTCTTTATATATCGGAAGCGTTATACATGTTTCACACTTTTCACACATGTTAGGCTCATTGTCCATGCAGCTTACGGGAGCAAGGCTTCCTTCTGCGCTCAGAAGAATGTCTTTTACTGTAATGTCCGAAGGCTTTTTTGAAAGCCGGTAGCCGCCCATGTGTCCGCGACTGGTTATAAGAAGACCGCCTCTGTTAAGAAATGGTATAATCTGTTCAAGATATTTTTTAGATATATTCTGCCGTGCGGAAATATCCTTTAATGCAATGTACCCATCATTGTAGTGCATAGCAAGGTCAAGCATCATCCTTAGCGAATAGCGTCCGCGTGTAGATATTTTCATACAATCCCCCCTTCGTATGTCTATAATACCACCAAAATAGTAGGTATTCAAGAGGTGAGGTTTAATGACAAATTTAATATATTCGTTGACAAGTATAAATACATAATGTACAATAAATTAAAGAATCATAATATATATTTTTTAGGTATTAGATATTCTATGATATTATGTTGTTAATATTTAAAAATTAAACTGTTTATTTGTTATTGCATAAGTATATATGAAACTAAAATGAGGAGGTAAATCAAATCAAATGAAAAATATATTTTGTGATTTTTTGTACAATTTTATATATTAAGCAGAAGGGGGGAAATAAGAATGCATACAACTATTAAAAAAATAACAGCGTTTATACTTTTAGGAGTAATGGTAGTAGCAAGTGGTTTAGCTGCAGGACAAATAAAAGCGAAAGAGACTGATAAGCTTGTAAATGAAGATACTCAGAAAAATATTAGTGAAGAATCAGCATATATTTTGGAGTGTAAAAACAGTTTTATATACGATGTGACCCATTCAAAATATGCTAAAGTAAGTAATGAAGAAAGTACTATTTTACAGAATAATAACATAATAACTACTGAGCTTACGGAAATTGAGGTTGAAACCCTTGAAAAATTAGGTGTTACAGTTGAAAGTGATATCTGTGTAACAGGTTCGGGAGTCAAAGATTATACACAAAAACAAAATGAAAAAAGAAATAATAAAGAGCTAACAAATAGGATGCGTAAGGCTAAAAAATGCACGAAAGAATATAACTGGAACATAGAATCATTAGGTGTAGACGGTGTTATAGATGACATTGAAACAGACGGTGAAAAAGTCAAAATAGCAATCCTTGATTCAGGAATTGATTATTCAGAAAGTATCAATGTCGTAAAAAGAAAGAACTTCATAGATGATGAAGTATCACCATTATATGAAGATAACACAGGACATGGAACTGCAATAGCAGGAATAATAGCATCTAATGGTGAGAATGGAACAGTTAAAGGAATTAATCCTGATGTAGAGATATATTCTGCACGAATCCTTGATACTGAAAACAAAGCATCCATGAGCAAGGTTGTAGAGTCTATTTATTGGGCAATTGGAGAAGATGTGGATATAATAAACATAAGCTTTGGAACGACTCAGTATTCAGAGATATTACATAATGCAATTAAAGAAGCTACAGCAAAGGGAATACTTGTATTTGCAGCATCAGGAAATCAAGGAGAGAATGAGGAAAGTACGGTCGAATATCCGGCGGCATTTGAAGAAGTAGTTGCTGTAGGAGCAACCAATCCGGCAGGAGAAGTGGCAGAGATGACATCACGAGGCAAAGAACTTGATATACTGGCACCGGGAATAAACATACATTCCATTGGATGGCTGGATATGGAAGTTGTTTGTAGTGGAACGAGTATGGCAGTACCACATGCAGTAGGAGTGGCTTCATTACTATGGCAAAAAGATAAAAGCAAATCTGCAGACTTTATAAAAGGACTGATTGCAGCAAGTGCAAAGACTGTTAAAGATGCAGGAGAGGAATATTCGTATATAGATGTTGCATATGCTGAGGAGATATATGATGAGTATGATAAGTTATATGGCGACAATATAAGTGAAGAAATTCTTGATGAAACATATGAGAACACAGAAAAAGTGAAGGCATATGATGAGACCGTTACCGGAAGCTGGAGTAAAAAGAATCATGAAGATGCTGTGGAATATGCATATAATATAGAAGGTGGATTGACGTCAACAGAACTTGCAATTGTTAAACTCGGTTCAAGGGCACCGGATGATCATTGTCCTGCAAAGGTATATTCCAGTCACAGAATGTTTCATGCCCTAGATGGTTATAATTACGTAAAAGTGTACGAGTATATAATGAATATGTCATTAAGATGTAAAAATTACGGACATAATAGCGCATTGGCAATGGCATTTCCTGATAATAATGCCGGAATATACGGAGAATGTGCAACAGTAAGGAGTTGGTTGGGTGAACCGGAAATAAGGGTAATGCTTACTGACAAATATAAATATAATAAAAGAAATACTTCATTAATGATGTTGGGTATAGCAATGCATGTTGTCGGAGATACGTATGCGCATCAATTTGGTGTTTACAGTAATGGTATATGGCAAGATGCTCCCGGAGAGAATGACAATATTAATAATATTAAAAGCAGATGGAAGTGTACAAAAGAACAATACAGAGAAATGCTGGAAATATGGAATGGTAATTCAAAAGCTTACTTTTTGGATTTTATACAAGATTATAAAGGCTTTCGATTGAAAAATTTGAGTTATTTTTCTGAGTTAAGTCCTAATGGATTGAATTTTGAGCCATATCGTACTGTTATGGATATGCATAGCTATTAATAGCTAGTTGACAATTAAAGCTTGTCGGAAGGAGATTATTATGAAAAAAAATATTTTAAAAATAATTGTGATAATGTTTATGATGTTAGGTAGTTTTATTTTAAAAACTGATGCAGTCGCATCCCTGCAGAAATGGAATCTTACAAATGAGGTGACATGTACGGTTGACAATGTTACCTTTTGCGCATATGTCTCTACAGATGCAAAGGAATGCTGGATATACCGCGCACAGATAATGAGTGATACAGATACAATTAAGTTTCCGAATGAGATAAACGGAATAGCTGTAACAAAAATCGGAGGCGCAGAGGAGCTGAGAGGAGAAACTGCGGATGACGATTTATTTATCGACATATTAGGATATGACTGGGATATGGGTGAGAATATAATAGGTATTCCGTTTGGCGATAAGAGAGGCAGCATAAAAAATCTGATATTGCCAAACTCGTTAACCGTGATTGGAAGCGCTTCATTTCTTCAATTTGTTAATGTGGATACCATTGTAATTCCGGACAGTGTTGACAGTATTGAGAAATATGCATTTGAGCTGTGTACATCTCTGACCGCGATTGCTTTACCACAAAATTTAAATTATGTCGATGCAAAAGCTTTTGAAAGGTGCAGTAGTTTACGGACATTAACCATATCTTCCGCAAACGGCACATTTAGGGCTGAGAATAATATGTTGTTAAGCAAAGACGGTAAAAAATTTTATTTGGCTGCGCCTGCAATTAAGAAGGTAAATATTCCAAAAGGTGTTAAGACTCTGGAGAAAAATTCTTTGTTTACATCCTATGCAGGCAAAATTAACATACCTGCGACGGTGAACAAGATATCACAGGATTCACTTTCACTTACCAAAGCGGCGAAGGTGACGATTAATAAAAAGAACCGTATATTTGTGAAAGAAAATGATGGAATATATAACAAAAAGACAGGCGTACTTGCCTGTATGATTGTCGACGACAATCAGGTTGTTATTCCGGAAAAAGTAAAAGTCATTGATGAAAGCGTATCGGTTATGGGTAGTGGAAAAGTAATTAAAAAGTTAACGCTGCCGAAATCATTGAAGAAATTATCAGGAGCATGGATGGCGTCCACAAAAGATATAAAAAGTGTATGTTTTAAGAGTTTAACGCCGCCTTCTGTCCAAAAAAGTACGGTTTATCCCGGATATGAAGTAAAACCTGTATTCTGCGAGGTATATGTACCTAAGAAAGCAAAAAAGAGGTATATCAAATGGAGGCTCAGGGGTGAAGACCCAGATGATGATATTGAAGATTTGTGGGATAAGGTAATAGGGTATTGATTATAATAATGAACAAATTAGTAATTTTTAATTTACAGCAATATAATTATATTAAAGGGGGAAAAATAACATGAGAAAAATTATACCTGTATTTATATTACTCATAATGGCCGCATTGTCTGCGTTACCTTTAACTGCAAATACTCAGGCAAAAGTATGTATTAGCAAAAATAAGCTTACACTGGAAGTGGCTGACAAATACGCACTGAAATTAAAAGGAGCGAAAGGCAGGGTGGTTTGGAAATCATCTAAGCCAAAGGTAGCAAAAGTAAATAAAAAAGGAAAAGTAACAGCGCTTAAGAAAGGAAAAACTACTATAACGGCAAGAATGGGAAAAAGAAAATATAAATGTGTTATTAGTGTATATAATAATACAAAAAGGAATGAAAATCCGATTAAGGAACCACAGGCATCTGACATGCCAATTCCTGTCACAACACAAACGCCAACACAGACGCCGACGCAGATACCAACACCTACACCAACGCCTACACAGGCTCCGAGTTATTCTGTATTTTCACATTATTATGTATCGGATATTGGAGAAAACTATATTGAGATATCTGACGAAAAAGACCAAATTATACATCGTTTTGAGTATGCTTTACCGCCGTTAAAGATAATGCGTGATGGAGGTATAACAATAAATACGCCGCCAAATAGCTTTAGTATCGAAGGAAATATTATTAAATATTCAGATATTCATGTAGACGATATGGTTAGTATTGTTTATTCTTATTATGAAGATGAAAGCGGGTTGCCTTTGGCTGACAGTATAAAGTGTGAGGCTATTAATGTCTGGACTATCCTGCATCCTTGTCTTGACAGCTATGGTGTATTTTCACAATGTTATGTATCAGATATTGGCAAAAACTATATTGAGATATCTGACGAAGCAAACCGGCTAATATATTATTTTGAATATGACTGTGCACCGTCAAGGATAATATATGATGGCAAGGTAACAATGCCGGACGAAAAAAGCTATAATATCGAGGGAGAAAGCATAAATTATTCAGATATTCATGTAGGTGATAAGGTGGATATTGTTTATTGTTATTCTGAATACTCAGAATTGTCAGATATATATTGCGATGCTATTAATGTTTATAAGCGGTAAAACAAGTTAATTTTATACTTGAACCGGAACCATCTAAGTTTTTTGCTGATGTGTTCCGGTTTTTTTTGCCGGGTAAAAAAATATTATTGTATATAGAAAAAATCATTGACATATGCGTATATATGTAATATAATGTCAAAAACACATAAAACCTATTGATATAATAGGTAATGGATTCAAGGGATGATATAATGAAGGAAAATAATCTTGATTTTGACCACGTAAACGACAGATACAACACATGGTCGTTAAAGTATGATTTTTCAGAAAAATACGGAAAGCCTGATAATATAATGCCTCTTTGGGTAGCTGATATGGATTTTAAAACATCTTCGTATATTATTTCCGCTATGGAAAATGTATGCAGGCATGCAATATTTGGTTACAGCGAGGCAGACGACAGTTATTTTAATGCTGTTTCTGGCTGGATGCAGAAAAATCATGGCTGGCATGTTAAAAAAGAATGGCTTGTTAAGACTCCGGGAGTTGTATTTGCGCTTGCAGCGGCAGTCAGAGCTTTTACAAATGAAGGCGATTCAGTAATAATTAATCAACCTGTATATTATCCGTTTTCTGAGGTTATTACTAATAATGGGCGCGTTGTAGTCGACAGCAGTCTTGTTTTGGGTGAAGACGGTAAATATCACATTGATTTTTGCGATTTTGAAAAAAAGATAGTAGAAAATAATGTGAAAATGTACATACTATGCAGTCCTCATAATCCCGTAGGACGGGTGTGGACAAAAGAAGAGCTTACAGCATTAGGAAATATATGTGTGAAGCATAATGTTATTGTATGCAGTGATGAGATACATGAGGACTTTGTATTTACAGGTTTTAAACATACCGTATTTGCTGGTATAAGCGAGGAGTTTAGAAATATTACAATAACATGTACATCACCTGCAAAGACGTTTAATCTTGCAGGACTGCAGGTATCAAATATATTCATTGCCAATCCTAAGCTTAAGGACGCTTTTGTCCGGCAGGTGACGGCGGCGGGATACAGCCAGATTAATATAATGGGGCTTGCCGCATGTAAAGCCGCATATGAAAAGGGCACACAGTGGTATGTGGCAATGCTTTCGTATATTGAAAAAAATGTTTCTGTTGTAAGAGATTTTTTGGAAAATGAGATAAAAGATATAAGGCTTATTGAACCGGAGGGAACATATTTGCTATGGCTTGATTTTAGAAATGTTCTGTCTGACGAGCACGAAAGGAGGGAGCTTATTGAAAAAGAAGCAGGATTATGGCTTGATGAGGGAATAATGTTTGGAGAAGAAGGAAAAGGGTTTGAAAGAATTAATATAGCATGTCCTGAAACTGTTCTGCTTACGGCGCTTGAAAAATTAAAAAAAGCTGTAAAAAAGCGCTGACATAAACAGAAAAAGCTTTATTATTTTTAAAACACATTAATTGGACAGGTAATTAAAAGGAGGATAAACAAATGGCAGATATTAAAGAAAGCGCAGTAGAATTAATTGGAGGAACACCGATACTAAAGCTTAACCGTTATATGGCGAAAAGAGGGATAAATGACGCTGTAATTTTAGCAAAGCTTGAGTATCTTAATCCGGCAGGCTCAGTTAAAGACAGGGTTGCACTGTCGATGATAGAGGATGCGGAGAAAAAGGGTATACTTAAACCAAATGCTGCAATTATTGAACCAACATCCGGCAATACCGGAATTGGGCTTGCTGCAGTTGCAGCAGCACGCGGCTATCGTGCAATACTTACCTTACCGGATACTATGAGTGTAGAAAGAAGGAATCTTCTCAAAGCATACGGAGCAGAAATTGTACTTACTGAAGGTGCGAAAGGAATGAAAGGTGCAATAGCCAAAGCACAGGAGCTAAAAGAATCTATAGAAGGTGCGGTTATTCTCGGACAGTTTGATAATCCGGCCAATGCTGATATTCACAGAAAGACAACCGGACCTGAGATATGGCAGCAGACCGGAGGAAATGTTGATATATTTGTTGCAGGAGTCGGAACAGGAGGAACAATTACCGGCGTAGGCGAATATCTCAAATCAAAAAATCCTGAAGTGAAGATTGCTGCAGTTGAGCCCGCGTCAAGTCCTGTGCTTCAGGGAGGAGCTGCCGGACCTCATAAGATACAGGGTATTGGAGCTGGATTTGTACCTTCCATACTTAATACAGAAGTATATGATGAGATTATTGCAATTGATAACGATGATGCATTTGCGGAGGGAAAAGAATTTGCGGTAACAGAAGGAATACTTGTAGGAATATCTTCCGGAGCTGCGCTTAAAGCGGCGCAGATACTTGCAGAAAGACCAGAAAATAAAGGAAAGAACATAGTTGTGCTTCTTCCTGATTCAGGAGACAGATATCTGTCGACGCCATTATTTAACAGTTAGTATAACCGTTACTAAATAACCGGACGTTATACCAGAAGGTTTGGCTTCATATGTATAAAACTATGTATACTATGAAATAATACTAATGAAAATATTATTTCAGGAGGAAGTATACAGTGAGAAAGAAGTTATTTTTATTAATGACTATCGCCTGCATTTCATTTGCATTTATTGGATGCGGTAGAAACAACAATACTAACGGAACTGCAACAGACCAGCCGACAGATACTGGAACGGCAACAGATAACGGAACCGGAACAGATAACGGAACCGGAACAGATAACGGAACCGGAACGGACAACGGAACCGGAACAGACAACGGAACCGGAATGGACGACGCAACGGCAACAGACAACGGAACCGGAATGGACGACGCAACGGCAACAGACAATGGAACCGGAACGGATAACGGAACCGACAACAGCGCTGCAAAAAGCAGATCGGGCAGAAGCAGCTCAAACGGTGTGATGGATGACCTTGGAAATGCAGTTAATGATGTTACTAATGGCACTGGAAAAGCAATTGACGATATTGGTAACGGTGTTGATGATGCGCTGACAGGCAGATAAATTATGACATAAATACTATAGCGGAGCAGCAATATCTGTGCCCCGCTATAATATTTGCTTAATTTTAAAGATTACGAAGAGGAAGGCTTGCCGCCTTTCTTTTTCTTTGACAGCATTCTTTTTATGACTGATATTTTTTTGGTTTGCTGCTTGTTCTCATTTTTGCCGGAAGTATTATGTTCGTCGAGATAAGCGTTCAATAACGATATTTCGGCGTCTTCAGGTGTTGGAACGTAGCCGTGCCTTTTCATGCCTTTCATAATAAGCTCCTGTGCGATATGATATATTACGGCAAATACAGGAACTCCTATAATCATTCCAATGAATCCAAACAGACCGCTGAAAAGCATAATTGCGAACAGCACCCAAAAGCTGTTAAGGTTAGTCATTTCACCAAGAATTTTCGGGCCAAGTATATTGCCGTCAAACTGCTGGAGAATAATTATGAATATAATAAACCAAACACATTTTATCGGGCTTACCATAAGTATCAGAAATCCTGCGGGTATTCCGCCGATAAACGGTCCGAAAAACGGTATGACGTTCGTAACTCCGACAAGCACGCTTATAAGAAGAGAATAAGGCATTTTCAAAATACTGAGGCCGATAAAACAGAGCACTCCTATTATGGCAGAATCAACAAGTCTTCCGGAAATAAAGCCCATGAACATACGGTTGGCAAACCTGACCTCTTCTAAGAACCTGTCGGCATATTTCTTTTTCATTATACAGTGTATGAATATCCGGCCCTGAGCGGCAAATGCTTCTCTGCTGCTTAGAAAGTATATTGCGACGATTATTCCGATAAATATATTCTTTAATATCGAAACAGCGCTTAATACTCCGGATGAAAAGCTGCTTATAAATGTCTTTGTGTTAGGAAGAAGCTCGTTTTTTAAAAAACCCGCCGCAGTTTCGGTTATAGTATCTGATACCGTTTCAAAATATTCGCGTAAAACATCGTTGTTCTTAAACAGGTTCTGAACCCATGCGGTGATATTGTCATAATAAGTGTCAAAATTGCCTGTAATAAGAGTAAGGCTGACAATTAATTCAGGAATAATCATTGACAGCAGCAGATAAATGACAAGTATTGCAGTTCCGAGACTGAGAGCTATTGCAATAACGGACGCTGCTTTTTCGGATTTTTCTTTGCTCAGGCCAAATTTTACTGAGAAAAGCTTGAAGATATGCCTTTCATAAAAATTGCACATAGGTATAAGTATATATGCAATTATTGCTCCGTATATAAACGGTCTTACGGCAGATATAAGTTTGCCCGGACTTACTTTAATGTCTTTGGAATTATTGATTATGAAGAAAAACAGTATGCTGAGCGCCGCCGCAGCGAACAATGTAAGTGCAATATATATAAACTTCTTTTTTAATCTTTTAGGGCTTTCATTTTCCATATAATAAACGCTCTTTTCAGTTCTATATTTATATTTATTAACAATGTATAATATATATTATAATATTTGGTATGGGTTGTCAAAAGTATTTTCGGACTATATAATACTTAGTAAGTTTATCTACCAGGGAGGAAGAATAATGGCGTATATTAAACCATTTAAGTGTGTAAGACCGGCAAAAGATATAGCAGGAAGAGTAGCCGCCCTGCCATATGACGTGTACAACAGAAGCGAGGCAAAAAAAGAGGTTGAAAGAGAGCCTCTGTCATTTTTAAAGGTGGACCGTGCTGAGACGAATTTTGATGATAGCGTGGATACATATGATGAGAGAGTCTATCTTAAGGCAAAGGAGCTTTTATGCGGCATGATAGATGATGGAATATATGAAAAAGACGAGGACGATGCATTCTACATATATGAGCAGATAATGGACGGACGCCCGCAGACGGGAATTGTGGGCTGCGCATCGGTTGACGATTATCTTAACGGAGTTATTAAAAAGCATGAGAATACAAGGGAAGATAAGGAGATAGACAGAATAAAGCATGTTGATACATGTAATGCCCAGACAGGGCCGATATTTCTTGCGTATCGCTCAAACGATATTATTAATGAAGTGGTTAAAAGGATAAAAAATGAACCCGCCATATATGATTTTACATCAGTTGACGGCATACGTCATATAGTATGGAAAATTGCGGATAATGATGATGTTTCGGCTGTGAAAAAGGCTTTTTCTGATATTGACGGAATTTATATTGCGGACGGACACCACAGAGCGGCGTCCGCTGTAAAGGTTGGTCTTAAGAGACGTGGAGAGAATCCGGGTTATACCGGAGAAGAGGAATTTAATACATTTCTTTCGGTGCTGTTTCCACATGACGAGCTTATGATTATGGATTATAACAGAACCGTAGCAGACCTTAACGGATTATCCGAAGAAGAGTTCCTTGAAAAGGTAAAGGATAATTTTGATATAACAGATATATCGGATAAAGCTGCACGCCCGGCAGGAAAAGGACAGATAACGATGTATCTTTCTGACAAATGGTATACGCTGAATGCAAAAGCTGATTTACTCAAAATTACAGACCCGGTAAAATCGCTTGACGTATCGCTGCTTCAGGATTATCTTCTTGGACCTGTTCTTGGAATAGGCGATCCAAGAACTGATAAGAGAATAGATTTTGTCGGAGGAATACGAGGGCTTGAGGAGTTGAAAAGAAGGGCGGATTCGGATATGAAGGTATCATTTGCGATGTTTCCGACGTCAATTGACGAGCTTTTTGCAGTTGCGGATGCAGGTATGCTTATGCCGCCTAAGTCTACATGGTTTGAGCCTAAGCTTCGCAGCGGTTTGTTTATACATAGTCTGTAAATACACAGGAGGAAGGTTATGAGAGGTATATTTGGCAGTGACAGTATGCTGATGAAGACGCTGGGAAAGATTTTTGACATAGGGTATCTGAGTATAGTTTTTATTATATTCTCGCTGCCTGTTGTTACAATCGGAGCGTCTCTTACAGCGCTCTACTATGCTGTAGTTAAAGTAATCAGACGTGACAGAGGATATGTGTTTCAGGAGTTTTTCAGGTCGTTTAAGCTTAACTTTGTCAAAGCCACCATATTGTGGATTATCCAGGCGGCGCTTACGTTTATAATGTGCTTTAATCTTTACGCCGTAGTCAGACAGAACGGCGGAGCAATAGATTTTATGCAGGGAGCTTATATTGTTATGGGATTAATAATCTTTGCAATATCATGTTATGCGTACCCGGTTTTATCCCGTTTTGATATGAAGAATACCAAAATAATAAGATTTTCGCTGTATATGGCGGTAAAGCATGTATATTTTACAATACCAATTATGCTAATTGTGCTTGCGTCCATAGTATTGCTTATACTGCTTGTTCCGTATATGCCTGTTATACCTATTCTTGTGCCGGGAACCGCCGCCCTTATATGTTCGTATATGATGGAGTGGATTCTGAAAAAATATATGCCGAAAGAGGAAAAGGTTTCAGAAGACGGAGAAGTTATTACAGAATGGTATAACGAATAATAATATGGAGGTGAAAGGCTGTGTTACGTATGTTTCTTACGGAAAATAATCCTGAAATGGTAGACGAGACAGCACGGCAGATAAGCAAAGAAGTAGATAAAGTATCAAATAACGCTGTTAATATGATTGAATGGGTTAAGGGGCAGATTCCTAATATTGTTACATATGTGCTTATGATAATTCTTGCTTTGATAATTTTTTTTATCGGAAAGAAGATTATCAGGTTTTTAATCAGGCTGCTGAGAAAAAGCTTTACTAAAACCAATATGGATGAAGGAGTAGGGAGATTTCTTTTATCTATAATTAATATTGTAATGCATATAATTCTTGTGATTATTATAGCGGGCTTTTTGGGGATTGAAACAACGTCGCTTGCCGCTCTGATAGGTTCGGCAGGACTTGCTATAGGTCTTTCGCTTCAGGGCAGCCTTGCAAATTTTGCAGGCGGAGTACTGATTCTGATGCTCAGGCCGTTTGTTATAGGGGATTACATTGTGACTGAAGGTACTGAAGGCGTTGTGAATCATATAGATATATTCTATACGAGGCTTCTTACCGTTGATAATAAGCTTGTTGTTATTCCTAACGGAAAGCTGAGCAATGCCGTAATTACCAATGTTACTAATGAGCCTGTAAGAAGGGTTGATTTGACTGTTGGGATAGAATATGGCCAGGATTTTGATAAGGTAAAGCGTGTATTATCGGATATTGCAAAAAATGATGAGAGGGTGCTTAGCGACCGTCCTGTAGATATTTATATTGATTCTTTTGCTTCAAGTTCGGTAACGATAGGATTCAGGGTATGGACTGAGAAAGATAATTACTGGCCGGTCAAATGGGATATGCAGGAGAGCATCAAGAAAGAATTTGACAAGAACAACATTGCAATACCATTTGACCAGCTGGATGTAAATGTACATACTGACATTATACATGTTAATGAGCTGAATTGATGTACTTTTCGTTTTCAGCGATAATGAGCTTCATGGCGTCTCTTCCAGGGGCGCCTTTAGTATTTCTTTTTTCTACGCATGTTTTCATTGATATGGCTTCGTATATATCATCTTCAAATACAGGGCTGACAGCCTTAAACTCTTCAATTGTCATATCGTCAAGCGCTATGTTTTTATCTATGCAGTACAGAACGAGCCTGCCGACAATGCCGTGTGCGTCCCTGAAAGGAACGCCGTGATTTACGAGATAATCGGCTGCGTCTGTAGCATTGGTAAATCCGTTCTTTGCGCTGTTTTCCATGCGTGTTTTGTTGAATTTGATAGTTGCAAGCATTCCGTCAAAAAGTCTTATACATCCTTTTACTGTATCTATTGCGTCAAATGTAAGCTCTTTGTCTTCCTGCATGTCTTTGTTGTACGCAAGAGGAATGCCTTTAAGGGTTGTAAGCATAGACATAAGAGCGCCGTATACACGCCCGGTTTTTCCACGTACAAGCTCTGCTATATCGGGATTTTTTTTCTGAGGCATTATGCTGCTGCCTGTTGAATATGCGTCGTCAATGTCAACAAACTGGTATTCGTTTGAGTTCCATAAGATGATTTCCTCTGAAAATCTTGAAAGATGCATCATTATTAACGACATATCATTAAGAAGCTCAACAAGGTAATCTCTGTCTGAAACAGAATCCATGCTGTTGCAGGTTGCACTGTCAAAAGAAAGAAGCGAAGCGGTATATTCCCTGTCAAGCGGATATGTTGTTCCGGCAAGCGCGCCTGCTCCGAGCGGGCAGACGTTCATACGCTTATATGTATCAGAAAGACGCGAACGGTCGCGTTTAAACATTTCAAAATAGGCGCCCATATGATGTGCAAGCGTAACTGGCTGGGCTTTCTGAAGATGTGTAAATCCCGGCATAAAAGTTTCGGTATTATTTTTCATAATACTGTGTATAGTAACAAGAAGATGCTTAAGAAGACCGTCAAGCTCAGTAATCTCATTTCTTATGTATAATTTCATGTCAAGAGCTACCTGGTCGTTACGGCTTCTTCCTGTATGAAGCTTCTTGCCCGCATCGCCGATACGGGATATAAGCGTTGCTTCAATAAAGCTGTGGATATCCTCGCTGTCGTCTGAAATCACAAGAGTACCGTCTGCTATCTCCGTTTTAATCTGATTAAGCGCGTCTGTAATAACGGTTCTGTCTTTTTCTGTTATTATGCCCTGCTTTGCAAGCATTGTGACATGAGCGATACTTCCCTCGATATCTTCTCTCCAGAATCTCTTGTCGAATGTAATAGAAGAATTAAAGCAATCGACAAGCTCGTTAGTGTCTTTAGTAAAACGTCCTCCCCAAAGTTTCATATGTCCTCCAATCTGTCATAATAGACTATGTTTATCGTAAAATAATATAGACCATATACGAAGCGTACATTATTACCATAAGCGCGCCTTCAAGTCTGTTAATATTGTGTTTTATAAGAATAAATATATAAACGATAGCTGTAAATATAATAAGAATCACCATATCATATAATGCGAACATAGGCTCTGCAATAGTTGAAAGGTCTATAGGACATACTGCGGCGGACATGCCCAGCACAAACAGTATGTTAAATATATTGGAACCTACGACATTGCCGACGGCAAGGTCGTTTTCTCCTTTTTTTGAGGCCACAACAGACGTGACAAGCTCAGGAAGAGACGTTCCCAAAGCTACTATGGTAAGCCCGATGAGAGTCTCTGTCATACCAAGCGTGCGGGCTATCTCTGATGCAGAATTTACTACAAAGTCGCCTCCAAATGCAATTGCGGCAAGCCCGGCTATTATAAAAAAGAGGCATTTTGGTATGGATACTGTGCCTTCTGTGTCCGTATCATCGCTTTCAGGCAGATTCTTTCTGCTTTTTAGAGTATTATCGACAAGCGCCGCAAGATATAAAATAAATAAGGCAATAAGAATTATACCGTATAAACGGTGTAATCTGCCTGCTCTGAATCCGTTAATAAAAAAACCTGTGGAGAATAGCAGCATCAATATTGATATTCCGATACATATCGGATAATCGCGCTTTATAATATCCGCAGTAACTTTTACCGGCTTTATAACGGCGCATAACCCAACTACAACAAGAAGGTTAAATATATTAGAACCTACTACGTTGCTTACCGCCATTGCATTGGCGTTTTTAAGAGAAGAGGTTATGCTTACGGCGGCTTCAGGAGCGCTTGTCCCAAATGCAGCTATAGTAAGACCTATTATAATTGCAGGAATGTGAAACAGCTTAGCTATTCCTGAGCACCCCTCTACGAAATAATCTGCGCCTTTAACGAGAAGAAAAAAACCTATGATAAGGATAATATATGGTATTGCAGGCGATATTAAAAAAAGCTGTGACATACTATATTCCTCCATAAGTTTATTTTTACACGAACTTAATAATAAATATTCACATATTTGCAAACACTTGTCAATAGTAATAAGTAACTTTTGTTGACACTGTTTATGCAATATGATATTTTGATTTATGATTGTGTTTTGTATACAATGTTGACAGAAAATTTAATTAATAAGAAAGGGATAGAAGATATGAGAAAAACAAAAATCGTATGCACTTTAGGTCCTAGTACAGATAATGAGGAAGTACTTGAAAAGCTGATTGAGGAAGGTATGGATGTTGCGAGATTCAATTTTTCGCACGGAGACCATGATACTCACAGGAAAAGATTTGAACAGGTAGTTAAGCTCAGAGAAAAACATAACCGTCCGGTAGCGACTATGATAGATACAAAGGGACCTGAGATTCGTGTAGGTATGCTTGATACAGAGTCGGGAAAGATTAATCTGAAGGAAGGCGACGTTCTTTTGTTTGTGCCGGAGAGTGATTATCCGTTTCCTGCTTCAGGCGTAGACTATGTAATTCCGGTTACATACGAAAAGATCTCTTTCGATGTAACAAAGGGCATGCATATTCTTATTGACGACGGGCTTTTGGACTGTGAGGTAACAGACGTTAAGCCTCGTATGGTAACATGCCGTATGATTAACTACGGAGTATTAAAATCAAGAAAAGGAATCAATATTCCGGGATGCGAGCTTAATATGCCGTTTATAAGCGAGATTGACGAAAGAGACATAAGATTTGGCGCCGAGCTTGGATTTGATTTTGTCGCAGCGTCGTTTGTAAGAAGACCGGACGACGTGCTTGAGATAAGAAAGCTTCTTAAGGAGTGCGGCAGCAATATGCGTATTATTGCCAAAATTGAGAATAATGAAGGCGTTCATAATATTGATGAGATAATACGTGTAAGCGACGGAGTTATGGTTGCCAGAGGAGATATGGGTGTTGAGATTCCGGCTGAGGATGTGCCTGTAATCCAGAAGCGTATTATAAAGGATGTATATAAGGAAGGAAAAATTGTTATTACGGCAACACAGATGCTTGAGTCTATGATTGAGCATAACAGGGCTACCCGTGCGGAGGTTAATGACGTTGCCAACGCCATATATGACGGCACAAGCGCAATAATGCTTTCGGGAGAGACTGCTGCCGGAAAATACCCTGTGGAATCACTTCAGACTATGGTAAAAATAGCTGAACGTACGGAAGCTGATATACATTATAAAAAGCGTTTTAATAACAGGGTGATGGAAAAGAGCGCCCTTGCAGTTACTGATGCAATATCCCATGCTGCATGTATGACAGCGCACGACCTTAACGCAGAAGCAATTATAGGCGTAACGCTTACAGGAAGAACTGTTGTCAATATATCTAAATTCAGGCCTCTCTGTCCTATTATGGGATGTACGACTACTAAAGAAGTGTATTACCAGCTTAATCTTTCGTGGGGAGTAACGCCGCTTTTGATTGACAGGGAATATTCTACTAACGGACTGATAGATACTGCGGCAAGCGTAGTTAAAGAAAACGGGTATCTGTCTGACGAAGGTATGGCGGTTATCACCACAGGCGTTCCTATCGGCAAGGCGGGTAATACCAATATGATGCGTGTTATCAGCGGAAATAATTATTGAAATGGGGAATATTAATGATTGGTTATACTGCAGATAATCCGCCGGTTACTGAACCGGACAGACAGTATTACTATATTGAAAAATGTAAAAAGATAATTAAAGATAAAAGTAATGCTCTTGGACGCGCGATGACGTGTGGGATAATTACGTTTGGATGTCAGATGAATTTCCATGATTCTGAAAAAATTATAGCCGTCCTTGAGCAGATTGGTTATGAGCATACGGGCAGGGAAGATGCCGATCTTGTTTTATACAATACGTGTACAGTCAGGGAAAATGCCAATGAGAGAGTATACGGCAGGCTTGGGCAGCTTAAAGCGCGTAAAAAAGAGAATCCGGAAACTATTATAGCCCTTTGCGGATGTATGATGCAGGAAGAGCATGTAATTAAAAAAATACAGCAGTCATACAGATTTGTGGATATAGTATTCGGAACTCATAACATATACAAATTTGCCGAGCTTCTTTATACAAGGCTTAGGCAGGAAGGACAGATTATCGACATATGGAAGGATGCAAAGGAGATTGTAGAAGAGCTTCCTGTTGAGAGAAAATATTCATTTAAGGCAGGAATCAATATTATGTACGGCTGCAATAATTTCTGCAGCTACTGTATAGTTCCGTACGTAAGAGGCAGAGAAAGAAGCAGAAAGCCTGAAGATATAATAGCAGAGGCAGAAAGGCTTGCGGCCGACGGTGTAAAAGAAATAATGCTTTTAGGACAGAATGTAAATTCGTACGGAAAGAATCTGACGCCTGAGATTACATTTGCCGGGCTTTTACATAGAGTTGAAGAAATACCTGGAATAGAACGCATAAGATTTATGACGTCGCATCCAAAGGATTTGTCTGATGAGCTTATTGAAACGATGAAAAACTCAAAGAAAATATGCAGACATATTCATCTGCCTCTTCAGTCGGGAAGCACCAGAATACTGAAAAAGATGAACAGGCATTATACAAGAGAGGATTATCTTTTGCTCGTGGACAAATTAAAAAACGCAATGCCTGACATATCTATAACTACGGATATAATTGTAGGATTTCCGGGTGAAACAAACGAGGACCTTTCTGATACGTTGTCTATGGTAAAGCAAGTAGGCTATGACAGCGCGTTTACTTTTCAGTACTCAAAACGAACCGGTACTCCCGCCGCCGTGATGGATAATCAGATACCGCAGGAGAAAATGACGGAAAGGTTTGACAGGCTTCTTTCAGTTGTGCAGGAAACCGGGGCAGAAAGGACTGCAAGATTTACCGGACGGACGATGCCTGTACTGGTTGAGGAGAAAAATTCGCATGACGATACAATGGTTACGGGAAGGCTTGAGAATAATATAGTAGTGCATTTTACAGGTGACGAATCGCTTATAGGAAGCATAGTAAATGTAACTCTTACAGAATGCAAAGGATTTTATTATATAGGGAGAATTAATGATGTCTGACATTAAACATGAGATTAACAGAAGAAGAACGTTTGCAATTATATCGCATCCGGACGCCGGAAAAACAACGCTTACTGAAAAATTTCTTTTGTACGGAGGAGCTATTAATCTGGCGGGAAGCGTAAAGGGAAGAAAAGCCGCAAAGCACGCTGTATCTGACTGGATGGAGATTGAGAAGGAGAGGGGAATTTCCGTTACGTCGTCTGTTATGCAGTTTGAATACGGAGGAAAATGCATTAATATTCTTGACACGCCGGGACATCAGGACTTCTCAGAGGATACGTACCGTACTCTTATGGCGGCTGATTCCGCAGTAATGGTCATCGACGGCTCGAAAGGTGTTGAGGCGCAGACTATTAAGCTGTTTAAGGTGTGCGTAATGAGGCATATACCTATATTTACATTTATCAATAAAATGGACAGAGAGGCAAACGACCCGTTTGACCTTATTGACGAGATTGAGTCGGTGCTTGGGATGCGGACCTGTCCTGTGAACTGGCCTATTGGCTCAGGAAAGAGTTTTAAAGGAGTATACGACAGAAAATCAAAAGTTATTTCAAGGTTTATTCAGGGTGATAACGGACATAAAACAGAGGTTATCGAGACGAAGCTTGACGCTGCGGATATAGATGAACTGATTTCAGCGCCGCTTAAGGAAAAGCTTGAGGAGGATATTGAGCTGTTAGACGGGGCAAGTGATGAATTTGATATTGAAAGAGTAAGAAAGGGAGAGCTTTCACCGGTATTTTTCGGTTCGGCTCTTACTAATTTCGGTGTGGAGATATTCCTTAAGCATTTCCTTGAAATGACAACGCCTCCGCTTCCAAGAATAAGTAACGAGGGGCTTGTCGACCCGTTTGGCGATGATTTTTCAGCATTTGTTTTTAAGATTCAGGCCAATATGAATAAGGCCCACAGAGACCGTATAGCTTTTATGAGGATATGCTCAGGTAAATTTGAGGCGGGAAAAGAAGTTTATCATGTTCAGGGCGAAAGAAAAATCAGGCTGACGCAGCCGCAGCAAATGATGGCAGAGGAAAGAAAACATGTAGAAGAGGCTTATGCCGGAGATATTATAGGAGTATTTGACCCGGGTATATTTGCCATAGGAGATACTATATGCAAACCGGGATGCAGGTTTGCATATGAGGGGATTCCTACGTTTGCACCGGAGCATTTTGCAAGAATCCGTCAGGTGGATACGATGAAGAGAAAACAGTTCATTAAAGGAATAGAGCAGATTGCCCTTGAAGGAGCTGTACAGATTTTTCAGGAATACAATACCGGTATGGAGGAGATTATTGCGGGAGTTGTAGGCGTGCTTCAGTTTGAGGTGCTTGAATACCGTCTTAAAAATGAGTACCGTGTGGATATAAGGCTTGAGCAGCTTCCGTACGAACATATCAGATGGATTGAAAATGATGAAATAGACATTGACAGGCTTTCGGTAACTTCGGACACTAAAAAAATCAGGGATTTGAACGGAAGACCGCTTTTGTTATTTACGCATCCCTGGAGTATTAATACGGTTCTTGACAGAAATGAAGGACTTAGACTTTCAGAATTTGGAAGATAGTAATGAATACCGCGTTTTGTGGATGTTAAGAATACATTGGCAAGCCGTATGAAAGGTGATATGATATCCTTGAATGGAGGGTTTTATAATGAGTAAAACAGCAATTGTAACAGACAGCAACAGCGGTATAACACAAAGCCAGGGTAAAGAACTTGGTGTATTTGTACTTCCTATGCCTTTTTTGATTAATGGCGAGGAGTATCTTGAGGATATATCACTGACTCAGGAGGAGTTTTACGAATATCTTAAAACCGGAGCGGATGTCAGTACAAGCCAGCCTTCAGTCGGCAGTGTTACGTCTCTGTGGGATGAGATACTGGCAATGGATGAATACGACGAGATAGTTCATATTCCTATGTCAAGCGGACTCAGCAGTTCATGCGATACGGCAGTTATGCTTTCAGAAAAATATGACGGCAGAGTTGAAGTTGTCGATAACCATAGAATATCAGTAACACAGAGACAGTGCGTTTTAGAAGCTAAGGAAATGGCTGATAATGGAAGGTCTGCCGCAGAGATAAAAAAAGTTCTTATTGATACGGCAAAGGATACCAATATATTTATTACTGTAAATGACCTTAAGTATCTTAAGAAGGGCGGAAGAGTTACTCCTGCCGGGGCCGCGCTTGCAACAATACTTGGGATTAAGCCTGTTCTCCAGATATACGGTGAAAAGCTTGACGCATATGCGAAAGCAAGGTCAATAAAGCATGCGAAGCGTATAATGACTGAGGGACAGATTGAGGATCTTAAGAATCGTTTCCCAGAGGATTTTGAAAGCGGTAATTTCCATCTTCAGATAGCATATACCTATGACAGAGAAGCTGCAAATGAGTATAAGAAGGAGGTAATGGAAATGTTTCCGGGACATGAGATTGTTGTGAATCCGCTTTCGTTAAGCGTATCATGCCATATAGGACCGGGAGCTTTGGCGCTTGCTTATACAAGAAAACTTAATTAATCATGTACAGTATTGTAACAATGTGATATTATTTACAGGATAAGGACATAAGTTTTTATCCTGTATTTTTATGAGAAAAAGCAACAAATTTTTTTGGAGGTGCAATAATGAAAAAGGTAAAAAAAGCAGCATGCATACTTCTTGCCGCAGGCGTCTTATTAAGCGGGTTATCAGGAAATTATGCAGCAGACGCAGCAAAAAAGGCTGTATTAAAAAGTAAAAGGTTTACAATGAACGTTGGGGAAAAGAAGCAGATTAAAATTGCCGGCAGGCAGAAAAAAGCAGTATACAGATATGTATCTGCAAAAAAAGCTTTGGCGTCCGTTTCAAAGAAAGGTGTAATTAAAGCAAAGAAGGCAGGGAAGGTCAGGATTACTGTATCAGAAAAGCTTGCAAAAAAGACAAGAAAATTAGGCAGGGTAACAGTCGTTATAAGAAATGTACAGATACAGCAGACACAGGCGACGAACCAGCCTGCACAGACACAGCCAGCGAATACAATGCCTGTTATTACAGCGGAACCTACAGTCAGGCCTACAGAGATTCCAACACCGGAGCCAACGCCTACTGCAGAAATTATAAAGGCAGAACATGCAGATATTGAGAATACGCTGCCTTCAGATTACATGACCAAGCAGGACGGAGTAAGGTGCAGCTATGAAATGATTAAATATTATTCAGAAGTGACTGAAAGCGAAAGGGCTGCAGATGTTTTCCTTCCTCCGGATTATGATCCTGATAAGCAGTATCCTGTTTTATACATGCTTCATGGCATAGGTCTTGGAGGAAGCAGATTCGGACAGAGCAAAGATGCAGATATTTCAGTTATTACAGCTAATGCAGTTACATCCGGAAAAGCTAAGGAAATGATAATCGTTGCTCCTAACTGCCGCTGCTCGGACGACCCGGAAACGGATACTCACAGCGCAGCCAATTACGCATTATATGATTTGTGCATTGATGATATTACAGGCAGTCTTATGCCATATATGGAAGAGAATTATAATATTCTTACAGGACGCAAGAATACGTGTATAGCGGGCTGGTCAATGGGCGGACGTGAAGCTCTTTATGTAGGCATGTCTCATCCGGAGCTGTTCGGATACATAGCTGCATTTTGTCCTGCGCCGGGAATATTTGAATATGTAAGACCGGATATTGGCACTGGTGAGCCGGGATTATTTACAGAAGATACGTTTACTCTTTCAGAGGAATATAAGAATAATACTTATATATTTATATTAAGAGGTATATATGATGATGTAGTGGGTCAGCATCCGGTTTTGTATCATCAGGCCCTCGAAAATAATGGCGTTCCTCATACATACTGGGAAAACGGAGTCGGACATTCGTGGGAGACAGGATACTATAACTTCATTAAGAATGTATTTGTGCTTGAAGGCGAGAAATAATATTTATCAGCATTAAAAATTTGGTCAGGTATGATGTATAATCATACCTGGCTGATTTTAATATTGATTGAAATGAAGGATTATGTATTTTGCAAAAGCTGTACAAAATTATTGTAAGGAGGATGTTATGAAATTATTATTTAAGCAAAGAATATTTTCGTGGTTTGACAGCTATGATATATATAACGAAGAGGGACAGACAGTATACACAGTAAAGGGACAGCTGTCATGGGGGCACTGCCTTAAAATATTTGACGCATACGGAAAAGAAATCGGAACAGTAAAGGAACGCGTGCTTACTTTTCTTCCCAAATTTGAGATATATCTCGAAAATAATTATATTGGCTGTATAAGTAAAGAATTGACTTTATTAAAACCAAAATACAATATTGATTACAACGGCTGGCATATTGAAGGCGACTTTTGGGAATGGGATTATAGTATTTTGAACAGCAGCGGGCGGAATATAGCGACTGTCTCTAAACAGCTGTTTAAGCTTGCAGACACATATATAATTGATGTAAACGACCCGCAGGACGCGCTTTGCGCTCTTATGCTTGTTTTAGCGATTGATGCTGAAAAGTGCTCAGGGAATTGACGGCTGTATCGAAATTTAAGAGCATTTCACATAAAATATAACTGCTGTATAGAATATATCAGAGGAGGTATATTCATGCAGGACGAAAAAATTGAAAATCAGCTGAATATGGCGCTGGAGGTAACGCCGGATGAAAGAGAACGTTCATCATCGCTTGGTACCGGATACGACATTAATGATAATACATGGGAGGTTGTAGTAAGATACAGCGGAAGCCTTGATGAGCTTTATGAAATGGGTATAACAGTAACCGTTCTTAACGGAGGTTATGCAGTTCTTAACCTTAAACAATCACTTATTGAAGAGATTGCCAAGCTTCCCCAGATTGAATATATTGAGAAGCCTAAAAGCCTGTATTTTGAAGTACAGCAGGGTAAATCAGCTTCATGCTTTACGCCTGTATATAACCGCCTGAATCTGACAGGAAAAGATATATTGGTTGCAGTAATAGACGGCGGGGTAGATTATGCACATCCTGATTTTATAAATGATGACGGTACAACAAGGATACTGTATTTGTGGGATCAGTCAATAAGCGGCAATCCTCCGCAAGGCTACAATATGGGAACTGAATATACCGCAGCGCAGATAAATGAGGCTTTAAGAGCCGGCACTATATCTGAAAGAAACAGTATAGTTCCGAGCCGTGATGTAAGCGGGCACGGTACGCATGTGCTTGGCATTGCATGTGGAAACGGCAGGGCAAGCAAAGGGAAATATACAGGCTGTGCGCCAGAGGCAGATATTATTGCTGTCAAGCTTGGAAGCCTGCGAAGTAATGCATTTCCAATGACGACGGAGCTGATGCAGGGGATTAATTATGTGATAAATAAAGCGGCAGAACTTCAAAAACCTGCAGCCGTAAATATAAGCTTTGGGAACAGCTATGGCTCTCATACGGGAACCTCTCTTATTGAAACATTTATTGACGATATAGCAGGAGTATACAAAAGTGTAATCTGTATAGGTACGGGAAATGAGGGCGCAGAAAAAAGACATTATCGAGGAAAGCTTTCTTATGGCGAACAGAATGTCGAGCTGCTGGTATATGAATATACTCCTGCATTTTCTGTTCAGATATGGAAAAATTATTATGATGATTTTAATATTGCAATTTACGCCCCTGATGGAACACAAAGCGGCGCTATAAGTAAAATAAGCGGAACACAGAGAATCAATATGTATGATACAGAGATACTTATATATTATGGCGAGCCGACGCCTTACAGCCTGCTTCAGGAGATATATATTGAAATGATACCGAATGGTAATTATTTTTCCGATGGAATATGGAGCATAAAGCTTAGTCCGGTACGCATTGTGGACGGTAATTATAATATATGGCTTCCGTCAGGCGCGGCAATTAGCACGTCGACATCATTTTTGGTGCCGTCGGCGGATACAACCCTTACGATACCTTCGACAGCAAGGCGAGTGATATCTGTCGGAGCATATAATTCTAACACAATGCAGCCTGCTCCTTTTTCCGGGAGAGGATATCCTGTTTCGATAATAGCGGGAAAGCCTGAGATAGTAGCGCCGGGAGTCGATATTACTTCGGCGGCTGTGGGCGGTTCATATGACGTGCGTTCAGGAACGTCTATGGCGACCCCTTTTGTCACAGGTGCGGCGGCGCTTCTGATGCAGTGGGGGATAGCAGAGGGTAACGACCCTTTTTTATATGGCGAAAAAGTAAAAGCATATCTGATAAACGGAGCAAGACAGCTTCCGGGACAAAGCGAAACTCCTAATCCTATAACGGGCTTTGGGGCGCTTTGTGTGGCGGACAGTATACCGGTTTAAATTTATAAAAACAAGAGTTTTCAGAAAAATGGTGAAAAGGACAATAAAAAGTATCAATTATAATTTACTTTACAAATTAATAACAGTATAATGTGTATAAAACAAATAAATTTTAATTTTATTTGAAATAACGAAGATTATACAAAAGATTACGTGGGAACATTTGGAAGGTGGGTGCAGAAAAAAGTTGAGATGAGGTGATGTTTTGGAGTTAGTTAATTTTAATGATTTTCAGCAAAATCAAAGAATGTATGGCGGAACAGCTGGTCGAAAAATGGGAATTACTTATAATGGGAAAGATTATCTGTTGAAATTTCCGGGTAATTTAAAAGAACAGAAAATGAAAAATATTAATCTTAGTTATTCCAATAGCCCTGTCTGTGAGTATGTTGGTTCAAAGATATATGAATTAGTCGGCTTACCTGTTCACAATACAATTTTGGGAACAAGGAATGGAAAAATTGTAGTAGCTTGTGAAGATTTTTTGCAAGATGGAGATAGGCTCTATGAGTTTGATAAGATAAAAGTCACTTTTGAACCCCGTTTTTTAGATTCTAATGGGAATGAAACAAATGGGGTTGGTGTAGATTTGTATGAAATCATGATGACGCTACAGGAACATCCATTTTTGCAGGATGTTTCAGGAATACAGGAACATTTTTGGAATATGTTTGTAATGGATGCTCTGATAGGAAATACAGATCGCAATAATAGCAACTGGGGAATCATTTTGCGTAAAGATGGCTCAAAAGAGATAGCTCCTGTTTATGATAATGGTAATTGTTTGAATAGTAAATGGGATGATGAAAAGATGCAGATAGTTATGGGTGATGCAGGTAAAATGGAAGCAGAGGCATATAAAGCACGCAGATGTATTTATGAATTACAAGGAAAGAGAGTTAATCCTTACCATATAATAGAAAGTATGGAATATCAGGAGTGTTCAGATTCGGTACGAAAGCTAACCCCTAAAATAGAAAGTTGTATGAGCAGAATATGGTTGATGATAGAAGAAATACCAGTGTTGTCAGAAATACAAAAGCAATTTTTTACATTAATTATTCAAAGCAGATATGAAAAAGTATTACGGCCTATATACCAAAAACTGATGGCATAAGGATTTACTTCTGACAGTACAAGAAAGGAATGTTCGTGTAATGTATATTGATGAAAAAATTGACTTAAGAGATAATCTTCCAACTGCACTGCAACATGATTTTGAAGAATTACAAAAATATTATGAAGCAGGTGATTGGTTTATGTTTGATACTATTTTTGAGGCAGTTGAAGCTAGTGTGAAAGCATATTATCTGGCGGGGGAAATTACAAGGGATGATTTGAATTGTATTTTCAGAAAATATGGTATTGCCTGAAATACGAATCATAAGTGTTTCGTTTCAGCTTCTGTTCGTTTTAATGTAAAAATAATAGTCATAAGCATAAAAGCCAGGGAGGTTTCCTTGGCTTTTATGCTTATATAACAACCTGACACTAACTTGGCATAAGAGGGCTTTGGGGCGCTTTGTGTGGCGGACAGTATACCGGTTTAAGCTTTATTTTAGATTACGATAGAGCACAAGCGTCTTTCTGCATATATTATATTAAAAAATATGTAGAAAGACGCAGTATTATGCAATATTATGGTATATTAATAATTATAGCCGCACTGCTTTTGGTTCTGCTTATTATAAGAACCGAAAAGTGCATATGCAGAGTAAAACGTATGAGCAAAAGAAGTAAAATTCTGAAGATAAATGAGCTTTCAGAACCGTTTGGGTTTTACTATATTGAAAGAGAGGATATATTTTCTTCAAGAAAAGACGCGTGGCAGAGAAGCATGGGATATAATCTGGCATATGATTACGCTGCGCCAGCGTCTAACATGGTAATTGATTCGCTTCCGGTATATTTTGACTATGACGGCCGGACATGGCTTATAGAATTATGGAAAGGCCAGTATGGAATTACTATAGGCGGTGAAGTTGGAATATATCATGCAAAGACAATTGTTGCTCCGGAAAAATATGCCGTTACCCATTATGACGCTGTTAATGATTTTGAGCTGCCATATATAAGCTGCAGATTAATGCTGAAAAACAAAATTGTATACAATAATCAGGCAAGACACTGGTGGCTGACAGGATTTAAGGTTGGAAAAACGGGCAGTCCTGATAATATTTCGATGTTTTCGGCAATTCATTTTGAAAATCCTGTTATGGCAAAGGCATTTTATGACAGTCTGGTTAAAAATTGTCAGACAGGGATTACATGCAGAAAATGCACTAATATAGTATATATAAATATGGCGCAGATGGAGGAAAAAGGTTTCTTAAGCAAGTTAAGAAGGCTTAGGGCGCGTATATGTAACTATCTGCTTGTAAAGCTATATCTTTTTGCAACATGTCCTTTTAAAAACACCTATGACAGAATACTGTTCCTTTATTATATGATTCCCTGGTGCGCCAGACGTATACTTTCTTTGGGAGGGAAAAGACGTGGGATGTCATAGCAGGATTAACGCCGCAGCCGGTAATGCAGTAAAGCTTCCGTTGTGCAGCTGCAGCCGTTATGTTATATTCAGCGACCAGCACCGGGGAGAGGGTACGTCAAATGATAATTTTTTAAAGAACAGACATTTGTATATGGCTGCAATGGAGCATTATTACAGAAACGGCTTTTTTTATATTGAGCTTGGCGATACGGAGGAGCTGTGGGAGAATAGATGTATAGAAAGAATAAGAAGCTCACATAAAGAGGTATATGAGATTGTATCGCGTTTTGATATGCAGAACCGATTCTTGAAAATATATGGAAACCACGATATGGAGCTTAAAAAGGAGCTGTGTGAGTCAGCTGTGCTTGAAAATAACGAAAACGGCAGAAATATCTGTATGATGCACGGGCATCAGGCAGACTTTTTGAACAGTGTATGCTGGAAAATATCGAGATTTTTAGTGAGATATTTATGGAAGCCTCTTGAAAAAAACGGTTTTAACGACCCTACAAGCGCGGCAAGAAATAATAAGAAGGCGCAGAAATATGAAAAATGCCTTAAAGACTGGTCGGTAAGAAATGACACGTACCTTATTGCAGGACATTCCCACAGACCAAGGCTTCATGATGAAAACGACCTCTATATCAATTCAGGAAGCTGCGTACATCCTGAAGGCGTAACATGCATTGAGATAGAAGACATGAGCTTTACACTGGTAAAGTGGAGCATAAAAGCGCGCAAGGATATGCTTCTGTGCGTAGAGAGGGAGATTATCGGAGGACCCGTTCAAATACAATAAAGCATAATTTTTAATTATTATTTGATTTTGTATAGAAAAAATAATATGCTATATTCAGATAAACATGTTTTTCGGAGGAATCATTATGGATTGTGTTGAGAAATGGGGAGTATACGAGCTTTCTTTTTTGGGGAAGCGCGATGGTAATCCATATATAAAATACAGTATCAGGGCTGAATTTTCTAATGAGAACGAGAGGATAGTTACAGATGGATTTTATGACGGAGACGGAATATACAAGGTACGTTTTATGCCGTCGTATACGGGAGCTTATTCTTACAGGGTATGGGGAAACTGCCTTGATGAAGAAAAAAAAGGCAGTTTTTCCGTAATGCCAGTCAGTGAGGAAAGTAATAATCACGGACCGGTAAAAGTTATTTATGAACATTATCTTGCATATGCTGATGATTTGCCTTATAATTCTATAGGTACGACGTGTTATGCGTGGATTCATCAGCCCGATGCATTATGTGATACCACGCTTGATACGTTACGGGACAGCAGCTTTAATAAAATAAGATTTTGTATATTTCCTAAGTTCTATAAGTACAATGAAAAGGAACCGGTTACATATCCATATGTCAGAGGCAGGTCTGTGGGACAGGACGCCGAATATACAAAAAATGAGCTTGAAGTACCGTTTTATACAGAGGCTCATATAGAAGATATAAGGGATTTTGACTGTACTTTCTTTAATACAGAGCATTTTAAGAGGCTGGATTATTATATCGGAAAGCTTATGGAGCTTGGCATAGAAGCAGACCTTATTCTTATGCACCCGTATGACAAATGGGGATTTTCTACAATGAATAAGGAATGTGACGAGCTGTATCTTAAGTATGTGACGGCAAGATATGCGGCATTTCACAATGTATGGTGGTCAATGGCTAATGAATATGATCTTACATGCAAGGATGATGACAGATGGAATGAATATGGCAGGCTTGTAACATCACATGATCCGTATCACCATATGTGTTCAATACATAATTGTTTAAGATATTTTGATTACAGTAAAGACTGGATTACGCACTGCAGTATGCAGAGAACTGATTTGTATTGTCACGCAGAGTTGACAGACAAGTATATAAAAAAGTACAATAAGCCTGTAATATGGGATGAGATAGCATATGAAGGCAATATTGACGCAGGCTGGGGCAATATATCAGGACAGGAGCTGGTTCGCAGGTTCTGGGAGGCTTCTCTTAGGGGAGGATATGCAGGACATGGCGAGACATATGTTCATCCTGACGATATATTATGGTGGTCGCATGGAGGTAAGCTACATGGAGACAGCGAGCCCAGGCTGTCCTTTCTTAAAAGAATACTGGACGAGACTCCCGGCGGATATCTGAAACGAGGACAGGGGATATTCGACGAGGTTGTCGGAATACCGTATAACGAAGAGAATGAAGCAACATGGTCAACAGTCCGATACTGTTCTTATGAGATTCACTATTATGGATTTGGAAGACCGTCGTTTCGGGATTACAATTTTCCTGATGATGAGGAATACAGGATTGAGGTTATAGATACATGGAATATGACTGTGACAGATATGGGCATACATCATGGGTATACCAGAATCAATCTTTCAGGAAAAGAGTATTGTGCAGTACGCCTTATCAGAATGTAGAGGAAGCATGATTTATATAATATACGAAAGGAGAATATGAGAAACATGTTTAAAAAAATTCTGAAAGAATTTAAAGAATTTATCAGTAAGGGCAATGTCATGGATATGGCGATAGGTATTATCATTGGAGGGGCGTTTACAAGTATTGTATCGTCGCTTGTCGATGATATTATCAATCCTTTCCTTGGACTGTTCGGAGGAATGAATTTTGACAAGTACAGCGTAACTCTTTTAGGCGAGGCTACTCTTAATTACGGAAAATTTATAACGGCAGTTATTAATTTTCTTATAATGGCTCTTGTTATATTCCTTATTGTTAAACTGATGAACAGCGCTTCATCAAAGCTTGTTGTAAAAAAGGAGGAAGCAGAAGCGCCGGTAACTACAAAGGTATGTCCTTATTGTATAAGCGAGATATCAATAGAAGCTACAAAATGTCCTCATTGTACTTCGGTTCTTCCGGGACCTGAATATAAGTAAAATGAGTGTCAGGTGTTATATTCCGTATAAGCGAGGGAATATTTCACCACCCGCATGGCTTTATGTCTGCGGAAATATATTATTATATGAAAGAAGGAGAGTAATTATGAAAAAAACGTGTAAAAAAATTTCAATCGTGTTGGCAGCTGTAATGCTTATTGCAGGTGTTGCAGGCGTTAATCCTGCTGCGGCTGATGCAAAAAAAGCAGGGCTTAACAAAAAGAAGCTTTCAATGTATGTAGGCGATACATATAAGCTTAAGGTTAATGGAACCAAAAAGAAGGTAAAGTGGAGCTCCAATAAGAAGCAGGTTGCGTCTGTTACAAAAAAGGGAGTTGTAAAAGCAAAGTCAGCCGGCGCAGCTAAGATTACAGCAAAGGCAGGCTCTAAAAAGTACAATTGTAAAGTAACTGTAAAGGTCGTGGCTTCAACGATTAACACAAATCCTGCTCCGAGTACGACAACTCCGCCTGCAGGGAATGTTTCAACTGTATCCAATTCAGTTCTTGCGGCTAACCTTTCCGTATCAGTAGAGCCTATACAGGGCACTTCCAGCGCGGTATTTGCAGTAACTAATAATAACAGCCAGGCAGTTTCGTATTACAAGGTCAATTATCAGTTTAAGGATGCCGCAGGCGTTGTAGTCAATACAGGAAGCATTACAGGATATGCAATAGCTCCGGGACAGACACAGTACCGTACAGAGTATATAGGTGAAAAATATATACCGTTGATAGATGTATCCAAGTCCGTTATGAGCGTTACTGTTAATGCGTCGTTAATTTATGTTGATGCAAGCTCATCGGTAACTGTTACTGATACTAAGACTGTAGAAGGAGATATATCTCTTACATATTATAATGCTGATACGAGCGATGTAAGCGTACACACCAACGTGCTTTTTTATGATGAGCAGGGCAAGCTGATTGACGCGAGATGGGAATACTGTATACTTACTCCGGGCAAGACAGAGTTTGAGACAGTAAGGGCTCCGTATGAGTATGACGATACTACATATGAGAAAGTATCTACATATAGTACATACAAGATATATAATTATGCGTATAAGTATTAAATAATTTTTATTATGAATATTTAAATACCTGACGGATGATTATATCCGTCAGGTATTTAATTTGGAGAGAAAAAATGCAGAATAATTCAATAGATGTATTTCAAAATATGCCTGTTCCAAAGGCAGTTCTTAAAAATATTATACCGTCCATCATAAGCATGATTATGGTTTTGGTATATAATCTTGCGGACACATTTTTTATCGGTCAGACCAAAAATGCATATATGGTTGCAGCAGTTTCGATAGCAACTCCGGTGTTCCTTATATTTATGGCCATAGGAATGCTGTTTGGTATAGGAGGAACTTCGCTTATATCGAGAATGCTTGGTGAAGGAAAAAATAAATATGCAAAGCAGACGTCCTCGTTTTGTTTTTGGACAGGCCTTGTAGTTGGAATCGCTGCGATGGTTATACTTATGCTTCTTAACGAGCCTATATGCCGTATCGTGGGAGCAAGCGACGATACTATAGAATATGCAAAGCAGTATCTGGGGATTGTGTCTATAGGAATCCCGTTTTTGATTGTAAGCAACAGCTTCAGTAATATAATCCGTGCGGATGGCAATGCGGGAAAAGCAATGTTAGGCGTTGTGCTTGGCAATGTTGCCAATATAATTTTTGACCCGATTATGATACTTGGCTTTGGCTGGAATGTCGCGGGAGCCGCAGTGGCAACTGTTATAGGTAATATTGTATCTACAGCAGTATATCTAAGCCATCTTGTATCCAACAAAACTATGCTGTCAATAAAGCCTTCAGATTATAAGGCGACAAAGAAGATTGTAGCGGGAGTTTTTGCAATCGGCGTTCCGGCGTCTCTGAACAGTATACTTATGAGTTCTTCTAATATTGTTATTAATAATATGATGAGCAGATTTAACGATATGGCAGTTGCCGGTCTTGGAGTGGCGATGAAGGTCAATATGATTGTAGTTATGCTGCTTATAGGACTTGGAACAGGTATACAGCCGCTTTTGGGTTATTGTTTTGGAGCGGGCAATAAAAAGCGTTTTATGTCAATATTAAAATTTTCGCTTGCACTTGCATTTGGACTTAGCGTTGTTATGACTGTATTATGTTATTCCTTTGCAGCTCCGCTCGTAAGAGCTTTTCTTGAAAATCAGGATGCATTTACATACGGCTTTTCTTTTTCCAGAATATACATATATTCGGGGCCTATTCTGGGAATTTTGTTTGTTCTGATAAATGCTATACAGTCTACAGGTGCGGCGATTCCATCGCTTATACTTTCAATAAGCAGGCAGGGATTGGTATATCTTCCTCTTTTGTTTATATTTAACAGTGTGTTTGACTCGGCTAAAATGCTTGTGCTGGCTCAGCCTGTTACAGATTACATCGCCGTTATAATGGCAGCAGTATTGTTTGTTTTTACAATGAAGAAATATTTTAAAAATATCACATAATAACATAAAAGACCTATGTTATTCATCTTGCTATTTTTGAAAATATATAGTAGTATTAAATAAGATATTATGTATTGGTATAAGGAGTATATTATGACAATATATGAAGTATATTCTGAGATACAGGGCGACTATGAAGGTGTTACGAGACGCCTGATGAGTGTAGACCGGGTTAAAAGGTTTGTACTTAAATTTTTGAATGATACCAGCTGTGATATGCTTATAGATGCAGCCGAAAGAGAAGATGCAGAAGAAGCCTTTCGCGCCGCACATACGCTTAAAGGCGTGTGCCAGAATCTTGGTTTTACAAAATTGTATGAATCCAGTAACGAGCTTTGCGAATTTTTAAGGGGAAGAGAGCTTACAGGAAGCGCACCGCTGCTTGAGAAAGTTGTTGAGGATTACAACGAAACTGTAGAGGCAATTAATAAGCTTGATAAATAGTATGTAAGGAAGATGGGTATGCGTAATAAGATATTAATCGTAGATGATTCATTTATTAACAGAGAGCTTTTGACAGAGATGCTGGAAGATGAATATAAAATTATTACGTGCGAGAACGGATTGCAGGCTCTTGAGCTTATGAAAAAGCACAATGAGGAGCTTGCCGTTGTTCTTCTCGATATTTTAATGCCTATTCTTGACGGTATAGGTTTTCTTAAGGCTTTAAAAAATAAACCTTATATGAAAGACATACCGGTGCTTGTAATAAGCGGTGAGACTAATGTTGAAACAGAGATAGAATGTTTTGATTACGGAGCGTATGATTTTATTAAAAAGCCGTTTGATAACAGGCTGGTGAAGAAACGTATTAAGAATGCTGTAGACTTATATATGTACAAGAATAATCTTGAAGACCGTGTTGCAGAACAGACAAGCATTATAAGAGAGCAGTATAATCTGCTTAAGAGTCATGCCAAGAAGCTTGCAAAAAGCAATGCCGACATTATAGAGCTTCTTGGTACTATTGTTGAATATCGTGATTTTGAGAGCGGAGAACATGTTCAAAGGGTAAAGTCATATACCAGAATCCTTGGAGAACAGCTTATGAAAGATTATCCCGAATATAATCTGACTGCTGAAAAGCTTAATGTTATAGTATTTGTAAGCGTTCTGCATGATATCGGTAAGATTACCATACCCGACAGCATACTTTTAAAACCAGGTAAGCTTACAAACGAAGAATATGAGTATATGAAAACTCATACTACAAAAGGCAGTGAGCTTGTTAATAATATCCGCTGGGCGTGGAGTGAAGAGTATGCAAAGGCAAGCTATGATATATGCCGTTACCATCACGAACGCTACGACGGCAAAGGATATCCTGACGGGCTTTCTGGAGAAGACATACCGATATCAGCCCAGCTTGTCTCTGTTGCAGACGTGTATGACGCACTGGTAAATGAATGGGTTTATAAAAGCGCTTATTCAAAAGAGCAGGCATATAATATGATTATAAGCGGCGAGTGCGGTACATTTTCGCCAAAATTAATGGATTGTTTTGCTAAATGCCGTGACAGATTTGAAGAGCTTGCTGATAATAATGAATTTAATACAGTACAATAGAAGCGAATAAGACAATCATATACAGGATATACTTATAGTGAAGTATAATGAAAGATATGATTTAATGAAGACAATATATATTGACAGAAAGAAGATAAAGAGACTGGGAATGCCCATACTCCTGTTTACAGCAATGTTTTTTGCAGGAGAAGGCTTTGGAATTATGCAGCATAACATTATTCCAACCAGTCTCGTTTTTAATGAGACTTCCGACTGGGGACTGGGTTTTGGTGAATCGGGAACACAGCCTGCAGGTAACGAGAGTGTTGAAAAGATGAAAGAGTATGACGCTTATTATATGGGAAATGCTGATTCCAGGGTAATATATCTGACTTTTGACTGCGGGTATGAGAATGGTAATACAGAAGCGCTTCTTGATGCATTAAAAAAACATAATGCACCGGCGGCATTTTTTGTAGTAGGGCATTATATTAATACGGCGCCTGATATAGTTAAAAGAATGGTTGATGAAGGGCATATTGTCGGAAATCATACATACCATCATCCTGATATGTCGTCCATATCTGATACGGATTCATTTAGAAATGAGCTTAATATGGTGTCTGATGCGTATAAGGAGCTTACAGGAAAGGATATGCCTAAGTTTTACCGTCCGCCTCAGGGCAAATACAATGTAACTAATCTCCAAATGGCAAAGGAGCTGGGATATAAAACATTTTTCTGGAGCCTTGCATATGCTGACTGGGACCAGAATAATCAGCCGGCTCCTGACGACGCTCTTGCAAAACTTACCGAAAGGATACATCCGGGAGCAGTTGTGCTTCTTCATAATACGTCTAATACAAATGCACAGATATTAGATGAGCTTTTGACAAGATGGGAACAGATGGGTTATACATTTGATTCCTTGGAAGAACTATATTGATTTAATTAACACATAATGCTACAATGAATAACAGATGAAGTAGTTTTAAAAAACCTCAGGAGGTATTTTTATGAGCGAATATATTCTAAGCTGTTGTTCCACAGCGGATTTGACAAAAGAGCATTTTGATAACAGAGCGATAAGCTATATTTGTTTTCATTACGAACTGGATGGAAAAGAATATCCGGATGACCTTGGACAGACAATTCCGTTTGATAAGTTCTATAAGGCTATGGAAGACGGCGCTATGACAAAGACCTCACAGATTAACGCAGAGGAATTTCAGGAGTATTTTGAAAAGATGCTTGCAGAAGGAAAAGATATTTTGCATGTATCTTTGTCTTCAGGAATTTCAGGAGTTGTTAATTCTGCAATGATTGCGAGAGAGAATTTGAGGGAAAAATATCCTGACAGGAGTATATATATAGTTGATTCTCTTGGAGCATCGTCAGGCTACGGATTATTTATGGACAGACTTGCTGATCTCAGAGATGAGGGTATGTCTGCCAAAGAACTGTATGAGTGGGCTCAGAATAACAGACTGCAGCTCCATCATTGGTTTTTCTCGACGGATTTAAAGTATTATGTTCGTGGAGGAAGAATATCAAAGACTGCCGGATTTTTTGGAGGAGCGCTTAATATATGTCCGCTGCTTAATATGGATAGTATGGGAAAGCTTATTCCAAGGACTAAGATAAGGACAAAAAAGAAGGTAATTCAGGCAATTGTTGACAGAATGGAAGAAAATGCCTGCGGCGGCTCTGATTATTCAGGTAAATGTTATATTTCGTATGCGGCATGTTTAGACGATGCAAAGGAAGTTGCCAGGCTTGTAGAAGAAAGATTCCCAAAGTTATCGGGAAAAGTGGAATTATACAGCATTGGCACTACAATTGGAAGCCATACCGGACCGGGGACAGTTGCGCTGTTCTTTTGGGGACGGGAAAGAATTTAAAGCTCCTGTGATGGGATATCCGCCTGCTGGCGTATATCCCTTTAGGAGCGGTAATTGAACTAATGTCTTTACTGCGCCTTAAGCTTAAAGGATTCGCAGTCTGTGCACTCTACCATAGTAGGGTTAGCTTCATGAGTTCCAACCTGGATTTCATTTAATGAACAATAATTCTCTGTTTTGCAGTGATGCTCACAGTTGTTGATTGTACATTTGATTGATTCATTTTTATTACCACAACATGCCATTTTAGTTCACCTCCTAAATGATTTCGTATATAGTATTCCCATAATGCAGAAAATAATGCTATAATACTGTGAATAGTAAAGTAATAAAACAGGAGTGACTTTATGAATAAACGTTTTTTTTCATATCTTTTATGCTTTCTGCTGCTGATTAATTTGGGAATTACAGGATGCAGTAATCTGACTGTACAGCACGACGTACAGATACAGAGCGGCTCTTGCGCTGATAATGCAGATGAAGTATCTGAATTTTTGGGAAGTCCATATGAGATAATTAACGGAAACGTACCTGAATTTGACAAAAAGGATTACACTACTGAACCGTTTGAAAAGTATAGTAAGCTTGACAGTCTCGGAAGATGCGGCGCTGCGTTTGCCAATGTCTGCAAAGAGATTATGCCGACAGAAAAACGCGGCGAGATAGGAATGATTAAGCCGTCGGGATGGCATACTGTAAAGTATGATATTGTTGATGGAATGTATCTGTATAACAGATGTCATCTTATAGGCTATCAGCTTTCAGGCGAGAATGCTAATGAAGAAAATCTGATTACAGGAACCAGGTATATGAATACTCAGGGAATGCTTCCGTTTGAGGATATGGTGGACGATTATGTTGATGCTACGGATAATCATGTGCTGTACAGGGTCACGCCTGTATACGAAGGCAATAATCTGGTTGCAGACGGTGTACAGATGGAGGGCTGGTCTGTAGAAGATAACGGAGCTGGCATATGCTTTAACGTATTTGTGTACAATGTTCAGCCAGGTGTTGATATTGATTATGCAACGGGAGAAAGTTCATTATCGGAGGAAACGGCGTCCTACCGACAGAACAACGGCTCTGAATATGACGGAGGGTATATTCTTAATACCAATACCAAAAAGTTTCATTATAAGGACTGCAAAAGCGCGGGCGATATATCTTCTGAGAATAAAGAGGTTTCGCACGAAGACAGACAGACTATTATCAATCGTGGATACAAGCCGTGCGGAAGGTGCAAGCCATGAATATGGTTTTAATATAAAAAGAAAGAAGTATAGTTAAATGATAGCGGTAATAGCGGCATATGCAAAAAACAGAGTTATTGGAAATAAAGGAAGGATTCCCTGGGATATTCCTGACGACAGACGCAGATTCAGAGAGATTACTACAGGCTCTGTAGTTGTTATGGGCAGGAAAACATATGAAGAGATTGGGCGTCCGCTTCCAGACAGGATATGCGTAGTAATATCATCTAATCCGGAATATAAAGCGGAGGGCTGTCTTACTGCGGCTTCACTTTGCGCGGCTCTTAAAATTCTGAAGGAAAATGAGCGGTATAAAAAGCTTGATATATACATATGCGGAGGCGCGCAGATTTATAAGGAGTCTGTTAATATGGCTGATAAGCTGTATCTTTCTGTTATTGATTCCGAATATGAAGGCGACGTATATTTTCCTGAATATGATGCAGGACAATTTGAATGCGTATATTCTGAACGTGTGGAAGGTAATAATCCGTATACATTTTATGAATTGTCAAGAAAAAAGTTGTCCTAAAAAATCACGTCACGGCATAATATATTATGAGGTGATTTTTTTATGCGTAAATATATGATTCCAATAGCCGGGCTGTGTCTGATAATGCTTGTTATATTGTGCGTCAGAATAAAAGGCGTGGTTAATAATAATACATACAGGGAAGCTGCCCTTACTCCGGAAAGGGAAACCACACTTTATAACGTGTGGATAGACAGTTATGAAGACGGTGAAGCAGGAGTATTCTGCGAAGGTATAATGACAAAATTCAAAGTAAGCGCAGATGACCTGAAGGATAAGATTACTGTAGGAACGGTAGCCGATATTACCGTTCTTTCTGAAGAGATAAAAAGCATTAATTATAAAAATGAGCGGATTAATGACAGAATACTTTCAGTAGATGATAACGGGCTTGAAACATCTTCACGAGGCAGGCTTGTTTTTACAGACAATTACAGAATATATGGAATATATGACGGAATAAAGCAGCTTTTTAAGGAAGATATTAACGTAGGCTATACCGTTTCTGATATTGTTATTGAAAATAATGAGGTGTGCGCCGTTCTTATTACAGGCGAGGTTACTCCTGATAAAATCAGGGTTGCGATAATGACTACAGGTTATGAAGGATATTATCATAATGAGGCTGTACTTTCGTCAGACGCCGGAATGGTTTTGAATATTAACGGAGCAGAATATCCGTATGAGGCGGGGCAGGAGGCGCATTTTAATACTGATAATGAGTTTTTGAAGCAGGGCAGAGTAACTGTATCTGCGTTAAACGGCGGACGGCTCACAATAAAAAATGTAATGAGAAACGATGAGAACAGATTGTATCGCGGCAATATTGAGCTGTCGCTCACAGAAAACGGCATAGTGATTATAAATGAACTGCTTATTGACGAATACCTTTATGCCGTTGTACCAAGCGAGATGCCGGTATCATATAATATTGAGGCGCTTAAAGCACAGGCAGTGTGTGCAAGAAGCTATGCATATATGCAGGTAAGCCGCGCTAAGCTTGGTAATATTGGCGCTCATGTAGACGACAGTACATCTTATCAGGTATACAATAATACGTCAGAAACTCCTGAATCCATTCAGGCGGTAAATGAAACGTCCGGCTGTGTGCTTACGTATGAAGGAAAAGTTGTAAGCGCATATTATTTTTCAACATCATGCGGTTATACTGCCAATGGATGCGACGTATGGCTGGGCATGAAAAATGCGGACTATTTAAGCGCAGCTCTGCAAAATGACGTACAGACAGAAGAAGTATATAACCTTAAAGACGGCAAAACATTCAGACAATTTATTGATAATCCGCCTGTAAGCACATACGACAGTACGTTTGCGTGGTACAGATGGAAGGTTACTCTGACTGCGGCTCAGGTTAAAGATTCATATGAGAAAAAAATCAAAGCCAGATATAAAGCCAATCCTTCGCTTTTTCTTGTAAAGCAAAATGACGGAAGCTTTGTAAGCGGCGACCCAAATGATATTGGAGACATTAAAAAGATAAAGGTTGGAAAACGTACTGAAGGAGGAATCATTACTGCGCTTATTATTAAAGGAAGCAAAAAGACCGTAAAGATTCTTTCAGAATATAATATAAGAATACTTTTGGCGCCTTATACGTCAGATATCAGCAGAAATGACGGAAGCATCGTAAACGGTCTGTCGCTTTTGCCAAGCGCATTCTTTTACATTGATACAAAATCAGGCGGTTATACATTTTGCGGAGGAGGCTACGGACATGGAGTAGGAATGAGCCAGAACGGAGCGGGAAAAATGGCTGAGGCGGGATGTACATTTTCAGATATACTTCTGCATTATTACAAAGGATGCGAGATAACGAAAAAGTAAAATTCCGTTAAGTATGTCGTCTGTCCTGCAGAAATTTGTTCAGAAGAGCGCCGCAGAACATAATATACATACATGCATATACCCACATAAGTAAAAATATTATTGCGGCAAGGCTTCCGTATATGGAATTGCCAAGGTCAGTATAGTGCATATATATTGAATAGCCGTACGTGAATAAAAAGCATCCGAGGGTCGTAAGCACCGCGCCGTATATTTCATGTCTGAATGTGGATTTTTTGTACGGAATAAATGTGTACATTATAAGGAATATGAAGAAAAACATGGCGGCGGCTATTATCATTCTCAAATCAATCAGAACCGCAATAGATTTGGCAAGAGGGAAAAACCGGGTTATTCTTGCGCCAAGCTTGTCGCCGATTATTATCAGAACAAACGCCAATACAATTATAAGTATCAGTATGATTGTGTATAGTATTGAAAGAAGCCTTTTGGTAATAAAGGTTTCTTTCTTTTTGTCGGTACAGCCGTATATTTTGTTGATGTTGCCAACTATTCCACGAATGCCGCGCGACGCCGACCACAAAGCGATTATAATTGATAAAGACAGAAATCCGACGTTGTCGCTGTATAATTCGTTAATCCATGAAACGAGGGTGTCTTCAATTACGCCGGGGGCAAGCTTTTCTATGGAAGCAAGCAGCATCTGTTCGGTAAGAGGCGTATATTTAATAACCGTAAGAAGCAGCAAAATAAATGGAAAAGCCGAAATAAATGTAAAAAATGCGGCATGCGCGGCATATGCCGATATATTTTCTTCATTAAGCCTTTTCGGTATAACGGTTATCAGTGTTTTGATTTTGGTAAGCATATTAATCACCTTATAATTAATTATTCGCTATTATTAATAATATTGGTTTTTGGCGGCTGGTATTCATATTCGGCTTAAAAATGCTAAAATGCTTTAATTGGGTGTTCGGCAATGTACTGCTCCATAATAGCCGCAGCTATTGCTACAAGCTCAGGGCATGGGCGCTTTTTGTAATATTCGGCAGTTCTTTTTTCAGGAACAGGATTATCTTTGCCTGAAACGCCGAGAATAGTGCGGCATATGATAGAATCTGAGCCGTTAGCCTGCCTGTAATATTCTGCAAGCTCCTGAATCCTCTCATAGTGCGTTTTTTTGGCCTCATAGTCCATTGGTTCATCATATCCGTAAAGCATACCGGCTACCATGAACATACCGGAGGCCGCCCCGCAGACTTCCCTTAAACGTCCCATACCTCCGCCAAATGAAGAGCTTATTTTCATTGCTGTTTTGTCATCCATATTATATTTATCTGCAAAAGCAAGAAATACTGCCTGAGAACAGTTATATCCATTAAGAAACAGTTCCTTTGCTTTTCTGCCGTAAATACTTTTTTCTGTGTCTATATTCATTACGCCTGCGCCTCCTGTAATTAAAGGTTTATAAAATGTATTATATATAAAAATGCTCATAAATACAAACTGTTTTACATATGAACGATAAATGTGTATAATAAAAATAAATACAACAGACGAGGCTTACCGTATGAACATTTACATAGATGAATCAGGCTCAATCAATAACCATAACTGTCTGACGCCCTATTTTGTGATTGCGCTTGTGCATGTATACGATAATGAAAAATTAAGCAGGACTTATAAGCGTTTTGTGTCGTCAAATCATGGCAGGCTTAAGGAGCTTGACGCCGACAGGATTAATCCGAATACCGGACGTGTGGCAAAGCATGGTGGGAAAATGTTCTCAAAAGGGGCTTTCAGGGAATTAAAGGGCGTACAGTTTGACAGAGATATGAAGCTTAAGTTTGCAGAGTTTTTTTCTAAAAAGCGCTATTTTGACCTTTATTATATTAAGCTGGATAATAAAAAGCTTGCGGACGGCTTTTGTGAAAATAAGGCGCTGACGTTCAATTATATAATTCGTCTTGCGCTTGAGCGTTTTATAAAAAATGGTCTGCTGCCTGATGAAGATTGCTTCATACAGCTTGACGAGCGTAACGAAAAGCTTGAAATGAAGCACTTCCTTGAAAATTATCTCAATGCCGAATTAATGCTTGGAGGCGCCGCCGCAGGAAGATTCTATGCCTCTTATTATAATTCTATCAGCAATAAATTTGTTCAGATAGCGGATGTGTTTTCCAACCTGTACTATTCCGAGCTTCAGACAGGACAGTATGCTCAGGCCTTTGCGATGCTTAAGGATAAGGGAATGCTAAAGGAGATATTTGAATTTCCGCAGTAGCAGCTGTATAATGAACAAGAGCAGATAGATTAAGCGCTTTTGTAATATTGACAAGACTTCACGCATATGCTAATATAATAATACCAACAGTAAGTCCTATGTCAGCGCCGTTGTCGAGGTAAGCGTCATGTGTTGGCGTCGCGTTTAGGCGATTGGTATTTTTAAAAATCTGATCAGCTTCTGCTGGTCTTTTTTTGCTTAATATATCATTCTTTGATATTTATATCTTGACATTCATTATTGCGTCATGCTATCATTTACCGAAAAGCAATGATGGTGCAAAAGGGTTACGATATCCTTACAGAGAGATGAATCACCGGCTGAAAGTTTCATCAGGCAATATGTAATCTGAATTTCACACCGTAGCTTCGGCTTTGAACAAAGGGGCGTTTTTGCTTCATTTAATTAGGAGTCGACGGGTAATGCGCGTTAAGCATAAAAGAGAGCCTGTATTATGTGTGACAGTCATATAATATTGGAATAAGGGTGGTACCGCGAATGTAACTCGTCCCTTGCAGAGATAAGAATTTCTGTACAGGGATTTTTTTGTGTTCACAGATACTTATTAAAATTATTTTTATATGGAGGAATAGTCATGAAAGAAAGATTAGCCGGAATTGTTGAAGACGCGCTTTCAAAGATTGAGAAATCTGAAAAACTTGATGTTCTTAATGATATCAGGGTTTCTTATCTTGGAAAAAAGGGTGAGCTGACATCAGTTCTCAAATCCATGAAGGATGTTCTGCCGGAGGACAGGCCGAAGGTCGGACAGATGGTAAACGACGCAAGAGGTATTATTGAGAAAAAGCTGGAAGAGAAAAAAACAGCCTTTGAAAAGATAATACGGGAAGAAAAGATTAAGAGCGAGACAATAGATGTTACATTGCCCGGCAAGAAGCCTCATATGGGGCACAGACACCCTAATTCCATAGCTCTTGACGATGTAGAGAGAATATTTACCGGAATGGGTTATGAAGTTGTTGAGGGACCGGAGATTGAATATGATTATTATAACTTTGAAGCTCTTAATATACCGGATAATCATCCTGCCAAAGATGAACAGGACACATTTTATATTAACAGCGATATAGTTCTCAGGACACAGACGTCTTCCGTACAGGTTCATGTTATGGAACAGAAAAAGCTTCCTATAAGAATGATTGCACCGGGAAGAGTGTTCAGGGCAGATGAAGTTGACGCGACGCATTCGCCTTCGTTTAATCAGATAGAAGGCCTTGTAATAGATAAGAACATAACATTTGCAGACCTTAAGGGTACTTTGGCAGAGTTTGCAAAGAGAATGTTTGGAGAGACAACCAAAGTAAGATTCAGGCCTCACCATTTTCCATTTACCGAACCAAGTGCAGAGATGGACGTTTCATGCTTTAAATGCGGCGGAAGCGGATGCAGGTTCTGTAAAGGCGAAGGCTGGATTGAAATACTTGGATGCGGTATGGTTCATCCCCACGTGCTTGAAATGAGAGACATTGACCCTGAAGAATATCAGGGCTTTGCATTTGGTATCGGGCTTGAAAGAATAGCGCTTCTTAAATATGAAATTGACGATATGAGACTTCTGTATGAAAACGATATACGTTTTCTTGAGCAGTTCTAAGATTGGAGGCAGATTATGAATACACCATTATCATGGATAAAGGCATATGTACCTGACCTTACGTGCAGCGCGCAGGAATATATGGACGCGATGACTCTTACAGGCACAAAGGTTGAAGGTTATCAGAAATTAGACGATGGTCTTGATAAAATAGTAGTAGGAAGGATTAACAAAATTGACAAACATCCTGATGCGGATAAATTAGTCGTATGCCAGGTGCAGATTGACGAAGAGGGTAATACCATTCAGATTGTTACCGGCGCGCCTAACGTATACGAGGGTGCGATTGTGCCTGTCGTGCTTGACGGAGGAAGGGTTGCGAAAGACCATTCCGGAAAAAGAGTACCGGGCGGCGTAAAGATTAAAAAGGGCAAGCTGCGCGGAGTAGAATCATTCGGTATGATGTGCTCGATAGATGAGCTTGGTTCTTCAAAAGACATGTACCCTGATGCATGCGATAACGGAATATATATATTCAATGATAATCCTGAATATTCAAAAGCTCCTCTCGGAAGCGACGTCCCATCCCTTCTTTCTCTTCGTGACGTTAATTTTGAATATGAGATTACTTCTAACCGTGTCGACTGTTTTTCAGTTATCGGAATTGCAAGGGAAGCTTCTGCTACATTCAGAAAACCGTTCTATCCGCCTGTAGTAAAAGAGACTGGCAATGATGAAAAGGCGTCTGATTATGTGAGCGTAGAAGTTGTAGATAAAGATTTGTGCCCAAGATATGTTGCAAGAGTAGTTAAAAATATCAGGCTGGCTCCGTCGCCTGAATGGATGCAGAGAAGGCTTGCGGCATGTGGAATCAGGCCTATTAATAACATAGTAGATATAACCAACTATGTTATGGAAGAATATGCACAGCCTATGCATGCGTTTGACCTTGATAGCGTAGCAGGAAAAAAGATAATTGTAAGGCGCGCAGAGGACGGGGAGAAGTTCGTAACTCTGGACGGACAGGAAAGAGTTATGGATTCTGACGTTCTTATGATATGTGACGCAGAGAAGCCAATCGGAATTGCAGGAATCATGGGAGGAGAAAATTCTAAGATAACTGATAACGTAAGCACGATGTTATTTGAGGCTGCGTGCTTTGACGGAACTAATATACGTTTGTCGGGAAAACGTCTTGGCATGCGTACCGACGCACAGGCAAAATTTGAGAAAGGGCTTGACCCTGAGAATGCAATAAAAGCTGTTGACCGTGCGTGCCAGCTTATTGAAGAGCTTGACGCGGGTGATGTTATAGGCGGATGTGTAGACGTCTATAATAAGAAGAAAGAGCCTGTAAAAGTTCCTTATGATGCGGACAGAATTAACAGACTTCTTGGAACCGATATTGACGAGGATACGATGGTATCATATTTTGAGATGGTTGGACTTGGCGTTGACTGTGAGAACAAAACCGTAACTGTTCCTACATGGAGACAGGACGTCCTTCTTATGGCGGACCTTGCAGAAGAGGTTGCGCGTTTTTACGGTTATGATAATATACCGTCCACTCTTCCTACAGGTGAAGCTACTACAGGAGGTCTCTCATACAAATTAAGAATAGAAGGCATGGCTAAAAATACTGCTGAATATCTTGGATTTTCAGAGGCAAGCACATATTCATTTGAAAGTCCAAAGGTATATGATAAGCTTCTTATCAGTGAAGACGATAAGCTTCGTAATGCA
>CABUPO010000006.1 GCA_902493385.1 uncultured Lachnospiraceae bacterium
GTAGAGCACTCGGCTGTTAACCGAGTTGTTGCAGGTTCGAGCCCTGCTCGGGGAGTTTGTGTTATATTTGGCCCCGTGGTCAAGCGGTTAAGACATCGCCCTTTCACGGCGGTAACACGGGTTCGATTCCCGTCGGGGTCATTAACATGAAGGAAACAGGCATTTTTTCTTACTTCCTTCATATTATATATTAGAATAAATGTGGCGCCATAGCCAAGTGGTAAGGCAAAGGTCTGCAACACCTCTATCACCAGTTCAAATCTGGTTGGCGCCTTTTAAGCTGTTATACTACATCTGTATAGCAGCTTTTTTGTGCTCTGTTTCGACTTATTATTAATATAAAGTTGACAAAATATAAAAGGTAATATATTATAAATATAAGCGAGTGATATTATTAATATAAATGTAATAATCAGGGGGAGTATATATGAAAAAGAGAATTGTTGCTTTAGTAGCCATATGTATGTTGTTAATGCAATGTTTTATTGTTAGAACAGACGTTAATGCAGCAAAAACAATAAGAATTAATGTTGGTCAGACAAAACAGCTCAGGGCCTTCGGAAATAAGTCTGTTAAGTGGAGGGTTAAATCCGGAAAAAGCATATCTGTTAATAAAAAAGGAGTTATAAAGGGTTTGAAAAAAGGAAAATCCAGGGTAATCGCATATAAGAACGGTAAAAGCAAAGCGATTTCTGTTAAGGTTAGTAATGTATATTATAAATGTGATTTTTCGTGGGTTGATTCGATAAAAATTCGTAATTTGGATAACGGGAATGAGAAGACAGCGGCGAAGGACGAGGTTAGTAAAATAGAGCAGTCCCTGTCAGAACAGTCTTTGTGCAGGATTACAAAAAATCCATATGAAAAGGCAGTAGGCGGAGGTTACATGTTGTATCTATATGATATAAATGGAATCAACAAAGGAGTGCTGTGTATATCGGGCGACATTCTTAAAGTATACAATGATGACGCTTCTATTGCTAAGGGTAATCCGGATATCTACAGATCGGATAGAGGGAATATTAATATAGATATATTAGAATAACAATATTTGATTATAGCAGATGTACAGAATAGTCTAAAAAAGCTGCCACTTTATATGTTATATGTTAAAAAGTGGCAGCTATTTTTGGTGTTAAAGGTATTTTACAGGTATCTGAACCATATGAATGCTGTTGATATTATGAGTACAATTACCGTAGGTAACACAAGCTTTGAACAGTACATTTTCCATGTGACAGGATGTCCCTCTTTTGCAGCTACGGAAGTACCTACAACATTTGCTGAAGCTCCGATAGGCGTGGCGCTTCCTCCGATATCGGTACCCATTGAGAGCGACCATGCCAGAACGGAAAGCAAGTGGCTGTTGCCGCCGGCAAGATCAGATATAACAGGTATCATAGTAGCGGCAAAAGGTATATTGTCGATAAATGCGCTTGCAATAGCTGAAATCCAAATGATTATTGCTATCATAAGCATAAGATTGCCGCCGCTTATATTCTGAATGAAAGAAGCAATAATTTCTAGCACGTGCGTCTGCTCGAGACCGCCTATAACTACGAAAAGTCCTATGAAGAACAACAGGGTTTTATAATCCACTTTTTTTAGTAGAACAGGGATGTTCTTAAATGATGTAATAAGTGTTAATGCTGCAATGAATATTCCGATAAATGCGACAGTCAGACCTGTCTGTGCATGCGTTATAAGAAGTATAACGGCTGTAAAGAATATTATGCAGCTTATGATAAAGCCGATTTTATTATTAATGGCCTGTGCAGGATGAGGATAATCTATTTGAGATGTTTTAACACTGGCGTCCTGAACAAGGTCCTTTCTGAAACAGAAATAAAAATATATTATTACAACTATAAGTGATATACCTGCAATAACTCCGGTATGTGTGAGAAAGTTGGTAAATGTGTAGCCGAGAGATGTTCCTATAATAATGTTAGGCGGGTCTCCGCACATTGTAGCCGAGCCGCCGAGGTTAGCGCAGAATATCTCTGCAAGAATCATCGGAACAGGATTGAACTTTAGCAGATGTGAAAGCTCAACTGTAACTGCAGCTAAAAAAAGTATAACGGTTATACTGTCAATGAACATCGAAAGAACCGACGACATAATCATAAAAGTAATAAATATAGGAATGACTTTATATTTTACTGCTTTGGCTATCATAAGACAAAGCCATCTGAAAAATCCGTTATGAGCCATTCCCTCAACCATTACCATCATGCCGGCAATGAAAAAGATGGTCGCCCAGTTAATACCTTTGGTTATTTCTGAAGTTGTACCTGTATGATACCAGAAATCTAATGTAAAGATGTGCTTTACATTAAGCGTTTCTATTACGGCGGGCATACTTCTTAAACATATACCGAATACAAAAACAAGTGTTGCACAGGCACAGAGCAATGTTATGATGTGCCGTTCAATTTTGTCTGAAATAATCAGCGCAAACATTACAATAAATATAATGATTGCCGTTATTTGTGCTGCCATAACAAACCCTCCATTTTTAATAATCTTGACATACGCCAATATGTCCCATATATTTATAACGTAATCAATTATCAAAGTCAAGAAGGAATGTATGAACTTTTGACTTAAATAACGAAAGGAAGTTATTGAGGGAGAATAGATATAAGTTGGAACGTGTATCGGTAAGAAAGCTTGTTGAGTTTATCTTAAGAAGCGGAGATATAAAAGAATATTCAGGCGGAATAAGGGGAACCGAGGCTATGCATAACGGTACTAAAATACATAAGATTATCCAAAGGAAGAAAGGAGCGTCTTATATACCGGAGGTATCTCTTAAAGTCTCAATGAATATAGAATATGACGGCATGCCTGTATGTATACAGGTGTACGGACGCGCGGACGGAATTATAAAGTCTGATAACAATGTAACGGTTAATGAAATAAAATCTATGGTAAGAGACGTTGCAAAGATTGAAGAGGCAGACAGTATGCACGTCGCTCAGGCAAAATGTTACGGGGCGATGTACGCGCTTGAAAATGACGTCGATACGGTTAATATACAGATTACATACTGCCAGATGGAAACAATGCTTATGAAAGAATTTGAGGAGACACATACGGCAGAGGAGCTTAGGGAATGGTTTGACGGTCTTATTAAGGAGTATGCCAAATGGATTGTATGGCGTATAAGGTGGAAGCAGGAGCGTGACGCGTCCATAAAAAAGATGAAATTTCCTTTTGAATACCGCAGGGGGCAGTTTGAGCTTGTTAAAAATATATATTTTACTATATTAAAAAAGAAGAATATATTTATTCAGGCGCCGACAGGCGTTGGTAAGACTATTTCAACGGTTTTTCCGTCAGTGAGCGCCATAGGCGAAGGGCTGCTGGATAAAATACTGTATCTGACTGCCAAAACAATTACAAGAACGGTTGCGGAAGATACATTTAAGGTTCTCTCGGATCAGGGAGTAAAGTTAAAATGCGTTACCATTACTGCAAAAGATAAGATATGTGTTCTGCCGAAGACGTCATGCAATCCTGAAAGCTGCAGCCGTGCTAAAGGCCATTTTGACAGAGTAAATGATGCGGTATATGAGCTTCTTACGACTGAGCAGAATATAACGAGGCAGTTAATATGCGAATACGCCGGGAAATATTCTGTATGTCCTTTTGAAATGTGCCTTGATGTTACTGACTGGTGCGATGTAATCATATGCGATTATAATTATGTATTTGATCCGAACGTGTGTCTTAAACGGCTTTTTGCGGACGAAGATAATAAAAGGGATTATATACTGCTTATAGACGAGGCGCACAATCTTATACAAAGAGCGAGAGATATGTACAGTACAGGCATTGACTCCGGTCTTGTAAGAGATGTTAAGAAGAGTGTTAAAAATATAGACGGGAAATTATTTCGGGCGCTTGAAGGTGTAGGCAGAAGCCTTCTTGCATTTAAACGTGAATGTGATGAATTTGCAGTGTATGAATCGGCAGGCGGACTTGTTTTTCAGCTTATGCGCGCAGCAACAGAGTTTGACGGTTTTTTGCGCGACGTGCTGCATAAGAAAAAGGATTTTGCCAATACTGAGAATCTGTTACAGTTATATTTTGATATTAAGTATTTTCTTGTGATATCTGAGGAGCTTGATGAAAAATACAGAATATGCGGAAGCTACAGTGAAAAAGGTGAGTTCTGCCTGACTTTAAAATGTATGGACCCTTCGCGTATGCTTAAAGAATATCTGGATAAAGTAAAAAGCGCAGTTTTTTTCAGCGCTACGCTGCTTCCCGTAAAATATTATATGCAGCAGCTTGGAGCTGCGGAAGATGATTATGCCGTATATGCTGAATCGTCATTTGATATAAAAAGACAGCTTGTGCTCGCCGCAAGGGACGTCAGTACAAAATATTCAAGAAGAACTAAGGAAGAGTATATTAGAATTACTGAGTATATTAAGGAGTTTGCTGCGGCAAAGAGGGGAAATTATCTTATATTTTTTACATCGTATAAAATGCTTAATGACATATACAGTCTTATGCCGCAGGATGAATACATATATGTTGTTCAGCATGAAAATATGTCAGAGGAAGAACGGGAAGAATTTTTAGAAAGCTTTAATGTAACAGATAACGTAACAAAGCTTGGGTTATGCGTGCTTGGAGGTGTGTTCGGCGAAGGGATAGACCTTCAGGATGACAGGCTCATAGGTACGGTGATTGTCGGAACCGGGCTTCCTATGATTGGAGATGAAAAGGAGCTGTTCAGATATTATTATGACGAAGCCTGTGGTAAAGGGTTTGAATATGCGTATCTGTATCCGGGAATGAATAAAGTCCTTCAGGCGGCAGGCCGCGTAATAAGAACTGCAAGCGACAGAGGCTGCATTCTGCTTCTTGACGACAGATTTGCGACTCAACAATATGCGTGCCTTTTCCCAAGGGAATGGAGACACATCAAATATATACGATTTAATGAAATGAAACCGCTTCTTAATGATTTTTGGAGAGAAGAGAATAATATAAAAGAAAATGAAAAAGGAGAAGATGTATATGGGAACACCGCACATTGATGCAGAGCCGGGAGATTTTGCGAAGACAGTGCTTATGCCGGGCGATCCTTTAAGGTCAAAGTTAATTGCAGAAAAATATCTTGAAGCCGCCAGGCTTGTGAACAATGTAAGAGGCGTTCAGGGATATACCGGAACTTATAAGGGGAATGAAGTGTCTGTCATGGCAAGCGGCATGGGTATGCCGTCTATGGGAATATACAGCTATGAGCTGTACAATTTTTTTGGAGTTGATAATATAATAAGAATAGGCTCTGCCGGAGGAATAGCAGATGAACTGAAGTTAAGAGACATCGTTATTGCAATGGGATGCTCGGTTAATTCTGATTATGCAGCGCAGTATAATCTTCCAGGCGTGCTTGCGCCGCTTGCAGATTACGGATTATTGTCAGCTGCGGCAAATAAATGCATAGAGAAAAATATAACATACCACATAGGCAATGTTCTTACGTCAGATGTTTTTTATAATGATGACGCGGAGTTTAACTTAAAGTGGAAAAAGCTTGGAGTGCTTGCTGTAGAGATGGAAAGCGCAGCTCTGTATTATAATGCGGCTAGGGCAGGAAAAAGGGCGCTTTCGATATGTACGGTATCAGACCATGTAATAAGAGGAGAAGAGCTTTCTGCAAAAGAAAGGCAGGAGTCGTTTACGGATATGATGGAGATTGCGCTTGAGACGGCGGCCGCAATGATGTAAAAAAAGTGATTGACAAAATCAAAATCCTAATGTAGACTAGTATAGGTCAGACGCGTAATGCGTCTGTGTGTGCCAGTAGCTCAGTTGGATAGAGCAACGGCCTTCTAAGCCGTTTGTCGGGGGTTCGAATCCCTTCTGGCACGTTTTTCATTATTTACAATATAATAATGAAGTAGCAGTATGGTGGGTATAGCGCAGTTGGTTAGCGCGCCAGATTGTGGCTCTGGAGGCCAAGGGTTCGAATCCCTTTATCCACCTTTTTGGGCTATCGTCAAGTGGTAAGACACAGCACTTTGACTGCTGCATTCGCTGGTTCGAATCCAGCTAGCCCAGCTGGTTGAATTATATTAATTTAATAATGTATATGAAATGCGTAGATGAGGAGAAAGCAGAAGTTATGTGTTTTCAGAGAGCTGCCGGACGGTGCGAGGCAGTATCACGGCTTATGTATACTGGCCTCTGAGCAGTGTTGCTGAAATGCTTTAAAGTAGGCTTCGCCGGAATCCTTCCGTTATCATAAGGAGACAGTTCGCAATATGCCGATTGTTATGAGTGGCTGTAATATACAGCAAATAGAGTGGTACCGCGGGTACTTGATACAGTGTACAGGTCTCGTCTCTTAAGAATTATCTTTGGGGACTGGGCTTTTTTTTATCGAATTGAAATTTATTAAGGAGGAATGAGACATATGATGGATGTAACCAAATATCATCCGGGTTATTATAATCCGCCTAAGACAGAGTATAAGTGGGTCCATAAGGACCATATCGAAAAAGCGCCTGTATGGTGCAGCGTTGACCTTCGGGATGGGAATCAGAGTCTTGTTATACCAATGGGACTTGAAGAGAAGGTTGCATTTTTTAAGATGCTTGTAGATATAGGATTTAAAGAGATAGAGGTGGGATTTCCGGCTGCAAGCGATACGGAATATAATTTTTTAAGGACGCTTATAGATAATCACATGATTCCTGATGATGTTACAATTCAGGTTTTGACGCAGTGCAGGGATCATATTATAAGAAAAACATTTGACGCACTTTCCGGCGCTCCAAGTGCAATAGTTCATTTTTACAATTCAACGAGTGTTGCTCAAAGAGAGCAGGTTTTCAGAAAATCAAAAGAAGAAATAATGCAGATTGCAGTAGACGGGGCAAAGCTTGTAAAAGAGCTTGCAAAGGAATATGACGGTAACTTTAGATTTGAGTACAGCCCTGAGAGCTTTACCGGTACGGAGCCGGAATATTCGCTTGATGTATGTAACGCTGTACTTGATATACTTGAGCCTTCGGAGGATAATCCGGTCATTATTAACCTTCCTGTAACGGTTTCAATGAGTATGAGCCATATTTACGCTAATCAGATAGAGTATATGAGCGACAACATGAAATACAGGGATAATGTTATTCTTTCAATTCATCCGCACAATGACAGAGGATGCGGTGTGGCAGACGCCGAGCTTGCCGTTCTTGCCGGAGCTGACAGAATTGAAGGAACGCTTTTTGGCAACGGGGAACGCACGGGTAATGTGGATGTTGTTACGCTTGCAATGAATATGTATAGTCATGGAGTTGACCCAAAGCTTGATTTTTCTGATATGCCGGATATTGTTAAAAAATATGAGGATTATACGGGAATGCATGTATATGAGCGTACGCCGTATGCCGGAGCGCTTGTATTTGCGGCATTTTCCGGGAGCCATCAGGATGCAATTGCAAAGGGAATGAAGTGGAAGGATGAGAAGCAGCTGCATGAGTGGACAGTTCCGTATATACCTGTTGACCCTGCTGATATTGGAAGAACATATGATGCTGATGTTATCAGAGTCAACAGCCAGAGCGGCAAAGGTGGAATAGGATATCTGCTTGCCCAGAATTATGGATATGAGCTTCCTCATGATATGAGAGAAGATTTCTCATATAAAGTTAAAGGTATTTCTGATAAGACGCATAGTGAGATGCATCCGGATGAAATATATGATATATTTAAAGAGTCGTATCTGAATAAATCGAAGCCGCTTGATGTAGTTGAAGCTCATTTTGTCCAGGAAGATGGAATTGTTGCTAAAGTCAGTGTAAGCATTAATGGCAGCGTTCACGTTGTATCAGCTTATGGAAACGGACGTCTTGATGCGGTAAGCAATGCTATTAAGAAATATACAGGCATCAAATTCAGAATAGAGCACTATTCAGAGCACAGTCTGACACACGGTTCTAACAGCGACGCAGCCGCATATGTTGGAATAAGGCTTGATAATGGCGAAATGGCATGGGGAGCCGGTACTGATTCGGATATTATTAAGGCAGGTATCAAAGCTTTGGTAAGTGCCTATAACAACAGTGATTATATTATATAATTAGGAGATGATGAAAATGGGAATGACAATGACACAGAAAATTCTGGCAGCTCATGCAGGACTGCCGTCTGTAAAGGCAGGACAGTTAATTAATGCTAATCTTGATATAGTGCTTGGCAATGATATTACAACGCCTGTTGCAATTAATGAGTTCAGGAAAGCCGGATTTGACACAGTGTATGATAAAAAGAGAATTAATATTGTACTTGACCATTTTGCGCCTAATAAGGATATTAAGGCGGCAGAGCAGTCAAAGCAGTGCAGGTGTTTTGCCAAAGAATATGATATTGAGAATTTTTATGATGTCGGAGAGATGGGGGTAGAACATGCCCTTCTTCCTGAAAAAGGTATAGTAACCGCTGGCGACTGTATTATTGGAGCTGACAGTCATACGTGTACTTACGGCGCCGTAGGCGCATTCTCAACGGGCGTCGGCAGTACGGATATGGCAGCGGGAATGGCGACCGGCAAATGCTGGTTTAAGGTTCCTTCTGCAATAAAGATAGAGCTTAAGGGAAGCCTCCCTAAGGGGGTTTCAGGTAAAGATGTAATACTTGACCTGATAGGACGCATCGGCGTTGACGGAGCGCTTTACCAAAGCATGGAATTTGTGGGAGAAGGAGTTTGCGCGCTTAGCATGGACGACAGGCTTACAATATGCAATATGGCAATTGAAGCTGGTGCAAAGAACGGAATTTTTCCTGTAGACGACGTTACAAAAGAATATCTTAACGGACGAAGTCAGAGAGAGTATACGGTATATGAGGCCGACGCAGACGCCGAATATACACAGAGCATAGAGATTAATCTTTCAGAGCTTGAACCAACAGTAGCATATCCGCATCTTCCTGAGAATACACATCCTGTAAGCGATGCAAAGGATATTAAGATAGACCAGGTTGTAATCGGAAGCTGTACTAACGGAAGAATATCAGATATGCAGGCTGCTTATGAGATTCTTAAAGGCAAAAAGGTTAAAAAGGGTATAAGGGTTATTATTATACCGGCTACAATGGCGATATATAAGGAATGTATAACAAGAGGATATATGGAAGCATTTGTTGATGCAGGCTGCGTCGTATCTACGCCTACGTGCGGCCCGTGTCTTGGAGGTTACATGGGAATACTTGCCGCAGATGAGAGATGTATATCCACAACTAACAGAAATTTTGTAGGCCGTATGGGACACACGTCAAGCGAGGTATATCTTGCAAGCCCTGCAGTAGCGGCTGCATCAGCCCTGACAGGCTATATAAGTGATCCAAGGGAGGTTTTATAATATGGAAGCTAAAGGATATGTTCATAAATATGGTGATAATGTGGATACTGATGTAATTATTCCTGCACGTTATCTTAATACTCCTGATGCAAAGGAGCTTGCAATGCATTGTATGGAGGATATTGATAAGGATTTTGTGAAAAATGTCAAAGCAGGAGATATAATGACAGGCGGATATAATTTTGGCTGTGGTTCTTCAAGGGAGCATGCGCCTCTTGCAATTAAGACGGCGGGCATATCATGTGTTATTGCAAAGACATTTGCACGTATTTTTTACCGCAATGCAATTAATATCGGACTTCCAATACTTGAATGTGCAGCCGCAAGTGAAGATATTGATGCGGGCGATGAGGTAAACGTTAACTTTGACACAGGAGTTATAACCAATATAACAAAGGGTAGAACATATAATGCAGAGCCATTTCCGGAATTTATCCAGGAAATTATATCGGCAGGCGGTCTTATGGCATCTATAGGAAAGGGTGAATAGTACATGAATAAGAAAATAGCGGTTATACGTGGCGACGGTATCGGTCCTGAGATAGTGAATGAAGCAATCAGAGTGCTTGATGTGATTGCAGAGAAATATAATCATAATTTTGAATATATAGATGTTGATATGGGAGGATGCGCCATTGATAAATGGGGCGAGCCGCTTCCCAGGGAGATGCTTGACAGATGCATTGCTTCTGACAGTGTGCTTCTTGGAGCTGTCGGCGGTCCTAAGTGGGATAATGTACCGGGCGATAAAAGGCCTGAAAAGGGGCTTCTTGCTTTAAGAGGCGGTATGGGACTTTATTCTAATAACAGACCGGCTAAGATATGGAGCCAGTTATCACAGGCAAGCCCTCTTAAAGAATCAATTGTAGAAAAGGGAATTGATTTTATTATTGTACGCGAGCTTATCGGCGGCGTATATTTTGGCTCGCATACTACCGAAGAAAAAGGCGGAGAGCCTGTCGCAACGGATATTATGGAATATTCAGAGCATGAGATAGAACGTATCGGAAGAATTGGATTTGAGACCGCGATGAAGAGAGGACGTAAGCTTACTAGCGTTGATAAGGCTAATGTACTTGATACAAGCCGTCTTTGGAGAAAAGTAATGCACAGGCTCAGTGAGGAATATCCACAGGTAGAATACAGCGACATGCTTGTTGACAATGCGGCAATGCAGATTGTAAAAGATCCGTCTCAGTTTGACGTTATTGTAACTGAAAATCTTTTCGGAGATATTCTTTCAGATGAGGCAAGCATGATTACAGGTTCTATTGGAATGATTCCTTCGTCAAGTCTTGGAGAGACAAGCTGTGGGCTTTATGAGCCTATTCACGGCTCCGCTCCTGATATTGCAGGACAGAATAAAGCTAATCCAATAGGAACAATTCTTTCGGCAGCTATGATGTGCAGATTCAGTTTCGATATGTCCAAAGAAGCAGATGCTATTGAAGCAGCGGTAAATAAGGCGCTTGATAAGGGGCTTCGTACAGGTGACATTATGCAGGAAGGATGTACGCTTGTGGGATGTAAAGAGATGGGAAATGCTGTTTTATCATTTTTATAGTAGGTTTTTGACGAATTGTGTGTTATAATCAATTGGTTGTAGTGTGAGCAGAATATAAAATGTGTATGTGAGGGGAGGATGGATTCTTAATGGAATTTGTCGGGTTTTTAATTCTTTTTCCGTTTGTGGCTGCAGCGCTGCTTGCATGTATTGGCAATGACGGAATTAGAAAGGCCGTAGTATATGTCAGCAGCGCGGCTATTATCGTAGCTGCCATATGGTATTCGGCTATAAGGCTTTTGTCAGGCAGGAGTGCATCGTATTTTTATGAGACAGAAGCAGTTGATATTGTAATGATGTGTGGAGAAGTATTTCTTATGGTACTTATCGTAGTATTAAGTATTAAGCATAAGAAGCTGCTTCCGGCAGTCCTTTCGATAGCACAGACAGGTCTTATATTATGGCTTGAGCTTTTTGCGGACAGGCCTGAAAAGACCGAAGAGATGATGCATCTTTATTGTGACAAGCTTACGGTAGTGATGTGTCTTATTGTAGCGGTCATAGGCTGTCTGATTTGCGTGTATGCAACAGGCTATCTTAAAGATTACCACAATCATCACACAGAATATAAAGACAGAAGACCATTTTTCTTTGGAATGCTTTTCGTATTCCTTGGAGCAATGTTCGGACTTATTTTTTCTGATAATCTTATCTGGATGTATTTCTTCTGGGAGATTACAAGCGTATCTTCATTCCTGCTTATCGGATATACTAAGACGGAAGAAGCAGTTACCAATTCTTTCAGGGCTTTGTGGATGAATCTGCTTGGAGGCCTTGGTTTCTGTCTTGCAATAGTATATTCAGAGCTTGTGCTTGGTATGACTAATCTTTCGCAGATTGTATCGGTGATTGATCAGCATGTTGTAATTATACCTATAATCCTTCTTGCGTTTGCAGGACTTACAAAGTCAGCTCAGTTCCCATTTTCCAAATGGCTTCTTGGCGCGATGGTTGCGCCTACACCTTCATCAGCGCTTCTTCACAGTGCGACGATGGTTAAGGCTGGCGTATATCTTCTTCTCAGACTGGCGCCTGTTATGGCGGGCGGCGGAGCCGGTATAATGGTCAGTCTTATCGGAGGAATTACATTCTTTGCTGCAAGTGTTCTTGCAATTACACAGAGCGACGGAAAAAGCGTACTTGCATATTCAACTATATCTAATCTTGGGCTTATAACGGCATGTGCAGGTGTTGGAGCAGCTCAGACTGTATGGGCGGGCGCGCTTCTGATGATATTCCATGCGGTATCCAAATCTCTTTTGTTCCAGACCGTTGGTGCGATTGAGAACACAACAGGTTCAAGAAACATAGAGGATATGACTGGACTTATAAGAACTTATCCATATCTTGCAAGCGCTCTTACAATCGGTATTGCAGGAATGTTTCTTGCGCCATTTGGTATGCTTATATCCAAGTGGGCGGTTTTAAAATCATTTGTTGACGCAGGCAATATACTGCTTGTTGTATTTATCGTTTTTGGAAGCGCTACTACATTGTTCTATTGGACAAAATGGCTTTGTAAAATACTTGTTCAGGTGCCGAGAGAAAATAAGCCTAACAAAACATCAGGCAATCAGTGGTGTTCTATCGGGATTCACGCAGTGCTTATGATTGCGCTGTGCCTTACTTTCCCGTATATTGCAAAGTATCTTCTTCAGCCAATGCTTCATGAGTTATATGGAAAGACTATAGCGTCGGTTCTTTCGATGTCAGATATGATGATTATGGTGCTTATGCTTGTCGCAGTATTTGTTATACCTGTCATCGGCAACTTCTTTGTTAAGACAATTAAGGTTACAAAGAGTAACGATTATATGGCAGGTGTAAATGTTGGTGACGACGAGCATTTCATTGATTCGTTTGATAATGAAAAAGCGCTTGGAATATCCAACTGGTACTTTAGAGACATAGTTGATGAGAAAAAATGGATGTTTGCAATGTACTGGATTGGAGCGGCCATTATTATCATATGTATGATTCTTTCCGTAGGAGGTGCTTTATAATGATGGAACCTGTATATATAATTATAAGAATTATTGCTTATATCGTGCTGGCGCCGGTTATTGGAGGACTTCTTGCAGGATTTGACAGGAAAATAACCGCAAGGATGCAGGGAAGAAAAGGACCTTCGATACTGCAGCCGTTTTACGATGTTGCAAAGCTGTTCAATAAAGAAACTCTTACAATAGGAAGAATACAGTATCTGTATATATTCTGTTTCCTGATGTTCGTTATATTTACCGGAGCATGTTTCTTTGCGGGTATAGATATACTGCTTGTATTTTTTGTACTGACGACTGCGGCAATGTTCTTTGTAGTTGCGGCAAGTCTTCCTAATTCACCCTTTTCAAGAATGGGAGCAATGAGGGAGCTGGCACAGATGCTTGCGTATGAACCTATGGTACTTTTAGTTGCAGTTGGATTTTATAAGGCTTCCGGAACATTTGTTATCGGTGAAATAGCGTCGAGGGATGTATCTGCAATTGTATACCTTCCAGGTATTTTTATAGGATTCTTATATATCCTTACTATTAAATTCCGTAAGTCTCCTTTTGATATAAGTACGTCGCATCATGCGCATCAGGAGATGGTAAAGGGTGTGACAACGGAGCTTTCAGGAAGTATGTTTGCAATACTTGAGATTTCACACTGGTATGAAAATGTAATGCTGTTAGGCGTAGTTGCGTTGTTTATACTTAACAGCCACCTTTGGAGTATTCCGCTTGCAATTGTCGTATGTCTTTTGGCATATTTCCTTGAAATACTCATTGATAATACCTGTGCGCGCGTTAAATGGAAGACAATGCTTATGTCTGCATGGGCGGTAACTATCATATTTGGAACTATTAATCTGCTGATTCTTCAGTATCTGATATAATTGGAGGGAGACATCATGGCAAAAATATCAAAGTCACCTTGGCTTCTGCATTATGACGGCAGCAGCTGCAACGGATGTGATATAGAGGTTTTGGCATGCCTGACGCCGGTGTATGACGTCGAGCGCTTTGGAATCATTAATACAGGTAATCCTAAGCATGCGGATATTCTTTTGATTACCGGTGGAATTAATACTCAGAATAAAGCTGTTGTTGAACAGATATATTCACAGATGCCTAATCCAAAGGTTGTAGTCGCTGTTGGAATATGTGCATGCAACGGAGGAGTATTTAAAGACTGTTACAATATACTTGGCGGTGCGGATAAGGTTATACCTGTTGATGTGTATGTGCCTGGATGTGCAGCACGTCCGGAATCAATAATCGACGGGGTGGTCAAAGCACTGGATGTTCTTGAAAAGAAGCAGAAGGCTCTCAAATCCGCTGCTTCATCCACAGATTGATGAAAAGAGGTAGAGTATGAGGGAGAATTACGAATTAACTGTTATTGAAAGCAGCGATTTGGCAACCCGGACGCTTATTATGAAACGTGATAATGCCCGTCTTGTACAGATATGCGCTGTATGTATTCCTGTCGGATACGAGCTGACTTACTCATTTGCAAAAGGATATGAATTTATTAATTACAGAATAGTAATAAATGAAAATGAAAAGATTCCAAGCATAGGAGATATATATCCTTCTGCCGTGTTTTATGAGAATGAAATGAAAGAGCTTTTTGGTGTGAACATTGAAGCGATGTACCTTGATTATAATAACAAACTGTATCGTATAGAGCAGGAAACACCATTTAAGAAATAGGAGGGTAATCTGATTATGGGTAAAAGAACTGTAGTGCCTTTTGGACCGCAGCATCCTGTGCTTCCGGAACCAATACATCTTGATCTTGTGCTTGAGGATGAAAAAGTAATCGAAGCGATTCCTTCAATCGGATATATTCACAGAGGGCTTGAAAAGCTTATTGAAAAAAGAGACTTCAATGACTATTTGTATGTAATTGAACGTATATGCGGTATATGCAGTTATATGCATGGAATGGGTTACTGTGAATCGCTTGAAAGAATATTTGACGTCAATATACCTGACCGCGCTAAGTATCTTCGTACTATATGGTGTGAGATGTCGCGTATACACAGCCACATGTTATGGCTTGGACTTCTTGCCGACGCATTCGGATTTGAGGCTCTGTTTTATCAGTGCTGGAGAATGAGAGAAAGGGTTCTCGACATGTTTGAGGAGTCAACAGGAGGACGAGTTATCTTCTCTGTCAATAAGATTGGCGGAGTTCTTAAAGATATGGATAAGGATATGCTTGCTTCCTTTGTTAAGGAATTTGACGCAATGGAAGAAGAGCTTAAGAAGCTTTGTGATGTATTCCTTACAGATTATACTGTTATTTCAAGACTGAAGAAGGTCGGTATCCTCACTAAGGAAGACGCAATTGCTACAGGCGCTGTCGGACCAATGATGAGGGCAAGCGGAATAGAAATTGATACAAGAAAGTTAGGATATGCTGCATACAGTAACATTGATTTTGACATTATAACAAGTAATGACTGTGATTCGTTTGCAAGATGTGAGGTCAGAATAAAGGAGATATTCCAGTCGTTCAATATTATAAGACAAGCGGTTAGGGATATTCCTGACGGCGACCTTTCAGTTACGGTAAAAGGCAATCCTGATGGAGAAGCATTTATCAGGCTTGAGCAGCCGAGAGGCGAGGCTATATATTATGCCAAAGCTAATGGAACTAAATTCCTGGAGCGTATGCGTGTCCGCACTCCTACCTTTACTAATTTGACACCGTTGGTTAAGATTCTTCAGGGCTGTGATTATGCCGACGTACCTATTCTGGTACTGACGATTGACCCATGTATAAGCTGTACGGAAAGATAGGAGGGGATTATTGTGGCAGGAGCTATGAAATTTACCGGATTTGCATTAAAGAATCTCTTTTCAAAGCCGGCAACATATGGTTATCCATTTGTTAAGAAGGACTATAAAGAAAGATACCGGGGACGCATCGCAATAGATATTGACGACTGTCTTTTCTGTGGACTGTGCAGCAGAAAATGCCCTTCCGGCGCTATTACGGTTGATAGAAATGCAAGAACATGGTCTATAGACAGAATGGGCTGCGTTCAATGCGCTAACTGTGTTGAGGGATGTCCGAAAAAATGTCTTCATACTGAAAATGAATATACGGAGCCTGATTCAACAAAGGTCGTAGATACATTTGCAGCAAAACCACTGCCGAAAAAAGAAGAAGCTGTGACTGAGGATATCTCAGATAAGCTTCCTGAAGCGAACCTTGACGAGTGCGTTTTCTGTGGTTTGTGTGCAAAAAACTGTCCGGCAGATGCAATTAACGTCAACAGACAGGACAAAGCATGGAAGCTTGATAAGGATTTATGCCAGCATTGCGGCGTATGTAAGGAAAAATGTCCTAAAAAATGTATATCCTTTAATTAAGGAAAGTATGTTATGAAATTATGTATAAGAATTTCCGGAATCGTGCAGGGAGTAGGTTTCAGACCATTTGCCAAACGGCTGGCGATTGATTTGGGATTATCAGGATCTGTACGTAATACGGGCGGAATTGTTTTGATAAATATTACCGGAGACAGCAAGGCGTTGGATGAATATGTCCGACGCCTTACTGCTAATGCGCCTTCATGTGCTGTTATAAACGATATAGATGTAAAAGAAGTTATAGCTGCAGAAAATGATGCAGAAGAAACACAAAGCGCATCTGCATTTGACATAGAATACAGCGATAATGACAAAGAGGGAATGCCGGTGGTTATATCGCCTGATATAGCTACGTGTGACAGATGCAGACAGCAGATGTATGACAGTAAAAACCGAAGATTTATGCATCCGTTTATAAGCTGTACCGACTGTGGCCCCAGATACAGCATTATTGAGGATATACCTTATGACAGGGAAACAACAGCTATGGTTGATTTCTCAATGTGCGCGGAGTGTAAAGACGAATATAAGAATATAAATAATGAAAGATGCCACGCTCAGACTATTGCGTGCCATAAATGCGGACCCAATCTTAAATTGTGCGTATATGACGGTGATACGGGAAAATATATTAATACGGGCGCGTCGTCTGTGGATAATCTTAAGGCAGCCGTTTATATGCTTTTGGCAGGAAAGATACTTGCAGTTAAAGATATCGGAGGATATCATTTTGTATGCAGGGCTGATAATAAAGAAGCAATATTAAAGCTCAGAAAGTTAAAAAAGAGACAGAGCAAATCGTTTGCAGTAATGTTTTCGGATGTGTCCGAGATAAGAAAATATGCTTATGTAAGCGAAAAAGAAGAAGAGCTTTTAAAAGATAAAGCACGGCCGATTGTTCTTGTAAAGAAAAACAGACATAATAATGTACTTGACATGGCATGCGGCGACAGCATGTACGTAGGAGCGATGCTTGCATGTAATCCTGTTCAGATATATCTTGCAGATAAGTGCTGCCCGCTTATAATGACAAGCGGTAATCTCGGAGGAGAACCGATTATAACGTCCGATGACAGAATGATGACGCTCCTTACAGCAAAAGGCGTGATAGATGGGATTTTATCAAATGACAGAAGAATAGTGACTCCTCTTGATGATTCGATTGTAAAGGTTACTGACGGTAAGGTGCAGATGCTGAGACGGGCAAGAGGCTATGTCCCTCTGCCGGTAAAGATATCGAAAGGTTCATATAAAACAATATTGGCATCGGGAGGAGACCTTAAAGCTTCCTTCTGCTTTGTGAACAGAGAGGGACAGGCTGTATGCAGCCAGTATTTTGGAGATTTGGACGATTATGACGCATGCGGCGTGTGGAAGTCTAATATAAAGAGAATGGAGTGCCTTTATGGACTTAAGCCTGATATACTTGCATGCGACATGCATCCCAGATATTACAGCTCGCAGATTTCACGTACCTTGTATGATTATGAAAGGGTGTATCTGATTCAGCACCATCATGCACATATTGCATCTGTAGCTGCGGAACATGGTATTGAAGGCGATGTACTGGGCTTTGCATTTGACGGTACCGGATATGGCACTGACAAGACAATATGGGGAAGCGAAGCAATGATTCTTTCGGGAGCGTCGTTTGAGAGGCTTGTGCATCTTGAAGCTGTTCCTATGTGCGGCGGCGACGAGATAGCAAGGGATGCGGACATGGCGCTTATGTGTTACCTGATAAATGCAGGAATAGAACCGAAAGATTATTTTGAGAAAAATGAGGATAATGAAAGAAAGCTTGCGCTTGTAAAAAGTGTAATTGAATATAAAGCAGGAATAAGCTATTCTTCAAGTATGGGAAGATTATTTGACGCAGTAAGCGCTCTTGTGGGAATAAGGCATTATAACAGTTATGAGGGCGAATGTGCGGCGGCGCTTGAAGCGGCGGCAGAAGATACAGACTGCAGTGCGGATTATGAGCTGTGCCTTAAGCTTGCATACAGAGACGGCGTATGGGACACAGGCGGACTCATAAGGCAGATAGCAGATTGTGTTAAAGGAGGCATATGCAAAACAAAGAGAGGAAGAGCATGCGTTTCTTATGCATTTCATAAGGCGATTGCTGAGGCAGTGGTGAGTTATGCAGTAATGTATTGTAAGAATGCTGGAAGGAAGCTTCCTGTTGCGCTGTCCGGAGGAGTATTTGCCAATAGTATTTTGACAAAAATGATAACAGACGGGCTGAAAAAAGAGAATTTTGTGGTATACTTAAATGAAAGCGTACCGACGGGCGACGGAGGTATTGCTCTGGGACAGGCATATATTGCTTTACAAATAATGAAGAACGAGGTGATATGATAATGTGTGTTGCAGTTCCTGGAAAGATAAAGCATATAGAAGATAGTATAGCGCTTATAGATTATGACGGAAATACAGTGCGTGCCCATACTGGTATTGTAGACGCTGCAAAGGGGGACTATGTACTTGTTCATGCAGGCATGATTATACAGAAGCTTGAAGAAGATGAAGCAGTTAAAATGATAGAGCTTTTTAAAGAAATAGAGGAGATTGCGGATGAGTAATTTAGCTCCGATTATAAGTTTTCTTAAGCATTATGATGGAGACGAGATAACTTTAATGGAAGTGTGCGGCACACATACGGCCGCAATAGCAGAAAGTGGAATACCTGATTTGATTTCAGACAAAATAAAGCTGGTATCGGGACCGGGATGTCCGGTATGTGTAACGGCGTCCTCTTATATCGACAGGCTTGTCGAGCTTGCCTGTGAAGAAAATACATGTGTCGTGACGTTTGGAGATATGATGCGTGTACGGGGAAAAAGCAAGTCGCTGCGCGATATAAGCGCGGAGGGCGGCAATGTCGAAATGGTGTATTCGCCTTTGGATATTGTTAATCTTGCAAAAAATGATCCGGATACAACTTATATATTTGCAGCGGTGGGGTTTGAAACAACCACGCCGGTATATGCGATTCTTATAGACGAGGCAATTAAAAGAAACGTTCATAATGTTAAGATTCTAACGGCGTTAAAAACAATGCCTGAGGCAATTGAGGCAGTATATAATGATAACAAACATATAGATGGGTTTATAGCTCCTGGACACGTAAGCGTAATAACCGGAAGCGATATATTCGTTCCTCTGGCAGAAAAATTAGGAATACCGTTTGTTATTTCCGGATTTGAGGCAGAGCAGCTTCTTTTAACAATATATTTGCTTATAAAGGAAAGAAATCATGGAATAGTAAGGAACGTATATGTATCTGCGGTTAAGCAAAACGGTAATTCTCTTGCAAAGAGAATGGTTGGTAAATATTTTAAAAAATGCGACGCCGCATGGCGGGGCATGGGAATTATAAAAAATTCGGGGCTGATACTGAAGGACGAGTACGCCGAATACGACGCTGGAAGCGCTGCTCTTATAGAAGATGTTATATATAATAAAGGCTGCTGCTGCGGAAAGGTCGTCGCAGGAGCCATGACTCCGACAAAATGCGCTCTTTTCGGGACTGCATGTACGCCGAATACTCCTCAGGGAGCATGTATGGTTTCAATGGAGGGAGCATGCTATAATTACTATACCAAAAGAAGATAATATCGGAGGTAAAAAAGTGAAGATTACTTTGGCACACGGCAGCGGAGGGCTTGCCACTACAGAGCTTATTAATGATATATTTGCAGAAAAATTTTCTAATCCGGTTTTGGATATGATGGAGGACAGCGCTGTAGTAGACGGAGCTGAAAAAATAGCAATGACTACGGACAGCTTTGTTGTAAATCCGGTTATTTTTAAAGGCGGGGATATCGGACGACTTGCAGTATGCGGTACGGTAAACGACCTTCTTATGAGATGTGCTGTTCCAAAGTACATTACATGCGGGTTTATACTGGAAGAGGGGCTTGATATATCTGTGCTTAAGACAGTTGTGGCTTCAATGGCAGATACTGCAAGGGAAGCGGGAGTTGTGATAGTAGCGGGAGATACAAAGGTTATAGAAGGTAACGGTGGAATGTACATCAATACTGCCGGTGTGGGATTTGTGAATGAGGAAATCTGCTGCAACAGCGCTCAGTGCGAGCCTTCGGATGCGGTTATTTTATCAGGAAATCTTGGAGACCATCATGCTGCAATAATGAGCTATAGAATGAATATTGAGAATAATATTGAAAGCGATTGTGCACCTTTGTGCGAGATGGTTAATAATATGTGTAATGATGGCATCCATATTCATGCATTAAGAGATATAACAAGAGGCGGTCTTGGAACAATACTTAATGAATTAAGCAGCGCTTCGGATTGTTTGATTGAGATAGATGAAGAAGCGCTTCCAGTGACGAAAAGCGTCTCGTCATTTTGTAAAATACTTGGTCTTGACCCGTTATATATGGGAAATGAAGGAAAGCTTGCCGCTGTGGTTCCTCGTGATGAAGCAGAAAAGGCGCTTGGTATTATCAGACGCAGCAGGTATGGCAAAAATGCGGTTATAGCAGGACGTGTTAAAGAGGGAAGAGGAGTTATAATGAATACGCGTCTCGGAGGCAGAAGAGCTATAGGAGTACTTGTAGGCGAGGGACTTCCGCGTATATGCTGATAATGCGGTGATTACACATAACATGGGAGAATTTGAATGGACTATTACAGTAAATCGGTTAATAAACTTATAGAGGAGCTTACAAGGCTTCCGGGTCTTGGCGCAAAGACTGCCCAAAGACTTGCGTTTCATATTATTAATATGCCGAAGGAGCATGTGCAGTCTATAGCCGACGCGATGGTAAATGCCAGAAGCAGCGTTAAATTCTGTGAAGAATGCTACACTATTACGGACCAGCAGATATGTCCTATATGCGGAAATGAAAACCGCAATCATTCACAGATTATGGTTGTAGAGGAATCAAAGGACCTTGTAGCCTATGAGAAAACCGGAAGATATAACGGAGTATATCATGTGCTTCACGGAGTCGTTAATCCGCAGCTTGGAATAACTCCCGCAGATATTAAGATGAAGGAGCTCATAAAGCGTCTTGAAAAAGATGTAGAGGAAGTAATAATAGCCACCGGTTCGACTACCGAAGGCGAAGCAACGGCAATGATTTTAAGCAAGTTTATTAAGCCTACGGGTATTAAGGTTACGAGAATTGCAAACGGAGTTCCCGTAGGAGGGGATCTTGAATATGTTGATGAAATAACGCTTATGCGTGCTTATGACGGAAGGATTGAAATGTAGGTGAAAATTATTGAATAAAAGAAAACAATTTGCCAAATATATTTTGAGTATGCTATTTTTTGCAGTTTTATGTGTGGCTCAATATAATATAACTGCCGCCAGTACAGTAGATACGGCGGTTACGCCTGAGCCTTCAGCGCGGCCTGACAGTTATGAGGAAGTTAAAGTTACTACAGAGCAGCAGTATATGCCTGAGCTTGGAACGGTAGTTACTGTTAAAAAGACCGTAACCTCATATTATACTTTGGTTGACGGTGAGTATGTTCTTGATAATCAGATATTAGAAGTAACCAGGGAGTTTCCGCAGGCAGCGGATAATTCGTCTGATTATAATCAGGCACAGGCAACTTTGGCGCCGGTATCAGGGCTTGATATATCTCAGATATCTCTTAAGAGCAAAAGAATATCTAATAAAAAGTCGCGTCTGTCATGGATAGAAGTGCCTTACTGCGATGGCTATGTAATATATTACTCTAAAAAGGAGAACAACGGATATAAGCCGATTAAAACTATTGACGAAGCCGGTATAACGACATGCACGATATCGGGGCTTGAGAAAAAGCAGACCTATTACTTTAAAATATGCGCTTTTAATAAAGTAAATCAGGAGATATATTATTCGGAATTATCAGACTGCGTACAGTCTGAGTCTTATACCGCCCAAAAGATATATAATAAGCTTTTAAAGCTTAAGAAAAAATATCCTGACGGCAGATACTGGAACCATGTGGGTTATAAGGTTTCAAAAAACCAGGATGTATCGGGATTTGTAACTGACAGACCGTGCAATCACAATAATCAGCTCAGAGGCAGATCGTCTACATGTAATTATTATTATGGAAAGGATAAGGTTCTGGGCTATCAGTGCTGGGGATTTGCAAGTCTTCTGAGCGACAAGATTTTTGGAAAGGCGTCATACAGCCAGCATAAGAAATTTAAAAAAGCAAAAGTCGGAGATCATGTAAGATATGGGAATCATTCTGTTATTATTGTAGAAAAGCATGATACCTATATTGTTGCGGCAGAAGCTAATTACGGACATACGTGTATGATTAAATGGGGTCGTAAAATACCTAAGAGCGCATTATATGGCGCAACATATTATACAAGGTATTAGGCTTAAGATATTTCCTTTAATCCGGCATATATAAAATCAGACAGTTTGAGGACCAGATGCAGTCTTGTTGTCTGCAGGAGCATTTGGTTAATCATGCCTGATACATTAACTATGCCGGTAATACATATATCTCCAATCTGTGGAAGCTTTTTTTCTACTCCGGTTCCAGGCTTTAACGCTCCCTTGCCAAGAGTAACATAACCGACGTGTCTGCTCGTTCCGAGCGAAGCGTCGACCGCAATTATAAGGGGGTTGTTGTGGTACCGCCTGATTTTTCTTATTGTTGACGGAAGGTTTTTGGCGTGTACGGGGGAGGCGAGCGTGCCGTATACTGAAACGGAGGAACCGGCCTGAGACAGCTTCTCTCCTACAATCGGTCCCAGACAATCGCCGGTAGCGCGGTCTGAGCCAATACACATAATTACAATATCTCTCTTATGTGCATCGCTTTCTTCAAGGAGTGTTTTAAGAGAGCTGCAAAAATCTGCATATGAATTCTTATTATCGGGATTATAGTATTGTAATTCCATTTTATTCTCCTTTTTGTGACTATTTCCAATTGTATTTTCTAGAAGTATTTACCATAAAAATATTATTTACTCTGCTGTGACAAAAAAAATATCGCATAATACGTCATATTCATGTAGGTATGTTTGTCATTTTTTTGTTTTGCGGAAAATGGTGCCGATAATTGTCTGAAAAAATAAAACAGTTATTAATGACAAAATATGGAAAAAGTGCTATGGTTTTCCTAAAGGCGCAGGAAGGAGAGTATTTATGGGAGAGGCACCAAAAAATATAAGACAGGTAGGATATATTGACCGGGCACATAAAATTTATGTGGAGGATTATGTTATTACATTTACAAAAGGAATAGGAAATACTCTTTGTGAAGAAAATTCTGGGGAATGCAGGGCGGCGGTTCTTTTGGGACGCAAGAATATAGATAAGACCGAGTCGGTAACGTATATTAACGGCATGGTTCTTATTGATTCGTTTACACTGTCGGGCGAGGCGGCGTTTTCCAATGAAAGATGGTCGAAGATATACGATAAAATAAAAGAGTTCTATGAGGAAGAGGAAATAGTGGGCTGGCTATATATAGGCAGCGTGGACCCTCTAAAGCCGGACCGGCGGCTTATTAATATACATAGCAGTAATTTTGCGGGAAAAAATCTTATTTTTATGTCGTATGATTATGATGAAAAGGAAGAAATATTTTACGATTTTTATAATAATTCGTTCGTAAAAAGGAATGGATTTTATATATACTATCAGAAAAATGAAACTATGCATAACTATATGCTTTCTATAAATAAGCCTGACAGGGAAAAGCCTGCAGCCGAAGAAAAGGTTGTTCAGGATATCAGGGCGATTCTTAGTGAGAGACAGGCAAACAGGACTAAAGGAAAGCTCTCGCAGTATGTATATGCGGCGGGAATGCTTGTTGCGGCAGCAGTTCTGCTTGTAGGAACGACTGTTATATACAGAAATAATTCAAAGCCTGAAAATGACGATGAGCTGGTATCTGTTATGAGTGAGCATACTCAGATGCCCGCCGCCTCTTCTGTGCCTGACCTGCCTTCAGGCATGCCGCAGGCGACGGACGTTCCGATAATTTCATCTGAAATAACAGCAACTGACGAGCCGTCGCCGACTGAATCGCCGGTTGTGACTGATTCACCGGCCGCTTCTGAAAATAACGATAAAAATAATAATCCTGAACCTGTTGAAAAGTCAGTGACGACAACTACGCAGAATTACAGTTTTTATATAGTTAAAAATGGCGACAGTCTGTCGCGTATATCCGAAAAGATATTCAGCTCTGTAAAATATGTGGATGAAATTAAGAGACTTAATAACATTGAAAATGAAGATATGATATATGAAGGGCAGAAGCTTTTACTTCCTGATAAGTAATATTGGAATATTGTACAAAACGTGATAGAATACAGACAAACGAATGTGATTTGGCATAACGACGGGAGGAAGCGTTTTGGATACACTTAGAGATAGAAGCAATGAGAATCGTCTGGAAAAAGAAAAGGGAAGAAGAAAGGTTCTTGCAGTTATAGCGTCAGCAGCTGCTGTGGCGGTATGTATATTTATAGTATATCTGATATGGAATGGGGTAAGAACAAAGCAGTATACAGGATATACTGAGGTTGATTCGTTTGCACGTGCAGACAGTAATAATGTGGAATATATGTATTACGAGAGCGGCCTTTTGAAATACAGCAGGGACGGAGCGGCTGGAATAGGAAGCGATGGAACTGCACTATGGAACGGAAGCTACGAGATGGGTAATCCTATGGTTGACACCTGTGGGACATATGTAGCGGTTGCAGATCAGGGCGGAAAAGAAGTATATGTGTATAACGGTTCGGATGACGGAACTGTTCTTGAAATGCCTCTTCCTGTTACAATGGTAAAGGTTGCGTCACAGGGAGTTATTGCTGTTGTGCTGGAAGATGCAAGTTCTAATGTAGTTGCTCTGTATGACCCTTATTCCTCTGACGAAAAGCTTCTTGTAGAGGTTCCAAGTAATGTTTCTGAGGATGGATATCCTGTTGATATCGCATTATCTGCGGACGCTAAAAGTCTTGTTACGGTATATCTTGCGATAAGGGACGGAGTACAGGAGAGCAATATATGTTTTTATAATTTTTCAGAGGTCGGCCAGGATAAGAACCGTATTGTAGGAGGAAAGACATATAAGGATTCATTTGCAATAGGAGCCGAATTTGTCGGAAATAACAGCGTGTGTATTTTTCTGGATAATGGGTTTTCGTTATTTTCTAATATGAAGAAGCCTGAGGAGGCAGCCAGTGAAACATTTGAAAAAGAAATAGTAAGCAGTGTGTATGATGACGGGTACGTTGGATTCCTTTTTGCAGAGAGTGAAGAAGATGCGTCGCACAGCCTGAAGCTATACAATTCCTCAGGAAAGACTGTTTTGGAAAAAACGGTGAACTGTGAGTATAACAAGGTATACATGAATAAGGGTGAGATTATATTTCTTTCTGATATGAGCTGCATGATTTTAAGAGTAAATGGAAGCGAAAAGCTTAACTGTCAGTTTGATTCTCCTGTGCAGTATGTATTTAGAGCAAACGGAAAAGAGTTGTATTATTTCATTGATGATGCTACAATAACCAAAGCTAAACTTACTGAGGGGTAATATTACATATGAATGTACTTGAAATTATATTTATTATAGTATGTGCGGCGTTTGTTCTTGACGGGTACAGGGTTGGACTTGTTAAGACGGTATTTTCGGCTGTTAAGATGATTATAGGAGTAATTCTCGCCGCAGTTGTATGTCTGTCTGTTACGGGAGTTATTTCTCATGAACTCAGATATATTGTACCGGTAGTTTTCGTATCGGTATACGGAATTGTTATGGGGATTCTCGGAGCTGTCGAGAGACTTTTCAATCTGGTAGATAAGATACCTGTTGCAAAACAGTTAAACAGGATTTGCGGTATCGCAGGCGGGTTATTAAAATTCGTGATTACGGTATGGCTTGTTTTCTGTGTTATCGGGTGCTTTGCCGATACTGCATGGGGTTCGTATATATACGGTATGTTTGAACACGGAAGAATGCTTGCTTATATTAACGCATATAATCCTTTAAAATATGTTGTGGAACACTGGTGGCATACGTTTTCTATTGTTACTGCTCTTTGAATTTCTATGGACTACAAGGGCGCATACAGTCTGATTTCAAAAGTGCTTGACAGAGAAATATTTTGGTTGTATACTATTTGAGCGTGCATTTTTGCACACTCTTTTTTTCGTGCGTCATTTGCGAAAGGAAGAGGAATACCATAAGGTATGGCTTATTATATATATAGGAGGTGAAAATTAATGCCAACTTTTAACCAATTAGTAAGAAAGGGTAGAAAGTCAGTACAGAAAAAGTCTAATTCTCCTGCTCTTCAGCATGGATACAATTCTCTTAATAAGAAGACTACTAATTGTAGTTCTCCTCAGAAGAGAGGCGTATGTACAGCCGTAAGAACAGCTACACCTAAGAAGCCTAACTCAGCTCTTAGAAAGACTGCCAGAGTACGTCTTTCTAACGGAATTGAGGTTACCAGTTACATCCCTGGTGAAGGACACAACCTTCAGGAGCATAGTGTTGTTATGATTCGTGGAGGAAGAGTAAAGGACCTTCCTGGTACAAGATACCACATCATTCGTGGTACTTTGGATACAGCAGGTGTTGCTAACAGAAAGCAGGCTCGCTCAAAGTATGGTGCCAAGAGACCGAAAGCCGCTAAGTAGTCACTAATTCAAAAAAGTACCGGATTAATTTTTGCTTCATTATTATATTTATTTATTGTAAGAATTGTAAGAATTAAGACTGGTGCGGACACAGAATCGTGAGTACCTGTGATTTAATAAGAGTTTTTGAAATTTATTAAGGAGGGAAGTATCGTGCCACGTAAAGGACATATTCAGAAAAGAGACGTGTTAGCAGATCCTGTCTATAAGAATAAGGTTGTTACAAAGCTTATCAACAATGTTATGTTAGACGGTAAGAAGGGTGTAGCCCAGAAAATCGTCTATGGAGCGTTTGAGCAGGTTGCAGAGAAGACCGGAAAAGGGGCACTTGAGGTTTTTGATGAGGCTATGAACAACATTATGCCATCTCTTGAGGTTAAGGCAAGACGTATCGGCGGTTCAACTTATCAGGTTCCTATCGAAGTAAGACCTGACAGAAGACAGGCGCTTGCGCTTCGCTGGTTAGTAATGTTCTCGCGTAAGAGAGGCGAGAAGACCATGAAGGAAAGGCTTGCTAACGAGATTATGGATGCAGCTAATAATACAGGCGCAGCCGTTAAGAGAAAAGAAGATATGCATAAGATGGCTGAGGCTAATAAGGCATTCGCACACTACAGATGGTAATTATGCATATATCTGATATATCAGGTTATTAAGCCTGAGTTACTACAATTATTATGTTAGGAGGAAATATCCTTGGCTGGAAGAGAATATCCATTAGAGCGTACAAGAAATATCGGTATTATGGCTCATATAGATGCAGGTAAGACTACTCTTACAGAGCGTATCCTGTATTATACCGGTGTTAACTATAAGATTGGAGATACTCATGAAGGAACTGCTACTATGGACTGGATGGAGCAGGAACAGGAAAGAGGAATCACAATCACATCAGCTGCAACGACATGTCATTGGACATTAGAAGATCATCATAAGCCAAAGAATGGCGCTCTTGAGCATCGTATTAATATTATTGATACTCCAGGACACGTTGATTTTACGGTAGAAGTTGAGCGTTCGCTTCGAGTGCTTGACGGCGCTGTCGGCGTATTTGACGCTAAGGCAGGTGTTGAGCCGCAGTCCGAGAATGTATGGCGTCAGGCTGACACATATAATGTACCGCGTATGGCATTCATCAACAAGATGGACAAGATGGGAGCTGATTTCTTCTATTCAGTTCAGACAATTATAGACCGTTTAGGAAAAAATGCGATTCCTGTACAGATTCCGATTGGTAAGGAAGATTCTTTCGTTGGTTTGGTTGACTTGTTCGAGATGGAAGCTTACTACTATAAAGACGACAAGGGTGAGGATATCGAGATTACAGCAATCCCGGATGATTTGAAAGCTGATGCCGATAAATGGCATGAGAACCTTGTTGAGAAGATCAGTGAGTTAGACGATGATCTTATGATGATGTATCTTGAGGGTGAGGAGCCTTCCGTAGAAGAGTTGAAGAAAGTTCTTCGTAAGGCTACAATCGCCTGTGAAGCTGTTCCTGTATTCTGTGGTTCAGCATATAAGAATAAGGGTGTTCAGAAGATGCTTGACGGTGTAATCGAATATATGCCGGCTCCGACAGACATCCCTGATATTACCGGTGTGGATCCGGAAGGCAACAACGTTGTTCGCCACTCAGCAGATGATGAGCCGTTTTCAGCGCTTGCTTTTAAGATTATGACAGACCCATTCGTTGGAAAGCTCGCATTCTTCAGAGTTTATTCGGGTACAATGAACTCCGGTTCATACGTACTCAATGCAACAAAGGATAAGAAAGAGCGTGTAGGACGTATCGTTCAGATGCATGCAAATTCACGTACAGAGATTGACAAGGTTTATTCAGGAGATATTGCGGCCGCAGTAGGCTTCAAGATTACTTCAACAGGCGATACAATCTGCGATGAGCAGCATCCTGTAATACTTGAGTCTATGGAATTCCCTGAGCCGGTTATCGAGCTTGCTATAGAGCCGAAGACAAAGAACGATCAGGGTAAGATGGGCGAGGCTTTGGCAAAGCTTGCTGAGGAAGATCCTACGTTCCGTGCTCATACGGATTCTGAGACCGGTCAGACGATTATAGCCGGAATGGGAGAGCTCCATCTGGAGGTTATCGTTGACAGACTTCTTCGTGAGTTTAAGGTAGAGGCAAATGTCGGCGCTCCGCAGGTTGCATACAAAGAGACATTTACCAAAGCGGTTGATGTTGACAGCAAATATGCAAAGCAGTCTGGTGGACGTGGTCAATACGGACATTGTAAAGTTAAATTTGAGCCGATGGATCCAAACGGCGACGAGACGTTTAAGTTTGAATCTACCGTTGTCGGTGGTAACATTCCGAAGGAATATATTCCAGCTGTTGGCGAAGGTATCGAGGAAGCAGCACAGGCGGGTATGCTTGGCGGATTCCCTGTACTCGGTGTTCATGCGACAGTATATGATGGTTCTTACCATGAAGTCGACTCTTCTGAGATGGCATTCCATATTGCCGGTTCTATGGCGTTTAAGGAAGCTATGCAGAAGGGAGAAGCAGTTCTTTTGGAGCCTATCATGAAGGTTGAGGTTACGATGCCTGAAGAATATCTTGGCGATGTTATAGGAAGTCTGAATGCAAAGCGTGGCCAGATTGAGGGCATGGAAGATCTTGGCGGTGGTAAAATCGTTCGGGCATTCGTTCCGCTTGCAGAGATGTTTGGATATTCCACAGAGCTTCGTTCAGCAACACAGGGTCGTGGTAATTATTCCATGTTCTTTGAGAGATATGCACAGACGCCGAAGAGCGTTCAGGAAAAAGTACTTTCTGCAAAGAACAACGGCTAAAATATAAGTATTTATTATCAAATAATACTTGAAAATGTTATGCTTATGAAATATAATTAGGTCATATTTGGAAAAGATAGAATTTATTCAGTAATTTAATATTTAAGGAGGAACTTAAAAATGGCAAAAGAAAAGTTCAACAGAACAAAACCACATTGTAACATTGGTACAATCGGTCACGTTGACCACGGTAAAACAACACTTACAGCAGCAATTACAAAAGTACTTGCAGAGAGAGTTGCTGGTAACTCAGCTACTGATTTTGAAAATATCGATAAGGCTCCGGAAGAGAGAGAAAGAGGTATTACAATTTCTACAGCTCACGTTGAGTATGAGACAGAGAAGCGTCATTATGCTCACGTTGACTGCCCAGGACATGCAGACTACGTAAAGAACATGATTACTGGTGCTGCTCAGATGGATGGCGCTATCCTTGTTGTTGCAGCTACTGACGGTGTTATGGCTCAGACTAAAGAGCATATCCTTCTTTCTCGTCAGGTAGGTGTTCCTTATATCGTTGTATTCATGAACAAGTGTGATATGGTTGACGACGAGGAGCTTCTTGAGCTTGTTGAGATGGAAATTACAGAGCAGTTAGAAGAGTATGAATTTACAGGCTGCCCAATTATCAAGGGTTCAGCTCTTAAGGCTCTTGAAGATCCAAGCGGCGAGTGGGGAGATAAGATTATGGAACTTATGGATACAATTGATTCATATATTCCGGACCCACAGCGTGATACAGATAAGCCGTTCCTTATGCCTGTAGAGGACGTATTTACAATTACAGGACGTGGAACAGTTGCTACAGGACGTGTTGAGAGTGGTACACTTCACCTTAACGAGCCTGTTGAAATCGTTGGTATTAAGGAAGAGACTCAGAATACAGTTGTAACTGGTATCGAGATGTTCCGTAAGATGCTTGACGAAGCTCAGGCTGGTGATAATATCGGCGCTCTTCTTCGTGGTATCAACAGAACTGACATCGAAAGAGGTCAGGTACTTGCTAAGCCTGGTACAGTAACATGCCACAAGAAGTTTACAGCTCAGGTATACGTTCTTACAAAGGATGAAGGTGGACGTCATACACCTTTCTTTAATAACTATCGTCCACAGTTCTATTTCAGAACAACTGACGTAACAGGTGTTATCAACCTTCCGGAAGGAACAGAGATGTGCATGCCTGGTGATAACGTAGAGATGACAATCGAGCTTATTCATCCAATCGCTATGGATCAGGGTCTTACATTCGCTATCCGTGAGGGTGGTAGAACAGTTGGATCAGGCAGGGTTGCTTCTATCATTGAGTAATCTTTGATAGTGAATACAAAAAGCTAGAGTTTATAGGGCTTTCCTAAGAATAGGGAAGCCCTTTTTGCATCTTTTAATAGGTGGATAGAATAGCGAAAAATAGAGCCAGTGGTGCCAAAAACAAAAATAATAATATTACAAACACATGCAAAACAACTACACAAATATGGTGAGGAGGAATCATTATGGCAGAACAGGTTTTGATTCAATTTCGTGCAAATAAAGCATTAAAGCAAGAGGTTGCAGAGATTTATGAGACTTTAGGTATTTGCCAACAGCTTTTTGTATGTTTATGACCAAAAGCAAGATGGTTAAGGGGCTTCCTTTTGAGGCTACATTGCCAAAAAAGTCTCTTGATGAAATTAATGATGAAATATCAGCTGTCAGGGCGGAAAGAAAAAGGTAAGTGCTTATGGTATATTATGCAGTTATAGATACAAATGTTTTCATTTCTGCTTTGCTATAGAAGTGTTTCCGCAACCTACGGGTGAAATCTTGGTTGACATTGCTGATTTGATATTTTATGAAGTTGCAATGGAGAAGCTTATTTAGTTACAGGAAATTAAAAACATTATCCGATACGAGATTTTATTGTAACGCCTGCTGAAATGATGGAAGTTATTGAAGGATAGCTGTAATAAAGCCTCATTTGTCAAATTCCCAAAATTCTTTTTACTAATGTTTCTAAAAGTGATACAATTTCAACTGATAAAATATTTACATCATTAGCAAGATTGGCCTGACAGATATAAAATGAAAACGGTAGCTTCATCAGTTATATATGTGGCGAAATTAATTGTTGCTTAATGCAATTAATCATAAAGATTATACGACGGGTGTTCCAATTAAAATATCAGTATATGAAGACAATATTGTTATATTTAATATGGGTTCATGGTCAAAACGTGTACCTACAGATGAAAGGGTATATGAAAAACATTAGTCGGTACCGAATAATCCTAAAATTGCAGATGTTTCATTCCGTTCCGGGGATGTTTAGTCCTGGGACAGAGTCTTTTTGAAAATTAAAGCAAAATGTAAAATGATAAATGCTCCATTGCTAATTATTGATGCGGAGAACGGCGGTGTTTCTGTCAGTGCAGTTGGATGTGAGCAGTATATGTCAATATTGAGATATGGTCAGTATGGATAAGTTGGTGCAGATGGAGTTTGGAGAAATAAAGAAAAAGATAGTAAGAAAACCGACGATATAAACTGGGATAGGAGAGAAGTTATATGATACATCCGGATAAAATTGGAGCAGAAGCCAAGAAAAAAGAAGATGAAAATTTTATATTCCGTAGTTACTTGAAAGGGCATGCAGATGAGGACAAATTAGACGAACAGTTTCTGCGATTACATAAAGAACTGTTCGCTGATTATGACTGTAGTAAGTGCAGAAATTGTTGTAAGATGTACAAGGGCAGTATCCCAAAAGAGGATGTAGAAAAGGATGCTGAATATTTGAAAATTACAGTAGAGCAGTTTATTGATTTATTTTTGGAAAAAGAGGAATTTGGGCTTGGATATTATACAAAACATAAGCCCTGTGATTTTTTGCAAGAAGATGGTAGTTGCAAGTTGGGAGATTGCAAGCCGGACAGTTGTAAGAAATATCCATATACAGACCAGCCGGAGCGGTTATTGAGTTTACTGGGGATGTTAGATACCATTGCTATCTGCCCGGTGGCATTTGAAATATTTGAACGTCTCAAAAAAGAGTATGGCTTCAAAAGGAGATAGATTAAGATGAGAATAGAAACTGTTTTAAAGAATTGGGAACTGGATGCTCCCGAAATAGATGAACAGTTCAATGAAGAATCGGAAAGACTGATTTTCAGAATCAGGACCTTTTCACAGGATTACCTTCTGAAAGGACAGCCATGCGGTATGTCGGAAACTACGGTAAAGAGTAATGTTCGGGCGCATCTTTTTTTGGGGAATGAAAAAGGAATGGCTCCAAAGCTTTATCCGACGAAGACCGGAGAATTTTATATCAGTAATCAAGGATATTGGTTTTATCTGATGGAATTCATTGAAGGAAGGAAGCTGGAAGAGACTCCGGAAGATGCATACAAAATTGGTCAAGCGGCAAGAAAGCTGCATAATCTGCAGGGGTATGATGTAAAATCTCCTATGACTCAGAGTAAAGAGCGTTTTTATACTTGGTTTTTGAAGCATAGTTTTGTAAAAGAATTTGATGCGATTCTTGATGCGCTTCCTGATTTTGAAATGCTTGACCAATGCTTTGTTCATACGGATATTGGTCCGCATAATACTATGTTAAGGCAAGATGGTGAGGTGGTATTCATTGATCTTGATGATGCCGGTATCGGAAGCCGATATTTGGATGTTGGTTGGCCGTTTATCATGCAGTTTGTTGATTTCAATCACGAGACGGAAGAGATGAATTACCGGTTTGATTTGGCGCAAAATTTTTTGAGAGGATACTTTGGTGAGGGTAAAATCTCAAGAAAAGAGTATGATTTAATATTTCAAGGGGCGATACAGATGCATATCTCATATATGCAAGTCTATGGACCTTATGCGGTAGATTCGCTTTGGAAGATTTTGTTGTTCGGCATTGAGCAGAAGGAGCAACTGTGGAAAATGATTCAAAGAAATAACTGTTAAATCACAATTTGAAATAATTCTTTTATTTCCATTTTTCACTTCTTTTCCTTTTGAGCTATTCTTTGCCGTTTGTCCAACCATAGAAAAACACATATACATATGACAACGGAAAGTGCAGACCCGGCGGTGGAAGCAAGCCCCATCGGGAAAAGTGTATCAGCAAAATGTTTTGATGCAAAATAAGAAAGCGGAATGCGGACACAAATAATCGAAAGGAAATTATGAAAAAACGAAATTCCTGACAATCCATACGCGCAAAAATAACCGCTGAAGCTAAAATGGATTCCCGCAAGAATCGTATCCCATACATATCCCCGCATATATTGACTTCCAAGCCGTATTACCTCTGTACGGTCCTTTGCAAATAAACTGATAAAAAATTCTGAGTCAAGCTGCATAAGTACGCAAACGCCGATTCCCCACAGCGCTGCCATTATAGAAGCATAGCGCAGAGTAAGCCGGGCGCGGTTATGTTTACCAGCCCCGATATTTTGTGCTGAAAGCGCAGACACTGTTTGAAGCATTGATGATGGAACAAGGAATAAAATGGCGATAATTTTCTCTACAATTCCCACTGCCGCTGCGTCATTCAGCCCTCGTTTATTTGCAAAAATAGTTATAATGATAAATGCAATCTGTATAAATCCATCCTGTAACGCAACAGGCGTTCCAATCTTTAATAGTCCTGCCATTGCTTTGCGATTCGGCTGAAAATCGTTTGCTGTAAGAGATATTCCTGTCCTTCGTTTCAATATTACAATCAAGGATACAATTACACTAATCGTCTGAGATAATGTTGTGCCCAGAGCCGCCCCTGCCGGACCAAGCCGCAATACTCCGATAAAGAAATAATCAAGAGCGATATTCGCAACACAGGCAACTGCGATGAAGTACATTGGACTTTTAGAATCTCCCATGCCGCGAAAAACAGCGCTGATAATGTTATAGGCTGTAATAAACGGGATTCCAATAAAGCATATAGTAAGATATGAGATTGTTCCCGATACTGCTTCATCAGGAGTTGACATGATGCCTACAATCGGTTTTACTGCAAAGAGCAATCCAACGGTCAATACAACAGATAAAACCATAAACAGAGTGATTGTGTTTCCTATCGTACGGGAAACCTGCTCATGTTTTGCTGCGCCGATTCCCTGTCCAATCATAACAGTTGACCCCATTGCAAGGCCCACAACCATAACCGTCAGCATATGCATAACCTGACTTCCTATTGAAACTGCCGTTGTGCTTTCTACGCCATTAAATTGTCCAATAATAAATAAATCTGCCATGCCATATAATGTCTGTAAAAAATATGACAGAATATATGGCAATGAAAAATACAAAACTGTTTTTAATACGCTGCCTGTTGTTAAATTCTTTTTCATAAGACTCCCTCTCAAAATCCATTTTCATTATACATTATAAAGTCTACAATTGTTATAAAGTCAACCAAAAAATTTTTTTGAGAAGGAATTTGCGCAAGGTTAGAGCAGTGTAAATGACCGGTTACACTATTTCAGTTACTTTGTAGCCCTGCTCAGAAACGGCCTGTTTTAAAATATCATCAGAAATATCCCTTTTAAGTGTTATAACAGCAGTGCCTGCTTCGTGGCTGACTTCGGCTTCTGTTACATCGTCAAGCGCTTCAAGCGCTTTTTTAGTATGCATTTCGCAATGGCTGCACATCATGCCTTCAATCTTTAATGTCTTTTTCATAGCTTTGCTCTCCTTTTTAGGTTTATTTATTTGTTTATTTTTAACTTTATGATCCCGTGTAGAATCATGTATACGTAAGAAATTCAGACGCAGTGCGTTCGTAACTACGCTAAAGCTGGATAAACTCATTGCAGCGGACGCAAACATAGGATTGAGCTGCCAGCCAAGCACGCTTATAAATACTCCTGCTGCAAGGGGAATGCCGATAATATTGTAGATAAACGCCCAAAACAGATTCTCATGAATGTTGTGAAGTGTTGCACGGCTTAGCCGGATTGCTGCAGGAACATCCGACAAACGGCTTTTCATAAGCACGATATCAGCAGCGTCAATGGCAATATCTGTACCTGCACCGATGGCAATACCAATATCTGCACTTGTAAGTGCGGGCGCGTCATTGATGCCGTCGCCAACCATAATGACCCTGCCCTTCTGCTTTAGTGTCTGAATTACATTTTCCTTACCGTCAGGAAGAACGTCTGCAATCACTTCATCTACGCCGGCCAGAGTACCGATTGCTTTAGCAGTGCGTTCATTATCGCCTGTCAGCATAACTACATGAATACCCATGTTTTGCATTTGACGGATTGCCTGAGGGCTGTCGTCTTTTATAACGTCAGCTACTGCAATGATGCCCAAAAGTGTGTCGCCGCCTGAGAAAAACAGAGGTGTTTTTCCTTCCTCAGATAATTGCTCGGACTGTTTCTTTATTTTATCAGGAACGGGTATCTGAGAGCTTATAAAATTATAATTTCCGCCATACAGCATAACGCCGTTGCTGGAAGCGGAAAGACCGTTGCCTGGCAGAGCGCTAAAGCCGGATACTTCATCTGCGTCAATGCCTTTTTGTAATGCCATTTGATTAATTGCGGCAGCTAAAGGATGCTCGCTATTTTTCTCTAATGAATATGCGAGCCGTAATAGCTGTTCTTCAGTTATGCCGTTAGCCGGAAGGATATCTGTTACTGTTGGAGTTCCCTTTGTAATAGTTCCGGTTTTGTCAAGTGCAGCAATTTTGGATTTTCCGCATTCTTCTAAGGATACCGCTGTTTTGAACAGAATACCGTTTTTTGCTCCAATTCCGTTACCGACCATAATTGCTACGGGAGTTGCCAGACCCAAAGCACAAGGACAGCTGATAACTAATACGGATATTCCTCTTGCTAAGGCAAAGCCTATTGTCTGGCCTGCAAGAAGCCATACAATAACCGTTATTACGGCAATTGCAATAACAGCGGGCACAAATACGCCGGATACTTTATCTGCGACTTTAGCAATGGGAGCCTTGGAGGCCGCCGCATTACTAACCATCTGAATAATTTGCGACAATGTGGTATCTTCGCCTACTTTAGATGCTTCGCATCGTATAAAGCCTGATTGGTTAAGTGTGCCGGCAAATACGGTATTACCAGCTGATTTATCTACAGGTATGCTTTCGCCGGTCAGCGTTGATTCGTCGACGGCGCTGTCGCCCTCTAAAATGATGCCGTCTACCGGTATATTTTCACCAGGACGGACTATAAAAATATCTCCTTTTACGACCTGTTCGACAGGAGTAATGATTTCATTATTGCCACGAATCAGAGTGGCTGTCTTTGGAGCCAGCTTCATGAGCCCCTTTATGGCGTCGGTGGTTTTGCCTTTAGAACGGGCTTCAAGCATTTTGCCTAGTGTAATAAGAGCAAGAATCATGGCTGCCGATTCAAAATATAATTCATGCATATAAGACATTACTGCGTCATAATCGTTTCTGACTTGTGCGTCTGTCATTGCAAATAAGGCAAAGGTACTGTATATAAACGCCGCTGAGGAACCAAGCGCTACCAGCGTGTCCATATTCGGCGTGCGGCGCCACAGGCCTTTAAAACCACTGATAAAGAATTTTTGGTTAATTATGATAATTGCAATAGTCAGTAAAAGCTGTAAAAGCCCCATTGCTACGTGGTTATTATTAAAAAATGATGGCAGAGGCCAGCCCCACATCATATGTCCCATAGAGACATACATGAGAATAATCAGAAATCCCAGGGAGGCTGTAAGGCGCCGCTTTAATGCGGGAGTATCTCTGTCCTTTAGTGCGTCTGAGGCAGAATCTGCCGAATTATTTTGGTGTTGTCCGACTTTTTTTAAAGCTGCACCATAACCTGCATTTTTAACTGCCGCTATAATTTCCTCGGAGGGCGCAGAGCCCTCTACTCCCATAGAATTAGTTAAAAGACTGACCGAGCAGGAGGTAACTCCCGGAATTTGGGATACGGCCTTTTCAACGTGGGCAGAGCATGCCGCACAGCTCATTCCTGTTACTATATATTGTTCCATACCAGATTTTCACCAACCTTTATTAACTTAATTTTATAATTAAACAGTTATTTCATTAATTTTTGGAGCATAACTACAAGCTCGTCAATTACTTCATCTTTGCCATCACGAACATCTCTTGCCACGCAGCCCCTGATATGGCTTGCAATCAAATCTTTATTAAATGAATTAACGGCGGCGTTCACAGCAGCCGACTGCATTAATATATCCGTGCAGTAGGCGTCTTTTTCCACCATGCCGCGAATACCTCGAATCTGCCCTTCAATCCGGTTCAGACGGTGAATCAGCTTTTTGCGTTCTTCATCTGAACGGTCGGTTGTTTTTTTATGGCATTCACAGGTTTTTTTATTGTCCATTAGAAAAACCTCCTATTGATTCATACCCGGGTGGGGTATAAATATAATATACCTCACGGGGGTATTTGTCAATGGCTGAAAAAAATATATGTATTGGTCATGTTTTGTTATTATAGAAGGCAGGCACATCAAAATAAAAATTAAGATATGCCTGCCTGCAATAATATTTATTAGTTTCCTCCGGGACCGTCTCTGCGCTCCCTGTTGTCATTTTCCACAACATATTTTGATGTGGAAGAATCCTGATCTGAACTGTCGTCTGCACCCTGTACGTTTGACGGCATGCAGCTGTTACATGTGCTTTTGCATGAACCTGTGCGGTGGCAGTTTTCTGTACGTGTAATATCGTCCATAGCTGTATTTCCTTTCTTTTTATCTAGTATTTTCAATACATATATTTTTATTCATATAATATTTGTTTTAAAATTTAGCTTGCAAAAAAATTTTAAATTGTGATAGAATACATACTTGAAAAAAAGAAAACAGTGTAATCGATAGATGTAAGTCCAGCAGGAATAGATGCGTGTAATCTAATGTAGTTTTTCTACGGAGATTACACGCTTTTTATGTTCTGAAGGAGGAAAAAGAAAATGAGTAATGCAGCAGAAAAAAATAATAAAATGGCTGCAATGGCTGTCAATAAGCTTATGATTAATATGGGCGTGCCAATGATTATTTCCATGATGTTACAGGCAGTGTATAACATAGTGGACAGCGCATTTGTAGCGAACATGGAGGGCACTGGAGAAATGGCGTTGAATGCATTGACGTTGGCTTTTCCGGTGCAGATGCTGATGGTTGCCGTAGGCATAGGAACGGGTGTTGGTGTGAATGCGCTTTTAGCAAAGAGTATGGGACAGGGGGACGCAGAGAAAGCTGGTAAAACTGCCGGAAATGGTGTGTTTTTAATGGCAGTTATCTACGTTGTATTTTTACTGTTTGGTTTGTTTGGAACGGAAAGCTATATATCATCACAGACAAAGAATCCTGTTATTGCAGAAATGGCAGCTGACTATTTGGGAATCTGCTGTTGCTGGTCATTTGGTATATTATTCTTTTCGTTATATGAAAAGGTATTACAGGCTACTGGTAAAAGTATGTATTCCACAATTGCACAGATAACTGGAGCAGTCATAAATATCGTGCTTGACCCTGTTATGATTTACGGCTGGATGGGCTGTCCGGCGCTTGGGGTAAAAGGAGCGGCATATGCTACCATAATAGGACAAATAGCATCAGCATTGTTGGGTTTGATATTACACTTGACAGCGAATAAAGAGATTAAGAATAATATCCGGTATATGAAGCCGCAGGGAAGAATTATTAAGGGAATCTATTCTATTGGGTTTGCGGCCATTATTGCACAGGCGCTTATGTCTGTTATGACATATCTGCTGAATGTTATATTTGTCCGTATAGGAGAGAATGTAGTTACTGCATACGGCTTGTATTATAAAATTCAGCAGTTTATTCTGTTTGCCGCGTTCGGTTTAAGGGATGCCATAACGCCGATTATATCATTTAATCATGGTATGGGAAGCAGAGAGAGAGTAAAAGATGGCGTTAAATATGGTTTGCTGTATACTTTGTTGCTTATGATTATAGGATTTGTAGGACTTGAGTTGTTTGCAGAACCATTTGCGGGTATGTTCGGATTATCAGGAGAAACAAAAGAATTATGCGTCAGTGCAATGCGGATAATTTCCATTAGTTATATATTTGCAGGTGCGAATATTGCGTTTCAAGGCGTTTTTCAGGCGCTGGATAGTGGTTTTGAATCACTGGTTATATCTGTGTGCAGACAGTTTTTATTTGTAATTCCTGTGGCATATGTTTTTTCTGTGATTATATTATCCGGAATGACCGGAACATGGCTGGCATGGGTGACTTTCCCGATAGCAGAGGTTTTGTCGTCGGATATCGCTGTTATATTTATGAAAAAAGTAAACAGAAGTAAAATTCTGGTAATGAGCTAGGAAAGAGGACTGGAAAGGAACGTTAAAGGCATTTTTAGAAAACAATAAAAATCATAATACATATCCATATATCATAATAAAATGCAGAATGCTGCCGCCCAGTACAAAAAAGTGCCAGATAGAGTGAAAATATCTGTGTTTACCGCCGATGCCGTATAGAATAGCTCCAAGCGTATATACAACGCCGCCGGCGATTAAAAGGATAATGCCCTGCGGCGCAACGGCACGCGCCAACGGGCGGAAGCCAAAGACTATTACCCAGCCCATTGCAATATAGCAGACCATAGAAAAGACTTTAAAACGGTCTACGCTGATTGCATTAAAAATAATGCCGATTACAGCCGCGCCTGTTACAATTCCAAAATAAACCCAGCCGATGGCGCCTCCGATTCCAACCAGTACAATCGGAATATAGGTTCCGGCAATTAAAAGATATATTGTACAGTGGTCGAAAATGCGGAATATATGTTTTGCACGGTTGCGTTTTAAAGCATGGTATATCGTTGACATTGTGTAGAGCAGAACTAACATTGAACCATACAGGCAGCTGCTTACAATTGCAATCGTACTTCCCGACATAACTGATTTTATAATACAAAATACGAGAGCCGCTATTCCGAAGACAGCTCCAATACCATGTGAAATTGCGTTGATAAGTTCTTCTCCTAATGTATAATCCGGCAGTGAAGCGAGTATATTCTTTTTGGTATTTATTGCTGTATCTGTACTCATAACATACCTCCATGTAGTTTTTAATACTATGTAATCTGTATATTAATACCGCAACAGGAATTTGTCAATATTATTTGCGTTGTTATATTTTAGTATGGTAAGATTATATGAAAAAATATACATTATATGATAAAAAGGAAAAAGTAATGAATAGTAAAGAATTAATTAAACGGTATTTGCTTCTTATAGTCAGTCTGTTTATATCGGCTTTGGGCGTGGCAATTACAAAAAAGGGCGAGCTTGGGGTGTCGCCGATATCTTCTGTCGCCAATGTATTAAGTATTAAATACGATTTTCTTTCGCTGGGAAGCTGGCTGATTATATGGAATTGTGTGCTTATTCTAGGTCAGCTTATAATTTTACGGAAAAACTTTAAACTGATACAGCTGTTACAGATTCCGCTGTCATTTCTTTTTGGATGGTTTACGGATTTTGGAATGTGGGCAGTGTCGTTTATACCTGTGCATATATACATAGCAAGAATTTTGTGCGTAATTGTGGGAACGGCTGTGCTTGGATTAGGCATTACGCTTTCGGTTAGGGCTAATGTAATTATGAACTCAGGAGAGGCGTTTGTGAAAGCGGCGGCTGATGTCACTGATAAAGCCTTTGGCAATGTTAAGATTATTTTCGACGTATCGTGCGTAGCGCTTGCTATAATTCTTTCGCTGATATTTTTTAGCGGAAATATTGCAGGAACGAGGGAAGGAACAATAATAGCGGCGTTTTTGACCGGTATTACCGTAAAGTTCTACACCGGCTTTATTAAAAAGCATTGGAAATGATATGAAAATGCAGTATATAGGGCAACATACAACGCCGTATCTTCCGCAACCGGAAACAGTAAGATGCTGGGGGATATAAAAGACGAAATTCAAAAAGGACACGTTATAGAAGTGGACGGCAGAGCAGTTGCGGAAAACACAAGAAAATACGCATACGAGCATTTTCGACGGACGGGGAAGACGTGGATTGAATATTAAAATTTAAGATATTGCCCTTGCTAATTTGATTTATCAGATTTACAAGGGAAAAAGAAATAGCCGCCACTACCGTTAATAGTGACGGCTTGCCTCTTATGAGGTAAAAAGTAATTATTCAGAGGGTAGAGCCGCTTCTATGGCTTTCCCTATTTCTATGCTTAATATATCATATCTGGTAGCAGGATTCAAGTTTTTTTGCTTAATGACAAAATTCCCTTATTGTGGTAAAATATTGTGTAAAATACGAAAGTGGGAGGTTGTTTGAATATGCAGTGTCCAAAGTGCAAGAGTGAAAATGTGACGGTTCAAAGGGAACAATACGCTAATATTGGGGCAGGAACAAATAAAATTGTGATTCAAGAGCCAAAAAAAAGCAGAGGATGTTTATACTGGCTTTTTATCGGTTGGTGGTGGAAACCTATGTATTGGCTTTTTATTGGGTGGTGGAAAACCCTGTTATTCGGAGGAAGAAAGAAAAGCGGATTGAATTTTCATGCGGATAAAAATATAAATAAGACTATTGCAATATGTCAGAATTGTGGGCATACTTGGAAAGTCTGATATTGAATATGGAGGACAGGGAGAAAATCTTTGTCCTTTTATTTTGTGCAAATATATATTGACTTTTTGGAACGCAGAAAGGGGGGGTGTAAGGTTGTCACCACGCACAGGCAGACCAAAGGCAGAAAAGCCGAAAAATGTTGATGTGAAAGTCAGATTTGACGAGGGAAACCACGAAAAGCTATTGCAGTATTGCAAAAGTCACAATATGACCAGAACAGAGGCAATAAGAAAAGCGGTTGATTTGCTAGTCAAGTCTGAAAAATGAAAGAGCAGCCCCATCCGGCAAAGATAACGGCTGCTCAAACAAAGCACAAGGGAAAACCCTAGTATGAAATATTTTAACATATATTCACTGGCTTTTGATATTTTAAGGGAGGAAAAGAGACGTACTCTTTTGTGGAGAACCGCCTTTATCGTGGCTTTTGCGGTGGTTATCATTGACTGTATTGTCGGGAAAGGCAGGACGTGACAAGAAAGGGAAAACTTCAAAAAATATATGATGATTTGATGATGTAACTATAAGCTCTTTAGGGGAAATTTTAGAAAAATAATCAGACAACAAGCTGCCGTGCTGAGAATATTACGGCAGCTCGTTTTTTATGTGCCGGGTATGGTTTTGTTACAGGCAGATTTCAGGCTTATATATTGAGAACCAATAATCAAGCTGTATAAAATATGCAAGAAGCTGAGGAAATGCCATAAGCTGTCCAAACCAGGGCTTGCCGTACTCGGATGGAGCCTGTAATAACGTGTCAAGTTTATCAATATCACAGATGTCATATAGCGGACTGTTGGAATCTGAAAGAATGCCGCGCAGTTTTTTGGCAAGCAGAGCCTCATATTTTGGGTTGTATGTTTTTGGATAAGGGCTTTTTTTGCGGAAAAGCACGTCGTTTGGAAGCTTTCCCCGGAAGGCTTCGCGAAGAAGAGATTTTTCTACGCCATTTCGGTATTTCATATCCCAGGGAACATTATACATATAATCCATAATACGCTGGTCTGCAAATGGAACCCGGGCTTCTAAGCCATAATGCATGCTTGTGCGGTCCATACGGTCTAACAGCGTCTGCATGAACCATTTTATATTAAGATATGATATCTGCCGATGTTTCTTTGCCGCCTCGTCTTCGCCGGTAAGAAGCGGAGTCTGTGAAACAGAAGTCTTGTAAGTATCATAAACATAGTTATCCAAATCAAGCATGTTAATAAATTCATCCTTTAGCAGACTTGTTCTGACATCGGTAGTCTTAGACCAGGGAAAACCCTCTCCTTTAGTTAATTCAGGACGGTAAAACCAGGGATAGCCGCCGAAAATTTCATCGGCGCATTCGCCGGTAAGCACTACCTTATTGGATTTACTGACAATACTGCAGAAGTACAGCATGGAAGCGTCTACGTCGGCCATACCGGGAAGGTCTTTTGCATAAGTGGCTTCCTTAAGAATGTCTACAAGCTCTTCTTCATTGCACATCAGATATGAATGGTTAGTATCAAATTCTGAAAGCATAATGTCTACATATCGGTTATCGCGCTCAGGCTGGAATTTGTTTGATTTAAAGTATCTGTCATTGCCGGTAAAGTCAAATGAAAAGGTGTTGAAATTTTCTGTGCTTTTAAAGGTTTTGCAGGCAACGGCAGTGACTATGCTTGAATCTATTCCGCCGGATAAAAATGAGCATACGGGCACGTCGGAAACCATCTGTCTCTTTATGGAGTCTGACACTAAAAAAGAAACGGTTTCTACGGTTTTTTCGTAGCTGTCGGTATGCTCCCTTGCAGTAAGCTCCCAGTATTTATGAATATGAAGACCGGATGCGTTGTATATGGCATAATGTCCTGGCTTCATTTCCTGTATATTTTTAAATACTCCGCATCCGGGAGTCCGTGCAGGACCTATGCCAAATATTTCACGAAAGCTGTCTGCATTTACGCATGGGTGTATTTCAGGATGTGCAAACAGCGCTTTTATTTCCGAGCCGAATACAAGCAGGTTGTTCTGTATTGTATAAAATAACGGTTTAATACCGGCATGGTCGCGCGCCATAATAAGTATTTCCTTTGCGCTGTCGTATATTACAAAAGCAAATATGCCGTTAAGCATATTTATAAAGTCTTCGCCGTATTCCATATACATAAGAAGTATAACCTCAGTATCGCATGTGGTGTCAGGAGTCCTGCCGCATTTTCTAAGACAGGATATTAATTCGTCCGTATTATAGATTTCACCGTTAAAGACAATTGCATATTCATGGCTGCCCTGATAGCGTATCATAGGCTGTCTTCCGCTTGTCAGGTCGCGGATTGAAAGCCTTGCGTGACTTAATCCGACAGATTTTCTAAGATACTCGCCATGTTCATCCATGCCCCGGTAAGCAATGGATTTACGCATATTGATAAGCGTCTGCAGATATTTCTCCGAAGATGCTTCTGAGACGGTAAAATTACGGCCAAAGTCGCAAAAACCACTTAATCCACACATAATAAAAACCTCCATATAATAATCCTACCCATATAATATATGCAGAAATCTCCGAATAGTTTTTGTTATATTTTTACAGATTAATAGTTAGAATTACCACACATAATATATTTCAGTAGCAGAATAAAGGAGCAGAAAAATGAAAGATAAAGTTTTTGGGGTGCTGCAGCGTGTGGGAAGAAGCTTTATGCTGCCTATTGCAATTCTTCCTGTTGCAGGACTGCTTTTAGGTATCGGCAGCTCTTTTACTAATCAGACGACAATTGAAACGTATAAATTAGGAAAAATACTTGGAGATGGAACGCTGCTGCATTCTCTTTTTGTTATAATGAATCAGGTTGGAAGCGTAATATTTGACAACCTGCCGTTAATATTTGCTGTCGGAGTCGCTATAGGTATGGCAAAGAAAGAGAAAGAGGTTTCGGCTCTTTCTGCCGTAATAGCATTTTTTGTTATGAATACTGCGGTGAACGCTATGCTCAGGCTTAATGAAGAAATTCTTCCTGACGGGTCAATTTCACCTGATGTGCTTGAGGGTACTATTGTTTCATCATGTGGAATTTACACTCTGCAAATGGGTGTGTTTGGAGGAATAATTGTAGGTTTGGGCGTTGCGGCGCTGCATAACAGATTTTATAAAATTCAACTGCCGAATGCATTGTCATTTTTTGGCGGGACAAGATTTGTACCGATTATTTCTACGCTGGTTTATCTGTTCGTAGGAATTTTGCTTTATTTTGTATGGCCGGCAGTGCAGAACGGAATATATTCGCTCGGAGGTCTTGTGACAGGAAGCGGATATATTGGAACGCTTATATTTGGTCTTGTAAAACGTGCGCTTATACCTTTTGGACTTCATCATGTATTTTATCTTCCGTTCTGGCAGACTGCAGTCGGAGGAACTATGGATGTTGCTGGGCAGACTATAATGGGTGGTCAGAATATTTTCTTTGCACAGCTTGCGGATTCCGCAAATATATCCCATTTCAGTGCAGATGCAACCAGATATTTTTCAGGAGAATTTATATTTATGATATTTGGACTTCCGGGAGCGGCGCTTGCAATGTACCGTCAGGCAAAGCCTGAGAAAAAGAAAGCTGCGAAGGGACTGCTTTTATCAGCAGCGCTTACCTGTATGTTTACCGGTATTACGGAGCCTATTGAATTTTCATTCCTGTTTGTGGCGCCGATACTGTTCGTAGTGCAGGTTATACTTGCAGGAACGGCGTATATGTTAGCCCATATGCTTAATATTGCAGTAGGGCTTACATTTTCCGGTGGACTTTTGGACCTTTTCTTATTTGGAATATTACAGGGAAATGAAAAAACAAGCTGGATGCTGATAATACCTGTTGGAATAATATATTTTGCGCTTTATTATTTTATCTTTTCATTCCTTATAAAAAAGCTGAATCTTAAAACTCCGGGACGTGAGGATGATGGTGAAACAAGGCTTTATACAAAGAATGACTTTAATGCCAGAAAGGACGGCGGTGATAACAGTGGAAAAGATGAAATAAGCACGGTTATCGCAAAGGGACTTGGAGGAAAGGCCAATATAAGCGACGTTGACTGCTGCGCTACAAGGCTTCGCTGTACGGTAAAGGATTCTTCGCTTGTGGATGACGCTGTGCTTAAGGGCACGGGGGCTTCAGGAGTTATACACAAGGGTAACGGAGTACAGGTAATATACGGACCTAACGTAACAGTAATCAAATCTAATCTTGAGGATTATCTTGAAAATGCAGATGATACACCGGAAAATGCAGATAAAAAGGTTGTAAAGACGGTAATTATATCAAGTCCTGTTACGGGAACGGCAGCGGGAATAGAAGAGGCGCCGGACGAGGCGTTTGCAGGAAAGATGATGGGTGACGGAGCGGTAGTTACACCAAAAGAATCGACGGTATATGCTCCCGCAGACGGTACTGTTTCTTTTGTGTTTGATACAAAGCATGCCATAGGATTTACTACTGATTCAGGATTAAGTATGCTGATACACATTGGAATTGATACGGTAAATCTTAATGGAAAAGGCTTTAAAGTTTTTGTTGAGGCTGGTGATGAAGTTAAAAAGGGAGCAAAAATTATGGAGATGGATATTGATTATATTAAGAAAAACGCCCCTTCTCTGGCTTCGCCAATTATATGCAGCGAGCTTTCGGATAATCAGAAAATAAGATTGTTATCTGAAGGTGAAGTTAATGCAGGAGATGAATTATTTGCAGTTGATTTTTATGAGTAGTTAATATAATAATTCCTTTAAAACTGACGTTTCTGTACATCCGGAAACGTCAGTTTTTATCAAAAAAAAAGCGCCATATATCATGGAATTTATATATTATTTATTTAAACTTATATGTACAATATTATGATGATTTGGGGGGAATCGAATGAAAATACGTAAGAGTGTTTCATGGATGCTGATTTTTGGAATGACAATTGGCATTTTTTCCGGACAGACGTTGTATACGCCTAAGGCAGATGCTGCCGGAGCCGGAGATAATATTACAGCCGGATGGAGTACATATTCTAATTTTGATATGCCGGATTTAACATCTGTTGTCGATAAAAGTATTAACAGGGATGTTAAGTTTACGCATAATGAATGGAAAGGAATTAATTATACAGATGTCGATGGCAATCAGGTCAAGGCGTCTGAGGTGTATCGCATTAATACTAAAGATGATTCGGTAACATCAACATCTTCGGTATCGTATGATAATGTCGGCGCCGCATTGGCCGGGGCGAGGGATTATAACAAGGCTGCGTCGGCATATGTACAGTATCTGACCGGACAGGATTCTTCTGTAACGGATTGGTCGCTTGTTGTCGTACAGAATCAGGACGAGGCTCAGAAAAGCGATTATAAAGATTTTTATAAAACAAATTATGATTTAAAGGGAGACTGGAAAGAAGACCTTGCTCTTCCGGCAAGCTGGCAGCATTACGGCTTTGATTTTTCAATATATGCGAATGTTATTATGCCCTGGCAGTATAAATATGACAGCAATGTAACGTCTCCAAGATGCGCGGTAAAGTATAATCCCGTAGGACTTTACAGAAAGAATTTTAAAGTAAACGACGGACTTGCTGATTTAAACGGACGTATTAATATAAGCTTTCAGGGAGTCGAGTCCTGTTATTATGTGTATGTGAACGGCAAGGAGGTAGGCTACAGTGAAGATTCCTACAGCCCTCACAGCTTTGATATAACCGATTATCTTATTAAAAATGCAGACGGAAGCATAGATGCTTCGGCAGACAACCTTCTTGCAGTTGAGGTACATAAGTTCTGTGACGGAACATGGATGGAAGGACAGGATTTCTTCTATGACGGCGGAATATTCAGGGACGTATATCTGTATGCAGCGCCGCTTATACATATTGAAGATTATTTTGTTCAGACAGACCTTGACGATAATTATCAGAATGCAGTTCTTAATATGAGCGACGTTACAATATCCAACTACAGCACGCAGAATATTGCTAATGGTGAGTATGCAATTGACGTGCAGCTGTATAACGAGGACGGAACGGCATTCATGAACGGCTACAGTATTGATATACCTGCGCTCGCAGCTGCGTCTGACGGAACATGCTCAGTAACAGAGGTTTCTGATTCTTCGCACGAGGTATATGCGCCTAAGCTGTGGTCGTGTGAAGAGCCTAATCTGTATGTTATGGTGCTTACGCTGTACAACAAAAAGACAGGCGCATATATAGAATCACTTTCGCAGAATCTTGGCTTTAGAGAGATAGAGTTTACGCGCTCGGAGGTTAACAGCAACGGAAGACGTTCTACGAACGCTAACAGCTATCAGCAGATGCTGATTAATGGAAAGCCGTTTTACTTAAAAGGCACGAATCGTCATGATACCGACCCGGTATATGGTAAATATGTTCCTCATGAGGTTCAGTTTGAGGACATTAAGTTAATGAAGCAGTATAACATTAACGCTGTCCGCACATCGCATTATAGTAACGATGAGTATATGTATTATCTGTGTGAAAAATACGGACTGTATATGATGTGCGAAACTAATATTGAATGCCATGCGCTTATGAGCTCGCCGGAATCGCAGAAGACGCCTTTTAAAAAGCTTGTAATGGACAGAACCGTTACGGCGTTTGAGAGACTTAAGAACAGAACAGCCAACATAATGTGGTCTACAGGTAATGAGAACCACTACAATACGAGCAAGACTTATTGCGACGGAATGTTCTATGATCTTATCTGGTATTTTAAAGACCATGATGAGACGAGGCCGGTACATTGCGAAAGCTCACATTATGATAATGGCGTTGATGTAGACAGCGATATGTACCCTTATGACATAAAGGGAGTTGTTAATAAGGGCAATGTAACAATGCCTTATGTGATGTGTGAGTATGACCATGCAATGGGAAATGCAGTTGGAAGTATTAAGGAATATTGGGAAGCTGTAAGGGGCGCTAAGAATAATAATATACTCGGAGGATTTATATGGGACTGGGTTGATCAGGCAAGACTTTTATCGCTTGACAGCATCAGACAGGATAAGCTTGTAACAGGCAGCAGATATGATTATTATGCAGAGGATTATGCTCATGAAAACCTGTACGCAGAGGAGAATGACGGAATGTTTTTCGCATACGGCGGCGATAACGGGGAGAATCCGAATGATAATTCTTTCTGTGTAAACGGACTGGTATCGCCTGACAGAGACGTTCAGCCTGAGCTTAATGAAGTAAAATATACATATCAGAACTTTTGGTTTAATGAAACAACGCAGGACGATATAAAGAGCGAATGGATTCAGATATATAATGAGTCAAGCTTTGATAATCTTGACAAATACGACCTTGTATTTGAAGTATGCGAGGACGGAAAGGTGCTTGGCTCTGAAGTGGTTTTTGGAGTATCTGTTGATGCCAGAAGCTACGGCGACGCTAATATTCCATATAAAAAATATATGCCTGCACAGCTCAAAGACGGAAGCAGTTATTATCTGAATATATATGTTAAGACAAAAGAGGAGCTAAAGGGTTATGTAGACGGTGAGGAAAAGACGATACTTCCGGCAGGACATATAGTTTCTTACGAGCAGTTTGAGATACCTGAAACATTTAACGAAGTTACAAGAACTATATCAACTAATAAAGTAAGTGTAACAGAAAATGACGGCTCTTATGATGTTTCGGGCGATTTGTTCAGCTTTAGTATTGATAAGTCGACAGGAGTAATAAAGGATTATACCTACAAAAATGAACTGCTGCTTACCGAGGGACCTAAGCCTAACCTTTGGAGAGCGCCGACTAATAACGACAGATATATGGTAAACGACTGGCAGAAGGTAGGTGAGGCGGCATACGTTGACAGTATTGAAGCATGGGTTAATGATAAGGGGCAGAATGTAATCAGCGTAGCGCTGATGCATGAAGGCTTTGATGGAATATATACGGATATAACGTATACAATTGACGGAAGCGGCGCAGTTACAATTGATGTATCGATTGACCCAAGAAATACAACTATTTCCGGCGATAACAGCAAGAGGCTTTTAAGAGTGGGAACTAATCTTGTCCTTCCTTCCGGTTCAGAAAATGTATACTGGTATGGTAAAGGCGGATATGAAACAATGATTGACAGATGTTCGGGTGCGAAGCTTGGAGCATACAGCTCAACAGTTGACAAAATGTTTTATCCTTACCTTGATACGCAGGATACCGGTAATCTTACTGGAGTAAAATGGTTTACTGTTACTGACAGTAATAAAAAGACGGCTCTTGTAATAACAGGTGAAGATGAATTTGAGGCTTCGGCGCTCCATTTTACAGCCGACGAGCTTACACAGGCGAGACATCCGTACGACCTTGAAAGGCATGACGAGACTTATGTTTCAATAAGTAAGGTTTCTGCGGGAGCAGGAAATGCAAGCTGCGGACCGGATACTCTTGATGAGTACAGATTGTATGCTGATAAAATATATGAGTATTCATACACACTTGTGCCTTACACTGCAACTAATGCATGGGGAGACATGACAGGATATGTATCAGGCGTGACAAGGCAGTACAGGGCTTGCGCTTCTGATTATATATATGCACAGACAAGCGACCCTGATCTTCCGGATCCAAGACCGGCAGAGACGCCGTCTACTGTTACTGATAATCCGTCTGTACAGACACAGACTCCTCAGATTAACGTTACACCGACGCCCGCTAAGGCGGCGCCTTCTAAGGTTAAGTCATTTAAAGCAAAGAAAAAGGCTGGAAAAGTGCTCCTTACATGGAAGAAGAATAAGAAGGCAGACGGATATATTATACAGAGATCCTTAAAGAAAAATAAGGGATATAAAAAGATAGCTGTTATTAAGAAGAAAAAGACAGTAAAATATATCGATAAGAAGGCTAAGAAAAATAAGACATATTACTATAGGATCTGCGCGTTTGTAAAAGACGGCGGTAAGACAGTTAAGGGTAAATATGTTAAAGCAGTTAAGATTAAAGTATAATTAATAATAAATGATGCAGAAGTGACGTATGTCGCTTTTGCATCATTTATATTTGAGCAGGGTTCGCAGCGCATGACGTCTCTGAAGCAGTAAAAAGCTATGCAAATGAAGGATTGTATATTAGAAGCAGAATATGTTATTATAAAAAATACACTGTATTCAATCGAAATCGGGTTAACTGTACGCAAGAGGAGGAAGCTATGGACAGACAATTTAATACTCCGGCAGAGATTATTGAGGCTAACATCGGAAGCGGAGTAACGAAAGCCGGTATGAAAGCGCTGAAAATGATAATACTTGGAATACTTGCGGGTGCATTTATTGCAGTTGGAGGCACGGCAAGCAGTCTGGCGGTACATAATATATCTAATGTGGGTATTGCGAGGGCTTTGGCAGGAGCAATATTCCCTGTCGGACTTATTATGGTTGTTATAACCGGCTCAGAGCTTTTTACCGGAAACTGTCTTATGATTACGGCATTGTTGGATAAAAAGATTAAAGGTATGCAGATGCTTAGAAATCTTGTGATTGTATACATATCTAATCTTGCCGGCTCGGTAATGATTGCAGGGCTTGTATATCTTTCAGGCCAGTTTAATTATACAGACGGTATGCTTGGCGCATATACAATTAAGGTAGCGCTTGCAAAAACAACGATTGCTCCGGGTGCGGCGGTTGCAAGCGGTATACTGTGCAATATGCTTGTATGCCTTGCGGTAATCCTTGCTCTTTCAGCAAAAGATATTACAGGTAAAATATTTGGAATATTCTTTCCTATAGCGGCGTTTGTAATATGCGGATTTGAGCACTGTGTTGCCAATATGTATTATATTCCTGCCGGAATGTTTGCAGCATGTAATCCTGACTATGTTAAAAAAGCAGAAGAGGTATATAATATAACTGCAGAGCAGTGCGCTGTACTTGGCTCGCCAATGATTATAAGAAGTTTTATATGTGTTACGCTCGGAAATATTATCGGAGGAATAATATGTGTCGGGATTCCTCTTTATGTCGCTCATAAGCGTGTGGATTGTGGAAAATGATTATAGAGACGCAGCATGTCGAAAATAGCCGTGTGACTGTCAGCCGGAATGCAGCCTGTAAAACATGGATATTGCTGCCGGAGATATAATATGAGCTTTTATTTTACATTATTAACGAATAAGAATAAGGAACTTCCGCTGTATATAACAGGGATTGGCAGGGAAGAACCACAGGGGTATGTCTTCAGAGACAGAGGATATCCGTACTACCAGCTTGCATATTGTACGGCAGGCAGAGGGATATACAAGATAGATGGTAAAGAATATATACTTGAAGAGGGTATGATGTTCTATTTTGAACCTGACGCGCCCCATGAGTATCATATGCTCACGGATGATTTCAGTACAAGATGGATAATATATGATGGACAGAACGTTAAGACTATAATGGATAATGTGGGAATAGGACCCGTTTATGATGTATTTTATCTGTATAATCCATCGGTTTTTATGGCTTGTCTTGATAAAATAGAACAGCTTGTAAATAGTAACGCCCCTGAGAGCATGGTAAGGGCTTCAGGGCTGTTTTATGAATATCTTACCGGTATCAGGCGTATGCCGTATGCAGATGAATCGGCCCAGGCAGCGTTAAAAGCAAAAAGGGCGGCAGAGTATGTCAGAAAGAATTATATGCGGGATATTTCACTTTTTGATATAGCAGAGAGCATAATTGTATCTGAGTCATATCTTTGCCGTATATTTAAAAAAGAATTTGATATGACGCCAATGGCATATCTTTCGTATTACAGGATAAACATGGCTAAAAAGCTTCTTTTGGAATGCCTGGACCTGCGTGTGTGCGATATTGCGGAAATAACCGGATTTCAGAGTGTAAGCTATTTTGGAATGGTATTTAAAAAATATGAAGGATGTACGCCGAAGGAGTTCAGGCACTCATTTGCTTCGGAAAATCAGTGACATAATATTTCAGGTTCAATATTTTTATATTTTAGCAATAATTTAATATTGTATAATTACCCTCTGACCATATAAAATCAAGTAAAGGCCTTGAATATTTTATATGAGAGCAGGGGGTGCTTTATGCAGATGTTTATGCATAGGTATTTCAAGAGATTTGTATCTTTATTATTAATAATAATTATGTCAGGAACGGTGATACCGGTCATGGAGCAAAACACAGTGAATGCTGCGGAAAATGTGGCGTCATTTACAAGACAGACAATTAATTTTAACAGGGAATGGAAATTCGTCCGGGATAATGTCGAAGGAGCTGAACAGGAAAATTATAACGACAGCAGCTGGTACAATGTAGGACTCCCGCATGATTTCAGTATTCCATACTGGCAGGAAGAAAAGCATTATACAGGGTATGGATGGTACCGAAAGGATTTTGATGTAAAAAAAGAGTGGATAGGAAAGCATCTGACTCTTGATTTTGCAGGGGTGTTTCATACAGCAGAAGTATATGTAAATGGTCAGTTTGCAGGAGAGCATGAGGGAGGATATACCGGCTTTGAGATAGATATATCAGGCTTTGTGCGTGAAGGAAGCAACACGGTTGCCGTATGCGTCAACAATATATGGAAAGATTACCTTGCCCCGCGTGCTGGCGAGCATATGTTTACGGGAGGAATATACAGGGATGTAAACCTTGTTATTACAAGCCCCGTACATGTAAGCTGGTACGGTACATTCGTGCAGACGCCTGATATTAATGCAGAGAGGTCTAATGTGAGAGTTCTTGCCGAGATAGCCAATAACAGCGGCGCATCACAGACGGTAAGCGTAACGCATACAGTCTATGATGCGGATAAAAAGGCTGTTGCATCAATTGATTCAGGAAATGTGCAGATTGCTTCTAATACAACATATGAGTTTGATAATACAAGTGGGTATATACAAAATATTAATCTGTGGAGCCCTGAAAATCCATATCTGTATTCAGTACATACTGACGTGCATGTAAATGGACAGTCTGTAGACCAGTATGACACTACATTTGGATTCAGATGGTTTGAGTTTGATAAGGATGAAGGGTTTTTCTTAAATGGCGAGCATTACTGGATTGACGGCGCAAACGCCCATCAGGACCATGCGGGCTGGGCGAATGCCGTAACAGCTGAGGCGCTTAAGAGAGACGTTTCAATGATAAAGGAATCGGGTCTTAACTTTATAAGAGGCTCGCATTATCCGCATTCTCCTGCATATGCAGATGCGTGCGATGAGCTGGGAGTGCTGTTCTGGAGCGAGGCGGCATTTTGGTGTACTGCAGCATATGGAGAAGGGAGCCAAAACGGCACTTCTGAAGATTATAAAGCAGATGGATACCCAACTACAGGAAACAAAGCGACAGAGGAAGCATTTGAGCAAAGCTGCATTGACTGTCTTACTGAGATGATAAGGATTAACAGAAACCACCCGTCAATTATTGTATGGAGTATGGGAAACGAGCCGTTCTTTGGGAGTAATGCAGAAAAGAAAAAGAAATTAATAAGCAAAATGGCGGGAGTTGCAAAAGAGCTTGACAATACAAGATATACGGCAATTGGAGGAACACAGAGAGGAGAATTTGACCATCTTCCTAATGTAGATATTGCAGGTTATAATGGCGACGGAGCGAGTATGCCTGAATATCAGGACCCACAGGTTGCTAATCTTGTGGCAGAATATTCATCTCATACAGGAAACAGGCCTGACAAATACACGGCATATTACGGAAGCGTACAGGTTGACGATAATAATGAAGCTATAAGGTATCCCTGGAGAAGCGGGATAGCTCTTTGGTGTGCATTCCATCATGGTTCCATTATGGCAAGAAGCTACGGCGACATGGGATATATCGACTACTACAGACTTCCGCTTAATACGTGGTATTATTACAGATATAACAGGACAGGAACAGAGCCTGAATTTTCGCAGGAAGGAACTCCTGCAAGGTTATCTCTGTCTGCATCTGATACGACTATAAAAAATGACGGTACAAGCGATACCCATATTATTGTTACAGTAACTGATGATGAAGGCAATTGGCTTAATTCTGAACCGGAGGTAACACTTGAAGTAATTGAAGGTCCGGGCTTATTCCCTACAGGAAAAACAATGACATTTAAGCCAGGCGACAGTATGAGAGACGGAAAGGCAGCCATAGAATTTCGTTCATATTATGCAGGCGTTACAACGATAGAAGCATACTCGGCTTCTAATCCTGAGCTTGAGCCTGCAACTATTCAGATAACAACTGTAGGAGAAGGCTCTGTAGATGAACCTGATATTACGACAATGTACGGAGCGTTTATGAGTAATGGAGGATATGTTCCTAACTCAATCGAAGAGCCTTCGGCATACAAATACCATAGCTTTAATGGATGTCCGATGAATGCAAGCAGCGGCTTGGAAACTGTCCAAAATGTTCAGGACGGAGATGATTTTACATCATGGACTGCCTCTGCCTCAGGAAGCAATCAGTGGCTGAACATGGAAATAGAACACGGAGGAATTAATCTATATAAGGCAAGACTTACATTTAACGGCAAGGTATATCCTTACAAAATACAGTACAAAGCTGTTAATATATCCGACGAAGAATGGATTACGATTAAGGAATATGACAGTAATACAATTAATCTGAGGCCTTATGAGGAAAGCTTTGGCGGCACTTATATGAGATATATAAGGATAGAGTTTACTGATGTGCCTCAGAATGAATATGCTAATATCGGCGAGATAAAGCTGTACGGAATCAGGGCAGATCAGGACGGATATGAGGTTGGTATAAGAAATCTTTCCGATAAATCCGAAGATATAGAATGTGAAACAAATTCAGAATTAGTATATGACCTTGAGAATAACGCAAAAAATTATGCAAGATTTCAGAGTGATATAATATTTGACTCACAGACAGAGCTTAAGTCGCCTGTTAAGGTTTCGGTATACTGTGACGAAGAGCTTATGTTTGAAAAGACGATAAGTAATCCTGATGATGTTACATCAATAGATATAAGTGTTAATAAAGTAAAAGCGTTAAAGTTATGTGCAGCGTCTGATACAGAGGGTATAGCTTTTAAATGGAGCAATGCCAGACTTATCGGAGCCTTAAGGGATATTTCTGTCAGCCAGAGCAGGGTTAATACGCAGATATGTTCAGGAATGGATCCGCTTATTCCGGGTGAAAAGCTTACCATGCAGGCAAGATTTGAGAATAAGGCAGAAGAAAAAGCAGAGCTTGGCCTGGCACAGGTGCTTTATAGTGCAGATGGTACTGCTCTGGCAGCTGACATAACAGCTGTAAGTGTTCCTGGTAAGGGAAATAAGGTCATTAACCTTAATATGGACATTCCTGCTGATATTGAAAAGCTATCTTATGTAAAAATTATGGCATGGAATAAAGATACACTGATGCCCGTTACTGAGGATGCATATATATTTAATGAAACCGGCGCTGTGGGAGCGGCTGCGGCAGGTTTAAGAAATGATGCAGGGCTTCTTAGTGCGATTAAGGATGCAATGAATATAATATATTCAGGTGATGCAGACAGATATACTTCCGATTCAAGAAAGGGCTATACAGAAGCGCTTGTAAAGGGAAGCGCAGTGCTTAATGATGCATCCCTGCCTCAGTCTGATGTGGATTCGGCTGAAAATGCAATACGGAATGCAATAGCAGGATTAAAGCTAAAAACGACTGTTTCTGACGATACTGTAACTATACCGGCTGACCAGGCAGCGCAGCCTTATACACAGGGCATAAATGATGCTATAAAAAAAGGCGGTATTTATAAAGCTGGAAAATACAGGTACAAGGTACTTAAGGTCAGCGATAAGACGGTAAACGTATCTCTTTACAGGCCGGTATCAAAGAAAATGAAGACAGCAGTAATTCCTGCGGCAGTAAAGATAAAAGGAAGAAGCTGCAAGGTGACGGCTGTCTCTGCCAAGGCTTTTATGAATAATAAGAAGCTTAAGAAAGTGGTTGTTGGGAAAAATGTTACAAAAATAGGTAAAAAGGCATTCTTTAAAACCCCAGGCCTCAGCCTTGTAACAGTTAAATCGACAAGGCTTAAGAAAGTATACAAAAATACCTTTAGAAAAAGCTCCAAAAAGCTTATTGTAAGGGCGCCTGAGAAAAAGCTTAAGGCATACAAAAAGCTTATGAAGAATGTAAAGGTCAGATAAGCTGTAACTATTTGTAATTTCTGCGGTATACGGAAGGGGATTCCTTCATTATTTTAGTAAATGCACGATTATAATAGCTGATATTGTTGAACCCGCACAGGGAGGCAATTTCAGCTATTTTTTTGTCTGTGTTAAGAAGCAGTGAACAGCTTTCTATAATCCTTCTTTTATTCAGGTAAGAAAACGGGGTATATCCCGTAAATTCTTTAAACTGCCTGCAAAAATGCCCGGAGCTTAGACCGGCGATACTCGAAAGAGTATCAAGCGTAAGCGGCTGTGTATAATTCTTATCTATGTAATCTACACATTTTTTCAGATACGGCTGTATGTGGCTGCCTGACGAGTTTTTCATAAGCGCATGCATATGGTTGTTGTACAAAAGCTGCCATATGACAAGAAGATTGCCGCGTATTATAAGCTCGTTATATTTGACGTCACAGTCTATAGTGCTGAAAATGTTATCAAGACATGAAAGGACGTCATTCTGCCATGATTTGTCAGGCTGCCGGTATATAGGTATGATACAGTCAATTGCATGGTACGTTATAGGAAGCAGGTAACGTTCGCAGTAGGAAGGGAGGATTTCAGTAAGCATATCCGTAGAAAAAACAATTGCATAAAACTCGCTGTCAATATTATCCTGAATGCTTTTATCTGCATAATGAAGCAGGTCGGGAGGAACCATTATGGCGTCGCCTGCGTTAAGTACGAATTTCTGCTCTTCTATGAAGAAGTCAACCTTTCCTGAGACAAGATAAAATAGTTCTATTTCAGTATGGCAGTGAAGATAGAGCGTCTGCATATTATAAGGGACGGTTATGTGATGAAGTGAAAAAGGGCGCGACTGTGTTTTGTGCAGATAATTTTCTATTGGTTTATCTGATTTCATATATTTGCCAGATGCCATAATCTATCGCCTCCTGTAATTATGTAACAATAGCAATATGTCAAAATAGTGTTAATTTTTGTTGATATAGTTATAGATAAGAAGAATTACAGAGGATATACTTATATTTACAATGAATAGTTATATTTTTTTAATAAATGGGGGAAATGAAATTATGGGAAAAATTACAATATGTAAAGATAAGCTTATATATCAGAGAAGAGATGAACTTACTGTACTTGAACCGTACGGGCCTAACTGTATAAGATGCCGCTCAACCAAAAATTCAAAGCTTTCAGACGAGGACTGGACGCTTCTTCCTCCTAAAGAGGGCGCGGATTATACGATAAGCGGCGATGGGTCTGTTGCAGAGATTAAAAACGGAATGGTAAGCGTAAAGCTTGAGGCCGGTAATATATGGTATGGAGGAATAATTAGTTTTTACAGAAAAGACGAGCAGATTCTCCATACAAAATATGAAGGTCATTATACAGGCAGGAATATACATAGGGAGGGCGACCATTATCAGGTTAAGGTAATATTTGACGCGCACGAAGGAGAGCATTTTTACGGACTCGGACAGGAGCAGGAGGACCAGTTCGACAGAAAAGGAAGCACAGTTAATCTTGAGCATTATAATACCAAATCGGCTGTACCGGTATATTATTCTTCGATGGGCTACGGATTTTTGTGGAACAGTCCGGCGCCGGGAAGGTGCGAGACTACCAATAACCATACGATGTGGGTCTCAGACAGTGCGTATCAGGCAGATTTTCTCGTTTATGCTGCGCAAACTCCGAAAGAGGTTATGGGAATATACGCTGACCTTACGGGATACGCGCCAAGATTTCCGCGCTGGGCGGCAGGCTTCTGGCAGAGCAGGATGAGATATGAAACTCAGGATGAGCTTATGGAGACTGCGCGTGAGTATAAGAAAAGAGGACTTCCGCTTGCTGCTATAGTTATAGACTTTTTTCACTGGCCGGAACAGGGCGAATGGATGTTTGACGACAGATTTTGGCCGGATCCTGAGGCTATGGTTTCAGAGCTTAAAGAGATGGGGGTTGAGCCTGTGGTATCTATATGGCCTACAACTAATCCTAAAAGCCGTTACTACCGTGAGATGGATGAAGCCAATATGCTTGTAAGGACTGAGAATGGAACATATGGAACATTTGATTTTTACGGAATGCAGACCTTTATAGACACTACTAATCCAAAGACACGCGAGTATGTGTGGAAGCTCGTAAAGGAGCATTATTATGATTTGGGGATTAGGAATTTCTGGCTTGATGAAGCGGAGCCGGAGGTGCGTCCTCAGCAGTATCATAACCTGAAGCTCTATGCGGGAAACGGAGCTCAGGCAGCAATGCTTTATCCATACTGTTACAGTCAGACCTTTTATGAAGGTCTGAAAAGCGAAGGAGAAGAAGATATAATTCTTCTTACCCGAGCGGCGTATCCGGGAACTCAGAAGTTTGGTTCGCTTGTATGGAACGGAGATATCCAGTCAACATTTGACGCATTAAGAATGAGCGTAAAGACGGGGCTTTCAATGGCAATGTGCGGAATACCCTGGTGGAACAGCGATATCGGCGGTTTCTTTAACGGAGATATAGAAAGCGATTATTTCAGGGAGCTTATAGTAAGATGGATGCAGTTCGGCGTATTCTGTCCGGTCATGAGAATTCATGGAACCAGAAACAGATTAAAGGACCAGGCTCCCGCTGCGCCGGGAATACTTGCAGAGACGGGCGGATATAATGAGCTTTGGAGCTTTGGCGATGAGGTGTATGAGATTCTTGTAAAGCTTGTAAAGCTCCGTGAAAGGCTTAAACCATATATATGGAAGTACATGGATGAAGCTTCTGAAACAGGCGTAGCGATAATGAGGCCGATGTTTGTGGAATTTCCTGATGATGAAATATGCTATACGCTTTCCGACCAGTACATGTTTGGAGCAGACATATTATTTGCGCCTGTTGTAAATCAGGGACAGACCGAAAGAAAAGTATATCTTCCTGAAGGAGTCTGGACTGACGCAGATACAAAAGAAAATATTGACGGAAACCAGTGGATAACATGTAAGGCTTCGGTGGATAAGTTTATTGCATTTGTCAGAGACGGAAGCGACGTTATTAATGTGTTTGAATAAATGATTATTATAAATAATACGAGGAGGTAGAAATGATGAAACGAAGCAAAAGGATTTTTAATCTGTTTTTAGCCGCTGCTATGCTGTGCTGCCTCATAGTTTTTGGAAGAGGCACTGCAAAGGCTGATAACGAACCTGCAAAGGCCCACCCTAATGCAGTAGTTTATCAGGCAGAGGATGCGCTTCTTACAGGGGGAGCAAGAAAAGCTGCTGACCATACCGGTTATACCGGAACGGGATTTGCTGCGGGTTTTGATAACAGCGGTACTGCAAAGGCTGCGTTTACTGTAAACGTATCGTCTGCCGGAACATATTATCTGTCTTTCAGATATTCTGCCGGCGATGTTGGCGGGTGGCCAAAGAACAGGACGCTTGCACTTTCGGTAGGAGATACAAGCGAAAACGTGACATTTACCGGAACAGACAGTACATGGAATACGTGGGAGGAGCTGATAGTGAAAAAAGAGCTTGTCAGCGGAAATAATACAATTTCATTAAGCTGTATTACGAATAACGATAATTCCGACGCTATTAATCTTGATAAGCTTTCGGTATGGAAATACAGCGATAATCCGATAATAGACGCAATGCTGTTTTCTGAAGACGAATATAACGTAAGCGCAGGTTCGTCATGCAGCGTAAAAGTAATGGCCGTTAATTCTAACGGAATAATACAGAATGAAGCTTCTGATTTTACGCTTTCTTCTTCAGACGAAAAAATACTTAAGGTTGATAATGAAAAGAAAACACTTATAGGAGCGTCCGCCGGAACAGCTGTTGTTACAGCAGTGTCGGGAGACGTAAAGGGTACGGCAAAGGTTACTGTCATTGACTGTCCGTCTATTACGGCGGATTTAAGCGACGTTGAAAGAGAAGTGCCGGAGTGTATGTTCGGGTATATACTTACCCCTAATTATGATGTTCCTGATTCAAGAATCACGCTCCTTGGCAGGATGCTTAACCGCGAGACTATTCCGGCACAGAATTTTCAGGCTATAGGAGATATGGATGGAAGCTATTACGCATACGAAGGAAGCGTTATGGAACGCCATCTTGAAGCATACAGGCGCGCCAAAGCATGTGGGGCTGAGTGGTATATGCTTGCAGGACACAATCCGTCATGGGCGACAGCAAGCGGAGGTCCTATGGATACTACGGAGAATAAGCCTCTTAAGACTCCAAAGCAGACTGCCGACTTTAAGCAGTATATTAAAGATGTATTTCAGTATATGAAGGATAATGGAGCAAAGCCTGATTACGCCGACCTTACAAACGAGTACTGGACAGGTACGGAGGAGACGTTTAAGGCTGTATGGGAAGCGTTAAGAGAGGTATATCCGGATGATATACCGGCAGTAGGACCTGGAGCAGTAGGATATGACGGAATACCTGATTTTTATATTCCGTATGTTTCGGAAAACGATATTTCTCTTGAAGGTCCGTCATGGCATGCGTTTTGGACGAGCGATACATATGTTAAATACAGCCAGCTTCTTTCATGGGCGGACGGAATACGCAGTTATCAGGAAAAATATCCTAAAGCTAACGGCGAATATGTAATATGGGAAGAAAATAACGCCGGAAGTAAAAATGCAACCGACTGGACAAGAAGCATGGCAAATGTAGTACGTACAGGCGTTGACAGAAATATAAAGGGATGTATGGAATCCGGTAACGCTAACGGAATGAGCGATGTTATAACTACTAACGTTACTGAAAAGAATCCTGCCGCAAGACGTACAATATGGTGGGTATATTATATGTTTGGACAGATGTCGGGCGAATACGTACATGTAGATACTGTCGGAGATGAAGCGTTTACCGGAGCGGCAGCCGTAGATAAGGCTGATAAAGAGATAAAGGTAGTTGTTGCAAAGAACGACCTTACCGGACCTGCAAACGTTATTCTTAATAATATACCGTTTGATATGGATAACGCAGTGATTGACCTGTATAAGATTACGGATAATGAAAGCGACGGTCTTACATGGCAGAAAAGAATCAGTCCGGCGTCTTATCAGGACGGCAATATGACGTTTACCATAGACGCGGATGCAAATGACACATGGTTTGCCGTAGTTAAGGAATCATCTGCAAAGCCGGGATTTTTTGCACAGATTTCTCCTGACGACGGAGAGGCTGTTAATAAAACCCAGACCTTTACATGGCAGAAGGCAGCCGACGCAGAAAGCTACACGCTTACAGTATCAGAAAACGCAGACCTTACAAGCCCTGTGATTCATAAAGAGGGAATAACAGGTACGTCGTTTGCATCAGATACAGAGCTTGTTTCCGGCAAAAAATATTATTGGAGCGTAACCGCTGTTAATGCTAACGGAAGCCGTAAAGTATCTCATGACGTTAAATATACGTTTATAGTATGTGACAGCGAAAATGTTCCCGGACAGTTCGGTCCATATATGCCGTCGGTTGGAGCAAAAAACGAGGATGTTAATGTTGAGCTTAAATGGTCTGTTGCATATGACGCAGATTCATATCATGTTGTAGTATCGGAAAATGCAGATATGTCTAATCCTGTTATAGACGAGCAGGGAATAACGACTGTGCGCGATACAGGACAGTTTGGAAGCAAATCTCAGAATTATTATAAGATAAAAGACTCTCTTAATTACAAGACTACATATTACTGGATGGTATATGCGGTAAATGAGAACGGAGAGAGGCCTATGAACGGCGTTCCTCATTACTTTACAACAAAAGCAGAGGGCGACGAACCGTATGACTTCTCGCTTGTGTCTCCTGCGGATGGCGCAAAGGAAGTTGACGCGCGTACGGTTCTTGAATGGGAGCCTTCGGATAATGCGTTTTTCTATGAACTTAAGGTATATCCTGCCGGAGACGCAGAACATCCTGTTATAAGCAGGGAATATATGATTTATAACAGATATACGGTTGAGCAGGGAGCGCTTGAGCCGGGTAAAACCTATAATTGGGAAGTAACCGCTTATACAAAGGATAAGAAGCTTTCAGCTCACTGTACACAGGGAACGCAGTCGTTTACTGTAAAGAATACTCCATGTTCTCCTCTGTTGTATTCAGAGGTTCCGGGCGAAGGAGAGGTTACGTTATATTTCAGAAGCAGTACGGGCGCAGATTCTTATAATATATACTACGGTAAAGAAGAAGGCACATACACACGAAAGATTACAGGCGTTACAGGAACATCTTATACTGTTAAGGGACTTAAGGCAGGACAGCCATATTACTTTGGAATCACTGCTGTAAATGACGGCGGAGAAAGCAGTATATGGAATGTACGAAAAGAGACTCCTATTGGTACGGCGGACGGCTGGAAGGAAAGCGATGAGGAAGGAACGCTTATTATTCCTCCTTCTCAGACAGATAATCCTCCTTCGGGAACGGTTGATAATACTTCCGGTACCGTTGTAACAGACACGCCTTCAACCGATACAGTTAATAATAAAAAGCCTGAAAAACCAAAAAAGACGGCTATTAAGAAGCTTACAAGCACCAAGAAGCGTACAATCGTTGTCAAATGGAAAAAGGTTAAGGCAGACGGTTATAAGATTAGAACCGCCTATAATAAAAAGATGACTAAAGGCAAAAAAACATATACCGTATCCGGCAAAAAGAAAGTAAAGAGAACAATTAAGAAGCTTAAGAGCGGTAAAAAATGCTATGTTAAGGTAAGAGCTTATAACGGTTTTGGAGCTGATACCGTATATGGTTCATGGAGCAAGGTAAAATCGGTTAAAGTTAAATAGAATATTTTTTAATTAATTTATGCAAGGAAAAAACACTGCCAGCGAATTGATATATAGTCGGCAGTGTTTTTTCTTTTATTATTTTTATTATATTATGGAGGGATATATATGAATGTCAGCAAAACTGTACTTAGAATATTTGGCGGAATCTGCATATGCCTGACGCTGTTTTTGGTATCGGAGAAAGCGGACGCAAAATCCAGAAATTTTGGATATCTGTCAGAAAAGAAAGGCGTTACTATAACGGATTATAAGGGTAAAGAAAAAAATATTAAGATACCTGAAAAAATAAACGGTAAAAAAGTCGTTGCAATTGATTCGGGAGCATTCCGCAAAAACAATAAGGTCAGAAAGATAACAATGCCTGATACAGTAGAACATATTGGTTACAGGGCGTTTGTAAAATGTGAGAATCTTAAAAGTATCAGGCTTTCAGATAATCTTACTGAGATTGAATCGGGAGCATTTTCTGATTGCAGGTCGCTAAAGAGGATTGTACTTCCAAAAAAAATTACGGTTGTACCATATGCCTGTTTCAGGGGATGCTCTTCATTAAAAAGCATTAATCTTGAAAATATAGAGGAGATAGGCGACAATGCGTTTAGCGGCGCTTTAAATCTTTCGGGAGCGTTTAATCTTAAAGAAGCGGTTTATGTAGGAAAAAATGCATTTTACGGCTGTAAAAATATTACCGGAATAACTTTTTCCGAGATGCTTCAGGTAGTTGGGATGAACGATGGATTTGAAGAAAAAGAATTTATACCGGGACAGAAAAGCAGCAATCCGTTTGCATATTGTGATTCATTACAGTATTTTAACGTTTCTGAAAGCAACGCCAATTTTAAAAGCATTGACGGAGTTCTGTTTGGAAAGACAGGAGAATGGCTTGTCGCTTTTCCGGGAGGAAAAACGGGGGTTTATAATGTGCCGGAGATAACAAAAGGCATTGCAGAATATGCCTTTGCAGGAGCGCATATTTCAGAGGCCAAGCTTACCGATAATGTATATGCGTTATGCGACAGGGCGTTTATGAACAGTCATATAACTACTATGAGGCTGCCTAAGATAAATGAAACAAACAATGTGCTGTGGGGCGTCGATATATTTGCTTCGTGTAAAGAGCTTGTAAGCTTTTCGTTTCCTGAGAATGCGGTTACTACCGGCAATATAGAACTGGCGGACTGTACTGCGTTAAAGAAGGTATATCTTCCGGATACGCTTACGCAGATAAAGGGCGGCGTATTTTTTGGCTGTACCTCTCTTGAAAAAATTACGATTCCAAAAGGAGTAAAAAGGATTCCGGCAGACTGCTTCTATTCATGTACAGGATTAAAGGAAATAAACCTTGATAACATAGAGTCAATTGGCGTATATGCATTTTATAACTGCTCTTCATTAAAAGGAAGTTTAAAGCTTAGCGCCGGCAGAATAGGATATAAGGCGTTTGGAAAATGTACACAGATTACGGACGTAGAATTTCTTAAGCCGCTTAATGAAGTTGGAGTAAGCAATTATGATGATGAAGATGAAGCATGGGCAAATTTGTATACAGAGGCGGAGCACGGGGCATTTTATGAGATATATGACGGACATGAAAGCTCTAATCCGTTTGCAGGCTGCAGCATGCTTTCTAAAATAACAGTACCTGACGGAATGTACACTAAGAGTATAGACGGGGTTCTCTATACTCAGGATATGAAGACGCTGTTAGCTTATCCATGCGCCCTTTCGGGAAGATTCATAGTACCGTATGGAGTCATAGAAATTGCGTCCTGTGCATTTGACGGCTCAAAAGCGTCGGAAATTATAACCTCTAACAGCGTTGTGCACATAAGACAGAACGCAATATGTAATTCGGATGTGGCTTCAATATCTGTATCAAAATCGGTTGAAGATATTGAAATATCCGAACGCACATACTGTTTGTTTGATAATTGCCCAAATCTGAAGGAGATAATAGTAAAGCAGGGTAATCGGAGGTATTCATCAGATAACGGAATATTATTCAAAAAAAATACGCTTGTCTTTTATCCTCCGAAAAAACCTGGAAAGACATATACTGTGCCTGAAAAAACCGATATTGCGATGTATGCATTTTCTAATTGCAGATACCTGAAAAAGCTTATTATACCTGAAGGAATTAAAAGATGTTATGCGCTGTATTTTAAAGACTGTCACGGGATTAAGGTATATCTGCCAAAAAGCATTAAAGATTTTGAGGGTTATTATATCGACGACGGCGGAATAAAATATGTGTTTGGCGCAAACTGCCGCAGATGCACTGTATACATACATAAAAACACACCGTTTGAAAAACAGCTAAAAAAAGACTTAAAAACAAAGGACATTAAGATTAACTATTATTAATGCTATTGACAAACTGCTGATTAATGTTATGATAAATACTGCTGGGGGAGCCATAAAGCTGAGAAATCCTGTTGGATTGACCCTTGGAACTTGAACCGGGTTATACCGGCGTAAGGAAGCATTGAGGGATTGTTAAGGGATTTTTCGGATATGTTTCCGGAAATCCCTTTTTCGTATTATAAAATGTGTTTCCATACGAAAAAAATGTCGAAAGGAGAAAGAATATGAATGCAAGCGTAGCAATTCAGGTATTGCCTGATGTAACTGATGAGGAGGAGGTTATCCGTATTGTAGATGAATGTATTGCCTATATTAAGAGCTTTGGTTTATCTACGTATGTTGGTCCTTTTGAGACCACAATTGAGGGTGATTACGACAGATTGATGGAGATTGTTGCCGGATGTCAGAAAATTGCCGTTCAGGCAGGATGCAGTAAGGTATCCACTTATGTAAAAATTGTGTATAAGCCGGAAGGTGAGGTATTGACTATTGAGAAAAAGGTTGCAAAGCATCACTAATCTGGTAATACCCGGCGCTGCCGTGCTTATCCTGCTGGCTGTCTGGCAGGCAATGTGCTCTGTTGGGGTGCTGCCGTCTTATATGCTGCCGTCGCCCGTTCAGGTAGTCCGGGCATTAGCAGATGATTTTCCGTTGATGATGGAACATGCGCAGGCAACGCTTAAAGAGGCGTTTATTGGACTTTCTATTGGTATTGCGGGAGGATTTGTGTTAGCGGCTGTTATGGAGCAGTGCCGTATTTTATATAAGATGCTCTATCCTGTTCTGGTAATTACACAGACTATACCGACGGTAGCTGTTGCGCCGCTTTTGGTGCTGTGGATGGGATATGGCATTGCGCCGAAAGTCACTTTGGTAATACTGATATCATTTTTTCCTGTTGCTGTGGGATTATTGGATGGTTTTAGAGAAGCAGATGAAGACGGGATTCGTTTGCTGCATGCGATGGGAGCCTCAGAATGGCAGGTGTTCTGGCATGTTAAGGCGCCGGGCAGTCTTAGCCATTTCTTTGGAGGCATAAGACTGGCCGTTTCGTACTCGGTTGTGGGTGCGGTTATTTCAGAATGGCTGGGAGGATTTTATGGACTGGGCGTTTATATGACCCGCGTTAAGAAATCTTATGCATATGACAAAATGTTTGCGGTTATTTTTTTGATTACCGCATTGAGTTTATTATTGATGAAATGTGTTTCGGTTATACAATATCTGTGTATGCCCTGGATGCATGGAAAAATAAAGGGAAAAAGCTGAATTTTTATTGAAAATGGAGGATGATTATGAGAAAGAAGCTAACTGCGTTAGGGATTTTATTTAGTATGGCGGTATTATTATGTGGATGTGCAAAAAAGGAAGGAGCTTCTGAAAAGCTGACGGAAATTACAATGGTGCTTGACTGGACGCCGAACACCAATCATACAGGATTGTATGTTGCACAGGAAAAAGGATATTTTGAGGAGGCAGGTTTAAAGGTGTCTATAGTCCAGCCGCCAAATGATGGAGCGTCAGATTTAGTTGCTTCCGGCGGGGCTCAGTTCGGTATAGGCTTTCAGGATACGCTGGCAGCCGCATTTTCCAGTGACAGTCCATTGCCTGTAACTGCCGTTGCAGCTGTGCTTCAGCACAATACATCGGGACTTATCTCGTTAAAGAATACGGGCATAGATTCCCCAAAAAAGCTGGAAGGACACAGCTATGCGACATGGGATTCTCCAATTGAACAGGGAATAATGAAATCTGTCATTCAAAAAGACGGAGGTGACTTTGGCAGGGTACAACTGATTTCTACTTATGTGGAGGATATCGTTGCAGCATTAGCTTCAGATATAGATAGCGTATGGATTTATTATGGATGGGATGGAATCAAATGTAAACAGGTCGGTTTGGATACGAATTATATAGCTTTCCGTGATATGGATGAGACATTTGATTATTACAGTCCGGTTATTATAGGAAATAATGAATATATGAAAGAGAATCCTGATACTGTCAAGGCGTTTTTGGGAGCGGTAAAAAAAGGATATGAAGACGCCGCCGGCGATTATAAGGAAGCGGCAGAAATTTTATGCAAATATGCTCCTGAACTGGATGAGGCGCTGGTGCTTGACAGTCAGGAATATTTAAGCGGCCAGTATATTGCGGATGCTGAATCCTTTGGTGTAATTGACGGAGCGCGCTGGAACCGTTTTTATAACTGGCTGAACGATAATAATCTGGTTGTCAATGAGATTCCGGAAAACACGGGCTTTACTAATGAATATCTGGAGTAACAGAGCATTTTATTAATGCTGGTATTACATGGCGGAAAAAGGAAATAATTATGCAAAAAAAGCTGGAAGTTAATCACATTAGCAAATCCTTTGACGGACATATGGTGTTAGATGATATCAATATATATCTGGGCGAAGGGGAGCTGGTCTGTCTGCTTGGCACAAGCGGAGTAGGGAAAACAACCCTGTTTCATATTATAGCAGGACTTATGCGTCCGGAAAATGGAGAGGTAAAATTATCGGGCGAGGATATAACTAATGCTCCGGGCAAAATTAGTTATATGCTGCAAAAGGATATGCTTTTTCCATATAAAACGGTGCTGGACAATGTAGCGCTGCCACTTGTGCTAAGTAAAAAAGGGGTGTTTGGCCGAATCGGACATAAGAAGAATGCACGAAAAAAGGCTGCGTCTTATTTTGAGGAATTTGGTATTGCGGGTTATGAGAACAAATATCCGGCGCAGATGTCCGGAGGCATGCGCCAGCGCGCCGCACTGCTAAGGACATATCTGTTTTCGGACGAGGTGGCGTTATTAGACGAACCCTTTAGCGCGCTTGATGCAATTACGAAAAGCGCTATGCATCAGTGGTATTTAGATGTTATGGAGCAGATTCATTTGTCTACATTATTTGTCACACACGATATTGACGAGGCAATTTTATTATCTGACAGAATTTATATTTTAGCGGGCAGTCCGGGCACGATTGCAGCAGAGATTATAATTGACAGAGACAAGGCTGGGACGGAGGAGTTTTTATTGTCAGAGGATTTTCTGCATTATAAACGGCAGATATTAAAGGCGGTTGGCAGATAATGGTTGATTTATTAGTGAAAATGTGAAATAATTATGTCATAATATGTACTGGATGCATATTTAGTCATAATCTGCATTATATTGTTGACACACAGAAACAGAAAAGACACAAAAAAGCAAAAAAATAATAAAAAATGCAATAGTCTATTGAATAATTATATAAAATGTGTATAATATATTTATTGATGTTTTTGCATCAAGAATATATATTTATATATTAATTATTAAAATGGGAGGAAATATTATGCGAGTTATCAAAAAAAGTATTGCAGCTTTACTCTGTGCCGCAATGGTATTCACGCTTGCGCCGGCAGGTTCTGCAGATGCAGCAAAGAAGCCGTCACTTAAGAAAAAGGCTTCAGTAACAGTTGGAAAGACTGTTAAGATTAAGGTAAAGAACGCTAAGAAGAGTTCAAAGTTTACCTGGAAGACAAGCAACAAGAAGGTTGCCAAGATAAGCAAGAAGGTTGCTAAAGGCAAGAAGGCCTCTGCAACAATTAAGGGCGTTAAGGAAGGAAAAGCCAAAATTACAGCTACATATAAGAATGGAAGTAAGAAGACCAGGCTTAAATGTAAGGTTACTGTAAAAAAAGCTGATGCTACACCGAACAATCCTTCGGCAACAACACCTGGTTCACAGGCAACGCAGCCTGGAAATCAGCCGACAACGGATCCGGGAACACAGCCTACTGATAATCCGGACCCGAAGATTACTAACACTCCAAAGCCTTCGGCTACACCAACCAACGTTCCTAAGAATAAGGAAGTTGACGCACGTAAGGTAGCTGACGGCACTGTTATTACAATCGATGGTAACGCATCAGCCAATGAGTGGATGGATGCAGATAAGGTAACGGATCTTCTTAAGAATGCACAGAGCGTTCGTGGCGAGGTTGCTATTCAGAAAGCAACAGCTAAGCTTATGTGGTCAGAAGATGCGCTTTATGCCCTCGTTGAATCAGACGCAGCAATGGATGAAGTAAAAGTATTTGCAGATGTTGACGGAGATACATCTAACGGCAATGCTGTTTCAGCAACAGGTGTTTTAAGTGCAGATAAGAAGGTAGCAGAGGTTAAGGTTCCATGTACAATTAATGAGGAGACAGGTCTTAAGGCTGAAATCCAGATTACAGCGGGTGGAACAATTAACTATTTCGATAGCGTATACGCTATGGTTTATGATGAAGCAAAGAACGAATTCGTTCTTAAAGACGATGGAATTAAGGCTGGTACAGATGATTCCGTATTAGGTACAGTTAATCTCTTTGCATCTTTAGAGCAGCCTAAGGAAGCATTTTATACCACTGACGGAGCTGCAATTCTTGAAGCAGCAGCAATTTCTGATGAGTGGGATGTTCCTGGAGAAGAAGGCGCTGAACCTGTTCAGAAGTCAAAGTCTATGAAATATGTTGATTCTAAGTACTGGACAGATGTGTATGAGGAGAATGGCAAGTCTTCAATATATTTTACAAAGGTTAATACAACAGCATACAATCCGAATGGTGATAACGACCTTACAAAGATTCAGCTTGCAGCTCAGGATGCAGACGGCAACTGGGTATCAGACAGAGACAAGGCTCAGGGATATGTTATCTGGGATGATGATTATCTCTATGTTCTCTTTGATGTAAATGATACTGACATCTCACCTGCAAATGAAGAGCATTATACAACAGATTCAACAGAGTTCTTCTTTAACGAAGATCCTTCGGATCCTACATATGGAGCGGCTGGTGAGAGTAATGCAGTACAGCTTCGTGTAGACGCTGTTAATAACGTATTTTCATCAAATGATTCCGGAACAGGTAAGTACAGTCTTGTTGCACATGCTGTAGGATACAAGTATGCAGACGGAGTTAAGGAAACTTTAGAAGAAGGATGTACAGGATATCAGGTAGAGTATATCATTAAGCTTAATAATAAGCATGCGGCAGGCGAAATTATGGGCATGGACCTTCAGATTAACGACTGCTATACAAAGGAAATAGAAGAATCTGAAGATGCAGACGGCAATGTAATTCCTGCTTCAGTAATGGCAGACAGATGCTGTACAATCACAGCTTATGATACAGAGAACAGAGACTTTGAGGACCCAACAGCTTTCGGACGTGTTAAGCTTGTAAATAAAGATGAAGCTGAAGATCCTAATCCGCAGAACGAGCTTGTTGTACCTCTTTCAAGCCATTCAATCGCAGGCTGGATTACAGATGCAGAAGCAGTTGATAATGCAGATGGTTCAGTAACGATTAATTACAGTGAGGGAGCTACGTTTCGTGGATGTGCGTTCAAGCTTGACGCTGGTACAGACGTCAGCGGATATTCTAAGGTAGTTATTGACGCAGAGCCATCATTGGAAGAGTATGATTTATGTATGTCTGTTCTTGATGCAAGTATTAAGGATGAATGGGGCGCTGAATTTGCACAGGGTATAAGATACGGAGCTTCATTCCCTGGAGAGTTTGCTCTTGCAGACATTGTAAACAATAATGGCGTTAATCAGGATAAAGAACAGATTGCCGGTGGTGATTATACAAATATAATCGGTGTTTCAATCTTCTGCGGCGGTTCAGGCAAAGAACAGTCAGTTACTATCAAATCAATCAAGTTCGTAAAATAATTTTTATGATTGATTACTTATTGGTTTGAAGCTTTGACTACCATACATTGGTTCAACCCAATGTATGGTAGTTTTATTTTAAGGAGAGGAAAATATGATATCAAAGAGACTTGTTGCATCATTTATATGTGTGGGTTTAGCCGCCGCGTCGCTTTTTTCAGCATTTAATCCTGCAGATGCAGCTGCGGCGGTAAAAAAAATAAAGTTAAGTAATAAAAAGCTTGAGCTTTCAGTTGGTGAGAGCAGGGTTTTAAAGGTAAAGTATAAACCGGCAAAAAGTAAAGCAAAGATTGTATGGAGTTCTTCAAAAAAGAAGGTGGCTAAAGTAAATAAAAAGGGTAAAGTGACTGCAAAGAGTATAGGTTCGGCAGTTATTACTGCAAAAGTTAAAGCTTCAAAGATTAAGGCTGCATGTAAAGTTAAGGTAAATAAAGCGCCGGATGAGATAAAGAACGTTACTCCGAATTTTACAGCTGCACCAACGGGGTCTGCAGCTACGCCTTCACCTACAGGTGTTGTTGATAACAAGGTATATCCGGTTAATATTAATTTTGAAGATGAGGACTATGTTACGATTGAAGTTGGCGGGGAATATACGCTTAAAGCACAGGCAGCGCCGTCTGATACAGATAAGGACGCTATGGAATATAAAAGCGAACGCGGCTGGGTTGCATCTGTGGACCAGGATGGTAAAGTTAAGGCGTTATATCCGGGTATGACAATTATTACGCTTACATCTAAAAAGGATAGCAGTGTAACTGCAAGTATTCATGTAAATGTAGTTGATACTTCCATACCTGACGCATCATTTAACCAGTATAATTCAGATATTGCACATGGTAAGATAGAGACAATCAGTTATAATTCGGATTATCGTGAAGGGGGCAAGGCTCAGGCCAGAGTATGGACTCCTGCCGATTATTCGCCGGAACAGAAATATAATATATTATTCTGTCTTCACGGAGGCGGAGCTGATATGTGGTATTGGACTAATGATAAAGGCGGGGCTAACGATGGATGTGCTGCAGATAAGATTCTTGACAATCTTTATGCTCAGGGTATTCTTGAACCTTGCATAGTAGTATTTACTAACGGAGTTATAACATATGACGATACAAAGACATATCCTAATGTTCCAAAGGATGCTGTCGTTACAGACTGGGGAAGAGACAGCTTCCTGCTTGAATACGAGATTATTTATAACCTTATGCCATATATGAATGAGAATTATTCAATTGAGCAGGGAAAAGAGCATACTGCGATATGCGGTCTTTCTATGGGATGTGGACAGACGCTTGATATCGGCCTTAAAAATCCGGAGCTGTTTGCATATGTAGGAGCTTTTTCAGGAAGTCCGTTTGCAAGAGACGACCAGCAGCTTGTAACATGTAAAGAAGATGCAGACAGGCTTAACAGTAATTTTAAGCTGTTTACAATGATGGTTGGTTCAGAGGATGGACTGGCAAATGATAAGACTTCAAGCAGTTCTAAGGCATTCGCAAAGGTATGTACAGAGTATGAAGTTAATTATATGTTTGTTGAAGAACCGGGTCTTGCACATGAAGATGCATGCTGGGACAGAAATCTTTACAAATTTATGAAATACGCTTTTAAATAAACAATTTATATTTTCCCGGATAAATATGTGCTTTAGAGGTTACAGTATTCTGTCCGGGAAAATATTATTATTTTAGTTTGCTATCCAGCATCTTTTTCGGAAAATATTTATTAATTGTTGCATATTCTACAGATTCAAATAGAACTATATCAGGTTCAAAAACATCTATATAATACTCAAAATCAAATATGTTATAGTAACTGTGTACAAATATACTTTCAGAAAAGCTTTCGTTCATAAATTTTTCCTTACCCAGAAAATAACTGCCACGAAACACCAGTATGCTTGGATACTCAGGATGACCGGGATTAATATAATGAGAATAATCGTTGTATGTTTCATCAAGCTCTATATCTGTATCGGCGGCTGTAACGTCAATAGCTTCAGGGTTATTTCTTGTATATGTGACAGAAGGTTCGTCAATACGGAAATAGGATAATGGAAGATATTCATGAATTATATCTGCAGCCGTATAGTCAGAGTCTTTGTTGAGAGGAATCATTGGGTAAGTATTCTTAAGGTTGTCAAGTATATTGCTGATACCGATTAGTGCGCCTGTTTCATTCCAGTGACCCGCGTCAAATTTTTTGTCAAATACCTGCGTATTTTTTGATTCGTTTATAAGAAGCGGGGTATTATCCATATAATTTATATTATAATCCTGAAGCTTTGACAAAATGTAATTCTGACGGCAGAATGTAAGATTTGCGCCGGAAGGCAGATATTGTTCGTAAACCTGTGTTTTATCCGGATTAATACAGTAAAGAAAACTGATATCGTGGGCAGTGCAGTATGTCTGCATGTATTTGATATATCTTACAAATGAATCAAGATATTTTTGGTCGAGTTCTTCGTCAGGCATTTTAAAAAATACATAACCGTTTGTTCCATATTCGTATGTTGGGTGTAAAAGAGTGTTAAATAATGCGTCGTTTGCATATAAGTACGTATTAATCATCTGGGTACGAAACCCTATACGTCCGGAAATATATGATTCATAATCTTTTGTTATGGATTCTTTTCTGCCGATATCCTTAAATTCCATAAGAGGGGTATTATCAATTTCGGATATCTGAGAATGTTTTGTGTTCATTGTGATAATAGGCATTGTAATAAAAAATATAAAAAGTACAATTGTTATTATGCCAGGTATTTTTTGTGCTTTATTCATGAAAATCACCTCCCAAATCAGAACTGAAAATATATAAACGGATTATATACGTTATTGGTTATATATATTATGCATATGGAAAAAAGAATAAATACAAGTATAAGCTGTACTATTCTCGCCCATATATTGTTTGAGGCAAATTTTGTAAAGAGCATTTTCCATAAAGGAATGCCGCATAATCCGGCGCAGACCAAAGAAAAAATCAGACGTCTGTCAAGGTAATAAATATATGAAAAATGTGCGGAGTCCTGTGAAACATTTCCTATGCCCGCCATTGACATGATATATGCCCACGCAGCAGGCAGAGTTTCCGCTCTGAAAAATACCCAGCCAATAATTACGATAAGCATTGTTAACGCCCATTTGAAAAAAGAAGGTATTTTTTTATAAAAGGATAATTTCATAATTGGCTTTTCCAAAACCAAAAGAACTCCGTACCACATGCCCCATATCACAAAATTCCATGAAGCGCCGTGCCATAACCCTGTTATAAAAAAGACTATGAGAATATGCAGGCTTGCATTGCCTTTTCTGCTTCCTCCAAGCGGAATATATATATAATCACGAAACCATGTTGAAAGGGAAATATGCCATCTTCGCCAAAATTCAGTAACAGATTTTGAAATATACGGATAGTTAAAGTTTTCGGGAAAAGTAAATCCAAACATTTTTCCAAGTCCTATAGCCATATCGGAATATCCCGAAAAATCATAATATATCTGAAATGTATAGCATATAATTCCTATCCATGCAGCAGGCGTATCTATTCCCTGCGGGCTTGAATTGAATATATCGTCTGCGGTTTCGCCCAGTACGTTTGCAATAAGGACTTTTTTTGAAAGACCGATAATAAATCTTATTATGCCGTCTGAAAAATCAGTTATGGTAATATGCCGTGTATTAATCTGATTATGGATTTCATTATATTTTACTATAGGACCGGCGACGAGCTGTGGAAAAAGCGAAATGTACAGAGCGGTATCCAAAGGGTTCTTACAGCAGCTGCATGTGTTTTTGTATATATCAATAATATATGACATTCCCTGAAAGGTGTAAAATGATATTCCTACCGGAAGTATTATATTAGTAAGGGCAATGCTTCCGTGAGTCAGCTGGTTTACTGTAGTAATGATAAAATCAGTGTATTTGAATATTGTAAGCAAAATAATATTAGCGGTTAAAATGCATATGAGTTCAGCGCGGCGGACCTTCCTGCTCTCTGTACGATTTAATAAAATGCCGCCGAGATAATTGATTGTTATCGATAAAATAATAAGAAAAATATACGAAGGTTTATTCCACCAGTAAAAAAGCAGACTGAAAAAAAGCAAAGTTATGTTCTTTGCACGGCGCGGAACAATATAATATATAAGCAGTACTGCCGGGAGAAAAGAAAATAAAAAAACGGTGGATGAGAAAACCATATATAATCCTTTCCGATAAAAATAATACTGGATGTTTTGCTGTTATTATAGCATAAATATTGTTGTTTTGAAATACTAAAAATGATATACTAATAAGTATAAATATAGTAGCAGATAGGAGATTAATATGAGTAGTGCGTTAGTGCGTGGTGCGGGTGTACTTATGCCTATAAGCAGTCTTTGGTCACCATATGGAATAGGGACCCTTGGCAGAGAGGCGTACAGATTTGCAGACTGGCTAAGCCTTGCCGGACAGAAGTACTGGCAGGTACTTCCGGTTAGTCCTACAAGCTTTGGAGACAGTCCTTATCAGTCGTTTTCAGCATTTGCCGGTAATCCATATTTTATTGATCTTGATACGCTTGTAGAGGAAGGGCTTATTAGCCCGTCTGATTTAGATAATATAAAATGGCAGGATGAAGCTGATAAAATTAATTACGGCTATCTTTTTGATAACAGGGCTGCAATACTGAAAAAAGCATATAGAGCAAGCAGCCATAAGGATTCGGAGGAGTACAGGCGTTTTTGCAGTGATAACGAGTTCTGGCTTTCGGATTACAGTTTTTTTATGGCTCTGAAAGAATATTTTGATAATCGTTCATGGACGCAGTGGGATGAAGATATCAGATTCAGACGTCATGAAGCGTGTGTAAAATATAGTAAGCTTTTAGCTTCGGAAATTGATTTTTGGAAGTTCTGCCAGTTCAAATTTTTTGAGCAGTGGCAGAAGTTAAAAAAATATGTTAATGAAAAAGGTATACATATTATCGGAGACATACCGTTATATGTGTCGCTTGACAGCGCGGACGTATGGGCTAATGAAAGACTTTTTGAGCTGGATGAGAAGAGACGTCCTACGTGTGTTGCCGGAGTGCCGCCTGACTGCTTTTCAGAAGACGGACAGCTTTGGGGTAATCCGATATATAACTGGCGTCAGATGGAAGCGGAGAATTTTTACTGGTGGAGAAAGCGTATGAATTCATGCAGCAGTCTCTATGATGTTATACGTATCGACCATTTTATCGGGATAGTAAGGTATTATGCGATACCGGCGGGAAGCGTCAATGCAAAGGCCGGAGAATGGAAGCTGGGGCCGGGAGAAAAGCTCACAAGAGTTATTGAGGAGTCGGTTGGTAATGCCTCTGTAATTGCTGAAGATCTTGGAGTAATAACCCAGCAGGTAAGAGAGCTTATTGAAAAAATGGGCTGGCCTGGTATGAAGATATATGAATTTGCATTTGACGGTCAGGCTTCTAATGAGTATCTTCCGCATAATTATAAGAATCCCTGCTGTGTGTTATATGCAGGAACCCATGACAATGATACCATAATGGGATTTATGGACAGCATACAGGACTATCAGGTAGACCAGATACTGGAGTATCTTGACGCAGATAAGGTTTCTGATGTCCCTAAAAAAATGATAAGGTCCGGTTATGCAAGCATTGCGGTAGCTGTTATTATTCAGATGCAGGATATTCTGGAGCTTGGAACATGCGCCAGAATCAATACGCCTTCAACTTTGGGTGACAACTGGCGTTGGCGTATGAAAAAAGAGCAGCTTAAAGATGAGGATGCATACAGGCTTATAAAAATGGTGCATGCTTACGGCAGATAATTATCAACGCAGTTACCCTGCGCTTTCAGTAATTGATAATTCTTTTATCTGATTTATCAGATAACGGTATCTGAGGTCTGCCGAATTGATTTCGTATATATAGCAGTCTATTAAATCAGGATCCGATGCGTACTGGAACCCTGCATAAGCGGTTTCCAGTTCCAGCCGGGTCTTTGTTATGTCGTCCATAAGGGATTTTTTTAACAAATCATGTTTGCTTTTTCTCTTTTTCATAGGCGGCTTCCTTTCCTGTAATTAGTCTATATTCATAAAATTCCCAATACTTGCAGGCTTATACATATTTTTATATAAATGATAATAAAATAATATATAGAATGTATTGGGGAGAAACATATGTTAAAAAAAGTTATTTATACTGTATGTATACAGATGCTTGCAGGATGTCTTATGATATATATAGCAGATAAATTATTTGCAATGAACGGCTTCAATGTATATGTTGGTATAAATCCGGTAACGACAGCTTTTTCGGGAGTTTTAGGGATTCCTGGAGTTGTGTCTTTGTTTGCACTTTCAGTAATATTAAAATAAATTACAAAAAGTGCTTGACGGTTATTGTATTACATAGTATTATATGTAATACAACGGTGATGCATGTGATACATGTTAAAGAAAGAGGGTGTGTAGATTAGTTAGTATATGTTGTTTAACGGTGATACTTGCCGTTGCAGCATGCGAGGATATTGCCGGATTTAAAGTCAGTAACAGGCTTATTGTGACAGGCTGGGGCATAGCTTTTTTGTTCAGGCTGCACGATGGCGGATTATATGGAATTATATACTGGATTTTAGGTGTGATAGCGCCCGTTATTATTTTATATGCTTTATTTTTATTAGGAATGCTAGGCGCAGGAGATATTAAGCTTATATCTGTTATAGGCGGGTTTTGCGGAGTGGCATTTTGCGTAAGGGTATTTATACTTGCATTATTTGCTGGTGGAGTTCTATGTTTTATCAAATGTATTCATTATGGTTATCTTTTGAATCGATTGCAGTATTTCGCTGCTTATTTCAGGGATATTTTACGGAGAAGAACTATTAAAGCATATTATATCAGAGAACGCGACGGGGAGGCTGTTGTGATACCCTTTAGTGCGGCAATTGGCATAGGATTTTTAGCAGCTTATGGAATGTGAAGCTAAAGGAGGTTTTTGGTTGACAGGAAAAAATATTGCTTTATGCACTAATGACATGCGTTATATGAAGGCGTTTTCTGATTATTGCATGCGTTATCATTCTGACAATATATCTATGGATATTATCCCTTCCCAGGATGAAGTTACAGCTTATATCAGGAATAATCATGTTGATATTTTTATGACCGACAGCGCTTATACGGCAGAAAAAGTACGCACATGCGGCATTATGACCGTCATATTGTCCGATGAAAAATATGTAAAGGCTGAGGATGGAAGATTTATATATCGTTTTCAGAAAATGGATGATATCATGCGCCAGATATATGGTTTTTTGGCAGACGGCAGTGATAGCGGACATAATGGAGTGAAGTGTACTGCTTTTAAGAATGTGGATATTACCGGTGTATTTTCTCCGTGCTATGACGCTCAGAGAGAGCAGTTTTCAAGAATGCTTGCGAAGGTATATTCTGAACAGTATAAGGTTTTGTATCTTAATCTTTCAGTGTTCTCAGAGTATGACAATGGTGATGAGGACGGTATAAGCGAGCTTATGTATTTTATTAACGAGGATATACCTTCCGCATCATTGAGGGTTCTTAATGTGGTTAAAGAATTGAATGGCTATTATGTCGTACCCGGAGCAAAGCATTACAGGGATTTGTATGATATGACCGCAGGCGATATGGGCGCATTATTTTCGTGTATAAGAGCGATGGATGAGTTTGGTCGTGTGATAGTTGATATTGGATTTTTAAGTGATGCAGTATATGCGGCTCTTGATGGCTGCCAAAGGTTATATATGCCGGTAATGGACGCAGGCAGCGCGCGGCTTTCCCATATGTGGCGTGATTTATGTGCAGAAGAGCACGGTGCGCTTAAAGAGAATACGAAAGTTATAGAGCTTCCAAAATGGTGGGATGCACGCGCTGATATGAGATATGAGTGGGTCAGTCATGGAAGATACTAGGATTACTGATATAAAAGACAGAATAAAAGCCGGGCTGACAGAGGAGTCAATTGTTGACGGGGGATGGAACGAAGAGGAGATTGCCGGGTATATTGATTCTGCTCTTATTAAATATCCTGATTATATTCCGATACGAATGAAAAAGTATATAAAAAAATGCATTATCAATGAAATCATTGGATATGACGTAATATCGGAGCTTTTGGAAGATGATGATATTACGGACATTATGGTAAACGGAATGTCAGATATATTTTATGAGAGGCTGGGCGGGATTTGCAGATATGACAAAGGTTTTTCATCAACAGCGAAATTATTCAATATCATACAGCATATAGCTGCTGGGCATAACCGTATTGTCAATGAATCCGAGCCCATTGTCGATGTCAGGCTTAGTGATGGTTCAAGAGTAAATATTGTGCTTCCGCCCGTAGCAGTAAATGGTCCTATTGTTACTATAAGAAAGTTTCCAAAGCATGATTTTACACTTGAAAAGCTTATAGAAATTGAGAGTATTACGAAGGAAGCCGCAGATTTTTTAAAAATGCTTGTCGCTGCAAAGTATAACATATTTATTTCAGGCGGAACAGGAACAGGTAAAACTACATTTCTTAATGCGTTGTCTAATTATATTCCGTCTGATGAAAGAATTGTGACTATTGAAGATTCAGCAGAGCTTAGGATACAGGGAGTAGATAATATTGTGAGGCTTGAGACACGTAACGCTAATTTTGAAGGCAATAACGAGATAACTATGAGAGATTTGATTAAATCAAGCCTCAGAATGCGGCCGGACAGGATAATCGTAGGTGAAGTACGAGGAGAAGAGACTCTTGATATGCTTCAGGCTATGAATACAGGACATGACGGAAGTATATCTACAGGACATGCTAATAGCCCTAAGGATATGATAGCAAGGCTTGAGACGCTTGTTCTTATGGCGGGCAATATGCCGCTTGACGCAATAAGACGTCAGATAGGCTCTGCGCTTGATATACTTGTACATCTTGGAAGAATAAAAGACGGTAAACGAAAAACGCTTGATATATCAGAAGTAATGTATGACGATAATAATGTTCATCTTAATCAGCTGTTTAAATATGATGACAAAATGGGACTTATCAGAACCGGCAATGACATGAATGATTGTTCTAAGCTTGAAAGATACAGATGAGGAGGAGCGTACATTAATGATTAATAAAGCGGATAATTATAATGTGTATAATCTTAAAACATATGAATTTCTATGCATTATTCTGGTTACATGTATTTTTGATTATCTGATATTTTATATGTTTTATAAAAGCATCATTGTATGTATTGTAATGTGTGTTCCAATTGCTTTAAGGATTATTCCGGCATATAAAAAATACCGGATAAATAAGCGGAAGAAAATACTTTCTGATGGGTTTGAGGAGCTTTTGTCAAGCGTGGGCTCTGCCTTATGCGCGGGTTATTCGCTGGAGAATGCATTTGCCGCCGCAGAAAAGGAGCTGGCCGTATTATATGACAGCAGGCATGATATAATCCGCGAGACAAAAAGGATATGTAACGGTATACGGATTAACAGAACGGCTGCTGAGCTTATTGCAGACCTTGCAAAAAGAAGCGGAATTGACGATATAGTAAGTTTTTCTGAGATACTTACTATTGCAAAAGAGAGCGGCGGCAATCTGATAGCAATTGTAAAGCAGACTGCTGACAATATACATGATAAGCGTGAAATCGAGCGGGAGATAGACGCTATGATATCAGGCAAAAGGCTTGAATACAGAATTATGTGCGTTATGCCGTCGGCAATGCTTATGTACCTTAGTATATGTTCTCCAGAGTACCTGTCGGTAATGTACGGTAATCTTATAGGCGTATCAATAATGACCGTATGTCTTTTGGCGTATTATTTATCATATCGTATTGCAGAAAACATTATGACATTCGGAGACGAACGCATAAAAGTGAGTAAGAGAAGTATCTTTGGTAAAAAGGTTAAAGCGCATAACACATATCCGCTTATATACAGGATTTTAATTAAGACCTCTGCGGCCGATAGAATGAACAGGCTTTCAGAGAAAGCTGCGGGAATTAATCCTGATAAAGACAGGGATACCGCATGCAGGGAATTTTGGAATCTGTTTGGGACAGGAATATATGCAGGGTTGTCTGTAGCTGTAGTTATTATCGTTATTGGATTTATATATGCAAGGAATAGTTTTTTGTACATATGTGTTTTGGCGCTGGTTATTTTAGCGGGAATCCCTTATATGACATGTAAAAGAGTTGACAATAAGCTTAAGGAGCGTAATGACAGGCTGATGCTTGGATATCCTGAACTTATCAGCAGGCTTTTACTGCTTTTGGGAGCGGGCAGCAGCATTAAGGGAGCCTGGGAGAGGCTTGTGTATGATTATATGAAAAAGAAGGAGAGCAGCCGTAATTATTATGATTATGTATATGAGGAAATGAGATATTCGCTGTCCGAGCTAAAAAGGGGAATATCAGAAAATTCAATGTATGAGAGGTTTGGGCGGAGAGTGCGGCTTATGCCTTATATGAAATTATGTTCAATGCTTTCGCAGAATCTTAAACGAGGCAACAGATACATATTTGACCAGCTTAAAATGAGCTCGCTTGACGCATATGAGAAGAAACGTGAAAATGTAAAAAAATTAGGGGAAGAGGCCTCGTCAAAGCTTCTTTTGCCTATGATGATTCAGTTTATACTGGTGCTGGTGATTATTATGTTTCCGGCGCTGGCGTCAATATAGAAAACAGGGGGTACATATGATGTTAAAAGATTTTTGGAACAATGAAGACGGTATAGGCGTAGTTGAAATTATTCTTATACTGGTTATACTTATAGCTCTTGTCCTTATTTTTAAGGATAAGATATCCGGTATAGTTGATGATGCAATGCAAAGTATTGATGATAACAGCGGAGAAATAATTGAATAACACGGATAAAAAATATGAGGGCAGCGTTACAGTTTATATGGCGCTTGTATTTGCAGCGCTTTTGGCGCTTATTATATGTATCATATCTCTTATGCGATATCAGGCTGAAAGGGTGAATATTAAAAGAGATTTGGATATAGCAGTTGAATCTTCTTTTGGAAAATATTTTAGACCGTTGTTTGATGATTACAGAATGTTCTACTATATTGAGAATGACGAAGAAGCGTTATCTGCCGATATAATGTCTTATTTTTATGAAAATCAGAAGCAGACGCCAAAGCTTTTGGCGCTTACTCCAAAAGATATTAATGTATCAGGTAAATGCTATGCTCCTGATAATGATATGGAGAATGTAATAAATCAGATGTGCGATGCAGCCATATATAAATATGGTAAAAATATCGCTGATGACGTCATAGGAAAAATAAAAGAAAGGCTTAATATTATCAGTAAGAATTGCGATACTTTGTCTGATGCAGGCGAGGAAGTATGCGATATAAAAGAAGATGCAGATATTGAAAAAGATGTGCTTACTCTTCTTGAACTTGTAGAAGGAGTGCGTATAGAAGACGGCAGGGTAAAATGTGCGGATATATATGTAAAGCAGGCTGTTAAGGGTAAAGCTACTATGCTGAATACCGGAATTGATTCTGAAATAATATGGAACGCTGTATCTGAAAATTACTGGAGTATCGACGACATGCCTGTAAAGCTTTCAAAGCTTGCAAAAAAAGGAGCAGAAGGAGATAACGCTGTACTGCCCGATAAAGAGTTAAAAGCATGGAAAAAGAAGCTTGAGGCAATTAAAAATGTAACAGAAAAGGCTTATGTTCTTGCAAAAGAGCTGGACGGCAGAATGGATAATAACAGTAAAAGGAACTGCATCTGTAATGTTGCCGGAATATACAGCCATTTGTCTTACAATATTTCAATACTTGACACGCTTATTTCCTGCGCCGAAATAGCTGAGCCTAAAAGTATATCCGAATGGAAGGAGTACGAAGGGCATATCAAGTCTTGTATACATATGCTTTCCGGTTATCATATTAAATCCTTATATTTTGATTACAGTACATTATCGCTAAAAAAAGAAAGCAATCCTGTGGAAAATGTCAATCCCAAAAAGACAGTCATAACAGACCTTTTGACAGGAGACGCTGAAATATCTTCAAATGCTGTTACGGAGGCTGATATTTATCTTAACGTTAACAGTAAGGAAGAGAAAAAATATATATATGATTATAGAGAACCTGAGGAGCTTGCCAATTTTTTAGATTCATGCAAAATCGAAAATAAGGAAGTAAATATAAGCGACGGTATTTTGTCCGCGCTTTATATAAATGAGTATCTTAATGGTTTTACTGATTATAATAAGGACTATGCGGGTAAAAGAGCTCTTATGTATGAAAAGGAATATATTATTTCTGCAAATGAAACGGACAGGGATAATTTGAATGAAGTCGTTAAAAAAATACTTCTTATGCGAACAGGAACTTCATTCGTATATCTTATATCAGACAGGCAGAAAAGTAATATGGCGTATGCTACGGCTGTGGCGGTTGTGGGCTTTACCGGTATGGAGGCGCTTGTAAAATGTACGCAGTATATGATTCTTGCGGGGTGGGCTTATGAGGATGCATGTATAGATGTATATGCGCTTTTGTCAGGAAAGAAGATACCTGTAATCAAGAACGAGAAAAGCCTTAATGTAAAATATTCGGAGCTTCCTGTGTTTGGAAAGCAGTTTGTAAAAGAAAAGGCGGAGAATATAAGCGGTAACAAAGGTATAGATTATTCGGATCTCACGCTTATGTATATATGCCTTATGGATGAAAAGAAAAGCGCTGCCAGATGCATGGATATCATTCAGTATAATATGAAGTTAAATTATTCCGAAAGGTTTTCATTTGTAAATGCGCTTTATAGGGCAAAAGCAGTAATAAGGTGCAGCCGTCCGTATAATATGCGGGCTGAGAAAGAATATATGTACAGATAATAAGGTTTTAAAAGTACCGGCATTGACAGGCAGGAATGCCAGAAAATAATCAGATAAATAATAAAAATAACCTGCATATCTTAAATGATAAATCATAAACATACGGCCGTATGGCCAAAAAGCCAAAAAACGAACCAGGCATCCTGCCTGTCAATGCCGGTACTGTAAAGAAAGGGGAGTTTTGCTATTAAAAAAGCGTCTTTAACTGTAGAAGCAGCGCTTATGTTTCCTGTTTTTTTCTTCGCTGTTATTGCATTTATTTATATTATTGTGTGGTTTCAGAATGCTGAGAAGGTGCAGCAGGATTTGGTAAATAAAGCAAGATTTATTTCATGCGCCGCATATTCTGCAGATGAGTTTGTTATAAAAACCGGAAATGAGCCGGAAAGTGACATACATATTGAAAAAAGCTACAGGGCAGGCATAAAAATTCCAATTATTTCTCTTTTGCCGGTAAAAACGCACCAAAAGGTATATATGAGAAAGTTTACAGGAATAGATTCTTTAGAAGAAGGAGAAGGTTCTGAGATAGTATATATAACCCCGCATGGAAAAGTGTATCATCTTTCGGCAATCTGTACATACATTAAGTCGCGCATATATTCGGCATATTATTCAGATATAGAATATAAAAGAAACGCAGACAGACAAAAATATATACCATGCAGCAAATGCACAGGAGCAAGCGGAGGTATTGTGTACATTACGGAATATGGAATAAGGTATCATTCGGATATGAATTGCAGTTATATTGAAAAAAATGTTATTCCTATAAGGTATACTGAAGTAAGTGACAGGAGGCTTTGCAGTAAGTGTGCAAAAAAAGGAGATGTACAATGAATATTGAAAAAAATTATATTAAAAACGGTTCATTTACTGTAGAAGCGGCATTAATTATTCCGATTATTACAGGTATTATAATAATATTGATACATACGCTGCTTGTAATGCATGACAGAGGATATGTATATATGAAGCTTTCTGAGTATGCACAGACAGGAGAAGATATTACGGACGAAATTTATGAGGAGTGTAAAAAGCATCTTTTTGTAAGCAGTGTTTCTGACATAGTATATGAAAATACATATTCGGAATATGTTATAAGTGGGGTTATACGCACAAAAAGCAGTATATTTCAGAATAGAAGTATGACTGTAAAAAGATACATTCCCGATTACTGCAGATACATCAGGTCTCAGGAGATTATTGCAAAATAGAAAAAGTAATGAAAAAAAACAAGAATGTAAAATGCCTTAGCGAATATTATGATATTTACAGACCCGATTTCGACAGTATATATGCTGTAATAAATTTTGCAATTATACTTTTGGTCAACAAAGAGGATACTGTCGGTATTGTTTTAAATCCGGAATATATATTTTATGACGCTGAGCAGAAAAAAGTGCGGTTCAGCAGAGCGCCAAATTATAAAATAAGCTATGAATACCAAGTTAAAGAGCTTCTAATATATCTTGAAAATATGGCAGGCTATGCTGGAGAATATACATATACATTCGTTAAGGATGTAAGGGAAGCATATTACAGAAAAGGGCTGCAGGAATGCTGTAAAGTTATAAAGCAGTATGAGGATAAAAAGCACACGAAAGAAGCTGTTATTTTTACTGTCTGCGTGTTTATATTTCAGATATTATATTATATGCTTACAACGCTTAGATTCTACGAATGAAAGTTAATATTTTTTAGGAACAAATCATTAAAGTCAGGATGATTTGAAAGGTGGAGTTCCGAAAGCCTTGAGATAATTGTATCAATATATCTGTCGGGAGATAATGAACAGGAATACTTTACCGCGCCGTTAAGGGAAGTGTTTTCTGAAGAGACTATAACATCAGGGGCGTCTATCCATTCATCAGGAAGTATATGAAGGTTTTTAAGGGCATTAAAATTAAGCGAAGCGCCAAAGCTGCCGGAAATATATACTTTATTTATATCGGAAGTGGATAAACCATATTCTGAAAGAAGAATCTGTATTCCGCTTTTTATAGCTGAGATGGCAAGTTGAAGCTGCCTTATGTCGTTCTGTGTAAGGGTAATATTATTGCCTCGTGCTTTGGCTATAAAAAATCCATCGTTAGCGTATTCTTCGGATAATGTGCCGAACGTATCGACGGCGTTAAGGCTGATTAGCTGTGATATAAGCGAGAGTACGCCGCTTCCACATATACCTACAGGTATTTTTTCGCCAACGGTCGTATATGAAATATGGATTTTTGAGCCTCGTTTTTTCAGCCGTACCGTATCTATTGCACCATCCATAAAGGCGCATCCGCATGAAAGTCCGCCAGCTTCAAATGCCGGACCTGAAGCAGCGGAAGTACAGAGCATGTTTTCGCTGTTTCCTATAACCATCTCGGCATTGGTTCCAAGGTCAAGTAAAAGGAATGTTTTGTCAGTATTCAATATATCAAGACTGTATAGTCCTGATATTATATCGCCTCCGATAAATGCGCCAAAAGACGGTATAATATATACGGAAGCAGTAAAGTCTGTTTCGCAGAACAGTTCGTTATATGACATTACATTGAAGCTTAAGTGACTGGATATAAACGGATAAGCGCTTATTGAAGTACAGTCAAGCCCAAGCAGAATATACTGCATAGTATTATTGCATGATACTGTAAATTTATTAAGCCTGCGCATATGGATGTTAAGGCGTTTTAAAAGACGTTTGACAGTATCGTTAATGCTGTTTTTAAGCGTAGATGAAAGTTCTTCTGCGTTACCGTTTAAGGAAGCTTTTATTCGTGAAATGACATCTGCACCCCATGCACAAGTAGGGTTGGAAAGCGTTGTGCTTAAGAGCGTCTGAGAATCGTTATGGATACATATAGTAATTGATGTGGAACCTATATCGGCAGATGCGTAAATATGTCCTTTGATGGGCGCGGTATTATTCTCTGTTGTATCAGAAATAACATAAGAAGGCAGTAGTGAGTTCTCGGGTATTATTATACTGATGTCAGTGTCAGGGAAAAATGTACATGCACATATTGAGGACTGATTGCCTTCACAGCATAGTATAACCTTGCATTTTTTACATATGCCGCATTCTCCGCAGGCGGTATTAAGCATAATGCTGTTGTCCTTAAGGATTCTGGCCAGGCTTTTGTTGTCTTTCGGATTATAACGTATTAAATATTGTTGGGTTTTGATAAGCGCTGTTATTGTCTGCATATATGATATACTAATCTCAGAATACTGTCGTGTCAAGTTGCAATGAATGAATGTTGTTGTTATAATAGATGTCAAATATCTGAAAAGTGACAATGGAGACATATTATTTTGAGTGATTTTGAAAATGATTACGAAGAGGATTCTACAGCAGGGAATATGCCTTTTCCTGTAATAACGGCTGTAATTATTGCAATAAATGTTATAGTGCACTTGTTCTTAGAAGTAAAGGGCTCTACTGAAGATATTGATTTTATGTTAAGATATGGAGCGTTATCTTATGACAGGGTACTGTATCATAATGAGTATTACCGGATTATAACGAGTTTTTTTATGCATTTCGGATATGAGCATCTGCTTAGCAATATGTTTGTATTTGGGCTGCTTGGATATTATCTTGAGAACGTGCTGCATAGATGGAATTATCTTATATTGTATATTTTGTCGGGAATTTTGTCGGGAATTTCATCAATGATGTGGTATTATTATCAGGGTGTTTATTGTGTATCTGCCGGAGCGTCCGGAGCAATATTCGGAATAATCGGAGCTTTGTTTTTTTTGATTATGGTTAATAAGGGTAAAATTGAAGGAATTACGCTGGGAAGAATTATTATGTTTCTGATATTGGCTCTTTACAATGGGTATCAGAATTACAACGTTGATAATGCAGCACATATTTCAGGTTTTTTTTCAGGAATAATTATTATGGCGGTAATTTATGCCGGAAAAATTATCAGTAAAAAAATGTTTTCACATTAATATAATATATTAGGAGGTTTCTGTTATTATGAGTAAGCACGTTGAGAAAGATTGTATTTTTTGTAAAATAATTGCGGGAGAAATTCCGTCGAGGACGGTGTATGAAGATAATGATTTTAAAGCAATACTTGATGTATCGCCTGCCTCAAAGGGTCATGTGATTATACTGCCTAAGAATCATGCAGAGGATATATTTTCATTGCCTGACGAAGATGTAAAGGGGATTCTTAATGTGGCGAGAAGGGTTGCTAAGGCGCAGAAAAAGGTGTTTGGATGCGACGGAGTCAACATACTTCAGAATAACGGCGAGGCGGCCGGACAGACGGTGTTTCATCTGCACGTGCATGTTATACCAAGATACAAGGATGATACAGTAGATATTAAATGGGTTCAGAGAACAGATATAGACCTTGATGCAGTATATAATGACCTCAAAAAAGAGATATAGGATGTGAGACGGATATGAAAAAAATAGTATTGACCGGCGGAGGAACCGCAGGGCATGTAACCCCGAATATTGCACTTATTCCAGAGCTTATTAAGCGTAATTATGACATACATTATATCGGCTCGGAAGCGGGGATTGAAAAAAAGCTGATTGAGGAATATGAGATTCCTTATTATGCAATATCTACAGGTAAATTCAGAAGATATTTTGATATAAAGAATTTTACCGACCCGTTCAGAGTTATAAAAGGGATTAAAGAAGCAGCATCGCTTATGAAGGAATTAAAGCCTGACGTTGTATTTTCAAAGGGTGGATTTGTAAGTGTGCCGGTAGTGCTTGCCGCTGATAGAAAGAAGATTCCATGCGTTATCCATGAGTCTGATATGACCCCGGGGCTTGCCAATAAGATATGTATACCGCACGCAGTTAAGGTATGTACTAATTTTCCTGAAGCAGCGGCGAATATACCGGATGGAAAGGCTGTAGTTAGTGGAACGCCGATAAGAAGCGAATTATATAAGGGAAACAGGAGTGAAGGACTTAAATTCTGTGGATTTTCAGGAAACAAACCGGTTATTCTTGTCGTAGGAGGAAGTCTGGGAGCTGCGGCTGTCAATAGTATAGTGCGCAAGGCTCTGCCTGAGCTTCTTAAAAAATATAATGTTATACATCTGTGCGGAGAAGGAAAACTTGACAGTGAGCTTGACGATATGAAAGGGTATGCTCAGTTTGAATATGTGAAAAAAGAGTTAAGCGATATGATGGCGGCGGCTGATTTGGTTATTTCAAGAGCGGGAGCCAATGCGATATGCGAGCTTTTGGCGCTTAAAAAGCCTAATATTCTTATTCCTCTTCCGCAGTCTCAAAGCAGAGGGGATCAGGTGCTTAATGCACAGTCATTTAAAAAACAGGGATACAGCGCTGTTCTTAACGAAGAGACCCTTACGCCTGAAAAGCTTGTAACTCATGTGGACAGAGTATTTAATGAAAGAGAAAAATATGTCTATTCAATGAGGATGAATAACAATAAGGACGCAATTCAGATTATTTGTGATATTCTTGATGAATTTTGCGGCGATATGTAGAAAAAAACAGATGGGAAATGTTGGAAAATGATATCCTCCTAATGTATACTAACTTTAATGTATATTTAAGGAGGATATTTTTTATGTTAAAAGAACTATATGAAAACGGAATAATTTTTTATTTAGCCTGCGGGATATGCGCTCTAAATGTAATTATGAAATTGATTGCATCATTATATTGCACGTACATATGCAGACAAAGCTCATATATGGATGAGTCAGACAGTAAATTTACTGTACGCATGAATAAGAAATTTAATAATGAATATGACAAAAACGGTGAAATAAGAAATGTAGAGCTTTTTGTAAAGTCGTATATAAACCGTATAAAAATTGCGGGATTCAGAGTGGGATTCTGGCGTAATTTTGGAATTGTATCTGTATTTTTGTGCGTTGTTTTATGTATACTGTGTATTGCAGAGGCATATTTAAACGGGGCATACATAGCGTATATAGTTTTTTATGCACTTCTTGCACCTGTCTTAGCAGGAATCTGTATATTTGCGGACATGCTTTTTGGAATAAATTATAAAACTGAGCGAATAATTATAAATATAAGTAATTATTATGAAAATTACGTTGTTCCTAAAAAGATAAACGGTACTTATGATTTAAGGAACAAAAAAATTTACAGTATATCAGATGAAATAGACGAGGGTATTGCGGAGCTTGCCGAAAGCATGGAGGCGTATGAGGCTGAAGCGTTAAGGAAAAATATAAATAAAAATAAAGAGAATAATCCTGAAATTAATTTGTCTAATGGAGAACAAAAAATATTTGAAGAAATTATTAATGAATATTTGACCTGACTGAATATATTTGGTAAAATATATAAAAACTTAAGTCTATAGCAGTAAATTTACAATACTATAATGGAAGAGGGAAAATATATGACAGAAGGAATTTTATTTGATTATGCTAATGCTGAAGGGTTTATACAGAAGGACGCGATAGAAGCTATGAAAGACGCTGCGCTTTCAGCAAAGAGAACGCTTGTGGAAAAAAGCGGAGCGGGCAATGATTATCTTGGCTGGCTGGATCTACCTGTAGATTATGACAGGGACGAGTTTAAAAGAATTATAGCCGCCGCCGAAAGAATCAAGAATGATTCCGAAGTGTTTATAGTTATAGGTATAGGAGGCTCTTATCTCGGCGCAAGAGCAGCAATAGAGTTTTTAAGACATGGTTTTTATAATAATGTATCTAAGGATATAAGGAAGACTCCTGAGATATATTATGTGGGTCATAATATAAGCTCATCATATATTTCCGGTTTAATTCAGGTAATAGGAGACAGGGATTTTTCGGTAAATGTTATAAGTAAGTCAGGAACTACGACAGAATCTGCAATTGCTTTCCGTATATTTAAAGAGATGCTGGAATCAAAATATGGAAAAGAATGCGCGGCAAAGAGAATTTATGCGACTACAGACAAAGAAAGAGGAGCCTTAAAGAAGCTTGCAGACGAATCGGGGTACGAGACATTTGTTGTACCGGATGATGTTGGAGGAAGATATTCGGTTCTTACTGCTGTAGGACTTCTTCCGATTGCTGTAAGCGGAGCAGATATTACGGAGCTTATAAAAGGGGCTGCCGCAATGCGGAAGACGTGCCTTGAGAAGGATTATTATGATAATCCGGCGGTAATGTATGCCGCTCTTAGAAATATTTTATATAATAACGGTAAATCAGTTGAGATTGTCGCAAATTACGAGCCTTTTATGCATTATATAAGCGAATGGTGGAAGCAGTTATATGGCGAAAGCGAGGGAAAAGACCACAAAGGACTGTTCCCGGCGTCAGTAGACCTTACTACAGACCTTCATTCAATGGGACAATTCATTCAGGACGGGGCAAGGATAATGTTTGAGACCGTTATAGAGATTGTAAATGACGGGTGTCCGATTGAAATGTCTGAAGAGCCGGATAATATGGACGGACTTAACTATCTTTCAGGTCTTACGCTTGATGCTGTCAATAAAAATGCGATGATGGGCACAAGAATTGCCCATGTTGACGGAGGCGTTCCTAATCTTCTTATTCAAGTAAAGGACAAGTCGGAATACAGCCTTGGCGAATTGTTTTACTTCTTTGAATTTGCGTGTGGAGTAAGCGGATATATTCTTGGTGTGAATCCGTTCAATCAGCCGGGAGTTGAGGATTATAAGCGCAATATGTTTGCGCTTCTTGGGAAACCGGGATATGAAAAAGAAAAAGAGGCTTTATTATCAAGAATATAATTATTGTTAAGTGTAAGTGCAATAAAAAAGAGCTGCGCGCATCTTAATGATGCAGCAGCTCTTAGTGTTGATATAAAGTCATTAGTTAGAGATTGCGCTTACCGGGCAAACACCTGCACATGTTCCACATTCAATGCAAGCTGCCTCGTCAATCTCGAAATGAGAATCGCCCTCTGCAATTGCTCCTACAGGACATTCGCCTGCACATGTTCCACAACTAATGCAATCATCAGAAATCTTATAAGCCATAATACTTACCTCCTTGCTTAAAATAATAATGTTATTTTAATACATACAGGACTAAAAAACAAGACTTTTTCTTATATTGCAGACATAGTTTACATAAATAGCACCCTTGACGTTAGTTGAGGTATGATTTATACTGTTCTTCATATAAATACCCAGATTGCATAAGGAGGATAATAATATGCCACAGGTTAATAAAGAAATGATTATAGCTGATATTTTAAGCGTAGACCCTACCATAGCGCCTATTCTTATGGCAGCAGGTATGCACTGTATAGGATGTCCGTCGGCACAGGGAGAGTCGCTTGAAGAGGCAGCTATGGTTCATGGACTTGACGCTGATATTCTTGTGAACAGGATTAATGAATATCTCAAAGTAAAGTCAGAAAAGAAAGACTGATAATAGTGTATTTAAAACAGGCTGCGGCTTTAACGGTTGTAAAAACCGTGAAGCGGCAGCCTGTTTTTTTGATATTGTCATTTTATCGGTTGTAAAAATCAGTAAACATGTAATTGCTATATGCATATATTATTATTTAGGAAATCTATAATTAAGATTGACATATAGTTTTGTGTGATTTATAGTAAATATATAATATATGGCAATGGAACGACAAAAGAGCGAAGAAAAACATAGCTTATATATTATATTACAAAAAAAGAAGGGAGATAGACAGATATGAAAATAAAAAGGTCTTTAACTTTAAAGGCTTACTTTAATAATTACAGTACTGGCTTGAGTAATCCGAGAGGCAAGTTTGTATATTAGCATAAAGGGGATATTATTATGAGATACATTAAGGTAATAATATTGACACTGCTTTCGTTATGCGTACTCTGCGGCTGTCAGAGTACGCCTGATGAAGTGAGGGATAATATGAGGGAGTATGGAGAAAATGAGCAGCTTGACAAAAGCGATATTACATACTTTACGGTTGAGGATTTGAGGAAAACAAAGGCGTCTGATTTGGTTTTGGCGGGTAATAGTAATATAGAGTTTCCTGAGGATGTGGATTTTTCCGATATAGAGTCCGTAGAGCTCATTGACATGACGTATGAAGAAAATGTATATGACGACAGGGACAGATATATGAAGCTGTTTAATATTCCTGATAATGGACTTGAATATGATGAAGATGAAGATGGCAGGTCGGTTATGTACTATACTGATGATACTAACTTTCATGTATGTGACGACGGTTTTATTGTATATTTTTCAGGACTGTCAAAGGCTGACATGGATATGATGCGTGTGCAGAACGACGCTTATTATGATATTGAAAGGGACGATATATCAGGCGTTGAGATTAGCCTGAACGGACATATCGTAAAGCTTCAGGAGATGGTGGATAAGACTAAGAAGTGGCTTGATGAGAACAGGCCTGCAGAAGGGCTTGAGTATATTGTCGCGCATGCATGTAAACAAACTCTTTTATATGATAATAAGGATGAAAAAAATGAGCTTCTGTCATTTGAAGTCGAATTGGAGCATAATGGTATCAGGCTTAATAATCATGCCAGCGGAGAATGGATGCACTATAGTATTGAAATTAGTTACGACACTCCTGATTATATCTCATATTTTGGCAATGGGGGAGCCGGTCTTAGAGTAGAGCCGTTAGAAAAAGTGACGGATATAGTAGATATAAAAAGCGCGGCGGCGATGGTAAATGAGAAGCTGACAGGATTTGCACATATAAAGATAGATAAAATTGTTCCGATATATACTATGAATGTGCAGGAGTTTGCCGATACAGAGGAGGTATATCTGCCGGGAAGAAAGCTTGATACAAGGCCGATGTATGCATTTTTGATTAAAGCCCCTGATTATACAGGAGATAACAGTACAGGTATTCTTAATATTAATTCATACCAAAGCTATATTTTGGTTGATATGATTACCGGAGAGATGATTACCGATATAGAAAAGTGATGAGAAAGAGCATATGAAAGTAAGGAAAAAGATTTTGTACTATATTTTGAGCGCTATTGCGGTGGCTCTTACGTGTTCGTTTGGACCGCTTTTTGACGATGGGGATGGAATGGTGTCAGTTATTGGCGCGATAGTTACCTGTTCAAAGGACAGGCTGTCAGAATATACGATATTTCGTGCATTCAATTCCGGAATGACAGGAACGATAGATATGCTGCTGCCTGTCTGCTGTGCGGTTCCTTCTGCATCATATATATATGATGAGATAAAAAGCGGGATGTTTCCATATATACATATGCGACGAGGGCGGTACAGATATATATATTCGGCATATGCATATTCAGCTATAAGCGGTGCGGCGACGGTTATGGCCGGACTGATAACGTATATAATCTTTTTGAGCTTTTTCTTTCATTTTGGAGCAGGCGGTGCGGCGGAGCCGGAGGGTATGTCCGCTATTATAACGCAAACAGGATTCGTTGTGATTAATAAAATGATGTACGGAGCGGCAATGGCAGTATGCGCCTCGTTCTTAATATATATGTATGCTAATCTTTATTTTGTGCTTAGTGTTCTGTTCATCATTTCATACGCTGCAAGGGACATATTTTATGTCAGTAATATTTCATATTTCATTGCGACTTTGGCTGTTATGGCGGTGTTGTATGGGATTATGTGGAGATATAGGAGTGAGCGGATATGAAAATGAACCTTAAAAGCATATTTTTTGTTGCCAAAAATGAGTACGTTACATGGCTTTGCAACCCAAAAATATTTTTATTTGCGGCAATTTTTGTTCCTATACGCGAGATAGTTATTGTGCCTCTTCTGAATGCGGCTGAAAAGATGCAGCAGCCTTTAGGCATATTTGAATCTTATATTGCGACTGCTAATACAGGAGTGGGAGTGCTGCTTTTTGCATTGTGCTATATAATATTGATGTCGTCGTTTCCTACGGTTGACGGTAATACGCTTTTTTATATTGCGCGTATGGGAAAAAAGCTGTGGGCGGCGGGAGAAATTGTATTTCAGTGTCTGTGTGCGGCAACGTACAGTACGATTATTATGGTGGCGTCGCTGCTTCAGACGGTTAAAGTCTCATATGTGTCTAACGGCTGGAGTCTTGTTGTGACAGATTATGACAGGTTGTATGGGGAGCCGGGAGTATTTACAATGGCGCGTCTTATACCGCAGAATCTGTATTGCCAGATGGCTCCGTATAAGGCCTTTTTTATATCGTTTGGGATGTTGACGCTGTTTTTTGCCTTGTGTGGACTGACGTTTGTTATAGGATGCATATATTCCAGAAGACTTCTGTTCTTTTTTATACAGATAGCGCATATATCGCTGGGGTGCGGGCTGATGATGATACAGACGCAGATTATGTGGCTGTTTCCTGTCAGTCATGCCTTTTTGAAGATTCATTATTATAAGTATTTCAGAAAGTGGGCGTTTCCGCCCGGAGTATCTTTGATTGTTCTTGCGTGTGCATGCATGATATCCGCAGCGGTCATTTACAGGAAAGCAAAGACAGTAAGCATAGACATGATAGGAGGGGATGTTCTGCCATGATAGAGGTAAACGACGTATCTTTAACAATCAATAAATATGAGATATTAAAAGGGGTTTCAATCAGTGCCAAAAAAGGCGAGGCAGTAGGTCTTGTGGGAGGAAACGGTTCAGGAAAGACTATGCTTATGAAATGCATATGTGGTTTTAATACCATGTTTACCGGAGAAATAACCGTTAAGGGGAAAATAATAGGAAAAGATGTGGAGTTTGCTCCTGATACAGGCTTTATAATTGAAAATCCGGGATTTATACCATATATGACAGGCTATGAGAATCTTAAGACGTTAGCTGGAATTAAGAAGCTCATAGGCAGGGATGAAATAAGGGAGTACATGGAGGTCGTAGGGCTTGATGCTGATAACAAAAAGGGCGTAAAAAAGTATTCTCTTGGTATGCGTCAGAGGCTTGGGCTCGCACAGGCGCTTATGGAAAACCCTGACATACTTATACTGGACGAGCCGTTTAACGGGCTTGACAAGAAAATGACTGAGAAAATGAGAAACCTTCTGGTAGAAGAAAAGCGGAAAGGAAAGACGATACTTCTTGCGTCGCATAATGAGACGGATATCGATTATATATGCGACAGGAAATATGAAATTGACGGCGGAAGACTTGTATAATATAAATAATGCAATGTATAAAATGGTAAATTATATTATTTTTGGCGGCATATATTAAGTTTGATAAAAGTAAGCTCTGATAATGTTCGCTGACACGACATATATATGAAATTACTGTCATCTCATATGATTGAAAACTTTGTATATATCATTACAATAAAAAGTGTACTCAATTGTGTTATCTACAAAGAAAGAGGTGACTGTTATGAAAGGAATAAAACAAACTATAAAAAAAACAGTAATTGGTCTTCTTGCTACAGGTCTTGTAGTTGCGGGTATGCCGTCGGATAATCAGTGCAAGGCAGCTTGGTCTAATGTTGACCCCGAGGCTGACGAGCTTGTAGAAGGTCCATTTAACGCATCGACAGAGTCGCTCTCGGAATATCAGGTTCCGGAATGGTACCGTGACGCGAAATTTGGCATATTCATTCATTACGGTATATATTCGGTACCCGCATTCGGAGATGAATGGTATGGTCACTGGATGTATATGAAAGGAACAAAAAGTTATGGCGGAAGTGATATCTATACATATCACAAGAATACATATGGAGGCTCCGCAGCTTTTGGATACAAGGATTTTATCCCACAGTTTGTAACAGAACTGAAGGCATTTTCTGATAACAATATGGCAGATTACTGGGCAGAGCTTTTTAAGAATGCGGGTGCAAAGTATGTAATGCCGGTTGGCATGCATCACGATTCTTTTGCATTATATAACTCTGATGTGCAGACAACATATAATTCGGTTGAACAAGCCGGTGTTGACTATGTTGGACAGCTTCAGAAAGCATGTAAAGACAGAGGAATGCGCTTTGGAATATCTAATCATTTTGCTGAGAATGACTGGTTTTTCAGTGACTCTGATGCGGCAGGAACTGATATAACAGAAAAGAATGAGGACGGCTCTTTAAAATACGGCGAACTGTATGGTGACGGTAAGTCCAAATCAGAGGAGCATATTCACAAATGGTATGATATTTCCATGGAAATAATCAACAAATATAACCCGGATCTTATATATTATGATTTTGACCTTGTGCAGGAACCGTTTAACAAGTATGATGATGCTAACCGTTATCTGATGCTTGCTAACTATTACAATCAGGCGTTAACTAATAATAAAGACGGCGTTGTATGTTTTAACAAATCAGGTGCATTTACATCTGCTGAGGCTGTTCCTGAGAGCGAGCGTGCGGCGTCTTCAAAGATTAATCCTTATGTGTGGCAGACAGACACATCAATCGGACGTAAATCGTGGTGTTATACGACCGATGAAGTATATCGTTCAGGTAATGAGTTCATTGGAGCTTTGGTTGATATCGTTAGTAAGAATGGTAACCTGCTGTTAAATGTAGGTCCGCAGGCAGACGGTACAATTCCCGATAAAGCAGAAGACGCCCTTCTTACAATCGGAGAATGGTTATCTACATACGGGGACGCAATATATGCTACACGTCCATGGTTCATTTATGGAGAGGGTCCGTCTCAGAATTCAGGAGATAATTACAATTATACAACTAAGGATATCAGGTTTACTAAGAGTAAGGATAATTCCACATTATATGTTACAGCTCTTGCGAAACCTACCAGTGATACGATGGCTGTTACAACTCTTGGAAGCAATAACTGGGATGCTTCAACAATTAAGTCAATAAGCCTTATTAACGGCTCCGACAGAGAAATCCTTGAATGGGAGCAGAATGCGGACGCGCTTAATATTTACATTCCTGATTATGAATCAATACAAACAGCATATTCGGTAGAGATTAAGTTCAACAATGATATAATTATGCCAATCGCAGTAGCTGCAAATGGAGCAATTAATGCAGCTTTGGCTTATGACACATATGGCATTACGTCAGGTTCATGTTCAGATGACGGCTCAGAGACAATTAAGACTGAAGAAAAGGGCTATGCGAAATACATGCTTATAACAGATAGTAATAATAAGCCGTCATCATATCAGATAAGACTTTCCAATGATTCACAGGGAACCATAGAACTTCGAGTTGGAGGATATGACGGCAGGCTCATAGGAAAACTTCCTGTAGAATATGATTCTGATACAGGATACAGGACCGTGTCGGGCAGGCTGTACTATGATGGCAATTTAGACGAACTTGACCTGTGTATTGTATTAAGAGGTAAGTTTAGTATTGCAAACTTTAGTCTGTTTAACAGAACGCTTAATAACAAAATTGAAGCTGAAAGTTATGATGATAAATTTGGTTCCGTAACCGCAGAAGCGTGTGCCGATGAAGGCGGAGGAGAAAATCTTGGATATTCCAATTCAGGTGATTATGTTAAGTATTCATCTGTAGATTTCGGCAAAACATGTAACAAGCTGTCAATGAGACTTGCAGGACAGGGAGGCAGCCTTGATATAAGAATCGACTCGCCGGAAGGCAGGATTATTGCAAGTACAGATGCAGTGAATACCGGCTCATGGACATCATATGATACGTACGAATATGAAATAGCCGGAGTTACAGGCATACATGACGTTTACCTTACATTTAATTCTTCTGTTAATGTTAACTGGCTGATGTTCTCTAATGAAAGTGGACAGCCTGATATAACAATAACAGATGACGTACTGATTGATGATTCAGAACCATTTTTTGCTCCTGAACCTGATGATCATCCACAGAGCACACCAGTACAGGATCATACAGAGACACCAACGCAGGCGCCAGTTCCTGAACCGTCTGTAGATAACAAAGTGACTTTGAACAAATCAAAAATAACTATAGGTGTTAATGAGAAATTTAAACTTATCGCAGCTTCAACCGGCAGTGTATCATATAGTTCGTCAAACAGCAAGGTAGCTTCTGTATCAGCGAAAGGAATTATTAAAGGAAAGAAGACAGGAAAAGCTGTCATAACCGCAAAGTCCGCAGGCGGCGGACTAGCCAATATTGCCGTTACTGTAAAAAAAGCGCCAAAGAAAATTACTGTAAACAAAAAAACAGTGGTTATAAAGAAAGGAAGATCATATAAGATTAAGTATGCTCTTTCCAAAAAATCCGCAAGCTACAGTATAAGATATATAAGTAAAAATAAGAAAGTGGCAAAGGTTTCTTCCTCAGGTGTAATAAAGGGAGTAAAGGCGGGAAAGACAACTGTCAGTGTCGTTACTTATAACAAAAAAAGGACTTCGGTTAAAGTCAGGGTTTATTGATTCTGTCTGAATTTATGAGGAGATATACCATAATATTTTTTAAAGGATGTTGAAAAATGCCCTGCAGATGAATAATTAAGTCTCTCGGATATTTCGTTAATGCTAAGGTTATTATCAGAGAGCATTGTCTTGGCGGCAGACATTTTTGCCTGATGTTTTTTTTGACGGAAATTCATATTATAGTTGTGTTTAAGCAGCCGTTCAGTCTGACGGTTGCTTAAACCTATATCTGAGGCAAGTTTATCTAGAGTTATATTATTATAATCATATAAAAAACGTTGTTCTATATACAGGTATGGTTCATACAGGTGGGTACTGCCTTTTGTCACCGAAATACAATTACAATCCTGATAATTCCTTATCATAATTATAATCAACTGTTGATAAAGTAATGAAACCTGATACTCATAGCCGATATTTTTTTCATCAGTTTCCTTAATAATAAGCTCTAACAGCATTTTTATATTATGCTTGTCCTGTCCAAGCCAAAATGGAGTGGATTCAAATATATTAAGAAGCGGCCGGTTCTTATCAGCAGCTTTTTTGGTTTTAATAATCTGGAGATATAGGCAGTATTCTGACATGGGATTATCAGGATCAGGAATCTGTTCGTGGTCGATATCGGGACCTGTAATATACAAAGTGCCGGGAGATATCCGGTAATCATGTCCGGATATATTGACAGTACCTCTCCCTGACGGTACATAGTGAATTTCATAACTGTTAATACTATGTGAGTGTTTAGGTATCGCACACGTAAATTGTGAAAAAAAAGGAAACTTAGCTCGAATTTTAGTATCTTCAAACGTAAAAATAAAATCACAGGACGGCATACAGATTATTCCTTTCATAGAGATACTATCTGTTTGGCTGCATGGTAAGCTTAGTTTTATTAAGCGCAATCTTTGCAGCAGAAAATAATCTAATCCATTATTTTCCGCTTTGTGTTAAATTCAGTAAAATTATTATAGTGATGAAAGTACCTGAATGGCATTATCCCTGATAATGGTATCGCAGTGTTCTTTAAGGTGAGATGCGGCCGCATATGATGAACGCTCGGCGGTTCCATATTCCAGAATAATGTTGCAGGTTTTTGCAAAATCCTCTTCAGCAAGGCTCTCATTATGGAGAAGCAGGTAATATCTGTGATTATTGTTGTTCTTATATACACTGTTCTTTTGATGATATATATTCGATATATCCTTAGCCATACGGATAATGTCGTCAAGTGAGGAAAATGAGAATAATGCTTCTGTATCCGTCTTTTGTGAAGTGTGTGGAACTGCTTCGACGGAAATCTTATCTACCTGTATGGGCTCTGGTACTGCGTTCTCTGTATCTGAGTCCTGAGCGCTGTCAGGTTCTTCGCCGTCTATATCTTTTGTATATCTGTTAAATCTTTCTATAAGTTCTTGGGCAATGCTTTTTGCAGCGCTGTCATTATCTGTATCGTCGCTTTCCAAAGAAAGCCTTGAAAACTTGTTGTTAAGCTCGTCAGGATTATCGACTTTTGTTATAACAAGTATAAGGGTTTCTCTTGAAACGGGAATTGCTTCAATCATAAGAGGAATGTCATCAGCTTCAAAACCAAATTCATAAGAAGCCTGCTGCATCATATCCCTGAATAACGCTTTTGCTTTTTCTGAGCCATAAGCAAGTTCGCTGAATTTGAGTTCGCGATCAACCAAGTCCTGATGACTTAAGGTGCATCTTATCTGATTGTCACTTATTTTTTCGATTTTCATACAGGAGACACTCCTTTCTGTTGCTGAATAAAGCCTTTTTTATGTATAAGAAAGTATAATTTATAATATTAATAAAGTCAATAGGATTATTTGCACAATGAAATTCCAATAAATGTAAACAAATATTGCGTATTTGCACAAAAAACCTTATAGATAATTGTATATTTAGTCAATTGCGGGAATATGCCTTTTTACGTATAATTTTTTTGTGAGGCGCTGTGTGAACCCTGAGAAAGGGGGGACATGGTAAAGAATAATTCTGTTTGATCTTATATTCTGGAGTTTATCGGTATATATCTATATATCATTGACAGATCTTTTGCAGATAATCCCGAAAATGATTATTTTGACTGATAAAATGACTAAAATGTGTTCATGGACGTCTCATATTATATACATGGAGAGGAGTTGGTATATTGCCTGTGGAACGTATACACCACAACAGACTGCGCCTTGCCATAGGCAGTTAATATGGATAAGCAAAGACGAAACAACAATAAGAACGTTATGTATGAATGGATTAGAAGCGAAATATGTGAAGCTGAAAAAAAGGGCATACATGTTAACGTCTGCGGCGTCAGGTACTCGTCTGACGATTCTCAGGAATTATATAAAGTACTTGAAGACGCCGTGTATATGGAGGATTACCTCTGTGATGAGGAGGGACGTATTATTCAGATTAATTTTGACAAAATTAATCAACTGTAAACAGCAATAAAAATATGCAGGCAGACTGCAGGATACAGAGCATTTCAGGCATAATTTATCGGTGTGGCTGTGATGCGGATTAAAGGCACACATTCAGTTAATTTATCTGAATGTGTGTTTCCATTTGCTGATAAATATGTTACTATATAAATATATGACAAATGGAGGATACGTTAATGGACAAAAAGATAAAATTGATTTCAGCTGTTGTAGTTGTTGTAATTATCGGACTAATGACCGCATTTTTTATATATAAATTCTCACCTTCTAAGGAAGTAATGGATTTGTCGGAATACTATAATCTTACATCGGAGGAAGAGATGGCTGTAATTCTTCAGGACTCCATATCTGATGAAAAGGGATTATATGCAGACGGCGTGCCTTATGTCAGTTATTCGATGGTAAAAGAGCTGTTTAATAAGAAGTTTTACTGGGATGCGAACGAGCAGGTTATGATATTAACAAGGCCTCAGGAAATTATCAAAATTCAGCCTGAAGCTGCAGAAGTATCAGTGAATAAAGGCAGTGTTGCAAAAGAGTATGTTGTTGTTAAGATGCATAATGATACTCCTTATATTGCCATGCCGTATGTACAGGAGACGTCGGATATCACCTATCAGACATACGAGCTGCCTAACAGAATTGTTATTCAGTATAAATGGGGGATTAATGAGCTTGCAGCGACGGTAAAAAGGAAAACGGTGATAAGGCTTAAAGATAGTATTAAGAGTCAGATACTTGCCGAAGTTTCGCCGGATGATAAAGTTGTATGCGTAGATACCGACGAGACTGTAAGCAGGGGATTTTCAAAGGTTATATCGGAAGACGGAATTATCGGTTATGTTAAGACAAAAAAGCTTAATGAGAGTTCGTACAGAATAACAGAATCCTCGTTTGCAAAGCCTGAATATGTTCATATAACAAAAGATTACGACATATGTATGGCATGGCATCAGGTTACTAATGCGTCTGCTAACGGAGGGCTTCTCAATCTTCTGAACAGTACAAAGGGCGTTAATACAATATCTCCGACATGGTTTTCGGTTAAGGATAATCAGGGAAACATATCCTCTCTTGCAGATGAAGCTTATGTTCAGAGGGCGCATAATGCAGGAGTTGAAGTGTGGGGGCTTTGCAGTGATTTTAGTAAAGAGATTGATATTGCGGTAGTTCTGGCTAATACAAAAAGCCGTGAGCGGCTGGAAAATAAGCTTTTGAGTATGGCGATAGAATATAATCTTGACGGCATTAATATAGATTTTGAAAATATAAAAGAAGAAAGCGGAGAAGACTTCATACAGTTTGTCAGGGAGATGGCTGTTAAATGCAGTAATAACGGAATCGTTCTCTCAATCAATAATTATGTGCCTGTTTCTTACAGAGAATATTATAATTATGAAGAACAGGGTGAAGTCGCAGATTATGTAGTAATTATGGCGTATGATGAACATTACAGCGGAAGCGAGGAAGCCGGTTCCGTATCTTCAATTGGATTTGTAAAAGATGCAGCCGGCAAAATTACGGAAATGGTAAGTCCGGAACGTGTAATTATGGCGCTTCCATTCTATACAAGGCTTTGGAAATTGTCGCAGGAGGGCCTTACCTCTGCTGCATACAGCATGAGCGGAGCCCAAAGCATACTTAACGACCGTAAGGTCGACCATGCATGGGACGCCGAATCCGGACAGTACTATGCAGAATATCAGGAGAATGGTTCGACATTCCAGATATGGCTTGAGGAGGAAAGGTCTATAGAAGAAAAGCTTAAGGCCGTTACCCAGAGCGGTATTAATAACGTGAGCTTTTGGAGACTGGGATTTGAAAAAACAGAGGTTTGGAATACGGTTGCGAATTATATTAATGCTAACTAGCATTAATATAGTCCAGTATTCCCTGACATATGGCGTCTGCTGTTTTTTCCTGGTAAGCTTTATCCGTAAGCAGAGATTCTTCCGAGTAGCTGCTTAAGAATCCGCATTCTACTATTACGATGGAACGAGTCGTGTTTTTAAGAAGATAATAGCTTGTGTTAGCCTTAGGCTGTCTGTGATTGTCAGGATTTTGCAAGCGTATCAGAGCGTTTTGTATATATTCTGCTAGAACGCCGGAATTATTTTTTGTATCTTCTTCGTTTCCGTAATAGAATACCTGTGCGCCGGATACGTTTGTGTCAGGAAAGCTGTTCTGATGTATGCTTATTACGAAATCAGGTTTTGCAGCTTCTATTATCTCTATTCTATGGTTGAGGTCGTCCGTTTTTTTGTTAGCGCAGTCAGGAGAGCATAGTTCGTTGTCATCTGTTCTTGTCATTACTACTCTGCAGCCGTTTTTTTCAAGCTCGGTTTTCAGAAGAAGTGAAATGGACAGATTGATGTCTTTTTCAAGAGTTCCTGTTATGCCTATTTTTCCGGGGTCGTAGCCCCCGTGTCCAGGATCTATAACAATGGTTTTTTTGGGCTTCCATTCAGGAAGCATATTACTTACATATAATGAATATACGGTGTTAAATAATGACGCCATGCCGAAAGCCACAATAATAAATGCAGCTGCAAGGCTTAATTTGAATTTGATGTTATTCATTGAAGAGTCCTGTATATGGTTTTAATATAGATTATTATCGAAACTGTTTGATTATGCCTATCTAAGGCTAGACTAAATAGTATAAATAGTATATTATATATGGTTAGTAAGGTTGTGAATTTAGTTATGCCAGATACAGTTATATATAAGATAAGCAGTGATATTACTACAGAAGAATACGAGTATATAAAAAAAGCCGGTTCTGTTATACGGAGGGGCGGTCTTGTTGCATTTCCGACGGAGACGGTTTATGGACTTGGGGGAAATGCTCTGGACCCCGAAGCTTCATGCAGGATATACAGCGCTAAGGGAAGGCCTTCGGACAATCCGCTTATAGCGCATATTGCTGATATAAGCCAGCTTAATATGCTCGCCTGTGAAGTGCCGGATAAGGCGGTAAGACTAATAAGCCGTTTTTGGCCGGGGCCGCTTACGATTATTCTTAAAAAGAAAAAAGAGGTTCCGTATGAGACTACGGGAGGGCTTGATACAATAGCGGTAAGAATGCCTGATAATCCTGTTGCGCTTGCATTTATCAGGGAAGCGGGCGTGCCTATAGCGGCTCCGAGCGCCAATGTGTCAGGAAAACCGAGTCCGACTACGGCAGAACATGTAAAATGTGACCTCGACGGCAGGATTGACATTATACTTGACGGCGGGCCTGTAGATATAGGACTTGAATCTACTATAGTTGACCTTACGGCAGAAGTTCCGGTAGTATTAAGGCCGGGTTACATAAATACATGTATGTTGGCGGAAGTATTTGGAAGAGTAGAAAAAGACCCGGCTCTTTCAGGCAATGTGGGAAAGGATGTAAGGCCGAAAGCCCCGGGGATGAAGTACAGGCATTATGCGCCTGAAGGTGAACTTACAATTATCTCAGGAGACGCAGATAAGGCGGCGCAGCGTATCAATGAGCTGGCGGGACAGTATGATGAAGCTGAGACAGGAATTATTACTACGACTGAGAATCGGTACAGATATAATTATGGTAAAGTTATATGCATAGGCTCAAGGAGCGACGAGCTTAGTATAGCGCGCGGATTATACGGCGCATTAAGAAAAATGGACGAATATAAAATAAAGCATATATATATAGAGGGCTTTTCTGATGAAAATCTGGGAGACGCAATAATGAACAGGTTGATGAAAGCTGCCGGGCACAAGATTATTTATGTATAAAAAAGGAAGAGTGTGTATGAAATATGACAGAATAATATTTGCGGGCAATGATAATATATGCAGGAGTGTTATGGCAGAGGCTGTTTTTTCGCAGTTATACAGAAAACATGGCGATAAGCCTGAAATAATGTCAAGAGGCCTTGCCGTATTGTTTGAAGAACCATACAATCCCAAAGCAATGCTTATACTGAAAATGCATGGTATAGAGCTTAATGAAGGGCTGTCTGTACAGCTGTCTGATGAAGAGCTTGGTGATAATACGCTTGTGCTTACAATGGGATTTACGGAAAAGCTTAGAATATTAGAGGATTACGGGTATACAGGAGAGGTATATACGCTAAAAGAATTTGTCGGCAATGATGACGAGCTTTTGGACCCGTACGGGGAGGAGCTTGATATATATGAGGCCTGTTATCAGGACATATATGAAGTAATAGAACAGATTGTTAAAAAATTAAACGAAGAAAATATATAAGGGGGTAACGTGTTATGATAGCTATAGGAAGCGATCATGGAGGTTATGAATTAAAGCAGGAGATAATTAGTTATCTTGAAAAATCCGGTATTGAATATAAGGATTACGGAACTTATACAAAAGATTCATGTGATTATCCTGTATATGCAAAAAAGGTTGCGAAGGCAGTTTTAAGCGGAGAATGTGAAAAAGGGATACTGATATGCGGAACAGGTATCGGAATTTCTATTACCGCTAATAAGTTTAAAGGAATACGCGCGGCTCTCTGCCATGATTGTTTCAGCGCGCAGGCGACCAGAGAGCATAACGACGCCAATATTGTTGCAATGGGCGCAAGGGTAGTAGGACCGGGACTTGCAATAAAGATTGTCGATACATTTCTTCATACTGAATTTTCAGGAGATGAGAGACATATTAACAGAATCAGGCAGATTGAGGAAGATATGGAGTGATTGGTATGAAGATAGGATTTATTGGATGCGGCAATATGGCTAAAGCAATAATTGCCGGGCTGATTAATACAGGAACATTTCTTCCTGAAGAGATAATTGCGTCAGATCAGAGTGGTAAAGCGCTTTCTGATGCGGAAAGTACATACGGAATTAATACAACGTCTAATAACAGCGAGCTTGTTCTGGAATCGGAAATGATTCTTTTAGCTGTAAAGCCGCAGGTTCTTGCTGCGGTGATAGAAGAGATAGGAGATACGGTAAGTGAGAACAAGATTATTATATCAATTGTGGCAGGACAGAGCGTTGACCGTATAGAATCGCTGTTTGGAAGGAATATTAAGCTTATAAGGACAATGCCTAATACACCGGCGCTTTGCGGAGAAGGAATGACTGCGGTATGCGCTAATGGTAATGTTACTGATGTTGAGCTGGCATATGCGTTAAAGATACTCAGGAGTTTTGGTAAAGCGGAGGTTGTTCCTGAAAAGCTTATGGATGCGGTTGTGGCGGTATCAGGAAGCGCGCCCGCGTATGTTGCAATGTTTATCGAGGCGATGGCTGATGCTGCGGTTGCAGAAGGAATGCCGCGCGCGCAGGCATATACGTTTGCCGAACAGGCAGTATACGGAACGGCAAAGCTGCTTATTGATACCAATATGCATCCGGGAGAGCTTAAGGACATGGTTTGCTCTCCGGCGGGAACCACTATAGAGGCAGTAAGGGTGCTTGAAGAAAAAGGAATGAGAAGCGCTGTAATCGAGGCGATGAGAGCATGCGCAGATATTTCCTCCAAACTGTGATATTATAGTGGACTTTGCCTGTTTTTAGTGCTATAATACTGTCGGTTGATTGGGGAATATTAACAATGGGAAAGAAAATAAAAAAGCAGACGCAGCCATCAGAATTATCTGAGGTCGCAAAAGGAATATCAATGATTCTGCAGATAGGAATCAGTATGATAGTGCCGGTTGGCTTATGCTTGTTTATAGGGTATAAGCTTGATACATGGTTTAATAAGAGCTGCTTTATGATTATCTTTATGATTCTTGGTTTTCTGGCGGGAATCCGGAGTGTATATTCCATTACCAAGAGTTTTTATGCAAAGGATTTAAAAAAAGAAAAAGAAAATCAAAAGTATTTTTCAGATTTGTACAGTGAACATGAAAAGAATAAGTCGGGCGGCGAAAAAGACCAGCATAAGTAGTATTGGAGGCAGATATGGAACAGGGAATAAGGACATATCGTGAAATGGCGGCTGCAATTATAATTCAGGTAATTGTGTATGCGGCGGCAGGTGCGTTTATAAGCAGACAGTATGTCATTTTTCCGGTAAGTGCAGTTATAGGCGGAGCAATTGCCTTTGGAGTGCTTGGCAATATGCGAAGATGTATTGATATAGCGCTTGATCTTGATCCTGAATCTGCTAAAAAATATGGCAGAAAGCAGTCTGTTATAAGAATTGCGACAATGGGACTTGCTTTGTGTGCGTCGTTCTTTTTCAGAGAGTATGTTAATCCTTGGGGTGTGCTTGTGGGGATTTTTTCATTAAAATTTTCGGCATATCTTCAGCCGTTAGTTCACAGATGCTTTGATTTTATTAAGGAAAAGGAGGATAAGAGGTAAGTGATGTCAGTATTAACCCAGGGTACGCAGAAAGCTTCGCTTATGCTTAGTGACAGTGCGTCGAACCTGAGCTTTTTTATTGAAGGGTATGTTAAGTTTAATCTGTTTGGACAGACATTATACATTACCACGACGCATGTGTGCCTGAGTATTATATTTATAGCGCTGGTTGTATTTGCAGTTATTGCCAACAGAGTTATACGAAAAGCTGACCCCCAAAAACCACCTAAAGGTTTTCTCAATGTTATCGAGCTGATTGTTGAATCCGTAGATAACATGCTCGTAAGCTCAATGGGTGAAAAACATGGACCGAGATTTGCTAATTATGTAGGTTCATTATTTGCTTTTTTGCTGCTGTGTAATCTCAGTGGCCTTATCGGGTTAAGGCCTCCGACAGCAGATTTTGGCGTTACATTCCCACTGGCGCTCATTACATGGGTTCTGATTCAGTTTAACGGAATAAGATATCAGAAATGGGGCAAGCTTAAGAGCTTGTTTGAACCGATATTTTTATTCTTCCCGGTTAATGTTATCAGTGAGGTGTCTACACCTATTTCAATGTCGCTGCGTTTGTTCGGTAATATGTTTTCCGGAACGCTCATGATGGCATTGATATACGGCCTGCTTAAGGTATTTGCCGTAGGATGGCCGGCGTTTCTTCATGCATATCTGGATGTGTTTGCCGGAGTATTGCAGGCATACGTATTCGTAATGCTTACTATGGTATTTATATATAACCAGATTGGTGAAGAAGAATAAACAGGTAAAAGTATTTAAATTATTTACATTTATTTTAAGGAGGATTCTATAATGGAAGGAATTTCAAGTGAAGCATTTGTATTAGGATGTTCAGCAATTGGCGCAGGTCTGGCAGTTATCGCAGGTATCGGACCTGGTGTTGGTCAGGGTATCGCAGCAGGTTACGGCGCTTCTGCAGTCGGACGTAATCCGGGCGCAAGAGGAAGCATTATGTCAACAATGCTTTTGGGACAGGCCGTTGCCGAGACAACAGGTCTTTATGGTTTCGTAGTAGCGCTGCTGTTAATGTTTGTTAAGCCATTAATGCCGTAAATAAGCCTTTATTGATTAGAGAAAGCTTAAGAGAGGAGGCTTATAATATTGAATAGCATATTGGCAGTTCAGAATATGTCGGTTACGCTGGCAGAAGAGGGCGGTATATGGCAGAGAATATTCGGTCTTGATGCACAGACCCTTTTTGATACGTGTATAACGCTTATTGCGATGCTTATTTTATTCATATTGCTTTCATATCTTTTATTCAATCCTGCAAGAGAGCTTATCAAGAAGCGTCAGACTCTTATAGCCAATGATATGGCTGATGCAAAGAAAGAGAAAGAAGAAGCAATTGCATTTAAAGAGGAATATGATTCGAGGCTTAAGGCAGTAAAAACCGAAGCTGATGAGATTATGAGTCAGACAAGAAAGAAAGCTAAAAAGCAGGAAAATGAGATAGTAGACGAAGCAAAGGAAGAAGCTCACAGAATTATTAAGAGAGCGGAAAAAGAAGCTGAGCGCCAGAAGAGCAAGGCGCAGGATGAAATGAAGAAAGAAATTATTTCTGTTGCAGCTCTTATGGCAGAAAAAATGGTTACCGTATCTATGGATGAAGCAAGCCAGAATGAGATGATAGAGAATACACTTAAGGAAATGGGTGAGAGCACATGGCAAAATTAGTATCCAAAACATATGGAGACGCTTTATTTGATCTTGCCCTTAGCAAGGATGTACTAAAGGATGTGTGGGATGAGGTTGATGCTGTAGGACAGATATGGAAAGATAATGCTGACCTTGCGGCGCTCATGGAGCATCCACGTATCGATATAGAAGAAAAGGTTCAGCTTATAAAGAATATTTTTGACGGAAGAGTTTCTGATATTATGACAGGTTTTCTTGTTACCGTGATTGAAAAGGGACGCGCTTCCGAGCTTGAGAATATATTCGATTATTTTACGGACAGGGCAAGGCAGTACTATAACATTGGTGTGGCATATGTTACTTCTGCGGTTTTGCTGACCGACAGTCAGAAGGAGCAGATTGTCAAAAGGCTCATTGAAGTCACACAGTATGTTGAGTTCGTGATGAATTACAGTGTTGATCCGAAGCTCATAGGCGGAATGATTATTCGCATAGGAGACCGTGTAATGGATAACAGTGTTAAGAATAAGCTTAATACATTGTCCAGAACACTTATGGGTATTCAGTTAAATTAGTGAATAAGTGAAAAGGAGGGTGCTTTGGGAAAATGAATTTGAGACCGGAAGAAATCAGTTCTGTAATAAAAGAACAGATTCAGAAATACAGTACCGGATTTGAAGTGTCAGATGTTGGTACGGTAATTCAGGTGGCTGACGGCATTGCCAGAATTCATGGACTTGAAAAAGCCATGCAGGGCGAGCTGTTGGAATTTCCTAATGAGATATATGGAATGGTGCTTAACCTCGAAGAGGATAATGTCGGCGCTGTTCTGTTAGGTGACGCCAGCAATATTAATGAGGGCGACACAGTTAAAACGACCGGAAGAGTTGTTGAGGTTCCTGTAGGCGACGCAATGCTTGGACGTGTTGTTAATGCGCTTGGCCAGCCTGTTGACGGTAAAGGGCCTATAGAGACAGATAAATTCAGACAGATTGAAAGAGTAGCTTCAGGCGTTATTTCAAGAAAATCAGTTGATACGCCTCTTCAGACAGGTATCAAGGCTATTGACGCGATGGTTCCGATTGGTCGCGGACAGCGCGAGCTTATTATCGGCGACCGTCAGACAGGAAAGACAGCTATAGCTATAGACACAATTATTAACCAAAAGGGACAGGGGGTTAACTGTATATATGTTGCCATAGGACAGAAAGCCTCTACTGTTGCCGGTATAGTTAAGACGCTTGAAGAACACGGTGCAATGGATTATACAACTGTTGTTGTATCTACAGCCAGCGAGCTGGCGCCGCTTCAATATATAGCTCCATATTCAGGCTGTACAATGGGTGAAGAATGGATGGAGCAGGGTAAGGACGTGCTTGTTGTATATGACGACCTCAGTAAGCATGCTGTTGCTTATCGTACGCTTGCGCTTCTTCTTAGAAGACCGCCGGGACGCGAGGCTTATCCTGGAGATGTATTCTATCTTCATTCAAGACTGCTTGAGAGAGCGGCAAAGCTTAGCGACAAGTTAGGCGGAGGCTCGCTTACTGCGCTTCCTATTATTGAGACGCAGGCAGGCGACGTATCGGCTTATATACCTACTAACGTTATATCTATTACAGACGGACAGATATATCTTGAGACTGAGATGTTCAATTCCGGCTTCCGTCCTGCTGTTAATGCAGGTCTGTCGGTATCGCGTGTAGGTGGTTCGGCTCAGATTAAGGCAATGAAAAAGATTGCGGGGCCTATCCGTATTGAGCTGGCTCAGTTCAGAGAGCTTGCAGCATTCTCGCAGTTTGGTTCTGATCTTGATGAAGATACAAGACTTAAGCTTGCACAGGGTGAAAGGATTCGTGAGATACTCAAGCAGGATCAGTATAAACCGATGCCTGTACAGTATCAGGTAATTATTATATATGCTGCCGTTAATAAATATCTTCTTGAGATTGAGGTTGACCAGATACTTGATTTTGAAAAAGGACTGTTTGAGTACCTTGATTCTAAGTATCCTGAGATACCTTCAAATATCCGCGATGAGAAGGTTATTTCCGATAAAACGGAGGAGCTTCTTAAGAAGGCTGTACCTGAATATATTAAGGAGTTTAAAGGAAATTAAACCGGCGTTTTGCGGATTGGAGGATTATTATGGCTACGATGAGAGATATCAAAAGGCGTAAAGAGAGCGTATCCAGCACAGGCCAGATTACAAAGGCTATGAAGCTTGTTGCTACCGTGAAGCTTCAGAAAGCAAAGAACCGTGCCGAGAGCTCTAAGCCATATTTTGATCAGATGTATAAAACGGTATGTTCTATATTGTCAATGTCAAATAACATTACGCATCCGTATATGCAGGGGAATGCTTCTGCAAAGAAGGCTGTTATTGTAATAACATCTAACAGAGGCCTTGCGGGCGGATACAATGCTAATGTTGTAAAGCTTCTGACAAAGGATAAGCGTTTTTCTCCTGACAATACAGTAATATATGCCGTAGGAAAAAAAGGAGCTGCTACATTCAGCGGGCTTGGATATGAGATAAAAGAGGATTATTCAGAAGCGATTAATTCGCCGTTATTTGCAGATGCAGTGGAAATAGGACGCGCTGTTCTTGACGCATATGAGAATGGTGAATTTGGTGAGATATATCTTGCATATACAGTTTTTAAAAATACTGTTACCCATATTCCTACTCTGCTTAAACTTCTTCCGATGAATATAGAGGAAGAAGCTGCTTCCGAAGATGAGAAGACTTCCGATATTGACAGGCTGACGCTTATGAACTATGAACCTGAAGCAGAAGAAGCGCTTGAGATGATAGTTCCAAAATATATTAACAGTCTTGTATTCGGAGCTTTGGTCGAGGCCGTTGCAAGTGAGAATGGAGCAAGAATGCAGGCTATGGATTCTGCTACTAATAATGCAGAGGACATGATAGCAGATCTTACACTTAGATATAACCGTGCAAGGCAGGGAGCGATTACTCAGGAGCTTACAGAGATAATTGCAGGTTCGGCAGCGGTTGAATAATACTTTGATAAGCCATATATATGTGGCAGAATGGAGGAAATAATGGCAGAAAATATAGGTAAAATTACCCAGATAGTCGGCGCTGTCCTTGATATAAGATTTGCTGCCGGAGTTCTCCCTGAGATATATGATGCAATCGAGGTTAAGACTAACGACGGCGGAAAGCTTGTGTTAGAGGTTGCCCAGCATCTGGGAGATGATACTGTACGCTGTATAGCTATGGGTCCTACGGACGGACTTGTACGCGGCATGGAAGCAGTAAGTACAGGAGCGCCAATTACAGTTCCCGTCGGAGAGTCAACGCTTGGACGTATGTTTAATGTATTAGGCGACCCGATTGATGAGAAGCCGGCGCCTAAGGCAGAAGCATACCACCCTATTCACAGAAAAGCGCCAAGCTTTGAAGAGCAGTCAACCACAACTGAGATACTGGAGACAGGTATTAAGGTAGTAGACCTTCTTTGTCCATATCAGAAGGGTGGTAAAATAGGATTGTTCGGAGGAGCCGGTGTTGGAAAGACGGTTCTTATTCAGGAGCTTATTACTAATATTGCTACTGAGCACGGTGGATATTCTGTATTTACCGGTGTTGGCGAGCGTACAAGAGAAGGTAACGACCTTTATTATGAAATGATTGAATCCGGTGTTATTGATAAGACGACAATGGTATTCGGTCAGATGAACGAGCCGCCGGGAGCAAGAATGAGAGTAGGTCTTACAGGTCTTACTATGGCAGAGTATTTCCGTGATAAGGTTGGAAAGGACGTACTTTTGTTCATTGATAATATTTTCCGTTTTACCCAGGCGGGTTCAGAGGTGTCGGCGCTTCTCGGACGTGTGCCTAGTGCGGTTGGTTATCAGCCGACGCTTCAGACGGAGATGGGAGCTCTTCAGGAGAGAATTACATCTACGAAGGACGGTTCCATAACATCTGTCCAGGCTGTATACGTGCCTGCAGACGACCTTACGGACCCGGCTCCTGCAACGACATTTGCGCATCTTGATGCAACGACAGTTCTTTCACGTTCTATTGTTGAGCTTGGTATCTATCCTGCTGTTGACCCGCTTGAGTCTACATCAAGGATACTTGACCCAAGAGTAGTTGGTGAAGAGCATTATAAGGTTGCCAGAGGAGTTCAGGAGATTCTTCAAAAGTACAAGGAATTACAGGACATTATTGCTATTCTTGGTATGGATGAGCTTTCAGAGGATGATAAGCTTTTGGTTGCAAGAGCAAGAAAGATACAGCGGTTCCTGTCACAGCCGTTCCATGTAGCTGAGCAGTTTACGGGTCTTCCGGGACAGTATGTACCGCTTTCTGAAACTATACAGGGATTCAAAGAAATAATTGAAGGAAAACATGATGATATTCCTGAGAGTTATTTCCTTAATGCGGGTAATATTGACGACGTCCTTGCAAGATATAATAATAAATAATGTAAGGGGGTATCAGTATGGCAGACAATAAGACATTCAGACTTCGTATTATCGCCCCTGAGCGTTTATTCTATGAAGGTGATGTTGATATGGCTGAGCTTAATACTACAGAAGGTGAGATAGGTATTTTGCCGGAACATATTCCACTTACAACAATTGTTGCACCCGGCGTACTGAAAATTACTGAGGGTGAAGAAGTAAAGGAAGCAGCTCTTCTTGAAGGATTTATGGAAGTAAAAAAGGATATGGTTACAATTCTTGCGGAATCCTGTGAATGGCCGGAGGAGATTGATGTAAACCGTGCCAATGAGGCAAAAATCCGCGCTGAGCGCAGAATCAAGAGCGGAGATGCAGAAGTTAATATGACTCGTGCAGAAGCAGCTCTTAAGAGGTCTCTTACAAGGCTTAACCTTGCTTCAAAGTATAAATAATACGTTGCAACGAAGCGCTGAATAAAAACAACCATATGTGTAAGTTATAACGTATAAACCCCTGAAATGCTGATAGACATTTCAGGGGTTTGCTATATATCAATTATTGTATGTGCGATATCCTCAGATTAGTTATCGAATTAATATGTAACGTTATCTGAGCTGTCTGAACTGGTATTATGTGGAGCTCCTATAGAATATTTGTCCATATTGATATCTGAGCTGCCGTATTTTTCCTTTACAAGCGGAAGCATATATATTATAACACATGTCATAATAATAATTATGAATATCGAAATGGAACATAACAGCGTACTGTGCTCCTCTTTAAATGCGTAATATGCGGGAATTTTAACTGTATTGTCATCTTTATCTGACTGCTTGAAAATCCTGCAAATAAAGCATCTAAGCTTTTTGATATTCAATTGTTATCATCCTTTCTGCGTTAAAAATATTCTGTATATTATTCAAATATATAGTGGCCGTCAGGTAAGCATGTAATTGAAGTCGTTTTATTAAAACTGCGGATAAGCGTAGAGCCTTTGTAAAATTTGGCTACGCATGACGCATATGCTTTAGCGCCGCTTCGTGCTGCAGAAAGGTTCGTTACTTTCCAGCAATCAGCATATGATTTGGCCTCTACTTCAGCGCTGTTGCATTTCGCAGTAGTTCCGTTAAAGGTAAAATTGCCTTTAACCTTAAGGTACCACACAAGTTCTCCGGCTTCGTTATAATATCTTGTAATGCCGGTCTTGTTTTCAGTCTGTGTTAATACATATGGCGAACAGCCGGAAGCATCTTCCGATATTAACGTAGTTACCATATAACTTCCGTCGTCAAAATATGTTGTTTTAGTATTGCTGTCCTGTGCTAACGCAGGCGTAGATGATAATGTGATTGACAGAGCGGCCAATAAACAGGTGATAAATGTTTTGATTTTCATAATGTTGATCTCCTTTAACTGTTAGCTTAATAATAAGCGTTTAATAAAATGATTTTGTTGTGTCGGTTATAATATAATTGTTAGTTTGTATGTATAACCAAACGTTTGTACATATATTTACAGCTAAAGCAAGCGTAACCAAAAATAATAAGATATACGCGCATATGCGAACCGTCCTGGCAATTCGCATACGCCTGATTAAGTGCGTTAAATCAACATTAGCATAATAATTATTAATTATATCAGCAGGTGCTCCTATGGCCTCAACGAGACAATCGTAGGTAATATTGTCACATGATGATTCTAGTTCCATGACACGCTGCTTAATCTGCTCAAGCAGGCGGCGTTCATACTTTCTTCGTATCGGAATAAGTACTTTAATATCCTTATAGTATTTTCTTGATGCGCTTTTCATAATTTTAAACAGTCCCCTTTTGTACAATTATTCGTGATGCAGTATACATTCAATACCCTGAACAGTCTCGTGATATTCTGCTAACAATTCCTGAATATATTCCTCGCCACTGGGTTCGAGATGATAATATATTCTTATAAGCCGTTTGCCTGTCTGCTTCTTATAATCTGATATAAATCCATAATCAATCAGTCTGTAAACAGCAGGGTATAACGAGCCTTCAGGAAAAAATATAATACCGTCAGACATTTCTTTGATAAGTTGCGAAATCTGATAAGCATAACAATCACCGTTAGTTTTCAGAATATGAAGTATCAGCATTTCACATGAACCGCTTTTAAAATTATTTCTTGCTGCCATAAATATAATCACCCGCGTCCATAAAATATTGTATCATAAATGTTGTTAAAAGTAAATACATAGATAACATAAATAGTATAATACTATGTACATAATTAATCAAGGGGGACATTTATGCCGTCTGCTGTCCCTGGCCAAATACATCTGCAACTTCCGTAATTGAAATAAATGCCGAAGAGTCAATCGAATGCACAATGTCCTTCATCTTGGAAATCTGAAACCGGTTCACAACAAAATATATCATCGATTTGTCTGAATCGGAATAATAACCTTTAACATTGGAGATTGTTAGTCCGCGTCCGAAAGCTTCGGATAATGCGGCGCATACAGGCTCTGCCTTATCGGTTATTATTGTTGCAGCTTTTGCCCTGCTTATACCTTCTACTATAAAGTCTATCGTTTTAAGCGCCGCTCCGTAAGTTATAATGGAATATAACGGCAGAATAAAGCTTCCGATAGCAAAGCCGCATACTATGTACAAAATAATATTATATATCATTACAAATGTTCCTACTGTTATACCGATTCGTTTTGCAAATATAACAGCCATAACTTCTATTCCGTCGATTGCACCGCCAAACCTTATTGTAAGACCGCTGCCTGTACCGGATATCAGTCCGCCAAATAAGGCGCATAACAGAAGGTCGTCTCCGGCAAGAGGAGAAACGGCGCTGACATCAACCGGAATTACATCTGTTATAAGGAATGCACAAAGCGAATATATAAAAACTGTATATACAGAATATATTGTAAACGTTATTCCCTGGCGTTTGAAACCGAGTATAAAAAGCGGAATGTTCAGCAGCACAAGAAATAATGAAAGGCTTAAGTATGATGGAGTAAGCTGTGAAAGAATCATTGACGTTCCCGATATACCGCTGTCATATAATTTGACAGGAGCAAGAAATACGGTTACGCCAAACGCGTTAATCATTCCGGCAAAAGTAAGAATAATAATATTTCTTAGTCGTATATTTGCTTTCAAATTAGAACCTCCCTGTAATATCGTCATTATATATAAGTATATTAAATATATGAAAAAATATCAAGCTAATGAATGATAATGCGTGGATAAAAATGAATAGAAATTAAAATACGAGGTAAAAATATGAATACAGTATAAGTTATGGAAATGATAATGGAGGAATTATTGTGGATAAAATAAAATCTGTATTCAGTAATACGAAGATAAAAATAGTATGCGCGTTATGCGCCGCATTATGTGCTGCGGCATTCGTGCAGATAATTTTGAATCAGTCTTTTCCTGATGATGTAAAAATAACCGAAGCGTTTGCAGCCTCTGATAAGCTTCGGGTTTCGGAATGTGTTGTTGAAACTACGGCGAGATTATCATCTGCAGAGGAGGATTTTTATATGTCGGCAGAGACGCTTCTTGACGAATTGAACAGGGAGCTTGGCTATAATAATGTTTCATATGAAAAATGCGGGGGAAAAGACGTTATATATATGAAAGCTTCCTGCAAGGAGAAGGATTTCGCTGTTAATGAGATTGTTACAAAAAACGACATATATGAAAGTACATACTTTCACAGTACGGTTACGCTGAAGACTGATACTGAAAATGCTGAAAACATAAAAAAGACTGTGGAAAACGTTTTAAAGTCATCTGATGCGGATTACGTTACTTATATAAGGATTAACGCTGTATCTGATGGGAAAATGACAGAAAGGCAGTGTAAGGCATATACGGACAGAATTTTTGCGCGTATTAACGCCGAGCCCGTATGCGGCGGTATGGGTGGAGAGTGCTTTACGCAGTATGGGTATTCAAAGAAACTCACCGATACGATAACAGCCGACGATGAACTGATAAATGTACAGGTGAGCTATAGCTACAATGAAAAAAAGGATGCTATGGAAATATCCGTAGGATATCCGGTTATTAACGACTCATATTAATAGAAGCAATTGCGGTTCCAGTTTTTTCTGCAGCGGCGGCGACGCCTTCTGTGAATCATTTCATTTGCCAATGCCTGAAATATTACATTTTCCATAGATTTGTCGGATGAGCAGTTTTTTGCAATACGTTTTGTGACTGCAAGCATCTGGTTTTTATCAGGATATTCGTCAAACATAAAGCTTCCGTCATATTCAAGCCTGTCGCATTCGTCTATAATATGTTTTGTGATATCAGACATTCCATATGGAGTTATGCTTTGCATGTAAAAATAGTCGTTGTCTATAGCGTCGCTGCTGTCATAATTATAAAAAGGAGAGAAAGGCATCTTGTTCAGTCCGTCATTATACAAATGTAGGTCACCCCGGTTTTCAAATATTATAGTGTTATTCTATGCATATTGTGTTAAATTGTGTATAGGTGGTATTGTATTTTCGGGAAAATGTCTGTAAAATAGACAGAAACCTGGTTTGATTGTTTGATTAAGGGAGATACTATGTTAAAGCATTTATATAAAGGTATGGGGCTGATTATTATATTTGCAGCGGCCCTTTGGTTTTTCGGAAGATATATTGAAGAGATAAATGTATATACGCCCGGTAATACTGTAGAAGCCGGAGGCGAGACTTATCCTGTACTGTACCTTGGCGCGTCGGGCAGTGATATGAACAGGCTGTACGGATACAGCAGCAATATTCCTGTAGGAATGATGAGAGAATCCATAACGGTTCTTGACGACAGTAAGCTGTTTAGCGTTAATATACGTGAATACGATACGCCGATTAATAAGCTTAATTATGAGATTCGTTCGTGTGATACGAGAGAGCTTATGGATTCGGGTTCTGTAAGCGCGCTTACTGATAAAGAGGATATGCGTGTATGCAGTATAAAGCCTGACTGTGAATTTGAGACAAGTAAAGAATATTCTCTTAAGCTTGTTTTGGTGACAAACGTAAGCAGAAAGATTAATTATTATACGAGAATCAAGTATTATCCGGAAGAATGCCATGTGTCTGAGAAGCTTGATTTTGTAATGAATTTTCATAATATGACTATTAATAAAGACGAAGAGGCGGCGACATATATTGAACCGCAGGCCTCAGCGGATAATACTACGCTTGCATATGTGGATATCCATTCGGCATTTGCTAATGTTACGTGGGGTTCGCTTAAGCCGTCTGTTATTACGGACATTATACCTACTATCAGGGAAATCAATATTGAGACAGCCGCAGTTTCGCTTGACTATTATGCGTCTGCACAGACAGATGCGGGCAATGAGACGTTTTATGTAAAAGAATATTACCGTATCAAATATACGTCGGGAAGAATATATCTTCTCTGGTATGAGCGGACAGTGGAAAGCCTGTTTGAGGCATCGCTTTCAAGTCTTAATAAAAGCGAGCTTAATATGGGAATTACTTCTGATACCGATATGCAGATTGTAGTAAATGACGCGTCAACCAAAGCTTCATTTGTAAAGCTTGGAGACGTGTATATGTACGACCTTGCGGAGAATAAGCTTAACAGAATTTATTCGCAGTATTTTGAACAGGATATAAGCGAAAGAAAGCTTTACAGGCAGCAGAATGCCCGCATTGTTTCAATGGATGAGGAGGGCAACGTTACGTTTGCCGTGTATGGTTATATTACGCATGGAGGATATGAGGGAAAAACAGCCGTAATCCTTTACAGATACCATGTGTCGGATAACGCGCTTGAGGAGCTTGTATATATTCCATTTGAGACGCCGTATCAGCTGTTAAAGGAGGATTTTGATAAATACTGTTATATTAATGGAAAGGACGTATTTTATTTTGTTATAGACGGCAGAATATATTCATATGATATTGTAGCGGACAAACTCACCCTTATTACCAAGGATGCGAAAGACGGGCATTTTACAATTATAAAAGACAGCAATATATTTGCATGGGAAGAAAACGGAGCGCTTACCATATTAAGCCTTGAAACCGGAAAGAGGATGGATATAACGCCGCCTGAGAACCGCTATGTAAGGCTTGTAGGAGTTATAGGCGGAAGCATCGTATATGGCACAGGAAAAAATTCCGATATAACGCGTACGGCGGACGGAACAGTCCAGTATATTATGCAGAAGCTTGATATTATGGATTTGGACGGGAATATTATCAAAACGTATAAGGTAAAGCGAAATTATATTTCTAATGCTTATGTTAAGGATAATGTTGTATATATCGACAGGGTAAAAAAGAATGCTGACGGCTCATTTACCGCAGTTCCTTCAGATAATATAATTAACAGGCTTGATGTAAAGGAGCCGGCCGTCAAACTGACGTCGCGAGTATCAGACAAATCAATGACAGAATGGTATATGTCTTTTCCGCAGTCGTTTGTAATGGAAACGTATCCTTCAGAGACAGTAATTAACAAATATATCATGACTAAGGAGCATGTGCTTGGTTTGGATGAATATGAAAAGCCTGTGAAGTATTATGTATATGCAAAGGGCGGTATAAAAGCATCATTTTCTTCTCCTGCCCAGGCAGTTGTATATGCAGACAGCGAACAGGGAGTCGTGCTTAATAAAGATAACAGGATTGTATGGGAACGAGGCGGAAGATTTAACAGCAATACTATTTCAGGAACAGACCAGATAAAGGCTTCGCGCAAGGTGGATAGTATAGACGCATGTATATATATGCTGCTTCGCTCCAGATACATACAGGTGAAGCCGTCCGATATAGCAGGAAAAGAGGGCGGAATAATGGACATTCTTTCACAGTATGTAGATGAACCGCTTAATCTGAGTGGAATCAATCTTGATGAAGCGCTTTATTTTGTAAGCAGCGGCTGTCCTGTAATAGCTATGAAGGACGAAAAAAATGCGGTTATTATTACTGCATATACACAGACAGGAGTAACAATATATGACCCTCAGACAGGTCAGTTACAGACAATGTATCATGCTAATGCGGACAGTATGTTTTCTGCCGCAGGCAATATATTTTATTCAGTAATGAAGGAGGCTAATAAGTAAATGGACGACAGGATAGTAAAGCTTGCAGATAATCTTGTTAATTTTTCAATGGAGGTCAAGCCGGGAGACAAGGTTTATATTGATTATATTGGAGCAGATACGGAACCGCTTGCAAGACAGCTTGTAAAGGCTGTATATCAGGCAAAGGGAGTGCCGTTTGCTCATTATACAAGTCAGAGAGTGCTTCGTGAAGTGCTGCTTAACTGCACGAAAGAGCAGATGGAATTTATGGCGGAACGCGACTGTGCCGAGATGGAGCAGATGGACTGCTATGTTGCAGTAAGAGGTTCTGAAAACGCAGCCGAATTATCAGATGTTCCTCCTGAAAAAATGAGAATGTATGAATTATATTACAGAAAACCTGTCCATACAGATATACGTGTTCCTAAGACGAGATGGGTGGTTTTAAGATATCCTAATGACGCTATGGCGCAGCTTTCAGGCACAAGCAGAGAAGCCTTTGAGGACTTTTATTTTGAAGTATGCAATCTGGATTACTCAAAGATGGAAGAAGCAATGAAGCCGCTTGTGAAGCTTATGGAGAAGACGGATAAGGTGCGGCTTGTATCGGGAAGCGGAACAGACATTACATTTTCAATCAAGGATATACCTGTGATTCCGTGCGCAGGCCATATGAACATTCCTGACGGCGAAGTATATACGGCGCCTGTTAAGGAGTCTGTAAACGGCGTGATATGCTATAATACTCCATCTATGTACCAGGGCGTAACATATGATGATATAAAGCTTACGTTTAAGGATGGAAAAATAATAGACGCGACAGCTAATTATACAGATAAGATAAATGAAATATTTGATACGGATGATGGCGCAAGATATGTCGGAGAGTTTGCGATAGGCGTTAATCCGTATATTACTAAGCCTATGAAGGATATTCTGTTTGATGAGAAGATAAGAGGTTCAATACATTTTACTCCGGGAAGCTGTTATGACGAGGCTCCTAACGGAAACAAATCTTCGATACACTGGGACCTTGTACTCATTATGACTCCTGAGTACGGCGGCGGTGAGATATATTTTGATGAAGCGCTTATAAGAAAGGATGGAAGATTCGTTATTCCGGAGCTTGAATGTCTTAATCCGGAGAATCTGATGTAAATTAAAATGATACAGCTTCCGGCTTCGTTTGAAGCAAGAATGAAAAAGCTTCTCGGCGATGAATTTGACAGCTTTTATAAGAGCTATGATGAGCCGAGAATGTATGGTTTAAGAGTAAATACAGGTAAAATTACATGCGGTGAATTTGAGCGTATAGCTCCGTTTGAGATAAAAAAGATTCCCTGGATAAGCAACGGATATTTCTATGACGGAGATAAGGTTCAGCCGTCAAAGCATCCGTATTATCACGCGGGGCTTTATTATCTGCAGGAGCCTAGCGCAATGACTCCCGCCGACAGGCTTCATATTAATCCGGGGGAAGCGGTGCTTGATCTTTGCGCTGCTCCGGGTGGAAAAGCAACTGAGCTTGGCGTAAGGCTTGGAGGATGCGGCGTGCTTGTCGCAAACGATATAAGCAGTTCGAGGGCGAAAGCATTATTAAAGAATATAGAGCTGTTTGGTATAAAGAATCCGTTTGTTGTAAGTGAAACTCCTGTTAAGCTTGCTGCATATTTTTCGGGTTTTTTTGATAAGATACTTCTTGACGCACCGTGTTCGGGCGAGGGGATGTTCCGTAAGGATGCGTCTGTTATGAAAAATTATGAGGCGAGCGGCGTGGATTATTATGCAAAACTGCAGAGAGATATTATTCCTCATGCAGTTAATATGCTCGCGCCCGGCGGAATGCTTTTATATTCGACATGTACGTTTTCGCCTGAAGAGGATGAACGCCAGATTGCATGGATACTTGCCGAATATCCTGATATGAAGCTGTGTGATATTGCCGGCTATGAGGGATTTGATAAAGGACGTCCGGCATGGGGTGACGGTAATGAAGAGCTCCAAAAATGCGTGCGTATCTGGCCGCACCGCATGAATGGAGAGGGACATTTCCTTGCGCTTTTAAAAAAGGACGGAGACGATACATATAGCGGCGGCATATATGACGGCTGTAACCATAATAAAGTGAAATCAGTATCGGGCAGGAAAAAGAATAAATCAGAGCTTGAGTATTTTTATGAGTTTGCTAAAGATCTTAGCTGGGATATAGACGAAAGACGTCTTGAGCTTTGGGGGGAACGGCTGTATTATATGCCGGAACGTCTTTCAAAGCTTTCGGGAATGCGTTTTTTAAGAAATGGTCTTTTTCTTGGCGAATGCCGTACAAAGCGGTTTGAGCCGAGCCAGGCGCTTGCTATGGCAATACAGCCTGGAGAATATAATAAAGTTATATCTTTTTCACAGGATGATATGCGCGTTGCGAGATACCTTAAAGGCGAGACGATATCGGTATCAGAGGATGAAGCGGGCAGTACAGATAAAGGTCTCATGCTTTTTTGTGTGGACGGATATCCGCTTGGTTGGGGAAAGCTTAATAATGGAATCCTTAAGAATAAGTACCATCAGGGATGGAGGCTGATGTAGCATAAAAGGGAATGATAATATGGCAAAGCGTGTGGCGGGTATGGCTATGTGGACGGCGCTTGCAATGATATTCAGTTATATTGAAGCGGTAATTCCATTTTCGTTTGGAATACCGGGGATTAAGCTTGGACTTGCCAACATCGTGGTTCTTGCGGGGTTATATATAATGCCGGCAAAAGAAGTGTTAGCTGTATCTATAGCCCGTATCGTGCTTATGGGGATTCTTTTTTATAATGGAGCGACTCTCCTGTACAGTATGTGCGGCGGTATATTAAGTTTTATTGTTATGTATTTTATGAAGAAAAACCATGCGTTTTCAATCTTAGGTATAAGCGCGGCAGGCGCAGTGTCGCATAATGCAGGGCAGATACTTGCTGCTTTTTTTATTATTAGAAATACAAGCGTATTCGTATATCTTCCTGTACTGATTGTTTCGGGAGTTATTATGGGTATAATTGTAGGGGCGGTATCTGAAAGGGTAATTCGCATAGGTGTTAAAACATAGTAAAAGGGATGAAAACAGGATGAAAAAGAAGCTTGTAATATTTGATATGGACGGAACTATTCTTGATACGCTTGATGATTTGACAGATTCTGTTAATTATGCTTTGTCTTACTGCGGTTATCCAAAGCATACAAGGGATGAAGTAAGAAGCTTTGTCGGCAACGGGATTTTGAAGCTGGTTGAAAGAAGCCTTCCTTCTGATGCAGGAGAGGACGATATAGATAAAGTATTTCATGCGTTTAAAGATTATTACAAAGTACATTGCCATGATAAGACCAGGCCTTATCCCGGCATTATAAATGTTATGGAGACCTTAAAAGAAAAAGGTTTTCTGACGGCAGTGGTTTCTAATAAGGCTGATTTTGCAGTGCAGGAATTATGTCTTAGATATTTTCCGGATTTGGTTGACTGCGCGGTGGGCGAGCGGAAAGGAACTAACAAAAAGCCCGCTCCGGATTCTGTAATATCTGTGATGAAAACATTAAATGTAAGCCCTCAGGAATCAGTTTATATAGGTGATTCCGATGTGGATATTGAGACGGCAGAAAATGCGGGAATTGATTGTATTGCCGTGACATGGGGATTTCGTGAGTACGAGTATCTGAAGCAGTGCGGCGCAGGGGTATTTGCCAATAAGGCCGATGACATTTTAGATATGCTTTTATAAACTTTGAAGAGCATCCTAAAGGGTAACTCGTATGGATAAGTGCAATGAAAAAGTAAAAATGTAATTAAATTATTGACAACAAATAATGAAAATGATAATCTTGGTTTAAAGAAAGGATTGGGAGACTTAAATTCTTAATATATCTATGACATCATATTCCTTTTTGTAACTGTTAATCAAAAGCATGTTAAAAGGAGGAACTCATATGAGTACAAACACTACATTATATGAAGCTGAATCATCTGTTAACACACAATATGAAACAAGGATTATTGAGAAAACAGGCTGTTCAAATGGTAAGTGCGTTGGCTGGATTGGATATGGTAGATATCTGCAGTTTAATCACATATGGGTTAAACCAGATAGGGATAAAAATTGATATGTATGGGCAGGAGTACAGATTCTCTCCTGCCTTTGCCTGTATTCAGGCTGTTTGTAGATTGGTACGCTGCATATATTCCTGTTCCATTGCCCGCATTTCCTCGTCGGTGGGAACATCCACAATCCCGACATAGGAATAATAAATATCAACCGCCTGCGTCCGTTTCCCGTCCTGCTTCACACGCTCATGGATAACGATTTTATCCACAAAAGCATTAAGGATTTCGGGCGTCAGTTCCTCAATGCGGGTATACTTCTTGGTAACAGCTATCAGCTTTGCAACATTCGTCACTTCCGTATCTGCTTCGCTGACTTCGGCGGTCAGTATTTCGATTTCCTGTTCCAGTTGCTTCTGCTCCGCTTCATATCCGTCGGACAGCTTGTAAAAGCGTTCATCGCTTAATTTCCCATTGACATTATCCTCATAGATTTTACGGAACAGACGGTCAAGCTCTTTTATCCGCTTTTCGTCCTTTTCTATCCGTTTCTGCTTTTCGGAGAGTTCAAACCTCCGTTCTGCAAGGGTCGTGTCAATCTGCTGTCGGATAAATACCCGTTCAAACTGCTGTAAATAGGACAGGAAATGCTGTAACTGTTTTAACACTAACTGGTACAGGGCTTCTTCCCGTATATAGTGCTGCGTACAGTTCTGGGAACGGCTTGTGCGCTTATACTGCGAACAGCGGAAGTGCGTATAACCGTTGGCGGTGGCAAGGCTTAATTTCGCCCCGCAATCCGCACAGTAGAGCAGCCCCGAAAAGATACTGGTCGTGCCGCTTTTGGTCGGTCTGCGCTTATTTCCCCGTATCATCTGCACTTTATCCCACACATCCTTGTCGATAATCGGGGTGTGTGCGCCCTCGATATAAGCCCGCCTGTCTTTGGCGGTGGGGATACGCTTCTTGCTCTTAAAGCCTAAACGGGTAGATTTGAAGCTCTCTGTCACGCCGATATACGCCACATTTTCCAGAATCGCCGATACCATGCAAGGCTCCCAACCATAAGGGTTTTCCGACACTTTTGCAACGCCAATACCCTTTGACACTTTGTAGGCTGACGGGGTAAGCACCTTATCTTCCCACAGGATTGTGGCAATGGCTGACATCCCCTTGCCCTGCATACAGAGCGAAAATATCCTGCGGACAACCGCCGCCGCTTCTTCGTCCACCAACCAACGGGTCTTATCGTCTGGATTTTTCAGATAACCGTAGGGCGGCGCGCCTAAATGCTCGCCTGCAAGCCCTTTTGCTTTTTTAACTTCCTTTACCTTTTTGCTCGTGCTTTTGGGATACCACTCGTTAAACAAATTGGTAAAGGCGGCAAATTCATTGCTTTCAAGGCTGCCTGTGTCCACGTTGTCCATGATGGCGATAAAACGCACGCCTGCTTCGGGATAGATGATTTCAGAATAGGAACCGACTTCGATATAGTTCCTGCCGAAACGGGACAAATCCTTGACGATGACTGTTTTCACAAGCCCTTTTTCAATATCTGCCGACATTTCCTTAAAAGAGGGACGGTCAAAATTCGTGCCTGTGAAACCGTCGTCCACATAGTATTTCGGATTTGGAAAACCATGCTCCTTAGCGTACTTCAATAGATATTCTTTTTGATTTACAATACTGTTGCTCTCGCCCTCCCGTCCGTCGTCTTGGCTTAACCTGCAATAGAGGGCTGTGATTTCTTCCTGCTGTCTTATCATGGGGTGCTCCTTTCCGACAGCAGACACTGTATTGTGGAGTGTAGATACAGTGTACCATATCTGCCCGCCAACTTCAACGCTTTAAAGTAATAATTCTCCGTCCGTTTCTTATTTTTCATCATCACAGCCCTCCCAATCGCCATATCCGTACTCAAATCCAGAGATGTTCCGATGAAAAATCCCTGTGAGCATACTGAGCAGGTCACGCCCTCCCTCTCGGAAATGGGCGCTGACCGTATATTCCGTGCCGCCGATTTTCTCGGTAAAACATATCTTTTCTGGGATACGGACAAGTGGAGTTACATTCTCAACAGGCGGCAGCGGTGGATAAACCTTGTTGGGATTTACCATAGGAGCGTCTTTGTGTTCCTCCAGAATAGATAGGATTTCACTTTTTGAATGTCTCATTCTCTCTGCAATTCCTCCCTCCTGCGGTCTGTGCTGCCCGTTCTGGTGCTCGGATTTGACCGCTGATTTTCCAGAGTATCATGGATTTGATTTAAACAGTCGTCGATGTGGGCAGAGCGTTTTTCGATGGCGGTGGCATATTTCAGCCGCCTGCGAAGCTCTGTTATCTCTGCTGTCACGCCCTGTTTTTCTTCCCTAAGTTTCTCTTTTTCGGCTGGTAAGGCTCTGCGTATCCTGTTCTGCAAGTGCCGCCGATGGTCGATAAGCCTGTCCAGTTCCGTTTGGTTGTTGTCCCTGTCGGCGTGTAAATCGGAGAGGGTGGAGATGTTATGCGCCGACATATACCGCACCTGTGCGGTAATCTCGTCCAATTTCCGAAGCTCCTGCTTCATCAGCGGGCTTGTCGGCTTGTAGTCTGTCCCCTTTGGCAATATCCCCAACTGATAGCACCAGTAGTAATAAAGGGCAAGGATGCCTGTGGTTTTCTGGTGTGGTCGCCACGCCTTTTTGTACTGTTCGGGCATATAAGGGGAATAGGAAATCCTCGCTTTGTAATTCCCGTATCTCGCCCTCGTCCCTAAGTGGCTGCGGATAAATTCTGGCGTTAATCGCCCGTCAAGGGTATCAAGCCTTGTAAAATGTTCGTACTGCGGCAGCTTCATTTTCCAGTGTGCGCCTGTAAAATCAATCTCGTAGCCTTTATCAATCAGATATTTCATCATGTGCGGCATATCACGGCTGCCGCTGATTGCCTCTGCCAAGTCCTCCAGATAGACGTTATAGCGGGTCGGCTTTCCGCTTTTTTCATCCAGATACAGCGGTCTGGACGGGGCTTTCTTTGGGTGTTCAATGACCGATAATCCGTATTCCCTGCATAGCCTGTCTGATACAGTACGCAATCTTTTCTGCTCGGATTTTGAATAATCATATTTCCGCCCATCTATAAAGGAAACAGAATTAAAACAGAAATGATTGTGCAGGTGTTCCTTATCAAGATGGGTGGTAACGATAATCTGATATTTGTCGCCCCACATTTCCCTTGCCAGTTTCAAGCCGATTTCATGGCACTGCTCGGGAGTGACTTCATTCGGTTTGAAGCTCTGGTAGCCGTGCCATGCAATATATCCGCCCGACTTCTGGTACTGCTTTTTTGTCAAAATCATCTGTTCCAAAGCGGTTTCCTTCAGACAGTTGACAGCGGAAACATACTCGCCATTATCTGTCTTTTCTGGATTCCGCACATAAGAGAACACATTAAGGAAGTCCTGCAATTCATCACTTGGCACGGTCTTTTCTGGATTTTCCACATAATCAATGAGGTCTTTTAATCGTCCTTTGATGTGCCATAAACTTGTTGTCGCCATATCAGACTGCCCCTTTTTCAATCAGTTTTGCCACATCAAAACGCTGCGGAGCGGTAAATGTCTGCTGTAATTCCAGTATAAAATCTTCAATCTCTTTACAGGTTTCTGCGGCGGCGGGATAGTAAGGGATGCACGTTTGAAAGGCGGCGTGTACCTCGTAAAGAGCGTTCAGCAGCTCCCAAAACTCTCTCGGCGGCTGTGGCTGCGGAGCATTGCCCCTGCATAACTGCCGCATAAATTCTGCAACGGATATGCCGCAGGCGGCGGCACACTGCTTTAATTTTTCACTTTCTTCATCATTCAGTCGGAAAGAAACGGGGATATTCCGCACGTTCTTTTCTGATTTTTCTTTACTCAATCGTTGTTCCTCCAATCATAAATTTTTCTTTTTAACGGGGTATTTAGGGGTGTCCCCTAAGTGAAGTCCACACGCCTTTAGGCTGTGGATTTGGATTGTGGCTGACACAATCCGATGCTCGCTATCCCTGTGGACACCGCCACAGGGTAACTTTTCTGTGCAGCCGACTTCTTCCATACCTGTCTTTACCCGCCGAAAAGAAAATCCTATGTTTCTCCACCTCCATTCTGGGTATGATTTCTTCCTTTGATTTCAGACATACAAAAAAGCCGCCACACGGCATCACGAATGGCAGGGGGATTTCCCTCCTGTCCAAAATCGCAATGCTATGTAACGGCTTTGAAATTCAAAACCCTTGCTGCATACACCAACCGAAAAAAGCAGCGTACTCTCGGCGGCGGTCAGTTCCTTTCCATTGGCTGACTTCCAATCGGCTTGCTTATGTGATTTTCAATCTTCAAATCTCTCAATCATGTTGAGAATTAAAAAATTCCCTCATGGGTATTTCAGAATACCATAGCGGGGATATGGCTGTCAAGATTTAGCGCAAACTTTTTAGTATGCCCTGTGGACAGGGATTTTATTCATACGTTCTGAAAGCAGGGCAGGATACTGTATGTAAGAATACCCTCATATACGAAGATATAAGGGTGTTATCAAACCATTAGGCACAGAGATATTTTTTCATCTGCATCTTTATTTTTTCTTTTGCAAGGGCGGCAGACTGCTGTGCCGCCCTTGCTGAACAGCCATCCAACGCCCCAATCATGCGGTAGGTATAGCCGCAGTCATAGTGGAGCAGGAAACGCCGCTTTTGTGTTTCGGGAAGTGCGTCAATCGCACGATAGAGAAATTCGTCCCGTTCTGCGTCAAGGAGAAGCTCGTCAAGGCTTTTCGGGAGCCTTAACGCCCGCCTCTGCAAAGTTTCCTCCCACACCTCGCTAAACTCCCTGTGCCGCCAGTCCCAGTTCTGGATTTTACGGTTGTCCAGTTCCAGCCTGCGGAACGCCAGATAGAACGCATGGGATACTTCCAACTCGTGATATTTGCCCTGCCCGTCCTTAAAGCTGATAAGATACCGTGCGCCATTCTCCACGGTTTCCTCCTTCAGCGTGTATGTCTTTGTTCGGTATGCCATTGTCTTTCCTCCAGAATAAATTGAGTGAGAGGTCTTTGACCTCTCACCCAATAGCCCGCAGGAAAGCGCTTATCTTAGATGTTACAAAATCTTTTTCAGTTTTTTCCGCAGATGGTCTAACCTTGCGTAAATCGCTCCCGTTGTTAAACCGACAATCGGTGCAATCTCTTTTGTGGTATATCCCTGCATTTTCAGCAGGAGAATGAGCAGGGTACGCTTATCCACTGTGAGCAATGCCCGATACAGCGCTTCGCTGTCGATTTCATTTAACAAATCTTCAACGGAACGTACCTCCGCCTGCGGCTCGGTATCCGCCATTTCTTCCAGATACTCCGCAACATCATTCATGTAGCGGTAAAACCGCCTGTTGGAATTAAACTCCGCTCTGTCATAAATGCGGATTTCTTCAATGATACGTTCCGAAACGCCATACTCCCTCAAAATCTTTTCCTCGGCTTCTTTCCAGAGCCGCCATTTCCTTTCTTCCCGTCCGTGATTGTACGCCACGTCCTTTACCTCCAATCTGAATTTTTTTGAGTGAAAATTCAGACTGGCAGGTGGGGAACGACACCCAATACCCGAAGCAGGCTTGTCCTGCTGACAGGCAAAAAGCGACAAAAGAAAAACCGCAAAGGCTGTCACACCTTTACGGTTATGGGGGATTACACTTCTATTTTGTAGATATTTGACATCTGGTTTGAGGGTAAAAGAGTACCATGCACAAGTGAGGATTTTTTTAACAGACTGTCCTCGTCAGTCCATGATACTATGTATGTAAACGTCCGCCGAAGCAGGCGGCAGAGTGGAATAGGCTTGCGCCCACACATGAAAAATCCCTCCAAACTTCAAAACGAAGTCAGAGGGAAATCAAGCCATAACAAAACTGCCCGCCGAACATCGTTTTTTTTATTCGTCGGGCTTTGTATAAAAGAATAGAGCCGATGATCTGTGAGTTTACTCACAAGTTCATCGGCTCTGCGTCTGTGCGTCTGGCTCTTTGATGATTGTTACTTGCAAATTCTTTGCTTTAATCAATGTTTCTTGTTTACACTTCGGACAGTATAGAGGAAAATTTTTCAATTCTGTATCTGTCCGTATCTGTAACCTTGTTTTACTTTTGCAAATAGGGCAATACACCCATTCCATATACCCCAACCTCCATTCTAATCCAGCATATCTATATATTCTTCTAAACAAATTCCTTGAGAGTATATCTCCAAAGCAGCTTCTTTTCCAACATATCTGTAATGCCAAGGTTCATTTATAACACCAGTTATGTCTGTTTTATTTGAGGGATAACGCTTTATAAATCCATACGTATGAGCATTTTCCGCAAGCCAGTTATAAACATCATCACTGGAACTTTTTGTAGTATCTGCGTTTATATCGACTGCAATACCAAGTTGATGTTCACTTGTGCCGGGAATCGCCACCCATTGCTCTGCAAGTTTTTTCGCTTCAGATTTTGATTTTCCCTCATTTTCATATGCTTCTATTTTTTCGTCCAATAGTTGCTGCTGTTCTTCCTGCGTCCTATATCCCTCTCTGACAAACAAGCCATATCCTTGCGCTCTTGCGGCATTAAACATTTCCTGCAATTCTGGATAAATTCTGGAATCGACCTTTTCTCCGTTTGATAATTCTGTAAGCTCCACTTCATAATCAGCAGGAATATAATTATCACGATTTACAAGAATCAGATTCCAACCATTATCTTCACTGGCTACATGATGTGTTATGTTGCTAAGAAAGGGCACTGTAAAAGATGAATTAAGAACCTTTCCTGCTATCGCACACAACATTACTATAAATAATAGGATAAACAGTATTTTTACTTTGTGTTTTTTCCGTCTTGTATATCGTTTCAATTATTTTATCTCCACCTTTTTGTAAACTTTGTACAGTATAGGTTGAAAAATCAAGCATATCACTGCATATACAGGAACAATAACGGCTGCTATTGTTGTTACTTTTCCTCCCAATGTCATAAGTCCAGATTCTTTAATATCTAAATAAATTTCTAATAACTGGTCAGGAAAGAAAGAGCATAATCCAGGCAACGTAATAATTCTGCTTAAAAACGGAAACGCACATAACACGATAAACGGTACAATAATCGCTGTTGGAGTAGAGCGTGTAAGTGCTGATACCAACATTGCAAGTGTAGAAGCAAATATCGTTCCTATATACCCACCCAAAACAATAAAAAGATATGCCTGTAAAAAAGTAATATTATAAACACTTCTCCATAAATCTAATTGGATAGGGCAATTTGCACCGTCTGCGCCTAATACGAAAAGTACAATCAACGTATATAGAAGTACAAAAACCACATAAAATCCCGTAGTAATACAAAAACCAGTACCTATCTTTGCAGAAATTCCTCTATTTCTTCCAAATCTGGTAGAGAAGAAAATAGAATCTGCTTTTGCCTGAAATTCGTCAGAAAATATTCCAGATACAAAAAATCCTATCACTAAAGCCAAAATCAGTATAAAGGTCGAGATATTTTGCAGTAACGCAGCCCAACCGTCCATATATTCATAGTAAAAGGGTGTTTCCAAATCTTCATACTTCTGAATCATAAAATCTTTTTCTTTTTGTGTAAATGTTTCTTCTCCAGAATCAAACCATTCTTTTAAAGTAGAAATTCTCCTTTCATAGATAGTTCCGACTTCATCATCAGAAACATTATCAGCCGCAGAATAATCATAGTCCCTGTATTTACTGAATGCCTGATTGATTACATCAATAATGCTTGCAATTCCTTGTTTTTTTGCGTATGCCTTATTTTGTTCCGTAATATCGTCAGACAATGCTTCTTCAGAATTGTTAATTGTCCTGTTTTCTTCAAGAACCTTGCTTAAAGTATCTTCAGTCAAGTAACCTGCCCATTCATTTTTAGCTTCTCTTAAATCTCTTGCAGCTGAAATTCCAACAGAATGATTTCCGTTTTCATCAACGTATTCTACCCTGTTAATCGTTAAAATACTGGTTATCACAAGTATTACGAGCAATACGATGACCGCAATTCTATTTTTTGATTTAGAAAACACTTTTTTTATTTCAAAACGCAACATTTTCATCACCTGCTTTCTCTCCAAAATAATATAAAAATACATCTTCCAACGACGCTTCTACACGCATTGCATTTCCAACCGGTTTTTCGTGAGAAATGATTCGCAACATAACTTGATTCATTTCCGATTTCATATTGGAAATTTTATATTTTTTTATAAAATCAGACACCCTATTTTTCGGTACAAGACATTCCCATACTGCTTCCGGCATAGAATTTATCAACTCGTCAACATTTCCTTTGTGCAGAATTTCCCCGTCTTTCATCAACCAGATTTCATTCGCAATGTACTCAATGTCGGAGACGATATGCGTAGATAACAGAACCAGCCTGTCTTCTGAAAGCTCACTGATCAGATTACGAAATCTGATTCTTTCATTCGGGTCAAGTCCTGCTGTTGGCTCGTCAAGTATCAAAATCTTAGGATTATTCAACATAGCCTGTGCAATTCCTGCTCTACGCTTCATACCGCCAGATAATTTTTTCATTTTTTTATGAGCTGCTTTTGAAAGACCAACCTTAGCAGTCAATTCTTTCACTCGCTTTTTTGCAACAACAGGACGTATTCCTTTCAATGCTGCAATATAAAGCAAATAATCCTCTACTGTAAATTCAGGATAGAATCCAAAATCCTGCGGTAAATATCCCAACAACTTGCGATATTCACTGTCCATACGGAAAATATCTTTTCCATTACAGCATATCGTTCCGCTTGTTGGCTTTAAGAGGGTACACAGCATTCTCATTAAAGTTGTTTTACCTGTTCCATTTACCCCTAAAAGACCATATACACCATTTGTCATAGTGAGGTTTATATGATTGACAGCCGTAAAATCTCCAAACTCTTTTGTTAAACCATCAAGTTCTAATTTCATCAAATGACACCTCCAAATATTGATTACAATTTTTTAAAATACGATATATAGTAAAAACAAGAAAAAGTATTGTTGCACCCAATAGTGCTAACCAGATGGGAACAGTAACCATGACATATACGTTTTCATTTAAAACAATAAAAAGCCATACTGAACTCCATATAACACATAGGACAATCGCAACCGTTTCACTGAAAGAATGCTTACTACATAAAATTCCAAAACAGATACAGGCAGTTACACAAAGCGGAAAAAGAAATTGAACAACTAATTCTGATAATTCATAATGCAATCCTGCGGAAGCGGCTCCTAAAAACAAAGTTATCAAAAAAATATCTGTAACACCAAATAACAGCATATGTGCTGCATATACTTGTTTTAGTGAATAATAGGAGGCGGCTTCTATCTCCATACATTCACATGACCTGTTTTTCCACAGTTCAGGAATAATAAGGATTACAAATAGTGCCGCTACTACGCCCATACTTCTTTTTATATATATTTCATCATGGATAGAACTTAAAGCAATCCATAACGCCACTAGAATCATAAGTTGAAGAACCCACCATCTTTTTTGTATGACACGAAGCTGTGTCCACAAAAAGTCATGGTAAGAAAGCATTCGTTCTTGTTCTGCCATAAAAAAGGCGTTTTTTGATTTACAGATTGTTTCCTGTATTTTTTCTTCGCGAACTCCTACTTGTACGATTTCCCTATATTTTTTTATCTTTTTTTTCTGATTCATATGATTCCTCCTTTCCGAGAAGTCCCCCCAACTGTTTCCTTGCTTTTTGCAAACGATACTTTACCAGTGGAAGTCCAATTTGCAATGTATCAGAAATTTCCGTCAGTTTTAGTTCCTGAAAATAATAAAGTGTAAGAACCTCTCTTGATTCATCTGGAAGTTGTTCTAAAGCTTGTTCTACCAAAACCCTATTCAGAATTTGTTCTGTTTGATTTTCTTCCACAAACTCATTTTCCTCCAGAAGCATTTCTTTTGTTTTCTTTAAATAATCTTTGCATAAATTACCTGCTATCGTATATAAGTAATTTAATGTTTTTCCTTTATAATGATAGTCGGGCAATCTTGTAAAAAACCGTATAAAGGTTTCCTGTGTTAAATCTTCCGCATACGTTTTGTCGGAACAATGGTAATGACAGTAGCTTAATATTTCTTGATAATATTTACGGACAAACAAATCAAGAGCATTATCATCCCCTTGTTTCATTTTCCTAATTAGTAGAAAATCATTATACACAAAATCCCCCTTTCTCCTCATCTGTTATTCAGAATGGTTATCCACTCTATTATATATAACGAATCAAAGATAAGAAAAGATAGTCTGAAATGAAAATTTTTATTTTCAATGTCGGAAAGTAGAAATCGGCAAAGTGATTGCGCTTTGCCGATTTTTAACTACTTATAAATTATTTCTTTCTCCACAATCTTCCTTGCACACGCCCGTATGTTATTGAGCCTTCGTACCCATTCAAGCTGATTTTCAGCCTTTAACCGCTCTGTGATACCCTGCGCCTGTTTCATGCCCTCTATGAGCCTTTCAAAGCGTTCCTGCGCCTGTTTATCAATCTCCGCAAGGTAAGCGTTGAGCCTGCCGCTTGTGAGCAGATTGATATATGTACCTCTGCGGTATTCTTTGAGATAGCGCAAGTGCCGCTCTCCCCATACGCCTATCGGCTGTTCTTCCTCGGCGGGTACTTTCAAGTCTGGAATAAGATACCCATTTTCTTCGTGATATGTGCCGCCTAACTGTTCAAATAATGATTTTGCCATTTTGCAATTCCTCCAAATAAGATTATTCACTCCACTTTATTGTATCTGCTGTCTTAAATACAATTTTGAGTTTTCTCCTTATCTGGCTTCACACATATGTAGACAAAAGTGATACATATGGATTGCAGATAAATTATCTAGTTTCAGGTGAACGAGAATTATACTTTTGTATAAATGATAAAATATATTTCAGTAAGGCTTTAAGTGGAAATAGTTTTGACAAACCTACATCAGTAATGGTCGATATTCCATTAAAGGCCGGTGATAATACTATTAGATTTTATAATAGTAATGACTGGGCTCCGGATATAGATTGTATTAGAATAGTTGATATACATATGAGAGAAATATATATAGATAATGTGTCTGATGAAGAAATGATTAGTTATAAATATCTGATAATAAAAGGGCATGTTACAGATACATTTAATACGGCTGATATTTCTGTCTCATTAAATCATGGAAATTCAATAGAATGGCCTGTACATAATACGAAGAAAACATTTAAAGCAGTGGTAAGTTTAAAAGAAGGGGACAATCTGATTGAATTAGTTTACAAAGAACATAAAAAGAAGTTTATAACTATTCGTTATGAAAGAAAAATTGAAGGACCGGGCATAAGATTTACGTATATGCTGCCAAAGGGTGATACGGAAGGAAGATTTCGTGCTCCATCAGGCATGGATAATTCTCTGCAAAGTGCAAAAAAGCGTTATTCTAATATGATTTTGTTAGCGCAAAGCTATTTTGCGGAGATGATGTATGATAGAGGTTTTGGAAGACAGACCTTTAGAATTATACCTGTGAATGAAAGTAATCCAGATGATTTTATATTCGTTCAGAATGCTACCAAGACATTTAGTGAATTATGTATGTATAATTCTGAACAGCATGAGGGGCAATATACATATTATAAGTTATTTGAATATATTGATAATATTATGACAGACAGAATACCATATTATTCAAAAGATGTGGTTATGACAAGTTGCTCATATCATGAACCGTATATTAATGATAAAGGTGAATGGGATAAATATACTTATGTGGATACGGCATTGGGGGCAGTTGGAGGTAATACTGTACTTGTTGGTGCCGCGACATTATATAGTATACCTGAGAATGTTGAGGATATTTGCATAGCTTTATATGATACAACAGAAGGTTATATGCTTGATAACACAAGGTGGGAGGAATTTAACAAAGCTGTAGGCGGACTGGTGCATGAGATGGGGCATGTTTTTGGACTAGACCATTATTATGAATTGTGTGATGACAATGGAAAAGTAATAGAACAGGCTTTTATTGACTGGGATACGGAACAACTGATTGGAATGAGTGAAATTGATGGAATAATGGGTTCGGGTTTTTATCAGATGAATCATCAAATAAGTATTCGTGAAGGGAATGGAACAGAATTTGATGATGCTTCGGATAGCGCATGCTGGAATTGGGCATATATTAATAAAATCAATGGAAGCTTTGTTAATGAGCAGAATGATTGTATGGTTTTGGCGTCAAATACGTGGATAAGCGCTGTGCCGTATTATAAGATAGAAGCTGAAGCATCATATAATAAGCTTATATCATATAATGGAAATGTTCCTGAAATATACAGAGCGAGAGGATGTTCGGGCTGGAACTGCGTCGGAAGTCTTGGTAATGGAAGCAGTATAATATTTGATAATATATATGTGGAGGAAACAGGAGTTTTTTCTGTCAAAATATATTATTTGTCGGATGAAACAAGATATGTAAAAATGAAGACAAGTTATAATCCAGATATGACATGGTCTTTAAGTTTTCGGCCTATGCCTGACTGGTTTACAGTAGGTGTTGAAATTGTTAATCAGGTATATTTATCAAAAGGCATTAACCAAATAAAATTTTTGACTGACAACATAGCTTCTACATGGGCGCCTGATATTGATAAGATAGAAATAATAAGGGTAAGTAATTAAATATATTCATTTTATTTGAGGTGGTAATTATGAAAAAAATTACGCTATTTCTTATAAATATTTTGATATTCATTATATCTGTAGCGTATATGGATAGTCATGATGCTTGTGCGGCGACGGAATATAAGGTTTCCAATCCTACATATGATGCGGAAAAGGATTATGCTGTGTGGGACTGTATTTATTTTGGCTGGTATCCTCAGGACAGCGCTGATGAAAATGATTTACAGCCGATAAAATGGAGAGTGTTAGCTGTAAAAGATGAAAAAGCGTTACTATTATCTGACAGAAGCCTTATGGCTGCATTCTATAATATGGGTTTATTTGATAAGCCTTCCTGGGGTTCAAGCAACGCAAGATTTGAAGCTGTGCAATTTTTTAATAAAGCATTTTCAAAAGAAGAACAGGAAATGATTATTCTCAGTGATGAATTGTTAGGTGAAATATTTATTCTGTCTTTAGAACAAGTGTGTAATCCAGAATATGGATTTTGTGCGGAGCCGGAAATACAGTCTGATACAAGGAAGACTACCGCAACAGAGTATGCTTTATCTAAAGAAGGGAATGTAACAGACCGCTGGTGGCTTATAACGAGAGGGGAGGGAACAAAGGAAATGTTTGTGTCCGGAGCTGGAAATGTTGCTCTGACAGGAGCTTATTTAATGAATGATGCGATAGGAGCCGAAAGGAAGTACTATGTGGTAAGACCAGCTATGTGGCTTGATTTATCAAATGATGATGCATGGGGATATGCCGGAAAGACAGCGTCAGACGGTACGGTATATTCGTCTGATATTCCTGCTCCAACTCCATTACCAACCAGTATTCCAACGCCATCCCGGCAGCCGGATTTGACGGTTACGCCATCCGCCGTATCGTCTGCCCCTGTACTTACGCCTGTGAAACAACCGGATATTATAATGCAGGCTGACAGGACGTTTGAAGCGGGAAAGTTAAAGTATAAAGTAGTGTCCGGTAGTAAAAATAAGGTTTATGTATGCGGAATAAGAAAAGGGAAAAAATCAGTAAAGACGGTAAAGATTCCGGATAAGGTATATTATAAGGGGACGACATATAAAGTAACGGGTATAGACGATGGCGCATTCAGAAAATGCAGGAAGCTGAAAAAGGTTACGATAAAAGCCAGGTCCTTAAAATATATTGGGAAAAACGCATTTAGGAAAGGAAAAAATGAGCCGGTTATAAAAGTGCCGAAGAAAAAGTATAAAAAATACCGCAGACTTATAGTAAATAGTATAATTTAAAATATTTTATATACGCTTTACGCTTTTGGTAAAATATAATGTTGGTTTGCTGTAAATTTGCATGTGAATTTTGTTGCATATTGTATACAATAATTGTTATAATATGATTAGAAGAAAGTTCGATAGTTATTTGTTACAGGGAGACCGCCTGGTTCTTTTGCGGTCTTCCTGTTATTTTAATATGATATAAAAAAGATTTTTTAACTGTTGTATTTGTATTTTAAGTGTGCTATACTAGAGAACGCACAAGATATTGTGTCGTACCTGTAAAACGAATACAAAATGTTGAAGATGGAGGATGCTATGGATGCAGCGGTAAAAACTAATGTAATTAAGCGTAACGGGGAGGAAGTTTTATTTGATATAACAAAGATTGTTAATGCAATTAAAGCTGCTAATAAAGAAGTTGATAAATTATATCAGCTTAGTGATTATCAGATTAATGCAGTCGCGGATAAGATAGCGAAGAGAAGCGACGAGATGACTCATGCTGTCAATGTCGAGGATATTCAGGACATGGTAGAGACAGGCATAATGGAGATGCGTGGATATGAAGTTGCACAGAAATATGTCCGTTACCGTTATAAGAGAGAGCTTACAAGAAAGTCTAATACTACAGATGATGGAATACTTACGCTTATTGAAAATGTAAATGAAGAGATTAATCAGGAGAATTCCAATAAAAACTCCGTTATCAATTCTACACAGAGAGATTATATGGCGGGAGAAGTAAGCAAAGACCTTACCAAAAGGCTTCTGCTGCCAAAAGAGATTGTAGACGCCCATGAGCAGGGAATTATTCATTTTCATGATTCTGATTATTTTGCACAGAAGGAGCATAACTGCGACCTTGTTAATCTTGAAGACATGCTGCAGAATGGTACTGTTATAAGCGAAACTATGATTGAAAAGCCGCACAGCTTCTTTACAGCCTGCAATGTTACGACTCAGATTGTAGCTCAGGTTGCAAGCAACCAGTATGGCGGACAGTCGTTTACGCTTTCGCATCTTGCGCCTTTCGTAGATATAAGCAGACAGAAGCTTCGCAAAGAAGTTGTTGAAGAACGTAAAAAATGCGGAGATTCTTTAGATGATGAAACAATTGATAAGGTAACAGAGATTCGTCTTCTGAAAGAGGTAAAGAGCGGTATTCAGACAATACAGTATCAGCTTATTACTCTTATGACATGTAATGGACAGGCTCCGTTCGTTACTGTATTTATGTATTTGGATGAGGTTCCAGAAGGACAGACCCGTGACGACCTTGCGCTTATTATTAAAGAAGTTTTGAAGCAGAGAATGGAAGGCGTAAAAAATGAAAAGGGAGTATGGATTACCCCTGCGTTTCCTAAGCTTATTTATGTGCTTGATGAAGATAATATTACGGAAGATTCAAAGTATTGGGACCTTACAGTGCTTGCTGCAAAATGTACTGCAAAGCGCATGGTTCCGGATTATATTTCTGCCAAGGTTATGCGTGAGTTAAAGCAGGGAGATGTATATCCCTGCATGGGATGCCGTTCATTCCCGACCGTAGAAGACAGCCAGCGTAATCCTGACGGAAGCCGTAAATATTACGGAAGATTCAATCAGGGTGTTGTTACTATCAATCTGGTTGACGTTGCATGTTCTTCTGATGGCGATATGGATAAGTTTTGGGAAATATTAGAGGAGCGTCTTGAATTATGCCACAGAGCTCTTAGATGCAGACATGAGAGACTTCTTGGCACAACGTCCGACGTAGCGCCTATTTTGTGGCAGCACGGTGCGCTTGCACGTTTGAAAAAGGGCGAGAAGATTGACCCGTTGTTATATAATGGATACTCGACGATTTCTCTCGGCTATGCGGGTCTTTGCGAGATGTGTATAAGAATGATAGGAAAGAGTCATACTTCTGCTGAGGGAAGAGAGTTTGCTTTAGCGGTTATGCAGAAGCTTAATGATAAATGCAAGGAGTGGAAAGAGGCTGAGAATATAAGCTATTCAGTATACGGAACGCCGATGGAATCCACAACTTACAAATTCTCAAAATGTTTGCAGAAGAGATTTGGAATTATTCCGGGAGTAACTGATAAAAACTATATTACCAACAGCTACCATGTGCATGTAACAGAGCATATTGACGCATTCAGTAAACTGAAGTTTGAGTCGGAGTTTCAAAAGCTTTCACCAGGCGGAGCTATAAGCTATGTTGAGGTTCCTGACCTTCAGGACAATACGGAAGCTGTTCTGTCTGTTATGAGGTTTATCTATGATAACATAGTTTATGCAGAGCTCAATACCAAGAGTGATTACTGTGAACGCTGCGGTTATTCAGGCGAAATCAAAATCGTAAAGAATGAATTTGACAAGCTTATCTGGGAATGTCCGAATTGCGGCAATACTAATCAGGACGAGATGTTTGTTGCGAGACGTACATGCGGATATATCGGCACACAGTTTTGGAATCAGGGAAGAACTCAGGAGATTAAGGACAGGGTTCTTCATATGTCAAACGAAACGTTTGCACAGGAGGCGTAAGACCATTTACGGAAGGAATGAATAAAAATGCATGTCGGACAAATACTTACTGTTGACAGCGCCAATGGACCGGGAATACGAATCAGTGTATTTGTATCCGGCTGCACTAATCATTGCAAAGGGTGTTTCCAGCCGCAGACATGGGATTTTGAATATGGCGAGTTATATGATGATGATATGGAAGAGTTTATTATAAACGAGCTGAAAAAGGGATATTATCAGGGAATTACCATTCTTGGAGGAGAGCCCTTTGAGATTTCAAACCAGCAGATGGTTGTCAGACTTATCAGACGTATAAAGTCGGAAATTCCGGGAAAAGATATTTGGATGTATACCGGATTCTTATATGATGTGGATTTACAGCCCGGAGGAAGTCGTTATACGTCTGTTACTGATGAGATACTTGACAGTATTGATGTCCTTGTGGATGGAAAATTTGTCGAAGAATTAAAAAATATACAGCTTAGGTTCAGGGGGTCTGAAAATCAGCGCCTTATTGATATGAAAGCTACAAGAATGAACAAGGACGTTGTTCTATGGGACAGATAAAAGATATGACAAATATTATTGAAAAGGTTATTAAGGCATTTTTCGTTATAATGACTGGTATAATTTTAATTCTGCTTTTATTTTTCTCTAATACCGGCTATATCTGCAGAAAGGAATTTCTGTTTTCAAATATAGTAATGATGAGTGGGATTATTTTGTGTATTATTACGGGAGCTGCCGTTTTTTATTGTTTAAGAAAATATTTTGACAGATATAAAATACCATATTCTCTTGTTGTAAAAATTCTAGCGGTACTGCTTTTTTTATTTCAGATATATATGGCATATAATATATATTTTCGGGTAGGCTGGGATGTTAATACAGTATTTAAAGCTGCAAAACAGATTGCGTATGGACATAGCGGGCAGTTAAACAGCAGCTATTTTTCAAGATATTCCAATAATCTGTTTTTAGCTTCTTTTTATTCTGTTGTGCTTAAGGCTGGCCGCCTTGCAGGCATATGTACAAAACGCGGCGGGGAATTTTTGCTGATTATAATAAATTGTCTTATAAGTACGGCTTCCTGCATGCTTATATTTAATATACTGCGGAAGTTTTTTGGCGAAAAAAGCGCCTTTGCGGGATTTCTTCTGGGAATTGCTTCCTTTGGAATATCGCCCTGGGTTGTAGTTCCCTACTCAGATTCTGTGGGGCTTATATTTCCGGTTTTAATTCTGTATGTCTATGTAAGAGATGAAAAGAGCAGAGCAGGAAAAATATTCAGATATTTTCTGATTATTATATTATCAGCCGTAGGTTATATGATAAAGCCGCAGATTGTTATTATGCCGATTGCAATAATTATGACAGAAGCGGTTCATGCATTTAATGATAAGAACAGAAAAGTCATTTTGAAAAAGGGCTTTATTCTTGTATGCGGAATTGTGTTATCATTAACCGTATTTAAATGTGCAGACCTTATGTATGAAAAAGAAGGCTTTGTAATTAATAAAGAATTGTCGGCCGGGGCGCCTCATTTTCTGAAAATGGGACTGAATAAGGATACCAATGGGGTATATTCGAGAGAAGATGTAGATGTATCAATTGCTATTGCAACACGAAAAGAACGGAATAGGGTTAATATTGACATATGTAAAAGAAGACTTGCAGATTTTGGATTTAAGGGGTATATGCTGCATTTGTGGAAAAAAACGCTTGTAAATTATAATGATGGTACTTTTGCATGGGGAGTTGAGGGAGGCCATTTCAAAAAAATATACAAAGCGCCGGATAATAAAGCGGCGGAAGTATTGAGGAGCTTTTATTATACTGATGGGAAAAATCATATAAAATGGGGAACTTTTGCACAGGCAGTATGGCTGCTCATTCTTTTTTTGTGTTTTGTTTCAGGAATATGTCGGACCAATGAAGATAACAGAAAAATGTATAGCGTTCTGCTACTTGCAATTATGGGCCTTACGGCTTTTGAGCTGCTGTTTGAAGCGAGGGCGCGCTATCTGTATGCGTATACGCCTGTATATTGTATTCTTGCAGGCTGCGGCGTACATACTTTATATTATAAAAATGAGAGGAGTATGTTATGGCGTCTGAGGTTAATGAAAGAAAAATGAAGAAGGTAAGCGATTCGGTTGTTGAGCAGTTTTTTCAGGTGCGTCCGGGATATTTGAACGGCGCGGGAAGACTGTTTGGCGGCAAGCTTATGGGATGGATTGATGAAGTGGCGGGTCTTACAGCTGTAAGGCATGCGGAATGTAATGTTGTAACGGCGGCTGTAGACAACCTGAAATTCATACGCGGAGCTTACCAGGGAGATTTGGTAGCGCTTATGGGAAGAATAACCTATGTAGGGCGTACGTCAATGGAAGTCAGGGTTGACGCCTATGTTGAGGATTTAGATGGTATGAGAAGGCCTATTAACAGGGCATACCTTATTATAGTTGCTATCGGACAGGACGGCAAACCGGCAGAGGTTCCGGGGATTATTGTGGAAAGTGAATCTGAAAAGGCGGAGTGGGAAGCCGCGCTGAAAAGAAAAGAGATGAGGCAGCAGAGGAAAGAGGAAGGATTTTAAATCATAATGCCGGTTTGTTTTCGCACTTTTTGAATATTTTTCTTAAAAATATTATTGCGGCAACGGAAAGAATCAGTTCTGCACAGAATTGTGCGTAGCTCAAACCGTATAATGGGAAAAGGCGGTCAAGTATAATTATTGCAGGTATTTCAAGTATGCATTTCCTGAGAAGTGCAAATATAAGCGAATAGATACCGAAGCCGCACGCCTGAAATACTCCGACTGCAAGAAAGTCCATGCAAAGAAAAGGAAGCGCAAGGCAGAAGCCTCTGAGAAGCTTTGTTCCATATTCAATTATTGCGTCATTTCTAATAAATAAACTGGTGAGCATTCCCGGACAGATGTAATAAAATATGGCTATTGCAGTTATAAATGTAATAGATATTTTTCCTGTGAACATAACGGCTTTTTTCATTCTTTTGGAATCGCCGCTGGCATAATTGTAGCTTACAAGCGGCATTATCCCCTGAGACAGACCGAATACTATGTAAGTCGGAATCATATTTATTTTCTGGGTTATTCCTATTGCGGCAACAGCGTCAGAACCGTATGAGGAAGCCAGATTATTAAGTATTGTCATTCCGGTTACATTAAGAAGGTTCTGTATTGACGCTGGAACGCCTACAGAGAATATTCCTTTGACAATATGTTTTTTAAACGATAAAAGAGCGGGATTAATACATACGTAGGTGTTATTCCTCTTTATGAAAATATATGTGAAAAAATAAATGCATGCGACGCAGTTTGATATAAATGTGGCGAGACCGGCTCCGGCAGCGCCCATATTAAGGAATCTATGGTGTATGAATAAGGGGTCTAGTATGATATTTAAAACGCATCCGCTCATGGTGCCTATGCTTGCGTGAAGCGCCGAGCCTTCAGCACGTACAAGATAGGCAAGTACAACATTCAGTATTGCAGGAGCAGCCCCGCAGGTGACAGTCCAAAAGAGATAATCGGCCGTAGGTTTTATCGTATCAGTCATAGCGCCGAGCATATGAAGCAGCGGTACGCTGAATACAGTATATATTAAAGAGAATGCTATACCGCATAACAGGCTCATATAAAATCCAAGGCAGGAGCTTCTGTATACGGTGTCATAATTCTTGCTGCCGAGAGCGCGGCTCATCATGCTTGACGAACCAACGCCAAAGAGGTTATTTACGGCATTGAAAGCAAGCAGCACAGGTGCCGCGAGCGTAATTGCAGCGTTTTGAGTATAATCGCCGGTCATTCCTACAAAAAAAGTATCGGCAAGGTTGTAAAAAATCATTACCAGTGAACTCAGTATTGTAGGAACGGCAAGCTTTATTACAGATTTTGATATAGGCATCTGTTCAAACAGATATATTTTTTCGTCATTATTCATCATCACAAGCTTCTTTCATGCTGTTTTTATATTGGCTGCGGAAGGCCTTTGGCGACATTCCGGTATTATTTTTGAATACCTTTGAAAAGGCGAGCGAATCGGAATATCCTACCTTTTCGGCAATTTTGCTTATCGAAAGCGAAGTGTTCTTAAGCATATTTTTTGCCTGGCCGATTCGGTATTCTATCAGATATTCATGCGGCGACATGTTCATAACCCTCTTAAAGCATATTGTCAGATATGAACGGTTAATTCCAATATAATCTGCCATAGCTGATATGCGTATGTTATTGTAATAGTTATTTTCAATATAATCAAGGGCATGATTTACATAAGTTTTATATGAATACTCATATTCAGCAGCGCCTGAGGTTTTCTTGTGAAGGTCTTCGCCAAGCTGTGCGGCAAGGGTATAAAGATATGCCTCCCGCTTAAATTCGTTGGAGAAGGTAAGCTGGCAGGCTTCAAGAATACCCATAACTCCATTGACATACGGAGTGACGTCGGGAACGGCGCTTACAGGATTGTCTTTTGAAAGTCCTGCATAGCCAAGGGCTGCCTCTGCTTTGGCTCCGTTAAATGCAAACCATACATATGACCAGGGATCTGTCTCGTCTGCCTTGTATATTGTTGAAATACCTGGCCATATAAGAAATATCATTCCTGCACAAAGCTCATATGTTCTGCCGTCTGAGGTGTAAGTTCCCTTTCCGGATATGACAACATGGATAAGATATTCATTTCTTACAGATGGACCAAATGTATGGCCGGGTCCGCAGTTTTGATTGCCGCAGTAGCACAGATAAAGATCGTGCTGGCTTTTTTCTACAGATTCAAGGCATTTGTAGTGTGCTGTATTGGTAAGATGTGGTTTTATATCCATAAAAATGCCCCTTTCTTGTTGTCTGTTAATATAGCATAATTATATCTGAATAAACATGTAATTACAATAAACAAACATTTTTGCATGTAGATTTAACAAAGTTCCATTTATAAAAAAAATAATTTGAAGTACAATTAAAATGTATTTTTGGTTCTGCGGGCGCTTTGTGTCAGGCGCGTGGTTCCGATAAAAAGAGGAGGTAGTATAGAATGATTAGTAAAAAAGTAAAAAATTCGGTTTTAGCTTCAATTACTGCTGCGTCTATGCTTTTTGGGGTTTTATGTCCTTTGTCGCCGCTTGTTTCTTACGGGGAAGTAAAAGCGGCTGTTACCGGGGATGAAGGCGCAGACGGACTTACTAAGGTTAATGCGCTTAATGTGGCTTCTCCTGATGAGAAGATTAAGGTGCAGATATGGGAGGATGCAGACGGAGCATATTATTATTCAGCTTATCTGAATGATTATGTAGTTCTTCAGTGCTCTCCTGTAGGTATTGTTACACAGGATGCCGATTTATCTGAAGGGCTGAGCCTTGATGAGGGTTCTGTTAAGGTTACGGACGGAAAAGACGTGTATGATATTATTCAGGGACCTGTGAACCATGTTGACAAGGAATATAAAGAGCTTGAATTTAAATTAACTAAGGATAATGCAGATATAGTTATGCAGTTTAGAGTATCTAACGACGGCATGGCTTACCGTTATCTTGTTGACGCGGACAGGACCAGAGATGATGAAAGCGTGTCTGTAACAGCAGAAGACAGTTCGTTTGTTTTTCCGGACGGCGGAACAATATGGACTAATTCTCCAAGCGCTACATATGAGGGAGGAAGATATGAGAAGAGGCCTATGTCACAGGTAAAATCTTCAAACGCTTCATATTCTACTCCTATACTTGCTGAAATTCCTGAAGCAAACGGCGCGTGGGCGCTTTTGTCAGAGGCAAGCGTATATAATAATGACGATCCTTATTGCGCGTCTGTATTCCAGACAAAGGCGGGGGATAAAGCGCTTAAGATTAAGTTTGGAGTCAGACTCATCGGCGAGGATGATATGAATAAGCACGGATTTACGGGAGACAGACCTCATGAAGATGTAAAAAGTGTTAATTTTACAGATAAATTTGAGACTCCCTGGAGAGCTGCAATCATAGGAGAGAATCTGAATGACGTTACGTCAAGTACGCTTATTTCGGATTTGAATCCACCTGCAGAAGGTGATTTTTCATGGGTTGTTCCAGGTACGTCAGTGTGGTCATGGTGGTCGACGGCTTCAGATAATATAGATTATGAAAGCATGATGGATTATATTGATTTCTGTTCTAATTCGGGCATAGAATATTGCCTTGTCGATTACGGATGGGAAATCTGGGATAATTATGAGGAAAAAATTAAAGGTCTTGTTGAATACGCAAATGAGCGTAATGTAGGACTTATTCTTTGGTATGGAGTCCATAAATGGGATGCAAAGCATATATTTGACCTTGATAACGTAGATGATATTGAAGAACAGTTCGCATGGTGTGAACAGATGGGCGTTAAGGGTGTTAAGATTGATTACATTGAAAGCGACAGCCAGTATGCAATGAAGAACATGTACTGGATAGCGGACATTGCAGCTAAGCATCATTTGGTAGTGAACTATCATGGATGTACCAATCCTAACGGAGAGAATCGTACATATCCTAATATTCTTTCAAGTGAAGCAGTGTGCGGAATGGAATATTTTAAGTGGTCTGATGCGTCGCCTGTCGAGACTCTTATGATACTTCCTCTTACAAGAAATGTTATAGGTTCAATGGAATATACCCCTGCGCTGCAGACGCATCCTAGAAGTCCGGCTACGTCAGGCTTTATGCTGTCAATGTGCGTTCAGTATGAATCGGCAGTACAGACATTTGCACAGTCAGGATACGTATATCCGGGTTATACAGGATTTTCCCTTATTGCAGACGTGCCTAGCACATGGGATGAAAGTATGCTTGTTGAAGCTTATCCGGGCGAGTATATTACCCGTGCAAGAAGAAGCGGCGAAAACTGGTATATAGGTTCCATGACAAAAGAGGCCGGAGCCTGCGATATATATCTTGATTTCCTTGACCCTGACTGCACATATAATGCGTATATTTACAAAGACAACAGTGACGGTACTGATATAGAGCTTAGTAAAACCACTGTACAGAAAGGCGATAATATAAATGTGCCGCTTCTTGAAAACGGAGGCTGTGCAATTAAGCTTACAAAGAATGATCCTGTTAAGTGGACGGTTTATGATAATTATAATTATTATGAGGCTGAAAATGCGCTGCTTTCAGGCAATGCTGCTATTAAAGACGGTGTTGCCGCAGTATCAGGAAGAGCATTTGTAAACGGTCTTGGAAGCTCTGAGGGCAATGCCATTACTTTTGACAATATAAATGTACCTGAAGACGGAACGTACCAGCTCAAGATTTATCTTATAGCATCATCAAAGAGCAATCTTAAAGTAGATATAAATAACGGTGAAAAGGTTATTTCACTTAACAATCTCGTAGGTATTCAGGGAGACTGGGGAGATTCTGTCGGTGACAGCGGAGAATACATTGATATTGACCTTCACGAAGGAGATAATACAATAACGCTTTATAATGATTCGGGTAATTCGCCTTCCATAGACAGAATTGCCGTATCAAAGGCGCTTATTTCAGATGCAGAAGTAACTCTTTCACAGACTGAATATGAGTACACCGGAAATGAGTGCGTGCCTTCCGTTACCGTTATAAGAGATGGAAAGACACTTACGGAAGGCGAACAGTATGAAGTGTTCTATTCCAATAATAAAAATGCAGGAACAGCAACGGTATATGTAACAGGTATTAACGGTTTTGGAGGACGTCTGTCAAAAGAATATACTATTAAGGCAAAAAATGAGCCTGTAACACCGCCTTCTAATACCAATAATGATACGCCGACAGTTAATCCGCCGGATAATACGTCTTATACGCCTGTAGCACAGGTTAAGGCTCCTGGCAGGGTTAAGATTAAAAGCGCTAAGAGCACAGCTAAGCGCAAGATAACAGTTAAATACAAGAAAATTAAAGGCGTATCAGGATATCAGGTTTTATACAGTACCAATAAGAAGTTTAAGAAAGCAAAAACACTTACGGTAAAAGGCAATAAGGCAAAGGCCGTAGTTAAAAAGCTTAAATCAGGAAAGCGTTATTATGTAAAGGTATGCGCGTATAATCTTGACGGTACAAAAAAAGTTGCCGGTAAGTGGAGTAAAGTAAAGACAGTAAAAAAGGTTAAATAAGGTATAATTTTCCTCTTTCATACTTGTAATTGGCAGTCCGTAAAATGCATCTGTATTTTACGGGCTGTCTGTGTTATTATATTACTGTTTGCAGTCCGTAAAATGTACTGATAATTATTTGTTTCGAGGTGGTTAGTATGTTAATAGATTTTCATACGCATATTTTCCCTGACAAGGTGGCTTCGGGGGCGATTAAAAGCTTAAAACAGGGTATGAAGAATGCCGGTAATCCGGTGTATAATGAGCATAGCGATGGTACGGTATGCGGTCTTAAGAAGTTAATGAAAGAGTCGGGTGTGGATAAAAGCGTTATTCTTCCGATTGCAACGAAGGAAAGTCAGACCGACAGCATTAATGCATTTGCCAAAATGGTAAAATGCGACGAGATTGAGCCTTTTGCAACGGTGTATCCGTTAGGAGCCCATGTGCTTGATACAATGGAAAGGATTGCCGAAGAAGGATTTAAAGGAATAAAAATTCATCACGAGTTTCAGATGCTTGACGTGGATTCAAAGCAAAGCATACGAGTGCTCAAAAAAGCAGAACAATTAGGGCTTATTGTAGTAATACATGCGGGAAGCGACATAGGGTTCTCTGGTCCGGTGCGCTGTACCCCCGAGAAAATTCATAACATTCTGGGAGAAGTGTCAGGCAGCAATATTATTGCCGCGCATCTTGGCGGATTTGATATGTGGGAGGATGTCATGAAATATCTTGCAGGAACTCCGATATATATGGATACTGCGTTTTTATCGTTGTTTATAGACAGAAAGATATACAGGCAGATTATAAAAGAGCATGGCTCTGATAAGATAGTTTTTGGAAGTGATAATCCCTGGGAGAATCCAAAAGATACCTTATGCGCGCTTAAGGAGCTTAAGCTTCCCTGCGAAGATTTTGAAAATATTACTTTTAGAAATGCACAGAGGATGCTTGGCCTGGACTGACAGGCTTGCAAGTTGTGCGTATATGTGTTATTATCATATGATTAAAACATTAAAGTCAATGAAAGGAAATGGGGAAGATGAAGAAAAAAATTATGGCGGTACTTCTTGTTTTGTGTATGATTTTTTCACTTACGGGATGTATGGAGGTGAGCATGTCGGTTAAGATTGCAAGAGACGGCTCGGTAACGTCAGATATTAACGCCTATCTTAACAGGCAGGAGTATTATAACTGGATTCAGCGTATGGAGGGTACGGGCTCTGTATCAATAGAAGAGATTGATAAAGCGATGGCGAAAGAAGGTTATCAGGTTCAGAGCATTAACGGTGTGGATTATTATGTGGATTCACTTAGTACTCAACATGAGATATCCTCGATAGCAGAGTCTGCCCGTGAAGACCGTCAGGTTTCGGTGCATGGTGAAAACCAGATGTGGGAAACAGGATTGACGCTTGACCTTAATCAGCTTGAAAAAGAGCTTGGTACAGCGCTTAGTGAGAATAATGATTATTCTAAAAAAGAAAAGAAGGAATTAAAAAAATTAATGGATTCCAGCTATTTTGTAATATCAGCTGAGTTTGATTATGACATAGCAGAAACAGACCCGTTAGCAGTAAAGGATGAAGCTAATCCTAAAAAGGTTACATGGAAGATAAGCTTTTCTAACTTAAAGGGTTCTATATATGCAAGATGTCATTCGCAGATTGCAGTAAGCGGAGTAACTCAGGGAGCAAGCTATAAAAATCCGGTAACTCTTCATTATGAGGGCGCTGTTACAGCAGTATCAGACGGACGCAGCGTAGCCAATGACGAGACATTCGGAACACATGGACAGCATACCGTTATTCTTACGTCTGCAAGCGGGGAGCAGAGGACATTAACTTTCTTTATTGATAAGAAAAAGCCTGTTATTAAGAAAATTAAGAATAAAAAGACATATAAGAAAGGCAAGTATTTCAAGGTTGTTGATAAAGACAGCGGTACTGCAAAGGTAACGGTTAACGGAAAGAAAGCCAAAGAAATCTTGTCTGACGGTACTTATGTGCTTAATAAAAAGGGCAGGAACAGAATTGTTGTGAAAGATGCAGTAGGCAATGTCAGCAGGATGACTGTTAAGGTTAAATAGAATTATATACAATCTGCCACCGGGTAGGAATGCAAAAGCATTCGTTACACATCGTAAGGTCTTAGAAGATGTGTAAACGAATGCTTTTCAGGTTTGGAGGGAAATTAATGACTCATTACTTTACAAGAGGAGAAATTGCAATTTGGACTGTATCAGTGGTTTTTATTGTTATGTCATTTTTGGCTTTTGACAGGGAAAGCTATATAAATCTTGCCGCGTCTTTAATTGGAGTGACGGCGCTGATTTTTAATGCAAAAGGCAATCCAACCTTCGTTTTCGTGTCTGTTACATTATAGACAATTATAAATTTTTATACATTATTCGCGTTTATATACGTTAATAGCACAGCATGATATGTTGCGTTTGGGTTCTTTGTCATTTACAGGATAGGAAAAAGAATAAATGACATCAACTTTATCGCCTGTTTTTATATCTTTGTATTCCATAGGTTCACCTTTAATATCAACGTAGTAAGGTGAAGGATCGTTATCATTTTTTGTTACAGTGCCATTATAAACCACATTAATAGTTTCTGAATCGTTAATATCAAATATCTCTCCGCCAAATGATTCATGTTCTACATTAATAAAATCGTAATCAATATCTATTACATAATAACCTTTAAGTACGTCAAAACAGGTAATTCCGGGTACCCATATAGATGGTGGGTCCAAAGTGGGATCAGTAGGTGAAGGGCTTTTTGGCGGAGCCGTTGACTGAGCTTTGTTATCGGCTGAAACATGGATATGTGGAGCAGGAGGTGTTATGCTGGGTTTTTGGGTTGTTGTGTTATCTGTGAAATTAGTCGTCTTCGTAAAGTTATCTTTCACGACTACGCTGCATTTATATTTTTTTTGTCCTGTCCTTGCGGTTATGACTGCCTTACCCTTTTTTATGGCAGTAACGCATCCTTTTTTGCTTACTTTTGCTATTTTTGGTTTTGATGATTTCCATTTAATAGATTTGTGTGAGCCCTTTAATTTGAGCGTATATTTTTCTGATATATTTAGTGTAATGTGTTTTTTGTTTATACGTACCTTTGCTTCAGTATTTATGGATATGGCAAATGTAAATATTAATACAAAAATAAATGTTGTTAGCATATTTCTGTTTTTGTTCATTGTATTACCTTGTATAATGAACTCATAGGGAAATTCACTACACATTTTCCTTTCTTGATTGTTTTCTATATAATCAGTTGTAGACGCTGTGGATTAGTATTATCACCTACAGCAGCTTCCCTATAAGCTGACTGTTTCCTTTGGAGGCTCTAACCACAGCTCTATGTTTATTTGTTAATTAGTTAGATAACGCATGACGTTTTATATATAGCAAGGATACATTCAACATAGAGTTTGTGGAAACACAGCGTGAATTTGTAGTTTTGTGACATAATGAGTACCTCTTTTCTTATGATTTTGATTATATCTCATTAGCCATTCCCGTTGCAACTTTAGTTTAGCACAACACCCACTGTTTGAGTGGGATGTATCTGCAAATAAAACTTAATAACTGACCAATAATTTTGCGTTGGTAATTGATGTAATTTAATAAATAAAGTATAATGTCCATGAGCAATTAGTTCCTTTCGTGTTTTGTTTGTTTGGAGATAGACATTATACCAAAAAAGGGAGGCAATTGCTCTTTTTATTTGCGAACTCCCAATATATCAGTGGTTTTAAAGGATTTTAGAACAATAAATATGGGTAGTTTTTGACACTAACACGGGTTAAGGAAGGATATTTTTATGGAAAAAATAATAACTGAAGACAAAA
>CABUPO010000007.1 GCA_902493385.1 uncultured Lachnospiraceae bacterium
ATGTGGTGCGTGTAAGTTATTTCTGGTTCTTTTCTCGGTCTTGCCATAAAATTTCCTTTCTGTATAAAAATGTATTCACATATAAGCCGATAGGAAGGACGATATGGATAACAGTGGGAAGTATTTTTAACAAAATCATGAGATTTTCGTGATAGATAGAATCACGCTGCGACTGTTTTTAACAGGAGCCAATCTGCACATTTTTATAAAATGTGCATTATCCGAGAGTATGGGGGGCGCTGGACATCCGGTGGATGTCCGCTTAGCGCGGACCGTTGCCGTGTGCCGGTGGCACACGTTTGGCAACGACCGAAACGGAGTGTAGAAGCGGAGCGTAGACCGGAATCCCCATCAAGATTGTCGGTATGCAGAAATCCCCGAATGGGGTTTCTGTAATACGCGGCGAATCTTGCTCTGCGAGGTGTAAAAGTACTTCTATAATAAAAGCCAATTATTTTTCCCAAATGCTACCTACTGTTTTTTAATAATTAAAGAAACGGTGAAAATTATTTTGATGTTTTAAGTGATGTTTTAAGTACGAAAAAACAATATCTAGGTATTGACATCAAGAGATTGATTTGATATAATTCATTTCAAGAAAGGAGGAAATTCCGATATGAGTGAAAATATTTCGAGCATTACACTTATAAAGAGCATTAAAGATATTGAAGAAAAAGAACTAAATCATGCATTGAAGGCGCTGGACATTACTCTATCTCAGGCAAAAGCACTTTCAGTTTTATCTAAGCGCCCGGACAATCAAGCTACATTGAAGTGTCTGGAAAAAGAACTTGAGCTTGCACAATCGGTAATAGCTGGAACCGTAAAAAGGCTGGAACAAAAAAAGTATGTAGAAAGTTTTGGAGATCCTTCCGATAAGCGCATAAAAATTGTGCGGATTACAGATTTAGGTGAACAGACATATCAGGCATCCCAGAAAATCTTAGCGGAATTGGAAAATAAGGTCTTATCAGATTTAACGGATGATGAAAAACAGCAGCTTAAAGATTTGCTTATAAAAGTAAGAATCACCTTGCAGACAAAAGTTTAAACGTAATGCCCTAATATAACGGGCATTACATTTTACCCATATAAATCTCATGATATTAAAATCATGGGATTGATATGGACATTGTGAAAAAGAACAGAATAAATATAAACCCTAAAAGGAGGCACACATTTTTATGGTCAAGATTTTGAAAAAACTGACAAAACAAGAGGTTTACATGATTTTGTGCAGTCTGGTATTTATCGTTGCACAGGTTTGGCTCGACCTCAAAATGCCGGAGTATATGTCTACAATTACTACGTTGGTAGAAACTCCCGGCTCAGAGTTAAGTGAGATTCTTCTCAACGGCGGCTATATGCTGCTTTGTGCAGCAGGCAGTATGGTGGCAGCTATGATGACAGGTTTCTTTGTAGCAAAGGTGGCTGCCGGACTATCAAAAACACTGCGGGAGCAAACTTTCAAAAAGGTTATGCGGTTCAACAGTGAAGAAATGGGGCGTTTCTCTACCGCAAGTTTGATTACAAGAACAACAAATGACATTACACAGGTGCAGACAATTATTGCAATGGGCCTGCAGGCTGTTATTAAAGCGCCTATTCTTTTAGTGTGGGCCATTTTGAAAATTTCCAACAAACAGTGGCAATGGTCGGTAGCGACAGCGACTGCTGTACTGGTTATTTTAGCTGTACTTACAATCGTTATTATCCTTGCACTTCCGAAGTTCCAGATTATTCAGAAACTAACGGATAACCTGAACCGCGTTACAAGAGAGAATCTAACAGGAATCCGTGTTGTCCGGGCTTATAATGCAGAAAAATATCAAGAGGAGAAATTTGAAAAGGCAAACGATGAATTAACCAGTACAAACCTGTTTGCAAATCGCGTAATGGCTTTACTTATGCCAACAATGACTTTTGTGACCTCAGGTATTAGTCTGGTGATTTACTGGATCGGCGCATACCTGATTGATGCGGCTGAAATGTCAGAACGGTTGGCAATCTTTTCGGATATGGTAGTTTTTTCGTCTTATGCTATGCAGGTCATTATGGCGTTTACCATGCTGACAATGATGTTTATCATGCTTCCCCGTGTTATGGTATCTGTTCGTCGTATCAACGAAGTTCTTGATACAGAGGTGAAAATGAAAGATGGCGTTGTCAATGATGGCGATGGTTCAAAGCAGGGTGAAGTTGAATTTCGGGATGTCAGCTTCCGTTATCCCGATGCAGGAGGCAATGTGCTGAAGAATATTAGCTTTACAGCACATAAGGGAGAAACGGTAGCGTTTATTGGCTCAACCGGAAGCGGAAAGACAACCCTCGTCAACCTGATTCCCCGTTTCTATGATGCAACAGAGGGTGAAATTCTAGTAGATGGTATTGATGTGAGAAACTATTCGCAGCAGGCACTGCACAATAAACTAGGTTATGTATCACAAAGAGCAGTTCTGCTTTCCGGGACAGTAGAAAGCAATGTTGCTTATGGTGACAATGGACAGCCTGCACCGCAAAAGGAAGCTATAACAGAAGCCATAACAATGGCGCAGGCAAGCGATTTTGTAGAGAAAATGGAGGGCGGACTGTCTGCAAGGATCGCACAGGGTGGCACCAATGTGTCGGGTGGACAGAAACAGCGTCTTTCCATTGCTCGTGCGATCTGCCGCCACCCGGAAATTTACATTTTCGATGATTCATTTTCAGCCCTGGATTATAAAACCGACCGTGTCCTGCGGACGACTTTGGACGAGAAACTAAAAGATGCGACGAAACTGATTGTAGCACAACGTATCGGAACAATCCGTAATGCAGATAAGATCATTGTGCTGGATGCCGGAAAAATTGCTGGAATGGGAACGCATGAAGAACTTATGAAAAATTGTATTGCTTATCAAGAAATCGCCCGTTCGCAGCTCTCAGAGGAGGAATTAGCAAATGCCTGAAAAAGAATATGAATTTGGTAGCGTAAAAAGAAATCAGAAAACCGGCATGGGAGGAGGACGTATGGGCGGCCCCGGCAGGGCAGGCGGTGCAGTTGGAGAAAAAGCAAAAAACTCTGGCGCAGCATTGAAAAATTTGTTGAGCTATTGCAAACCTTATCTTCCTGCGATTTTGATTGCCTTGATTCTTGGAGCCATCGGTGCCGTATTTTCCGTTATTGGGCCAAGCAAAATTTCGGAAATCACAGATTTGATTACAGAAGGTCTTACGGGAGCTATTGATATTACAAAGATTGTAAATATCTGCATTTTGCTGGCCGTGCTGTATGGGCTTAGCTGGGTATTCGGCTATATGCAGAGCTTTATCCTTGCCACAGTCACACAGCGGGTATCAAAATCTTTGAGAACCGATATATCTAAAAAAATCAATCGCCTGCCGCTTAGATACTTTGACAAGACCAGCTTTGGAGATGTGCTGTCCCGCGTCACGAATGATGTTGATACGATTGGACAGATGCTGAATAATAGTCTTGGAACCCTGATTTCTTCCGTCACATTGCTTGTCGGTGCGTTAATTATGATGCTCGTCACTAATGTACTTATGGCGGCCAGTGCGATTGTTGCGTCACTGATTGGTTTTGTGGTAATGCTTGTAATTATATCGCGCTCACAGAAATATTTTCTTGCCCAGCAAAATTCATTGGGGGCGATTGAAGGCCATGTTGAAGAAATGTATGCAGGACATCAGGTGGTGCGCGTTTATAATGGGGAAGCGCAGGCGGAAAAAACATTTGACGAAATCAATGGCTCGCTTTATGACAGTGCATGGAAGTCCCAGTTTTTCTCCGGCTTGATGATGCCGTTGATGAGTATGGTTGGAAATTTTGGATATGTTGCAGTTTGTGTTATCGGCGCTGTATTGGCGGCAAACGGTACGATCACTTTTGGCGTAATCGTTTCTTTTATGCTGTACGTCCGCTTGTTTACACAGCCGCTTTCTCAAATTGCACAAGTATTTACAAGTCTGCAATCTACACTTGCAGCCAGTGAAAGAGTTTTTGACTTCTTAAATGAGGAGGAAATGGAGGACGAGAGCACAAAATCGCGTTATCTGCAATCCGTACAGGGTAATGTAGAATTTCGGAATGTTCGCTTTGGATATGATCTAGATAAAATGATTATTCACAACTTTAGCTCGAATGTTAAGGCTGGACAAACGATTGCTATTGTTGGTCCAACTGGAGCCGGAAAGACTACGCTCGTCAATCTGCTCATGCGTTTTTATGAAACAAACGGAGGGGAAATTCTAATTGATAGTGTGCCGATTCGCGAATTGACAAGGGAAAACGTGCGGGAGCAATTTTGCATGGTTTTACAGGACACTTGGCTGTTTGAAGGTACAGTGCGCGAAAATATTGCTTATTCCCAAAAGAGAGTTACCGATGAACAGCTTGATGAAGTATGCAGGACCGTCGGATTAGAGCATTTTGTAAAATCACTGCCGCAGGGCTATGACACCGTTTTGAATGAACAAACCACGCTTTCCGCAGGCCAGCGTCAGCTTATTACCATTGCCCGCGCTATGATAGAAAACGCCCCGCTGCTGATTCTGGATGAAGCAACAAGCTCTGTTGATACCAAAACAGAGATGCTGGTGCAGGAAGCAATGGCGCGGCTGGCAGAGGGAAGAACCTCCTTTGTCATTGCTCACAGGCTTTCTACAATCAAACACGCAGACCTGATTCTGGTGCTGAAAGATGGTGACATCATCGAAAGCGGCACTCACAAACAGCTTCTTGCCAAGAATGGATTTTATGCGGAGCTGTATAACAGCCAGTTTGATCAGGCAGCGTCTTAATTGCGGTAAAATAATCTTATAATTGCAAATACCACCTCTATCTGATGAAACAATGGATGTGGTATTCAATGCCCGCATAAATGGGCATTATATTTTGAATATGCCAATCTCTTGGCTTCAATCTTATAGTATCGAAAGGAGACTGATAACATTATGAAAAAAATGTCACTTGAAGAATACAATGCAATGCCTGTCAAGTCCGCTGTATTCCAAAATGCACTTCCTGCTATGTGTACGATGCTTTTGGCACTGGTTTATAATCTGGCGGATACCCTATTTATTGGGATGACTCATGATCCCATCCAACTTGCTGCGATTTCTCTAACTACTTCTTTGTTTATGATGTTCTCTGCTGTTTCCAATATTTTTGGAATGGGCGGCACATCCGTCATTTCCCGTGCAATGGGACAAAAACGTGCAGAGTATAGCAAAAAGGTAAGCTCGTTCTGTATGTGGACGGCTGTTGGTATTGGCGTGATTTTAGCAGCGGTATTTTGTATCTTTGCAGAGCCGATTTTGAACGTACTGGGAGCCAGTGCGGACACACTTCCTCACGCCTCCAGTTATTTGGTTATTGTGGCCTTTTCCGCACCATTCTCCATGCTTTCAGGTACATTTTCAAAAATCCTGACAGCGGAAGGACAGCCGAAAAAAGCAATGATCGGTATCAGCGCGGGAAACCTTTTAAACATTGTTCTTGATCCGATTTTTATTTTAGGCTTCCATTGGGATGTTGCCGGTGCTGCTATTGCAACATTAATCAGCAATGTGATTGCTGCGGGATATTACCTTTGGTATTTCCTGAGTAAAAAATCGTCCCTTAGTATCAGCATCAAGGATTATTCTGCAAAAGACAAGATTTGTTCCAGTGTACTTTCTATCGGAATTCCGGCAGCGCTTGGTTCCATCGTTATGGGCGTTTCAGTGATGGTAGTCAATAATCTGATGGCCGGATATGGCGATATGGCTCTTGCCGGAAGCGGTGTGGCAACAAAAGTAGCAATGGTTACAAGTACGTTGTGCATTGGAGTTGGTCAGGGGAGTCAGCCGCTGCTGGGCTACTGCGTTGGTGCAAAGCAATGGAAACGGTACAAAGAAACATTTCGATTCTCGCTTGTATTTGCATTTGTTGTCGGTGTAATTATGACGGGATTGTGTTACATTTTCACGGGCCAGCTTGTTGGTATGTTCCTGACAGACAGCAATGCCTTTGATTATGCGTTCCGGTTCACCAGAATCCTTTTGACTACCAGCGCACTGTTTGGAATTTTTTATGTATTCCAGAATAGCTTGCAGGCAATGGGAGCGGCAGTTTCAGCGTTGCTTGTGAATATCAGTCGTCAGGGATTGATTTATATTCCGATGCTTTATGTAATGAACAGCATGTTAGGCGTGGACGGCATCCTTTGGGCGCAGCCTGTTGCGGATGTTCTTTCCCTGATTCTTGCAATTGTTCTGTATTATATTTCTGCCGGAGTTAAAGCTGCTCATTGACGCAGTGGAATCTTCCAAATTTATTACGCAGAAGAAAAGCAACGCTCTGATTGAGAAGATACATACGCTTACAAGTCCCGGTCAGGTGTCTAAGCTGAAAAGAAATAACTACATTGCCGACAGAATTAAGCCGGACAATGAGCAGATTTATTACATAGTGGACACGATTAACGACGCTATCAACGAAGGAAGGCAGATTTCTTTCCAATATTATGATTACACCGGACTGAAGAAAAAAGTCCTGAAAAACAAAGGAGAGGTATATAGAATTAGTCCATATCATCTTTTGTGGAACGGGGATTATTATTATGTGATTGGCTATTCCGAAAAGAAAGGTAAAATTGTGACTTTCCGGGTTGACCGTATTGCAGCCACACCGGAGATACTGGAGAAGGAAAGCGTACCGCAGCCGGAAGGTTTCAATATTGCTGATTTTACAAAGGAAGTATTCTATATGTATGACGGCGATGAGGTAACGGTGGATCTGCGCTGCGATAACAGCCTGATGAAAACAATGATTGACCGTTTTGGCGAAGATGTAACCACCCTTGCTTATGATATGACCTCATTCCGCCTGATAACCGAAGTGTCAGCCAGTCAGACCTTTTTCGGTTGGGTGTTTGGGTTCGGCGGCAAGGTGCAGATACTTGCGCCGGCGGAGGTTAAGGAACAGTATCGGCAGATAATACAAAATGAATTTGACACAATAAATAAAGAACAAGAATAACGCTTCAAATTAAAACTTAGGGGAAATTTCTCCTAAGTTTTAATTAAATATTGATTATTGGGCAAAATAATGTTATGATACAGTTGTAATTTACGAGAAAAGTGCAGCAAGTTTTAACTGGGAGGAAAATTCTATGGAAAAACTCATAAGCCGAGATGCCTATTTAAGCAGGCTGATTGACAAAAAAGAAAATGGTTTGATTAAGGTCATTACCGGAATCAGACGATGCGGAAAAAGTTATCTTCTGTTTTACTTGTTCCGTGACTATTTGATAGAAAGCGGTGTTAAAGAAGAACAGATTATTTCTATCGCGCTTGACGATGACACCTGCGAGCAGTACCGTAATCCCGGTGAGCTTTCAAAATATATCCGTTCAAAAATTGTGAATAAGGAAATGTACTATATTCTTATAGATGAAGTGCAGTACGCAATCACAAAACAAGAGCTTGAAAATCCGGAAGATATTAAGCTCTATAATGTTTTGAATGGGTTAATGCGGCTCCGTAATGTAGACATTTATGTTACCGGAAGCAACTCCAAGCTGCTTTCTCAAGATGTAATGACCGCATTTAGAGGCAGGGGCGATCAGGTTCAGGTGTTTCCTTTATCGTTTAAAGAATATTACGATTTTGTCGGCGGGGATAAATCAGAAGCCTATGAGGAGTATGCCCTCTATGGAGGAATGCCGCAGATCATATCCTTTAAGCGTGATGAAGAAAAGGTTATGTATCTGAAGAACCTGTTTTCGGAAGTATATTTCAAAGACATTAGTGAGCGATATGTTGTGAAGCTTCCTGATGTGCTGACTGAGCTTACAGATGATTTGTGTTCTTCTATAGGTTCTCTCACAAATGCAAAAAAGATTGCTGATACTTTAGGTACTGTAAAGAATATAAAAGTATCTACAAGCACAATCACAAAATATATGGGCTACTTGATTGAGTCGTTTATGTTTAGAGAAGCGAAAAGATATGATGTAAAAGGCAAAAAGTACTTTGAGTATCCTCTTAAATATTATTGCACAGATGTGGGACTCCGCAATGCAAGACTTAATTTCAGACAGCAGGAAGAAACACATATAATGGAGAACATCATTTATAATGAATTGATTTGTCGTGGATACTCTGTAGATGTTGGGGTTGTTGAAATTATAGAAAGCAACGAAGGCAAAAAAACAAGAAAACAATGTGAAATAGACTTTGTTGTAAATATGGGGTCAAAAAGATATTATATTCAGTCTGCTTTGTCTGTCAGCGATCCGGATAAAATGACGACTGAGTTAAGACCGTTAAAAAACACGAAGGATTTCTTTAAGAAGATTATCATATCCAAAACCCACGCAAAGGCTTGGACGGATGAAGACGGCATTGTGCATATCGGATTATATGACTTTCTGTTAAACCCCAACTCCTTAGAATTGTAAGGAGGAACAGTTGAAAGCAAATGTAGCAAATAAAATTAAATAGTTTAAGAAGAGGTGTCAGCTAAAACTGACACCTCATTTCTTTTGCCCAAAATCTTATTGATAATTTCAGAAAGTGGAGTATAATAGACTTATCTGAAACAAACTGTTTCTGATAGAAAAAGAGAGGTATATTAAGATGAGAAGCAAGAGTCCGGAACTGATGGATAAGATACTGAAATTTGCAGAGGAGTATTATCTTGATAACGGTCATTCTCCGGCTACTTCCACAATAGCGGCTGAGCTTGGCATTTCAAGGGCGACAGCTTACAGGTACTTGATTGAGATGGACGACAGAGGAATGGTCGAGTATGACGGTCAGGAAATACAGACTGCGGTAACAAAAAAATTGAACAGCGAAATCAACCGCACGGCGATTGTAGGCTCTGTTCCTTGTGGCTCTCCGCAGTATGAGGAAGAAAACATTGAGGAGTATATCTCGCTTCCGACAGCGATTTTCGGCAAGGGTGAGTTCTTTATACTAAGAGCCAGCGGTCAGTCAATGATTGAAGCCGGTATTGACGATGGAGATTTAGTCGTTGTCAGGAAACAGAATGTTGCCGATGAGGGAGATATTATCGTAGCCCTTGTAGATAATGAGAGTACGCTGAAACGCTTTTACCGAGATAAAAAAAATAAGAAGATTATTCTACACCCCGAAAATAAACGAATGAAAGATATTGTTGTTGACGGGTGTTATATTCAGGGTGTGGCTTGCCATATTATTAAGGCTTTGTAAAGAGAGGTCTGTATTATGCGAAAATTTGAAGGAATTCGCTATCTGATGAATTTGGATAATGCGGAAATAAAATTCAAATCTGCCGAAAAATATACTTTCTTCGGCGGGGTAAAGTTGGAGGTGGACACAACTTGAGTATGTATATGTCACGAGCCGAGCTGGAGGAAATCAGCGAAGGCTTGATAAAAGTATATGCCCGGCGGTATAGCAACCGTGTGGTTCAGTCCATTGACATCGAACATAGCTATTCCAAAGAGGAACTGGCGCAGATGTTTGCTTCAGCCGAGTGGCAGGCAGACACAATGGTTGACGGATACACAGATTTTATCTTTATCAATTGCTTCGGACAGCCGCAGCATCAATCCACATTGAACAAAGCAATTCGCAGGATTATTCGGGATTGCAACGATGAACAGTTTCTGAAAGACGACAACCCCAAAGTGCTGCTTCCGCAATTTAGCTGCCACTCTCTCAGGCATACTTTTACAACGAGAATGTGCGAAGCCGGCGTCAATGTAAAGGTCATTCAGGATACGCTTGGACACAAGGATATTTCGACAACGCTTATCATTTATACCGATGTGACAAAGGAACTGAAGCACTCAGAGTTCGAGGGGCTTGACTTATACTTTAAAAATGAGTAATATAATAGATGTATTGATGTTTCCGGTTTGGAAATGCCAGTACATCTATTTTGGTTTTAGCGAATATACATCATTTACATCAAATTTCACACAAGATACCCCGTAAAGTACCGAAAATTAAAGGAAAGTCAGATTGCGGAATTTGTGAGGAAATGAGATATATGAAGATACGGGGCGTGGTAGTGAGATATGAAAAGATGTCTGCTTCCGTCCCGACGATGAAACCTTTACCGAGCGACAAGTAGGAAAAACCCAGTGTTTATGCGGGTTTGCGAGGTTCGGCAAAGCCGAAAATCTTACACCTTACACCAAACTTACACCAATCGGTGCAGGAAAATGTGCAGAGGCGAAAAAATCAGTGAGTGCGTAAGCACGGCAACTGCGGAGCAGTTGGATTTTAGAGTATGTATGAATGGGCAGTCCCATAGTGGGGTTGCCCATTTTCAAAATAAGAAGAAAGGTAAATCGGGATTCAAGGAGGTTATGAAATGATAAGAAAATTCAGCGACCACGATATAGATATAGTTATGCAGATATGGCTGAATACAAATATCCAAGCACATAATTTCATATCTCCCGATTATTGGCGCAATAGCTTTGATATGGTGAAAGAAATGTTGCCATATGCAGAAATATATGTATATGAAAATGACAATGTACATCGTATAACAGGCTTTGTTGGTTTAAATGATAACTTTATTGAAGGTATTTTTGTAGAAGAAGCATTTCAATCAAATGGAACTGGAAAGCAATTATTGAATTATGCTAAGAGAATCAGGCATATACTTTGCTTGCATGTTTACCAGAAGAATACAAGAGCAATTCGATTTTACCTGAGAGAGAAATTTAAAATTCAATCCGAAGGTATAGATGATAATACAGCAGAAAAAGAATTTACAATGATATGGAGCCGTTAAATTCAAAATTTCGAGGAGATATAAGATGACATTTCAATTAGTTCCGGTAAAACCGGAAGAAATAAAGCGATATAAGTCGGATATGCAGGAAGCATTTCAAAAGGGATTTGAAGATGTATTCGAGAAAACAGATGCCGTCATTTTGCCTGAGAAGGACATTGAACAGTCACTTAATGCCGAGGGTGCTGCCGCCTATAAAGCCGTTGTTGACGGAGAGATGGTGGGCGGTGCTGTTGTTGTCATAAATGAGAATACACAACACAACCATCTTGACCTACTGTTTGTAAAAAACGGAATTCAGGGCAAGGGGATTGGAAAAAAGATATGGTTTGAATTGGAGCAGATATATCCGAACACAAAAGTATGGGAAACCTGTACGCCTTACTTTGATAGGCGCAACATTCATTTTTATGTGAATGTCTGTGGATTTCATATCACAGAGTTTTTTAATGAGAAGCACCCTATGGCTGACACCCCGGATGATTTTGTTGGTGATGGCAATGAGGGAATGTTTGAGTTTGAAAAACAAATGCGTTAATAAGAATCCAGTTTATCGGCAGTCCACCCTGAGCTTGTTTTGGAATGGTCGGAAAAGAACACCTGCTTTGTGTCTTGGTGTGCCGACCATGTGGGAATTGTCGAGCGTGTAGAAGGTGTACCGCAGTATTAAAGTAAAAGCCGCTTGCATTTTGCAGACGGCTTGATTACATATTTAAACAAAACTTTCTCTTAATCTTTCTAAAAACAACTCAGCGGCGGAAGAAAACACCTGATATTTTTTCCATATAACATTTAATCCTGAATCTAATCTTGGTTCGAGCCGTCTAAAGCAAAGTCTACTGTTTTCGGAAGTATTCGCAATTTTATCAATAGTAACGGCATATCCAAGCCCTGCGTCTACCATGATTGCCGCATTATAGACAAGGTTAAATGTCGTCACAACATTTAATTTATCAAAATCTTCTCCAAACCACTGTACAAATTCATTTTTGTTTCGTTCTTGAGATATAGCCTGACGGGAGCATATCAGAGGGACTCCAATTAAATCCTCTTTACAGATTGTTTTTTTTTCTGCCAAAGGGCTGTCTTTTCTCATAACAACACCCCAAGTATCTTTTGCGGGAATGTTTAGGTAATCGTATTTGGAAATATCCGCCGGCTGGACCAAAACGCCAAAATCCAAAAGACCTTTGTCAAGCCGTTCGGTTACATCCTGTGCGTTGCCGCTGTACAAGTGATAGTGGATATTCGGATAAGTATCGTGAAGCTCTTTTGCAACCTTTGCGAGAAACTTGATTGCATCCGTTTCTCCTCCACCGATATAAATATCTCCGCCGACAGCTTCTTCCATTGAAGTAAACTCAGCTTCTGTCTTATCTACCATTGAAATAATTTCCTCAGCCCGTTTACGCAGTATCATTCCCTCTGCGGTCAATGCCATATTATGACTGCCACGGGTAAAAAGCTTTTGCCCTAACTCGTCCTCTAAATCATGGATCTGTCTTGAAAGGGTCGGTTGTGTTACATGAAGAAAATTCGCCGCATTTGTAATGCTTCCCTCTCTTGCAATCGCTAAAAAATAACGAAGCACTCTAATTTCCATGAGTGAAATTCCTCCTTTATTTATTAGTACAAGAATATTATACATTTTTATGATATGCCTGTAAAGCATATCACGATTTGCAAATTAAGCATTTGTTATTTCTTTGCTTTTCAGTATAATTAAATTAGACGATGGAGGTGATCAAGTGAACGAGATGTCAGAGGAAGCCAAATTACTTCGCAATCTAAAAGACGCCGGATTTGACGAAGATACTATTCAAAAGTTTTTAGGGCTGCGTAAAGATGGCAGAACCGGGGAACAATACAGGATTCTTTCTTTGCAAAGGGCGTCACTTTTAGATCAGGTTCATGTCAGCCAGCATATGATTGACTGTCTTGATTATCTAGTTTATTCAATGAAAAAAGAAAAAATAAATAAATAATTTGGAGGTATTCACTATGAACATGAATTTTAATTTTAACAACCCTACAAACCTTATTTTCGGTGCGGGAAAGCTGAACGAACTTGGAAATCAGAAGCTGCCCGGCAAGAAAGCCCTGCTTTTAATTTCTAACGGGAAATCAGTCAAAACCTATGGTACGCTTGACCGTGTGCAGGAGCAGTTAAAAAAAGCAGGAGCAGAATATGTTGTTTGCGACAACATCCACGAAAACCCGTCTAAGGAAGTGGTTATGGAAGCAGCTACTGTTGCCAAAGAAAACAACTGTGATTTTATTGTCGCTCTCGGAGGCGGTGCGGTTTTGGATTCGGCGGTTGCGGTTTCTGCTATGGCTACTAATCCCGGCGACTTATGGGACTATGTAAACGGTGGTACGGGCAAAGGTCAGCCCCTTGTTAATCCCGGACTTCCCATTGTAACCATTGCCACATCATCCGGCACTGGTTCTGAAATTAACTGCTGGGGCGTTATCTCCAACCATCAGACTAATGAGAAAATCGGCTTCGGCTATCCTGAACTTGTCCCTGTGCTTGCAATCGTTGATCCTAAACTGATGAAAACCGTTCCACCGAAGTATACGGCATATCAGGGCTTCGACGCATTGTTTCATAACACCGAAGTTATGATTTCAAACGGTGTCAACATTCTCAGCGAAACGATTGCTCTTTCTGCAATCGAAAATATTGCAAAATATTTGCCGAGAGCTGTTGCGGACGGCAATGATTTAGAAGCAAGAGAAGCGGTTGCTTACGGCAGCACCATTGCAGGAATTACCATGCAGCTTACCAGTACAACCGCACAGCATTCTATGGAACACGCCATGAGCGCTTATCATCATAACCTGCCACATGGAGCCGGACTGATTATCATTTCCAAAGCGTTTGCGGAGTTTTTTATTGAGAAGCACGCCTGTGACGAACAGTTTATTAAAATGGCGAGAGTCATGGGAATCCCGGATGCCGACAAGCCGGAGGATTTCATTACCGCATTGGTACAGCTTCAAAAGGATTGTGGTGTGGATGACCTGAAAATGAGCGACTATGGTTTTGCACCGGAGGAATCCATGACGCTGGCAGTGAATGCAAGGGAAACGATGGGCGGTCTGTTCCTTGCGAATCCCTGCGAAATGTCTGACGAGGAATGTGCGGGTATTTTCGATAAATCCTATCGATAATAACGAAAAGGAGGGAATGAACGCTATGAGTACGCTGATTGCTTTCTTTTTTGCCATGAGTGCTAAAATTTCCTTTCTGTGAAAAATGTATTCATATATAAGCCGATTGGAAGGAAGATATGGATAACAGTGGGAAGCATTTTAAACAAAATCGTTAGATTTTTTGTGATAGACAGAATCACGCTGCGACTGTCTTTGACAGGAGCTAATCCGGAAATTTAAAAAATTTGCTGTAATCGAGGGTATGGGGGCGCTGGACATCCAGTGGATGTCCGCTTAGCGCGGACCTAAGCGGAGCGTAGACCGAAATCCCTATCAAGATTGCCGGTATGCAGAAATCCCCAAACGGGGTTTCTGTAATACGTGGCGAATCTTGCTTTTTTCGTTTTGAAACATTTCTCTATAAAAAACTATTTTTATTAAGGGGCGAAAGGATATTCTGACAGAAAAACGGAAATAGAGTTAGAACAGATATGGAAAGAAGCGCATTTATCAATAGGGGATATTGCACTTATAGCAGGCTGCGGTATAATAGGAGTAGGGCTTGCACTATGGTATTGGCTGTTTTGTGTGGTATGGGCATACCGAAAATCTAAGCGTATGGGAGTAACCAGTGCGGAAGAGTCCGTCTAGGTGGCAGCAAATATTGTGACAGATGTGGAAAACCGTTTGCAAAAGAATGCCCGGATTGTGGGCAGATCGTGGATATAATGGCAGATTACTGTGGTAATTGCGGCAAAAAATTGAGTGAAGAGGAAGACGTATAGTGGATGGTAAGGGAATCGGGAGATTTCCTTCCTAATATGGGTTACGGGAGGTTTTTATGGAAAAGAGAACGGTAAAAAAGAGAATTTTTTTGTCAAATGCACTGATGGTTATCGTGACGCTTGTTATTTTTTTGATAATAAATTTGTTTGTGGTTAAATTCTATGCGGAATCTATTGAGGAGGAGTTTCGGACATCTTTGGAAGGCGTTACAGATGAAGACGGGTTAGACGATCTGCTGGAGGACTGGACAGTTCACAGAAATGAGTTTATTTTGGTTTTGGGAGTAGACGGAATCCTTTGCATTATCATTCTGGTGCTTATCAGCCAGCTTTTTACAAAAAATTTGACCGACCATATCATGGAGCCGCTGGACGCTCTGGCAGAAGGGGCGAAACGGATCAAAGAAAATGATCTGACACAGGATATTGCGTATACTGGGGAACTGGAATTTGAAAATGTGTGTGCTGTTTTTAACGATATGCAGGAATCTATTTTAGCGGAGCAGGAAAAGAACCGGAAATATGAAAAAGCAAGGACAGATATGATTGCAGGGATTTCACATGACCTGCGTACTCCGCTTACCGCAATGAAAGGAACTATCAAGGGACTGATGGATGGAGTTGCGTCTACACCGGAACAGCAAAAGAAATTTCTGCAGGCGGCATACAGGCGGACAGGAGATATGGATATGCTCTTAAACCAGCTTTTCTATTTGTCCAGAATGGAGACAGGGAATATGCCGATTTCTATGCAGACTATAGAAATTGCCGCATTTCTGAAAAATTATGTGAAAGGAAAGCAGGAAGTGATAGAGGCATTGCAGGAAGAAATTACAGTAGATACGAAAGGAATCATAGCAGGAGTATCGGTTGATCCGGAGCAGTTTCAGCGGATTTTGGATAATCTTGTGGAAAACAGCAGGAAATACGGGGAAACGACACCACTTAGAATGAAAATCAAATTGGAGAAAACACCAAAAGGAGTAAGCATTTGTTTTCAGGATAATGGCGTCGGTGTGCCGGAAGAAAAACTGCCTTACATTTTTGAAGAGTTTTACCGGGGAGATGAATCCAGAAATAAAAAAGAAGGAAACGGGCTTGGTTTATACATTGTAAAATATTTAATGGAGGCAATGGGCGGCAGCGTCCGGGCAGAAAATATGGATGGACTTGCTGTATATCTGGACTTGCCCATTTCGCCGGAGAGGAGTAACTGAATATGGCGGATAATAAAAGAATTCTGATCGTGGAGGATGATGCGGACATCAGTATGGTGGAAGAAGCTTATCTTCAGTCTGCAGGGTTTGAAACAAGAATTGTAACAGAAGGAACAGCAGTATCATCTATACTGGAGCGGGAGCATTTTGATTTGGCGCTGCTTGATCTAATGCTTCCGGGGAAAAATGGTTATGAAGTATGCCGGGAAATCAGGGATACCATAGACATACCGATTCTTATGGTTACAGCAAGGACGGAGTCCGTAGATAAAATAAGAGGTCTTGGGCTTGGCGCAGACGATTATATTGCAAAGCCCTTTGATCCGGCGGAACTGGTGGCGAGGGTTCATGCAAACCTGCGGCAGTATGAGCGTTTGAAGCATAAATCTCCAAAGGAAAGCAGTAAAGAACCGGAGGAAATAAGAATCCATGATCTTCGTATTTTAGTCAACAGTTGGAAGGTATATAAAGGGAATAAGGAAATCAGATTTCCAAACCGGGAGTTTGAGATTTTAAAGTTTTTTGCTATGAATCCCAATATTGTTTTTTCTAAAGAGCAGATTTTTGAGAAAATATGGGGATATGACTATGTAGGAGACAGTGCGACTGTCATGGTGCATATTAACCGTATCCGGGAAAAGATTGAAGATGATAGTAAAAATCCTCAGATTTTGGAGACGGTATGGGGCGCAGGATACCGATTAAATAAGTAGGAGAAAGAGAAAAGAATATGTGGATGCTTTATGCGGTGGGTTCTTCCTTTTTTGCAGGAATTACAGCAATTCTTGCGAAGTGTGGAATTAAAAAAACAGATTCTAATGTAGCGACTGCAATTCGGACAGTCATTGTGCTGCTATTTTCGTGGATTGTATTTCACGAAAAGCTGACGGGAAAGGCTGTAGTTGGAGTATCGCTGATTACGATAGGAACGGCCTTGCTGGCAATTATTTAGAATGGGAAAAAATAGAGTTTAGGAATTATTTAGAAAATCACCTCTTGTTTGTTTAAGGTGGGCTGTTAAGATACCCACAGAAAACAAACAGGAGGTTTTTTAATATGTTGAAAGAAGGAATGAATGGATTCTGTATGGCATTGGCAGACAGTGTGCCGGGAGTATCCGGAGGTACCGTAGCATTTATTATGGGATTTTATGACCGTTTTATTGGTTCCATCCATGAACTGGTGTTTGGAAAAATGAGAGAAAAAAAGTCAGCGCTTATGTATCTGGCAAAATTAGGTATGGGATGGATCATTGGAATGGCAATGGCGGTAATTGTGCTGTCAACATTATTTGAGAGCCATATTTATGCAGTTAGTTCTTTGTTTATTGGATTTATTGCCGGAGCGATTCCGCTGATTATAAAAGAAGAGAAAAATAGTTTCCGTGAAATTGGAAAAGGGATCCTTTTTTGCCTGATCGGTATCGTACTTGTAGCGGGAATTACATGGGCAAATGGAAGAATTGGCGGAGGCTCTATAGATTTAGGACAATTTTCTGTGGGGCTGGCAGTTAAGCTGTTTTTTATTGGAATGATTGCGATTTCTGCAATGTTTCTTCCGGGTATATCAGGCTCTACACTGCTTCTGATTTTTGGCGCATATATTCCGGTTATTACAGCAGTGAAAGGTTTTCTTTCTTTGGATTTATCCTATCTTCCATGTCTGATGTTTTTTGGGTGCGGCGTGTTGGCAGGGGCAATGACAGTGGTAAAAGTAATTAAGGTTTGTCTTGAGAAATTCCGTCCACAGACGATATACATGATCTTGGGTATGATGGTTGGTTCTTTCTATGCGATTATACAGGGACCGACTACATTGGAGCTGCCGAAAGAGGCAATGAATTTGGGAAACTTTCAGGTGTTGCCATGCTTGATCGGTGTGGCGCTTGTGGCAGGGATGCAGATGATAAAGGAACGAAGTGAGAAAAATGGGAATTGAATTTAGAATATTGGATGAGATGAATGTGCTTATGACACTGGCAAAGGCAGGTAAGTGCTTTTTACAATTATTGTATGAAGTGTCGGTTTGTATTTTATACAAGAAAAAAAGTAAGCACGGCATTTCAATATTTTGAGTTGGCTGCGGTTGTTTTATTTATGAATAATGTCATTCTGGAAATATTCGTGCAGTTTTTTGATTTTTCGGTATATCCGGCGAAATTGATAACAGAATGTGTGCTGTTTCTTCTTAGCTGGATGATACAAAACCGGGTAATATTCCTAAAGGAAAAAAGGTTGAGAAATGCTCATCCGGTTACAATTCAGTACATGCCCTTACGGGCGGGAAGGTCGAAGTATGAAGAAGAGAATTTTGTGGATTGTTGTTGATATAGCAGCAGCGGCGCTGATTATGGTTGGTGTGTGGGGATTTAATTACCTGATACCGCAAAAAGGAATCAGTGCAGTGCCGATAGAAAGCAGTTTTACGGAAAATATAGAAAGCTCGGACACGCTTATGAAAAAAATGGAGGAGCAGACGGATATACAGATGGGAGATACAGGTGGGCAGAATGCAGGCAGCTTAAATACACAGATATTATAAAAAGGCATATCTAACGCTTAGATATATTGAAAAATGCTTTAGCTTTTGTTATACTTTTCTTGGAGGTAAGGACTATGGAACTTCGAGTATTAAATTATTTTTTAGCGATAGCACGGGAAGAGAATTTTACAAAAGCAGCACAGCAGCTTCATGTAACGCAGCCTACATTATCAAGGCAAATTGCTCAGCTTGAAGAAGAGCTTGGAGTTGAATTATTTGTGCGAAGCAATCACAATATTATTTTAACTGAAGATGGAATGATATTGAAGCGTAGGGCGCAGGAAATCTTATCTTTGGCAGATAAAACAAAGCGTGATTTTTTACATAAAGAAGAAAATTTGGAAGGTGTTATTTCAATCGGAAGCGGTGAATTTTTATCTACACGATGTTTGACGGATTGCATTGCCCAGTTTCGTAAAAAGCACCCGCTTGTACGCTATGAGTTTTACAGCGGAAATGCTGGAAATATCCGTGATCAAATAGAAAGAGGCTTGTTAGATATAGGTTTGATGTCTGAACCCATTGACATACGAAAATATGAATTTATCAGTATGCCGGTTAAAGAAGAATGGGGCGCTTTGGTGCGAGAGGATTCAAAGCTTATAGACAGAGATTTTATTTCACCAAAGGATTTGGTTGGTGTTCCGCTTATCTTGCCTTTGGGTGATTTTGCGGAAAGCAATATTGGGAAATGGTTTGGGGAATACGCTTCGCAGATTGAGATTATTTCCAAAGGAAATTTGCTATATAATGAGGCAATGATGGCGCAAAGCAATATCGGTGTGGTAATTGGTATTAAGTTGAATTGCAACTATGATGGTTTACGGTTTATACCTCTCAATCCTGCTTTAAAAATTGATACAGCATTGGCGTGGAAAAAAGAACAGATTTTCTCTGCCGCAACTTCTGCTTTTATTGAATTTTCAAAACAATACTTGAAAGGCATTTCTGACAATAAATTATAAGTATTAGACATTTCAAATATGTGATTTTATAATAAAGGTGTTCCAAGAGGAAGCACCTTTATTTTTTATGAAAAGAAAGGGGTTTGAAATGACCATATATGAAGCGAGCGAAAAATATAATATTCCTATTAAAATATTACAAGAGTATGAAAGTTGGGGATTGTGCGGAGAGGTAAAAAAGGTAATGGGTTCGTGGCGCTATGATGACAGTGATATTGAACGGTTGAGTACCATTATGACGCTGCACGATATTGGATTTACTAACGAGGAAATAAAAAAATATATGCGTCTGTTGCTTAAGGGAAATGATACTGAACAGGATCGAATGAAAATGCTCAACACCAAGAGAGACAACACGCTGGATGAAATTCATTTTAAGGAGAAGCAGTTAGACCGTTTAGATTATCTCCGGTTTGAGATGAAAAAAGGAAAACGAACATAAACAATATGATATTAAAATTTAAGGAGGCTTCAAAATAAAGAAAATATAGGAACAAATGATTTTAAGCCATATGATTACGCCTATGGTAAATCCTCTGCACAGGTGATTTTAAGGTGGTTATATCAAAACGATATTGCTGCTATTCCAAAATCAATTAAAACAAATTAAAAAAATAAGGAGATTTTGACAATGAAAAAAATAGCATCTATACTTATGGTTTTTGTCTTGCTGTTCTCTTTGGCAGCGTACAGCGACGACTATGATGCAGTTGTAGATTTAGCACAGGAGGAACAAAGAGAGAACGCCCGCCCTGCAATCTCCGGCAGTATTGATAATATCGGAGATTATGATGTTATCTATGTGGGTTATCCGAACTGGTGGGGCGATATGCCGATGATTCTTTACACATTCTTTGACAGTTATGATTTGTCCGGTAAGACCATTGCACCGTTCTGCACCAGCGGAGGCAGCGGACTTTCAAACACAGTAAATGAAATAAAAGAGCTTGAGCCTGATGCGACAGTAACAGACGGACTTCATATTGGAAGTTCTTCCGCATCCAGTCCTGATAATGCTGTAAGTGATTGGCTCGCCGGACTTGGCTTGTAAAGGAGGTAGTCGTATGAAAAAATATTTATCTATATTTTTAACTTTCATACTTATTTTTTCTTTGGCGGCTTGCAGTCAGACAAAAAATGACAACGGAAATGATAACGAAACTGAGTCGTTGCAAAGTTCTTTTTCGGAGCTTTCGAGTGATGTCACCGATTGGCTTGAAAAAAACAATATTAAAACAAATTGATGAAATCGGAGGGAATTTATATATGAAAAAACTTGTAGCATATTTTTCGGCAAGCGGCGTTACAAAAGCCGCAGCCGAGCGTCTGGCAAAGGCGGCAGGCGCAGATTTATTTGAAATCAAACCCGAAACGCCATACACTCGTGCCGATCTTGATTGGACGAACAAAAAGAGCCGCAGCTCTGTTGAAAAGAACAATCCTGACTTTCGTCCTGAAATTGCGGAAAAGGTATCAAATATGGAAGACTACGACACCGTGTTTATCGGTTTTCCGATTTGGTGGTATGTTGCGCCTGCTATTATCAATACATTTGTGGAAAGTTACGATTTTTCGGGAAAGACGATTGTTCCTTTTGCCACCAGCGGCGGAAGCGGAATGGGAAAAACGGTAGATATATTGAAGCCTCTCTGCTCTGCTTCGGCTAAATGGGAATCGGGTAAAATGTTAAACCGAATAGCGGATCAGGATTTAAAAAAATGGGCGGAGCAATTTTAGGAGTAAACGGGTATTATGACGGAAAGAGAAAAAATGTTAAGCGGCAGGTTCTATATCTATTCCGGCAAATGCCGTTGTCTGCGGAAATCCCTGTGAAGTAAAAAAGATATTGGAGCAAAATAGATAGGAGATTTTTTATGGAGTACACAAAATTAGGAAATTCAGATATAGAGGTATCAAAACTGTGCGTCGGTTGTATGAGCTTCGGAAAAGCCGGAACGATGCACGACTGGACTTTGGATGAAGAACGAAGCGAAGCTGTGATTCGGCACGCACTGGATCTTGGTATCAACTTCTTTGATACTGCCAATGGATATTCGGCAGGCGCCAGTGAAGAATATCTTGGACGGGCAATCAAAAAGAATATCGCAAGAGACAAGGTTGTGCTTGCCTCAAAGGTATATTTTAACGAGGGGCGACTTTCCAAAAAAGCAATTCTGCGAGAGATTGAGGGAACACTTACCCGTCTGGGTACGGACTATCTCGATTTGTATATCATTCACAGATTTGATTATGATACACCGGTTGAAGAAACAATGGAGGCTCTGCACTCTCTGGTAGCAGCCGGAAAGGTTCGGGCAATCGGTGCTTCTGCGATGTACGGTTATCAATTCCACAATATGCAGATTGCCGCAAAGGAACACGGCTGGACGCAGTTTTCAGCTATGGAGAATCACTACAATCTGCTTTACAGAGAAGATGAAAAAGAGCTGATTCCCATTTGTCACCAGATGAATGTCTCTCTGATACCGTACAGCCCTCTTGCGGGCGGGCATTTGGCAAGAAACACCTGGCAGTCCGATACCCTTCGTGGAAAAACCGACCGTGTGGCAAAGGGAAAATATGACCGTATGAAACAACAGGATATTCTTATTGTAAAGCGTGTAGAAGAACTTGCCAAAAAATATGATTGTACAATGTCACAGATTGCTATTGCGTGGCAGTGGGCAAAAGGTGTGTCTGCTCCTATCATTGGTGCAACGAAAGAAAAGTATCTTGATGATGCAGTCGGTGCATTTGATGTAAAACTGACGAATGAGGACATCACATTTCTTGAGGAACTATATGTGCCGCATCCTATCGTAGGTGCGATTGACAAAAATCCGGAGCAAGGAGTTATGCTGCTGGATGAGAAAAAATAAAGGAGAGATTAAAATGGATTTATATATCACTGATCCCGAATTTGCAGAACGCTTTGAGCATTTTGCATTTAATGAAGTCATAAACGAAGAAAATCAACAGATGGTAAAAGAAATCGTCTATTAGGCAACCGACTATTTAGGGTATGGCAGAATGCTGCCGTTTCTGAACTGCACCAATAAAATCTTTGAGGAAAAAGACATTTCGCTGCCCCTTGAAGGACAGGCGACTACTACTCTTGAAAATCGCCTTGAAAAGGGAATTGAAGCGCAGGCAGAAATCTTCGGAGAACATATGAAAGAGGCGTGGAAAGCAGGTCATATTAACCGCTGGCTTGCGGCAAACTGCTTCGGAGATTACTATACCCGAAAAGGTCTTACCCTTTCGGAGCGTGAACTCATTACCTTTTGCTTTCTTATGGCGCAGGGAGGCTGTGAGCCGCAACTAATTGCTCATGCAAAGGGAAACATGAACATGGGAAATGACAAGGACTTTTGCTTCGTGTTGTCTCTCAATGCCTGCCTTATATCGGTTACCCTCGTAGTTTAAATGCGATTTCGTGTATCAATAAGGCGGTGGAGGAATGAAGTCGAAAACGATTGTAAAATTAATTATTGATGTAGTGATGACGGCTGCATTGTTTGCTTTAATGGGCTATCAGTTTTGGGGAGAAGCGGCGCACGAATGGATCGGCATCGGAATGTTTCTTCTTTTTATCGTTCATCATATTCTTAATTTAAATTGGCATAAAAATATTTTCAAAGGTAAATATACAGCAGTGCGTGGAGTAACACTCTGCATTGATATTCTTGTGTTACTTGCAATGTTAGCCCAAATGTACAGCGGTATTGTTATGTCCCGTTATGTATTTGGCTCGTTTGCGATAAACGGTAGTATGTCGGTTGCCCGAAGACTCCATATCCTTGGTGCATATTGGGGTTTTATCCTTATGAGTATGCACTTGGGTTTGCATTGGAATATGATTATGAGTATGCTGAGAAAAAAATTCCCTCTCAAACAGAACACTAAAATTCGTTCCATTATTTTCCCTGCGATCGGAGTAATGATTGCAGGATATGGTATATTCGCCTTTGTGAAGAGAGATTTTCTTACTTATTTATTTTTAAGAAGCGAATTTGTATTTTTGAATTATGATGAATCCCCAATTTTGTTTTACATAGATTATTTTGCACTAATGGGACTTTGCGTTTTTATTGTTCATTACAGTACAAAATTATTGCGTAAATTTAAAAAGAAAACGGAGGAATAACGATGTAATACAGATGTAAAGTAACTGTACTGGATAAAAAATTGTTTCCTGAGCTTCAGGAACAGTATTGTACCGTCCCGGACAGCGGCAAATGTCCTTGCTATAATGTGGGTGACGAGTTTATTTTCTATCGTAATGACGAAAGGGATGATTATTGGCATTGCGGTGAGGGAACATTAGTCAAATCAGGAACACCGGATGAGATTACATATGACTTTTGCGGTTATAAACCGCAAAACTAATTGAAATTTCCTGAATTTTTGGGTATAATACTACACAGATGGAGGTGGTCAGAATGATTTACAGGCCGATGTATGTAGACAAAATAATGGCTTATGTGGACACTCCTTTCGTAAAGATACTAACGGGAGTTCGTCGCTGCGGAAAATCTACAATACTCAAAATGATTATGGAAAAACTGAAAACGGAGTGGGGAGTTCCTGAAGAGAGAATTGTAAGCTATCGCTTTGATTCTATGGAATATGAGGATATGACGGCGAAGCAGATGTATGCTCAGTTAAAGGAACGGTTTTCCTCAGACGGCAAAATCTACTTGTTTCTTGATGAAGTTCAGGAAATCAAGGGTTGGGAAAAGGTTGTCAATTCGCTTTCGTCTGATTTTGATGTTGACTTGTATATAACGGGTTCCAACTCCCGAATGATGTCCTCTGAAATATCGACTTATCTTACCGGAAGATATATTTCCTTTCGGATTTTTACCTTGTCCTTTGGTGAATACCTGATGTTCAGGGAAAAGTATGCTGATGTAGGAGATCCAAAAGCAGAGCTTGCAAATTATGTACGCTTGGGCGGCTTCCCCGCAACCCATTTGCAGGCATATTCTCAGGACGAGATTTACACAATAGTTCGGGATATTTATAACTCTACGATTTTCTCTGATATAGTGAAACGGAATCAGGTCAGAAAAATCGACCAGTTAGAGCGAGTGGTCAAATACACATTCAATAATGTGGGCAATACCTTTTCAGCAAAGTCAATTTCGGATTATCTGAAGTCAGAACGCAGAGCGCTTGATAATGAAACGGTTTACAGCTATTTGGAAAAGCTTGAAAAAGCATATCTGCTTCATCGCTGTTCTCGGTATGATTTGCAGGGCAAGGAAATCTTGAAAACACAGGAAAAATTTTATCTTGCAGATATTTCCCTGCGGTACAGCGTCCTCGGCTATAACGCTGATAGCGTGGCTTCAAGCCTTGAAAATATCGTGTATTTGGAGCTTTGCCGCCGGGGATATACCGTTAATATTGGGAAAACCAGCGACGGAGAGATTGATTTTGTGGCGGTAAGGCAGAATGAAAAAATCTATGTTCAGGTCACGCAGGAAATCCGTTCCGAAAAGACGGAAAAACGGGAGTATGACCGCCTGCTTGAAATACACGATAATTACCCAAAATATGTCCTTACAACAGATGAATTTGCAGGAGGAAATTACGAGGGCATTAAAACAATGCACATTGCGGATTTCCTGCTCAGTTCCGAATACTAAAATCAAATATTAGAGAAAACACTCGCAATTCAAGGCGGATTTGTTGCATTTTAGAGAATCTTATCTGGTTTCCATTTCAAATTTTAAAATAGCTTTTGTAATGGCAGTTTGGATTCTGCCTTTTAACTCTCTGTCAACGACAATCTGCACGTCACCATATTCATCGTAGAACGGACGTAAGCAAGCCTTTGATATGTATGCGTTATAATGCTCTAAAATCTTTTCTATGGCTGCTTATCGGTATTCTGAATGAGGAATACGGAATTTCTGCTCACAGGACCACCATAACAAAGGATATTGCTGCCCTTGTAGAATATGGACTTGATATTGTAACCATTCATTCTACGCAGAGTAAATATTTTGTCGCCAGCCGTAAGTTTGAGCTGCCGGAACTCAAGCTGCTCATTGATGCAGTGGAATCTTCCAAAATTTATTACGCAGAAGAAAAGCAACGCCCTGATTGAGAAAATCCATACGCTTACAAGTCCCGGTCAGGTATCCAAATTGAAAAGGAATAATTATATTGCCGATAGAATTAAGCCGGACAATGAGCAGATTTCTTTTCAATATTATGATTACACCGGACTGAAGAAAAAAGTCTTGAAAAACAAAGGCGAGGTATATAAAATTAGTCCATATCATCTTTTGTGGAATGGGGATTATTATTATGTGATCGGCTATTCCGAAAAGAAAGGTAAAATTGTGACTTTCCGGGTTGACCGTATTGCAGCCACACCAGAGATACTGGAAAAGGAAAGCGTACCGCAGCCGGAAGGTTTCAATATTGCTGATTTTACAAAAGAAGTGTTTTTTATGTATGACGGTGATGAGGTAACGGTGGATTTGCGCTGCGATAACAGCCTGATAACCGAAGTGTCAGCCAGTCAGACCTTTTTCGGGTGGGTGTTCGGGTTCGGCGGCAAGGTACAGATACTTGCGTCGGCGGAGATTAAGGAACAGTATCGGCAGATGATTATGAAAGCAACGGCAGATGTTGCAGACGAATAATAAAAGGAGCAAAGTATTATGGAGAATAAACTGCAAAATGTCGGGCAGAATAGCATTATGGATAATTTTGTTAAAACAGACGACATCTTAAAAGATATGTGTGGGATTATTGAGTCCTCACAAAAGGCGGCATATCAGGCGGTCAACACCACACTTGTTCAGAGAAACTGGCTGATTGGATACCGAATTGCAGAAGAAGAGTTTGGCGGAGAAGAACGCTCCGAGTACGGGCTTAAGGTTATAAAGAAGCTGTCGAAAGAATTAACAAATCGTTATGGCAAGGGATATGACAGAGGCACTCTTTACCGCTGCTTAAGATTTTACAGAATGTTTCCCGAGATTGTTGCCTCATTGAGGCAACAATCTGGAGCAATACTTTCTTGGACACATTATCGTATTCTTTTGCAGGTCGAAGACAAAAAAGCTCGCGATTGGTATGAAAAAGAAGCGATAACTCAATCGTGGAGTGTCAGAACCTTACAGCGCAATGTTTCTTCGCAATACTATTATCGTATGCTACAAACACAGAAGCAGGAACTTGTTGAAAAGGAAATGAAGGAACTGACCTCAGAATATCAAAATGATAAGCTGGAATTTATTAAGAATCCGGTTGTAGCAGAGTTTTTAGGATTGGCTTCTAATACGGACTTTACAGAAAGCGATCTTGAAAAAAGTATTTTGACCAATTTGCAAAAGTTTTTGATGGAGCTTGGCAAAGGTTATGCGTTTGTTGCAAGACAGCAGCGTATTCATACTGAGAAACAAGACTACTTCATTGACCTTGTATTTTACAACTATATTCTCAAATGTTTTGTCCTGATAGATTTGAAAACACAGAAAATCACACATCAAGATGTTGGTCAGATGGATATGTATATCCGTATGTATGACGACCTAAAGCGCAGTGAGGGCGATAACCCAACGATTGGCATTGTTCTTTGTTCTGACACAGATGAAGATATTGCAAGATATTCAGTGCTTCATGGGAATGAGCAGCTATTCGCTTCCAAATATAAGTTGTATCTGCCTACCGAGGAGGAACTGAGGGCAGAGATTGAAACACAAAAGGCAATATTTCTTTTGCAGCAAAAAGAAAAAGAGGAAGGCACCGAGTAATAAGTAAATGGAATTTGGGTGGATCAATGAATTTGGCGCAGCAATCATAATTATAATGATGATTCCCAATATCTTGTTTGCAATTAAAAATAAGGATATGATAAATCAGTGTGATAACAGGCTGATGAATGTGATTGAGCAGATAGGCAGATATGCTTGCTTTGTACTGATGTGGTTTCCGATTTTTGTATGGAAGTTTGGATTTCAAAGCGTATTTGAAATGCTCGCATACATAATCGGATCAGGTGTTTTGCTGATTGTCTACTTGGTTATATGGGTGTTCTATTTCAAAAAGCCGACTATGAAAACAGCGGTTGCGCTTAACATTTCAAGAGCGACAGCTTACAGGTACTTGATTGAGATGGACGACAGAGGAATGGTCGAGTATGACGGTCAGGAAATACAGACTGCGGTAACAAAAAAATTGAACAGCGAAATCAACCGCACGGCGATTGTAGGCTCTGTTCCTTGTGGCTCTCCGCAGTATGAGGAAGAAAACATTGAGGAGTATATCTCGCTTCCGACAGCGATTTTCGGCAAGGGTGAGTTCTTTATACTAAGAGCCAGCGGTCAGTCAATGATTGAAGCCGGTATTGACGATGGAGATTTAGTCGTTGTCAGGAAACAGAATGTTGCCGATGAGGGAGATATTATCGTAGCCCTTGTAGATAATGAGAGTACGCTGAAACGCTTTTACCGAGATAAAAAAAATAAGAAGATTATTCTACACCCCGAAAATAAACGAATGAAAGATATTGTTGTTGACGGGTGTTATATTCAAGGTGTGGCTTGCCATATTATTAAGGCTTTATAAAGATGGGGCTGTATTATGCGGAAATAAAATTCAAACCAGCCGGAGGACAGTTTTGTTCCAGCGGTGTGAAGTTGGAGGTGGACACAACTTGAGTATGTATATGTCACGAGCCGAGCTGGAGGAAATCAGCGAAGGCTTGATAAAAGTATATGCCAGGCGATATAGAAACCGTGTGGTTCAGTCCATTGACATTGAACACTTTATTACGGAGTTTTTGATGTCGAACCTACAGAAGAGGTAAAGAAAAGACTATGACTTAATAGTTAGAAAGACCTTGGAGAGGGCCTCTAAAAACTACTATTATAGATATTTACTTAGCGAAAGGTTTGGCGATTTGTGTGAATGCAGAAATGATAATAGAATTGGTTATCATATCACTTACAGCAAGTATTATGATTATAATTGGTTTATGTCAGGTGAGAAATAAAGAGAAACCTGTGGGTTTTTATAATGTTATAGATCCACCTGAAAAAGAAGAAATATCAGATATCATACAATGGAATAAGAAACATGGAATAATCTGGATTGTTTATGGGATATGTATAGAACTTGGATTTTGGATTGGGTATGTTATGCCAAATGAAGCACTGGAAATATTTTTTATGATAGGTGGAATAGTAATTCCTTTACCATTTATGTGTTTAAGGCATCATAAGTTAGAAAAAGTGTATAGAATTAACTAACTTGATATTCACTGATAAAGCGTAAATATTCTCGTTTGTCGAGAAGCAGTAGAAGAGTATAAAAAATAGATGTCCAATCAATATTTGAGTTTTAGAGAGAGATTTCCCTCACTGCAAACACCTTTTTGCCACAAATACAGCGTTTAACACTTTAGGAAATCCCGTATAAGGAATGCACTGCAAAAATGTTTGTATGATTCTTTTGGGAGTAATCCCCACATTCAAAGCGCCACCAATATGTACCTCTAACTGAGGTTCGCACCCTCCGGCGGTGAGCAGGCTGTCCGTATTGCTCCCGCAATGCAATCTTAGAAGCATCTTGCTAATTGAGCATTGGTTAAGAATAATTCCTGTTATTTTAACCCGTATTCAATAGCTTTTTAAACTCCTATCATATATACTATACACAGAATTAAACCAGATGTTATAAAGGAGATTGTTGGACATGACGGTAGGCGATGTTATCAAAAAATATAGAAAAGACAAAGGTATTACCCAAGAGGAGATGGCTGCTCGTCTGCTTGGTATTAGTACAGATGAACTTCTATCCTTTAAGGACGAATTAACAGACGAAGAAATCAACCAATATTTATCAAAAATCCAAAAAGAACTTGAAGATAAAAGTTTTCACGAAGTATTTATTTCTGTAAAGAAAAAAATTGAAGAATATCCAAATTGCGAAAAACTGATTTGGCAAGCAGCAGTTATCCTCGATGCGAAACGAATGACAGCAAAACTTCCAAGTGGTAAAAATTACGATAATACAATATTGGGATGGTACGAGAGATGCTTGTTTTCAAGGGACGAACAAATTCGCAATCAAGCGGCGGATTCGTTGTTTCATGCTCATTTTCGGAAAGATGATTATGAAAAAGCATTTCAATATTTGGAATACTTTTCTATAGAAAATCCTGAACGCAAGCGCAAAGAAGCTCTCGTGTACAGCAAAACAGGGAAAAGAACAGAAGCCTATCGCAAATACGAGGAACTGATTTTTAGTGGGTATCAGCACATACAAATGACGTTAAATGATTTGCGTATCCTTTACATGGAGGACGGTAATCATGAAATGGCAAAAAAACTGGTTGAAGTTTCTTCTTTTGTTGCGTCCGCTTTTGAAATGGGAAAATATAATGAGGTTTGTTTCGGATTAGATGTCGCTGCATGGGAAAAGGATGTTGCATGGACGTTGCAACTTATGAAAGATATTTTGGATAGTATTGAAACGATTGGCGATTTTGCAAAATCCAAACTTTATCAACATATGACGCTTAAAACTGTTAATTCCCAATTTTTAGATAATTTAAGACAAGAACTGTTGAAATCTCTCGAAGATGAATCGTTTAGCTATATGCAAGGAAATACATACTGGGAAGAACTGAACTTTAGGAGATGTGAGTAAATGAATGTAGCCAAAGATGGATTTAAGGACAGACTTTTAGAAAACTGGGAAACAGTGGAAGAAAATCAGAACAAAATACCGAAGACTGCTAAAGAACCGCCGTATACCGAACGGTACATGCGGTGGTGTGGGAGGTCGGTAGATAAAATAGTTATCTGCCTCCTACCCGATGTTATTTAAGTTGTTGAGGTAATCCACTCGTGCAGCGCCACCGAAAGTCTTTTGTCTATGTCTTTTCTTGCTGCTTCACACTCATCGGGATATTTTTTTGCTGAACGGAAAATAAAACGCATAACAAATTTCAAGCCTATCGGCAGCGCGATTCGCAGCATGGATTCAGGCAACACAAAATGCGTACCATGCTTATACGCTATAGCCTCATATTCACACTCGTGTGGACGTTCCTGCAAACGCAGATCCATACGACGGACATATTTACCTGCCTCCCACAGGCTGTCATCGTCTGCTCCAATTAAGATAAGCTTACCCTTGATATTTTCAATTTTTATCATTTCTTCCTCTGTATGCTCGCGTTCTTTTTCAGAATCTGCAAAAAGACAAGTCGAACGCAGAAAATCTCCGGATCCCTTTGTTTCAGCCTCAATCTTTTTCCAATACGTTGGATGTTCGTAAACAAATGGCATATAGGCAAGTGGCTTTCCACGATAGGAAAGTGTAGAAGCTCCGGACACAGGCCACTCCTTGCAACCATCCTTTTTGCCTTGCTCAAACCCCTGCCATACAAAATCGCTGGCAGTCAGCCCAAATGTCAGCGTTATATCCGGAAAATAAGATGCCGCAGCCAGCGCTTCCATTCCTGTCGTACTCATGCCCATAATACCGACCTTTCTGTTTCCATGAGCCATTAACCATTTAACCGCTGTCTCAATTCTCTCAAGAGGATAGTTGACATGGCTATAGTTGTGCTTCCCCGGAGACATGCAGAGTGCATTGACGCCATTTTTGTGCAGCCATTTAGCGCCGCATTTTGCCATATAATCATTCGGATCATCTCCAAAGAGGCCAATCACAGCACAGTCTGCCCCTTTAGGATTTTCATAATATGTACCATAAAAGCCATCTTGTTCTGTTTCAAAAAATATTTTTTTCATCGCCATTACCTTTCATCAAATTCTACTTTGTCTTTCTCTATTTTACTTCATAAATATAAAAAAATCTATATGCAGTATGTTCCTTAACCGGAGCAGGCTTTTATATTGCTACGGTGTTTTGTGTGATTTTTGTAATTCTGTATACGTTTATTGTACTTTTCGTATTGGGTGCAGACGGTGCACATTGCCCTATTCAATTAGATTTGTGGAGAAGTAATAATTGTATGCTAAAAACAGGAGAGTCGTAATTTGTCTATATTTTGTCTTGACAAAGCATGGGCATTTTTGTACAATTTTTAAACGGGTGAGCACCTACCGGCAGTCAGGCTAATTTAGTCAGACTGTCATTTTGTTTTAAGGAGAAACTTACAATGTCAATGATTTGGCCAATAGCATTAGTAGTATTTTCAAATGTCGTGTATCAAATATGTGCAAAAAGCGTTCCAAAGGATATGGATGCAATGGCATCTATGACAATTACTTATTTTGTAGGAGCAGTTTGTTCTGCCTTAATGTTTTTTGTGATGAATAAGGACAGTAACCTGTTACAGGAGTATAGTAAAATGAATTGGGCTCCTGTTTTCCTTGGAGTTTCTGTTGTTGGTCTGGAAGTTGGTTTTATTTATGCCTATAAAAACGGCTGGGCTGTAAGCACCGCATCTATCGTGCAGAGCGCTTTTCTTGCGGTTGTATTGCTATTTGTAGGCGCTTTGCTATATCACGAATCAATCAGCGTTAGTAAAATGGTTGGTGTTGTATTATGTCTTGTTGGACTATTTTTCTTGAATAGATAATTTCAGTTTATTGGAATTTTAATAATATGCGTTGAATTTTAGTGTAAGGCTCTTGACAATATGAAAAGTGCATGATAATATTTTTTAAATGAATGGCCGGTCAGTCAAAAAGGAGGCGGCAGCGGTGGCTCTTGTATCCGTAGCCAATAGAGAGGCATATTTAGAAAACAGAAGAGAACAAATTTTAAAAGCAGCCTTAGAGGTATTTAAAGAAAAGGGATATGCCAATACCAGTATTATGGATATTGCGAAACGTGCCAATATGGGTAAGGGAACGCTATATCTCTATTTTAAGAACAAAGAGGAACTGTTATATTGTGTATTTATGGAGTGTTCCTTGATTCCGACACTGGTGGAGTGTTCTTTTGATTTAGATGCCCCTCTGGAGCAGGTTCTTCGGAATTTTGCAAAGGATGTACTAACGGATTTAAGGGACTTTGTGTCGTTGCTTCTCATGTCGATTCCAGATCTGCTGAAACTGACAAGGGAACATTCCGATGCTTCTTTTAACGGCATTTATACACAGATTTGCCATAACTTAGAGCAGTATTTGGACGCGAAAAAGGAACGGAATGATATTTCGCAATCAGCTAATTCTAAAATGCTGGCGCAGGCATTTATTTCTATGATTAACTTCCCGGTTATCATGCAGGAGATGGGAAATGTATTTTATGATTCCGTTCAAATGGAAGAATATATAGAAGAAACGATAGCATTGCTTGTAAATCGTATGTTGATGGATAATTATTGATTAGTGATTTTCCCTAATCAGTAATATCCATTTTATTATAGAACTATAATGACTGACTGTTCAACCAAAATGCAGGAAAAAGGTGATGTTGTATGATTAAAACACTTGTTAGGTACATTGGAGCGTACAAAAGGGCTACAATCTTAACTCTGGTTTTTACAGCAATTTCAACATTAGTTGAAATCTTGATTCCATTTGTTACTGCTTCTATCATTGATGAAGGGATTGAGGCAGGAAATATGAAGAATATCTGTTTTTATGGAGCAATCATGCTTGTGCTGGCTTTCCTGTGCCTGCTTTTCGGCGTACTGGCAGGAAGATGCAATGCTTCGGCTGCCTCAGGGTTTGCCTGTAATCTGCGTGATGGAATGTATGAAAATATTCAGAAGTTCAGCTTTACCAATCTTGACAAATTCGGTACAGCCGGACTTGTTACACGTATGACTACGGATGTGACGAATCTGCAAAATTCATTTCAGATGATTTGTGGAATTGCTATCAGAGTTCCGATTATGCTGATTTGCAGCATGATTATGTGCTTCTTGATTAATGTAAAACTCAGTCTGGTATTTTTGGCTGCGATGGTAGTTCTGGCGGTGGTGCTTGGCATCATTATTAAAGGAACTATGCCTGTTTTTACAGAAGTATTTAGTAAATATGACGACTTGAATGCCAGCGTTCAGGAAAACGTATCTGCGATTCGGGTAGTGAAAGCATTTGTGCGGGAAGATTATGAAAATCGGAAGTTTTCAAGGGCTGCCGAGAATTTATACCGCCTGTATGTGAAAGCGGAAAGTATTCTGGCGTGGAACCGTCCGGTTATGATGCTGGTGGTATATGGCTGTATTATTGCTTTGTCATGGATGGGAGCGCATTATATTGTCGGCGGAACGCTGACAACAGGCAATCTTACCTCTCTGCTCAGCTATATTATGAGTATGATGATGTCCCTAATGATGCTTTCAATGATTTTTGTCATGATAACAATGAGCGTAGCAAGCGGGCGTAGAATTGCAGAGATTTTAGAGGAACAGCCGGATATGACAAATCCTGCAAAACCGCTGAATGAAGTTGCTGACGGCAGTATTGATTTTAACCACGTTTCCTTTTCCTATAAAAATGGCAGCGGTGAGGATACACTGCATGACATTGATTTACATATAAGGTCTGGCGAAACGATTGGCGTGATTGGAGGAACCGGCTGCGGTAAATCCAGTTTTGTCAGTCTGATCAGCCGTCTCTATGATGTGACAGAAGGCTCCGTGTATGTCGGTGGAAAAGATGTTCGCACCTATGACATAGATTCCCTGCGGAACCAGGTATCTGTTGTTCTGCAAAAAAACGTGCTGTTTTCCGGTACAATTCTTGAAAATCTTCGCTGGGGAAAGGAAGACGCTACAGAGGCGGAATGTATAGAGGTCTGCAAGCAGGCTTGTGCGGATGAATTTATTCAGCAGATGTCTGACAAATATAATACTTATATTGAGCAGGGCGGCACAAATGTTTCAGGAGGTCAGAAGCAGCGTCTTTGTATTGCCCGTGCGCTTCTCAAAAAGCCCAGAGTGCTTATACTGGACGATTCTACCAGTGCGGTAGATACTGCCACCGATGCGAAAATACGGCAGGCGTTTGCCGCACATATTCCGGGAACAACGAAACTGATTATTTCACAGCGTATTTCCAGCATTCAGGATGCTGACCGTATCCTGGTTTTAGACGAAGGCTGCGTCAGCGGCTTTGATACTCACGAAAACCTGTTGAAAGATAATGCTATTTATCGTGAAATCTATGACGCACAGATCCAGGGCGGCGGCGATTTTGACCACAAGGAAGATTAGAAAGGAGAGCGACAGATATGATGAAAACAAATCAAAATCATGGAACAGCTCGAGCCGGAGGAAACAGGTTGTCAGGCTTAAAACGGGTAATGGGTTATATTTTAAGAGACTATAAATTTTCCTGTCTTGCAGTTGTAATTGGAATTATTGTTTCGGCTGTTGCAACTTTGATTTCTACCTTATTTATGCAGAGTCTGATTGATGATTATATTGTGCCTATGACCCGCGCTGCGAGTCCGGATTATGGACCGCTCTCACAGGCATTATGTTCGCTGGCATTGATTCTGATTGTAGGTATTCTGTGTGCATGGGCCTATAACCGAATTATGGTAAATGTCAGTCAGGGAACAATGAAACGGCTCCGGACAGAATTATTCACGCATATGGAATCACTTCCGATTAAATATTTTGACACTCATGCTCACGGCGATATTATGTCGGTTTATACCAATGATGTGGATACTCTGCGTCAGTTAATCAGCCAAAGTCTGCCTCAGTTGGTTAATTCTGCTATTACGCTGATTGCAACCTTTATCAGCATGATTGTTCTTGATATTCCGCTTACGATTGTTTCGGTGATTATGTCGCTTGTGATGATATTTGCCACATCCAGAATCAGTAGTCTTTCAGGAAAATATTTTGTCCGGCAGCAATCGGATTTGGGAGCAGTCAACGGCTATATCGAAGAAATGATGGAAGGACAGAAAGTGGTTAAAGTATTCTGTCATGAGGATAAAAGTCTGGAAGGATTTCGGAAACTGAATGAGCAGCTTCGAGAGAGTGCAGACAATGCGAATAAAATGGCAAATATTATCATGCCGGTTAATACTAATCTTGGGAATATCAGCTATGTTCTGTGCGCTATTATAGGAGGCCTTTTGACAGTAAATGGATATTCCGGTTTGACCATTGGTACGCTTGTGGCCTTTCTGAATCTTAATAAGAGCTTTACACAGCCAATTACACAGATCAGCCAGCAGTTGAGCAGCATTATTATGGCTGGAGCTGGAGCCGGACGTGTGTTTCAGATAATTGACGAGGAATCCGAGCATGACGCGGGTTATGTGGAACTGGTTAATGCTACAGAGAAACCGGATGGAACTTTAACAGAGGCAAAGGAAAGAACAGGACTGTGGGCATGGAAACACCCGCATAAAGCAGATGGAACCGTTACCTATGAAAAATTGGAAGGTGATGTAACCTTTGACGGGGTGGATTTTGGTTATACGGATGACAAGATGGTGCTGCACGACATCAGAATGTATGCGACTCCGGGGCAAAAGATTGCCTTTGTTGGAAGCACTGGCGCAGGAAAGACTACGATTACGAATCTGATTAACCGTTTTTACGATATTCAGGACGGAAAGATTCGTTATGACAACATCAATATCAATAAAATCAAGAAGCCGGATTTGCGGCGCAGCCTTGGTATTGTGCTTCAGGATACGCATCTTTTTACCGGTACGGTAATGGAAAATATCCGTTACGGGCGTCTTGACGCTACGGATGAGGAATGTATTGAGGCTGCAAAATTAGCGAATGCACATGGCTTTATCCGGCGTCTTTCGGATGGCTATCAGACGATGCTGACTGGAGACGGAGGAAACTTAAGCCAGGGGCAGAGGCAGCTTATTGCCATTGCACGTGCAGCGGTTGCGAACCCGCCTGTGCTTATTTTGGACGAGGCAACTTCCTCGATTGATACCCGAACCGAGACACTTGTTCAGAAGGGAATGGATGCCCTGATGAATGGGCGCACTTCCTTCGTAATTGCTCACAGGCTGTCTACTGTGCGGGATGCAGACTGTATTATGGTTCTTGAACAAGGTCGGATTATCGAGCGGGGAACGCATGAACAGTTAATCGCGCAGAAGGGCAAGTATTACCAGCTCTATACGGGAAATGAGATCAGCGTATAGCAGCGGTGGCAGAAAAAATGACCAAGAACCGACAGAGTACATTGAAAAATTGCAATAAGCAGGACTTATGCTCGAGAAAGCAGAAGATGAAATGTTTTCTTAATGAAAATTTCCTGTACGGATTTTTGTATAACAGAAAATGAGTGTTGACTTTTCGTTAAACTGAAAGTATAATAAAAGCGACTGAAAGTTGACTTTTACATTTTTAAGAGGAAAAGATATTATATGGCTGTAGATGTAAAAGATTGGGGTACTTTTAAGGACAGTTTAAAAGCTCCTGTTTTTGGATGGTTTACCTATCCGGCAGGTTTTTCATATAAAGCGGTTCAATATAGTATTCGAGAAGAAAGATTAGATAATAATAGTGTAATATACGATCCTTTTATGGGAAGTGGAACAACTAATCTTGCTGCCAAAATGATGGGAATTAATTCAGTTGGAGTTGAAGCTCATCCTTTTGTTTTTCCTATTGCAAAGTGCAAAATGAATTGGAATATTGATTTTAATTCCGTGAATGAGGTCCTTAAAAGAATAAGCAATATTATAAGTGATGTTCAAAAGAGCGATGAAGAGATAAATGATATAATTTCTGCTGAATTTCCGGAATTGGTGTTGAAGTGTTATCTGCCCAAAACATTGTATGAAATAATGCTTATCAGGAACAATATTCAGCTTATTCAGGAGGAAGATGTTAAGCTCTTTATGAGAGTAGCGTTAATCGCCACATTAAGAGATGTTTCCATTGCAGCAACTGGATGGCCATATATTGCACCGAACAAAATAAAGATAACTTCTCTATCCAAAAATGGATTCAGGACATATTTTGATAAGTGTCAAAGTATGCTGAAAGATTTGGACGATATAAAAAATCAGAGCGCAAAGTGTGATACTTATCACAGCCTGATATTGGGAGACTGTAGAAATACGGAAGGTATGATAGAGAATGAGATGGTAGATCATATATTTACATCGCCCCCGTATCTGAATAATTTTGACTATGCAGATCGCACAAGATTGGAAATGTATGTAATGGGAGATGCGAAAAGCTGGAGTGATATTTCGTCAATAGTTCGGACAAAGCTTATTACAAGCGCTACAACACAAATTGATCGAAAAGATAAGAAATATGTATTTTTAGAGGATTTTATTAATGACTGTCCTGATGAATACGTTTTTTTAAATAATGCAGTTAGCGAACTTTCAAAAATAAGGTTAACTAAAGGCGGTAAGAAAAGTTATGATCTATTAGTTATTGGGTATATGAATGATTTATACTTGGTATTGAAAGATTGTTATAGAGTATTAAAGAGTGGGCGTACGGCCAAATTCATATTAGGTGATTCCGCTCCATATGGTGTTCATATACCGACGGATGAATTAATAGGAAAAATAGCCATGAATGTTGGATTTGGTGATTATAGTATAGATGTCCTCAGAACTCGTGGAGGGAAATGGAAGGATAATCCACAACGTCATGATGTTGCATTAAGGGAATCTATAGTAACAGTGAGGAAGTAATTATGGCTACAGGAAAAGTGGTTACAAATGGCGGCAGTGCGATTGGTGAAGCAATAGGTGATTTATTAGAACAGCAGGTCCATAGAATTTTTAAAGAAATTGAAGAAAACAGACATATATATTTTTTGACTCGATACGGAAAAACAAAGTCAGGAAAAGAAAGCAAAAAGCTATTGCTTTCAGATGAATTTGGCAATGAATATAACATGGATGGCTTAGTTATTAATGAAGGCGGCTATCCGCTTATTCTAATTGAAAGCAAGTATATCAGATATAAGAAGCATAACAGGGATAAGGCGAGCTGGATATGTAATGCTCATTCAGCCGTGCGCAGGTATTTTTCGAGTATTAGATCTTCTGTTGCAGTGCTGGCCGGCAGCTGGAGTTCAACCTCATTAGCTATGCTTACCAGTTATGGCGTTTCATATTTTATGGTTCCGTTTAATGCTATATGTGAAATATTAAGTACGTATGGTATAGATTTTGAATGGGAAGAAAATGATTATGATAAAGCCATGAGTGCATGGAACAAGTTTTCAAAGCTTAGTGATTCTGACAAGGAAGCTATTGGTCAGGCTATGATTGATATTGTTAAAGATGATTTGGTTAAGTATGTTGAGGACATCCTGGATGATACTATATTAAGAAAGCTTAACCGAATTGTGATAGAGTTACATACAAATAAAAATGAAATTTTTAAGTATACTTTTGATACAAAAGAAGAGGCTATAGAATTTCTTTCGGAATTTGACAATGATTTTGATGATAAACAATTTATCTCAATTTTCCAACATCCGGAAGTCAAAGAACCTAATGATGAATAAGGTTTTCTGTTTGTGACATATAGATAGTATTTTGTTAAGGGGCTGTAAAAAAAGCCCCATAATGAAAAATCGCTGAGGTCGTGAGACTTCAGCGATTTTTTGGTATAATTAATTTATGCTATTAAATAACAATACTAATGGTAATTATACTACTCGTCAGTTGAAATTACCATTGGAAAATCAGGAGCTGACTTCTATTTAAGGTCATCGTCAGTATTACAAAATTATTTATAACATCTGGTCATTATCCGAAGGGATATATTGGGCAATATTTTCTATCCGGCAATTGAGTATACGGCAGAGGTCGTTAATAGTTGTTGTGTTTAAAGGTTTATTTTTACGTAATTTATCAATGGTAGAACTGGAAATGTGATGATGATTGATTAAAGTATATGTTGATTCAGTTGATTTTTTTAATGTATGCCAGAACGGACTATAATCAATCATGCGCAGTTCTCCTTTCGGTTAATATAATTATCATATTAACTAGTCTTGTTGTTGACTATAGTCGTAAAAAAGACTATAATATTATTTGAAAAAGCTATGCGGAATATACAAAAGAAGAGAGGTAAAAAATTTGGCAAATAACAATGATAATAGCGGAGGTATGCCTTTTTGGATGATGGTATTTGCGGTACTTGTAGCTTTATTTGTTTTTATATTTTTTAAATAGGATGTTTATAAGCAACTGCTCTAATGAATATATTTTTTTGAGTTATATAAACGTTCATCAAAGATTTTAATTGTGATTGAACTTGTTTTGCTTGTGTGTGGAATGTTTTGGAAGCCTGTAACGTCTATATATCGTATTGATACAGTAGGAGACTTTTGTGATATTATTGCCTGTCTGCCTGGAGGCTTGTTGTATTGGATAATAATTAAAAATATATGGCAACAAGCAGGATTGTATATATGGCAGAGAAGAATGCGCAAGAAAAGGCAGCAGCAAAATGACGTCATTACTTCTGCACATCAATGTTTATTTCATACTTTTCATCAATCAGCACATAATTTACACCATGCTTTTGAGCCAATACAGTTTTGATTTCTTTCTGTTTCAATGCTGATTTTATCATAAGATTGTTAAAAAATCTACTTACAAGCCGTCTGTTGTGCTATAATCGCTGATATCGGTATGGCTTTCACAAAGCTTGCTGCGACAGACATTCTTGTTTTATCAAATATTGAGGAGCGTGAGTATGCATATATATGTAGATGCCGATGCTTGTCCGGTAGTGAATATAGTTGAGCGAATAGCAGAAAAACATAATATTGCAGTAACTTTACTCTGCGATACGAATCATATTTTGACTTCAGAATACAGCAAAGTTATTGTTGTGGGCGCAGGGGCAGACGCGGTAGATTACAAGTTAATCAGCCTTTGTCATAAAGGAGATATTGTCGTTTCACAGGATTATGGGGTTGCGGCTATGGCGCTTGGTAAATGTGCTTATGCAATTCATCAATCAGGCAAATGGTACACCAATGACAATATTGATCAGATGTTAATGGAACGGCATTTGAATAAAAAGGTAAGAAGAGGTTCTTGCAGGAACCATCTGAAGGGCCCTAAGAAAAGGACGGATGAGGATGATGATAGGTTTGCACAGTCATTTGAGAAGCTGGTGTTAACGGCACAGGAACAAGAGGAGGAACAGCATGGGATTATTTAAGAAGAACCCTGAGACGCTGGCGTATGTCAGTTATTATAAGAGCATTGTGGATCAGGATAGAGCATCTGTTGTGATTTGTAATTTGAAGCATGAGATTGTTTACATGAATCCGGCAGCAGTAAATAGCTATGAGAAACGAGGCGGAGACAAGTTGACAGGCAGAAGCCTGTTAGACTGCCATAATCCGGAGTCTAAAGAAAAGATTCAGCAGGTGGTTGATTGGTTTTCGGCAGACGAGAGCCACAATATCGTGTATACATTTCATAATGATAAGCAGAACAAGGATGTGTATATGGTGGCGCTCAGAGATGAAGGAAAGCTGATTGGGTACTACGAGAAGCATGAATATAGAAATGCAGAGATAATGAAACCTTATGATTTATGGTAGGCGAAGCAGATAAATATACAGATTTTTGGAACTAAGGCTTTGGTATCGGCAAAATTATATTAAAGCAGGAGGTATGAAGGAGGGAATATTTAACGGTAACACAAGCGGGATAACAGCGGCAAACTGCTTTGTATATAACAATAATATGGAAGAGAGTACGATTAGTATCAAAGGCGAAATCTGTTTTGGAGATGAGCAACATAAAAGGGAGCCACAGAGTGACTCCCCCAGTGCAGTCCTAAAACATACACCTTTTTCAATAATTATAATATACAATATAAGCTGAGAAAATGCAAGAAAAATTTTTTTTGTAATATTAAAAGGAATTGTGAATGATGAACTTCCCATAGTTCCGTTACCAGACGGCAATGGCAGAACAGGTCGTTTGATTTTAAATCTTGAACTGATATGCGATGGTAAGTTATATTTCTAAACAGTTTTAAATGCAGGAATAAATAAAAAAAGATTGCTAATTATAATTACAGAGTAACCTGTGTTTAATAACGTTTAGAAGGGAGCAGCTGAAATGGCTATTGATTATCGTATTACGGCACAAGAGCTTGTGAAGGAATTAGGTGGCGACAGTAACATAACTAATGTTTCGCATTGTGCGACAAGACTTAGGTTTATTTTGAAAGACGAATCAATTGTGGATTCTGCAAAGGTATCAAAAATACAGGGAGTTATTACAACCGTACAGGCGGGAGGACAGTATCAGGTAGTAATTGGAAATCATGTAAAGGACGCCTTTGAGTATGTTATGGAGCTTATTACGGTAGATGAAAATACAGAAGGAAGTCCAAATAATAAAGTAGGGATATTTAATAGAATTGTTGATGTGATTTCCAGTATTTTTGCGCCGTTTTTATATACGCTTGCTGCCTGCGGTATTTTGCAGGGTATTTTGGGAATATTGGTTGCGCTCGGCTGGATTGACACAGCAGGCGGTACGTATCAGATTTTGAATTTTGTTTCATGGACGGCGTTTACATTTTTGCCGGTGCTGATTTCTATTACTGCAGCAAAAAAATTTGGCGCAAATATATATATGGCGGTTGTTATTGCATGTGCGCTTGTAAGTCCGGATTATATCGAAATGGTAAATACAGGGGCGGACGTACATTTTCTTGGAATCAAGGTACAGCTTTTAAGCTATACATCTTCAGTAATACCAATAATTTTATCAATATGGGTAGCGTCTTATGTGCAGAAATTTTTTGACAAATATTTGCCGGTTGTAGTCAGAAACCTGTTTTCGCCGCTTTTTACCATAGCTATTATGGTGCCGCTGACTCTGCTGGCTTTCGGCCCAATTGGCAATAGTATAGGCGGAGCAATAGGAGGCGTATATAATTACCTTTATGACCTGAGCCCTATTGTAGCGGGAATAATTGTCGGCGGACTATGGGAGGTCCTTGTTATATTTGGCGTTCACTGGGGAATCACTCCGGTTACTGTGGGAAACTATGCGACGCTTGGATATGATACGTTTACAGGGCTTCAGGCGTCTGCGGTATTTTCACAGGCTGGAGCGGCGCTTGGCGTATTTTTAAAAACCAGGGATAAAGAAATGAAGGGAGTTTCATTATCTGCGGCAACAACAGGATTGTTCGGAATTACTGAACCTGCCATTTACGGCGTAAACTTAAGACTCAAGAAACCAATGATATGCGGCTGTATCGCAGGCGCGGCAGCAGGAGGTGTGGCAGGAGCATTTCATGCTGTATCATGGGGATATAATATGCCGGGAATTGCTACTATTCCTGCATATTTCAAATCAGGACACAGCTCGGAGTTCATTGGGTTTTTGGTATCTATTGTAATTGCTTTTTTGCTTGGCGCTGTTTTAACTTATATTGTCGGATTTGACGAAGATACAAGTGTGAAAGGGAGTATGGAAAATGAGTAGACTGCCGGATGATTTTCTTTGGGGCGGCGCGGTGGCCGCCCATCAGGTGGAGGGCGCATGGAATGCTGGAGGAAAAGGCGTCAGCATAGCGGATGTCCTGACGGCGGGAGCGCATGGGACAGACCGTAAAATTACGGATGGAGTAAAGGAAGAATTTTATTATCCAAACCATGAAGCGGTAGACTTTTATCATCACTATAAAGAAGATATAAAATTGTTTGCCGAAATGGGCTTTAAATGTTTTCGTACTTCCATTGCATGGACGCGTATTTTCCCAAATGGAGACGAAGAGGCTCCAAATGAGGAAGGACTTAGGTTTTATGACGATTTGTTTGATGAACTTTTAAAGTATGGGATTGAGCCTGTAATCACTCTTTCTCATTTTGAAATGCCATATTATCTGGTAAAACAATATGGAGGCTTTAAAAACCGCAGGCTGATTGATTTTTTTGTAAAATATGCAGTGACGGTTATGGAACGCTACAAGAATAAAGTCAAATACTGGATGACCTTTAATGAAATCAATAATCAGAAAAATTATAAGTATCCGCTGTTTGGCTACACTTGTTCCGGCGTTATTTTTTCAGAGCAGGATAATCCTGAAGAATGCATGTATCAGGTGGTTCACAATGAGCTTGTGGCAAGCGCGCTGGCTGTAAAAAAAGGGCATGAAATTAATCCGGATTTTCAGATTGGCTGTATGGTGGCGTGTGTTCCGATTTATCCATATTCCTGTAATCCTGACGATATGATGTATTCAGTAGAGGCAATGCATGACAGGTATTTATTTGCGGATGTTCATGTACGTGGGAAATATCCGTCATATATTTTAAAGGAATGGGAACGGAAGGGGTTTCATATTGAAATGCATCAGGAGGATTTGAATATTTTACAGGAGGGTACGGTAGATTACGTAGGGTTCAGCTATTATATGACAAACGCTGTAAAAGCGGACGCAGCTGCTGAGGGAAACGGTCTTGACGGTTTTGCGGGCAGCGTAGATAACCCGTTTGTGAAAAAAAGCGACTGGGGCTGGCAGATTGATTCTGTTGGGCTCAGGTATGCGTTAAATATTCTGTATGAGAGATATCAGAAACCGTTGTTTATCGTAGAAAACGGCTTTGGAGCTATCGACGAGCTTAGACCGGATGGAAGTATTGCGGACGATTACCGCATAGAATATCTCCGGTCGCATATCGAGGAGCTTAAGAAGGCGGTTGTTATTGACGGAGTAGAGCTGATAGGCTATACGCCCTGGGGATGCATTGACTGTGTTTCTTTTACAACAGGTGAAATGAAGAAAAGATATGGGTTTATCTATGTTGACAGAGACAATGAGGGAAAAGGAACGTTAGAGAGAAAGAAAAAGAAATCGTTTGACTGGTATAAGAAGGTTATAGAAAGCAATGGAGAGATTCTATAGTTCTGTTTTGGGGTTGTTGACATATGTTATAAACGTAATTATACTGGAGTTTATCAGCGAGCAATATTATGATAATGGGGTGTAAAATCATATGAGTAATATACTTGACTATTTGAAATGGCGCGGCGATATTGTAATGGACTATGACGGATTTCAGATTGTTGATAATATACTTCTAAGCACAATGTGCTATGCAAATCTGTCCGATATTGTGCCGGATGAAGACAGCGGCTATTGTATTACGCTTGGGGAAGCGTATGAAAGGTATAAAAGGCTTAAAAGGAAAGAACGCGATAAATCAACGCAGAAAAAGGGAGAGATAGCGCTGCGTGCGATGGCGTCTGTAAGGAGGTTTCGTAATATCCTCCTTTCTTCTTATGTAGATGTGATAGACGACGATACAAAGACCCAGTTTGCGGCTGTCAAGGCTCATCTGCCGGATAATTCTTATTATATCGCGTTTCGGGGAACGGATGATAATATTGTCGGATGGCGTGAAGATTTTGAAATGTGTTTTCGTGAAATCGGGGCGCAGAATATGGCGTGCAGTTATCTTAACAGGCAGATAAAGAACGGAAAATACAGAATAGGCGGGCATTCAAAAGGCGGCAATCTTGCAGTTTATGCGAGCATGAATTGCAAAAATGAATTAAAGGAGCATATTTTGAATGTATATTCAAACGATGGTCCGGGAATTTGCGATGAAATGATGGCCAAAGAAAAATATCAGATTATTGAAAACCGTATAATCCGCATTATGCCGGGATTTTCGATGGTAGGAGTGCTGTTTGCTAATGCAGAACCTGATTATATTGTAGCGGCAAGCGGAAAAGGAATGAAACAGCATAATCCGCTGAACTGGCAGTTAGACGGCGTTAATCTTAAGACGGTTGACTCGCTTGACGAACAGTGCAGAGAGTTCGCAGATGTATTTAACAGCTGGGTAAAAGCGCTTCCGGTTAATAAGAGGGAAGAGATTGTAAGCAGCTTTTTTGATGCGGTTGAAAGCAGCGGCAAAAAGCAGATTATAGATTTTTCGAGCATAAAAGCGGAAACGTTTGAACATTTTTTTCGTGCGGTTAAGTATTCCTCAAAGGAATCAAGGCAGGCTGTTGCAATGCTGTTAAAAAATGTGACGAGCGATAAGGTGAAACGAATAACCAAAAGATCAAACTAGGGGAGAATTTTTTATAATGTACAAAAGCTTATCCGTAATATGTAAGATTACAGATATAATTATTGTTTTATTGACGGCGAATATATTTGCATTGGGATGCCTTATTAAAGGAAGATGGTTTGTCCTTCTTATAATAGCTGCTTTTATTCTGGTAAATATAAGGCCTGATGATACTAACAGACGATTGTTAAGTAAAAAAATCAGAAGATGTGCAGATGGGCTTGCTCTTTTGGAGGTTTTTCTTGTGTCCGCAGACTGTTCTGTTTTATTTTTTATACTCGGGATTACGGGATGCTTTGGTTTTGCAGACGGATTATTAACGGCAAAGATATGGATATTTAATTCTCTGACGGCATTCCTTATTGAAGCGGCAGTTTTTTGGAACGGTATAATAAGGGTATATATTTTTTCTGAACAGCTGGGTATCAAATGGAGGGTTATAGGAATTATCTGCGGCATGATTCCTGTGGCTCATCTTTATGCGCTTGGAAGGATTATTTATATTGTATCAGATGAAATTAAATCAGAGAATGAAAGAATGCTTCGTAATAAGAATCGTGCAGGACAGAGGATATGCGCGACAAAATATCCGATTATATTGGTGCATGGAGTTTTTTTCAGAGATTATAAATATCTGAATTACTGGGGAAGAATCCCGGCGGAGCTTCAGCTGAACGGTGCGTGTGTATTTTATGGAAATCATCAGTCTGCATCAGGCGTTGCAGACAGCGGACGTGAAATTGCAGATAGAATTAATCAGATTGTTAAACAGACGGGATGTGAAAAGGTTAATCTGATTGCTCATTCAAAGGGCGGTCTTGACTGCAGAATGGCGCTTACGCTTCCTGGCGTGGCACAACATACAGCCTCTTTAACAACGATTAACACTCCGCACAGAGGATGCAGGTTTGCAGATTATCTTCTTAATAAAATTCCGCAGAAGGAACAGCTGAAAATTGCGGCTGCATATAATGCGGCGCTTAAAAAGTGCGGAGATACTAATCCTGATTTTTTGGCGGCAGTTAATAATCTTACGGCGGATTACTGCAAAAAATTCAATGAAGAAGTGAAAGATGTGCGCGGAGTATATTACCAAAGCGTCGGAAGCAAAATGAATAATCCAAAAAGCGGCAGGTTTCCTTTAAATTTCAGCTATAGGTTTGTGGACTTTTTTGAACATGAAAACGACGGTCTTGTAGGCGCGGAGTCTTTTGCCTGGTCAGAAAATTATCAGTATCTTACCATTAATGGCAAACGCGGAATTTCGCACGGAGATATGATTGATTTGAACCGTGAAAATATTCCGGGTTTTGATGTGCGCGAATTTTATGTAAATCTTGTAAGCGGCTTAAAAGCTAAGGGCTTCTGATTATTAAAGTGTTTTAGATTAATAGAATATTTTTGTATTGTAATGGCTTTTAAAGATACGGTTGTATGAATTTTTAATATGTCTCTTTACAATTCATATATTTGTTGTATAATAAAATAAATAATGTTTTCAGATAACAATCATAAGTGTTTCAGATTATCCAGGATTAATCGAAAATTATTTGTTTACCTTGAAATATGTTGATATATGAATTTCTATAATGGAGGTATATATGGATTATACAGGAAAATCCCTTGTAGAGCTTAAGGCTATTGCAAAGGAAAGAGGGCTGAAAAGAACCAGCACAATGAAAAAGCAGGAGCTTATCGATACTCTTGCGGCTGATGACAGGAAGCATGCGGCGCCTTCAGAACATAAGGTTTATGAAGAAACTGTAAAATCAAAGAGTCCGGACGAGGTACATGAAGCGCCTGCAAGGTCTGATAATGTTCATACAGAAAAACCTGTCCAGAGGAGAAATGTATCCGAAAAGCATCAGAATAGTTACGGCGTACATCAGAATAATTATAACGACCATCAGGAAAAGAGAAATAATTACAGTTCCGGACAGAGCTTACAGAACGGACAGAGAAGCAATAACGCTGTACCGCGCAATGCTTCGGGTGTGAATACTGAGATGCAGCAGCTTGATTCCGGAGAAGTTAAGAGCGGAATACTTGAGGTTATGGCAGACGGATATGGATTTATCAGATGTGATAACTATCTTCCGGGAGAGCAGGATGTATATGTGTCTCCTGCGCTTATCAGAAAATTCGGACTTAGGACCGGAGACATTATCGTAGGCAATACAAGAATACGTAATCAGAATGAGAAGTTTTCAGCTCTGCTATATATGAAGTCGGTTAATGGATATAATCCGTCGGTGCTCGCGCACAGAGTCAAATTTGAAGATCTTACCCCTATATTTCCTAATAGAAGAATACATCTTGAGACAAGCGGCGCAGGAACCGCAATGAGAATGATGGACCTTATATCGCCTATAGGAAAAGGACAGCGCGGTATGATTGTTTCACAGCCTAAGGCGGGCAAGACTACGCTTCTTAAGCAGGTGGCAAAAGCAATAACCAAAAACCACCCGGAGATGCATCTTATTATTCTGCTTATCGATGAAAGACCGGAGGAAGTTACAGACATAAAAGAATCTATAGAAGGAGAGCATGTTGAGGTTATATATTCAACCTTTGACGAGCTTCCTGAGAACCATAAAAGAGTATCTGAGATGGTTATCGAGCGTGCAAAAAGACTTGTGGAGCACGGACGAGATGTAATGGTGCTGCTTGACAGTATAACAAGACTTGCAAGAGCGTATAACCTGACTGTACAGCCCAGCGGACGCACGTTATCAGGAGGACTTGATCCGGCCGCGCTTTATATGCCAAAGAAGTTCTTTGGAGCTGCGCGTAACATGAGAGAAGGCGGAAGCCTTACCGTACTTGCTACGGCGCTTGTAGATACGGGAAGCCGCATGGACGACGTTGTATTTGAGGAATTTAAGGGAACGGGTAATATGGAGATTGTCCTTGACAGAAGATTGTCGGAAAAGAGAATATTCCCTGCAATAGACCTTCCAAAATCAAGTACAAGACGAGACGACCTTCTTCTTACGCAGTCAGAAATGGAAGCAAGCTTCCTTATGAGGCGTGCAATGAACGGAATGAAGTCCGATGAAGCCGTAGAACAGATTATTAATATGTTTGTAAGGACTAAGAACAATAACGAATTTATTGAGATGATTAAGAAAGTTAAAATTGTTTGATTATTTGCTTGCAATGCAAAACAAACTATGCTACAATGAAAAAGCTGTTTTGTCAGAGGGTAATGTCTGACATGATTTATGTGCAGAGAGGTGAAAGATATGAAACAAGATATACAGCCAACATATTATCAGGCAAAGGTTGTCTGCAACTGCGGTAATGAGTTTGTTACAGGTTCAACAAAAGAGGATATCCACGTAGAAGTATGTTCAAAGTGCCATCCTTTTTATACAGGACAGCAGAGAGCAGTAGCTGCAAGAGGTGCTATTGACAGATTTAACCGTAAGTATGGTTTATCTCAGAGTAAATAGTCTGATTGACGATAGGTTAGGATACGTGTATCCTGGCCTATTTTTATTTTAGTTTATAGTATGCCGCATATGGGCATAGTTAAACGGGGTGATTGTTATGAAACCTTCAGGAATTGGAGGACAGGCCGTTATAGAAGGCGTAATGATGCGCAACAAGTCAGAGTACGCTGTGGCAGTCAGAACACCGCAAAAGGATATAGAGGTTAAGAAGGGGATATACGTAGGTATCAGTGATCGTATACGTATATTCAGGATTCCTGTTTTAAGGGGAATAGCGGCATTTATTGATTCTATGGTTCTTGGAATGAGTACGCTTATGTATTCGGCAGAATTTTATGAGGAAGATAATGCTGAGGTTAAAAGCTCGATAAAGGCAAGAAGAAATAAAGCCATGAAAGATAAGAAGGAGAAAAGAGAAGCCATCGCAATGGGAATCACAATGACGGTTTCAATTCTTCTTGTTATAGCAATATTTATGCTCGTGCCTTTTGTGCTTGCGGAGCTTCTTAACGGAAAGATAGATTCGTTTGTGGCAAGAAATGCTATTGAAGGAGTGATAAGGCTTGTTATATTTATATTGTATATTAAAGCAATATCACTAATGAGAGATATCAGAAGAGTATTCATGTATCATGGAGCAGAACATAAGGTTATTAACTGTATTGAGAACGGATATGAGCTTACTGTTGAGAATGCGAGAAAGCAGACGAAAGAGCATAAAAGGTGCGGAACAAGCTTCCTTCTTTATGTTGTTGTAATAAGCTTTATTGTATTTCTTTTCATACAGATGGACGCTTTGTGGCTTCGTATGCTGCTTCGTATTGTACTTATACCTGTTATAGCCGGAATTGCATATGAATTTATTAAGCTTGCAGGGAAGAGCAATAATGTTATCGTTAATATACTCAGCCGTCCGGGAATGTGGCTTCAGGCTCTTACAACTAAGGAACCTGACGACGGTATGCTTGAAGTAGCAATAGCTTCTGTGGACGCCGTATTTGACTGGAAATCATATCAGGAGAACAAGGGAAGAATCAGAAGGCGCAGCACGCCTGCATTTGAGACCATTTCTCTCGATGATGAAGATGAGGATGATGATATACTAAAGGAATTTGACAAATATCTTCATGACGACGAAGAGAAAGATGATAATGAAGAATGATGACAATTGAACAGCTGCTTAATACAGGAGCAGATACTTTGCGTAAGGCCGGCGTAGAAGAGTACCGGCTGGATGCCTGGTATCTGCTGTCATATTATATGAATATAGGGAAAAATGAATATTATAAGAATCCTAAGGCGCCTGTTTCGGATACTCAGTCAGCGGAATATGAACGGCTGATTAGCGAGCGAGCCAAAAGGAAACCATTGCAGTATATAACAAGGGAACAGGAATTTGCAGGACTTATTTTTAATGTGGATGAGAATGTTCTTATACCCAGACAGGATACGGAAGTAATAGCAGAGCTGGTTATCCAATATGCAAAGTCAAAGCGTGTGCTTGATATGTGCACAGGCTCAGGATGCATTGCGGTAAGCGTAGCCAGGTATTCAGAAGCTTTATCTGTTACTGCCTCTGACGTATCGGAAAGAGCCATAAGCATTGCAAAGAAAAATGCGGCGCTTAACAATGCAGATGTGGAATTTATCATCAGTGATTTATGGGAAGGCATAGGCGGAAAATACGATATTCTTGTTGCCAACCCTCCGTATATTACATCTTCAGAAATGTCAGAGCTTATGCCGGAGGTTTTCGATTACGAGCCGCATCTGGCGCTCTGCGGCGGAGATGACGGACTTGTTTTTTACAGAAAAATACTAAAAGACATAAATCATAAAATTACTGACGGAGGAATGGTGTTTTTTGAAATAGGATGCAGTCAGGCGGACGCCGTAGCAGAGCTTATGAAAGAGCAGAAAATGTCTGATATTAAAGTTGAAAAAGACCTTGCGGGACTTGACAGAGTTGTGTGGGGATATGTAGGAGGATGTTATGTTTGAGAATTTAGAAGACGTAGTTTTTCATTATGAGGATTTGATTAATGAACTCAGCGACCCTGAGATTGCGGGCAATAACGAGCAGTACAGAAAGCTTATGAAGGAGCAGACAGAGCTTATGCCGCTTGTTGAAAAGTACAAGGAATATAAGCAGGTGAAAGCCGGAATAGAAGACAGTCTTTTGATTCTTGAAGAAGAAAAGGACGAGGATATGCGCGAGCTTGCAAAGGAAGAGCTTGCAGACTGCAGAAGCAGAGTTGAGGAAATTGAGCATGATTTAAAAATACTTCTTCTTCCTAAAGATCCTAATGACAGCAAGAATGTAATTGTCGAAATCAGAGGCGGCGCAGGAGGAGATGAAGCAGCGCTGTTTGCAGCCGATTTGTTCAGAATGTACAGCAGATATGCCGAGCGTAAAAACTGGAAGATAGATATGATGAATTCCAGTGAAAACGGCCTTGGAGGTTTTAAAGAGGTTGTATTTATGATAGACGGAGAAGGCGCTTATTCAAAGCTCAAATATGAGAGCGGCGTTCACAGGGTACAGAGAATACCGGTAACGGAATCAGGAGGAAGAATCCATACGTCTACCGCTACGGTTGCAATTATGCCGGAAGCAGAAGAAGTAGACGTCCATATTGATATGAACGACTGTAAATTCGACGTGTTCAGAGCGTCTGGAAACGGTGGGCAGTGCGTCAATACAACTGATTCGGCAGTAAGACTCACACATATACCTACAGGAATAGTAGTATCCTGTCAGGATGAAAAATCACAGCTGAAGAATAAAGATAAAGCGCTTAAGGTGCTGCGTTCAAGGCTGTATGAGCTTGAGTGTGCAAAAGCGCACGACGCAGAGGCAGAAGCAAGAAAGAGCCAGGTAGGAACCGGAGACCGTTCGGAGAAAATAAGGACCTATAATTATCCGCAGAGCAGAGTTACCGACCACCGCATTAAGCTTACAAGCCACAGACTGTCAGAAATCATGGACGGAGACATTGAAGAAATTATTCAAAGCCTTACGGCAGCCGACCAAAGTGCAAAGCTTGCAAAGATGCAGGAGAACTAAGATGCTTCAAATAACTGATATAGTCTTGTAATATGCTGTAATTAGTGTTATTTTATATATTGACGTGGGGGCGGAGGCTTGCGCCCCCATGATAACAGTAAAGGAGCGGCATAATGAAAAAAATATCAAAATTAATGGGATTTCGCTCAGACGTAAAAGTAGTTGACGCCACACTCCGCGACGGAGGGCTTGTGAATGATTTCTACTTTTCTGATGAATTTGTAAAAGCATTATATGAAACGAATATAAGAGCCGGTGTGGATTATATGGAGTTTGGCTACAAATCTTCAAGCGAAATATTTGATACCAATAAATTCGGAAAATGGAAGTTTTGTAATGATGATGATATAAGAGCTGTAGTAGGGGATAATAATACTGACCTTAAGGTTGCCGTTATGGCAGATGTCGGAAGATGCGATTATAAGAAAGATATTACGGACAAGACAGACAGCCCGATAGATCTTGTAAGGGTTGCTACTTATCTTAACACAATGCCGGCGGCAGCTCATATGATAGAGGATATAGCCGCAAAAGGATATGAAGTAAGCTGCAATATTATGGCTGTATCCAATGTACAGGAAGCAGATCTGCGTGTTGCTCTTGATATACTTGCAGAGACGCCGGTTGATGTTATATACATAGTGGACAGCTTTGGTTCGCTGTATCCTGAACAGATTGCAAGGATAGCGGATCTTTATATGGAATATGCTGTCAAATACGGAAAGAAAATCGGAATGCACGCACATAACAACCAGCAGCTTGCCTTTGCCAATACTATAGAAGCTGTAGGCGACGGAGTCGACTGGCTGGACGCGACTTACGGAGGAATGGGAAGAGGAGCGGGCAACTGCCAGATGGAGCTTCTGCTTGGATTTTTACGTAATCCGAAATACAACATATATCCGGTTATACAATTTATAGAAAAATATATTAACGGGCTGAAAAATGAGGGAGTTGTATGGGGGTATGATTTGCAGTATCTTCTTACAAGTCTGACAAACCAGCATCCGCGTTCTGCGATAGCATTTACTAAGGATAAAAGAACAGATTATTCGGAGTTTTATAAAGAGGTATTTTCTCAGGAATGATATTTTGCCGGAGTGAAGGTTATAAATTGAGGGTGAAGAGTGATGGCTGTTATAAGCGGGCGGCGTAAAAGAGGCCTTAGTACAACACAGATTATTGCATGCGGTTTCCTTATTTCAATGATTATTGGAATGGTTCTGCTTATGCTGCCTGTATCGTCAAAAAACGGAACGTTTACCAATCCGGTTGACGCGTTGTTCACTGCGACTACTTCCGTGTGCGTTACAGGGCTTACCACTGTATCTACGGCAGAACACTGGAGCGTATTCGGACAGATAGTTATTATGATTCTTATTCAGTTTGGCGGGCTTGGCATAGTTACTTTTACGACTGCGATGCTTCTTATTGCTTCTAAGCGCATAACCTTAAAGGAGCGCCTTCTTATAAAGGACGCATATAATCTGAACAGTCTGAATGGTCTTGTAAGGCTTACGAAAAATATTCTTAAAGGGACTATTATATGCGAGCTTTGCGGGGCGCTGTTATATTCGGTTGTATTTGTAAAAGATTACGGAGCTTACGGTATATTTTATTCAATATTTAACGCCATATCCGCATTTTGCAATGCAGGTATGGATATTCTCGGCAATACAAGTCTTAGAATATACAGGGATAATTTCCTTGTAAATACGGTTACTATGATTCTTATTATACTGGGAGGACTTGGCTTTCCTGTATGGTGGGATTTGATTAAGAATCTGGGACATAAGAAAAAAAGACGTTTCACGCTCCATACTAAGCTTGTTCTGACAGTTACGGCAGCGCTTATCTTCGGAGGAATGCTTCTCATACTTTTTATTGAATATAATAATCCTGACACATTAGGAAATCTTTCTCTGCCGAAAAAAGTGCAGGCGGCTATGTTTCAGTCTGTAACGACAAGGACGGCGGGATTTTATACTATACCTCAGGAAAATTTTACCGACGCGTCGGCATTTGTCTCGCTTATTCTCATGTTTATCGGCGGTTCTCCGTCAGGTACGGCGGGCGGCGTTAAAACTGTTACTATTGCAATGATAATACTGACTGTATATGCAATAGTAAAAAATAAACGTGATACTGAAGCGTTTGGAAGAAGTATATCTGAACAGAATGTCAGGAAAGGAATAGCCGTATTCGTAATAAGCTTTGCAGTGCTTTTGCTGTCGATGGGGTCTCTCAGTATAGTCAGACGCGCTGATTTTCTTGATACTCTTTACGAGTGCGTATCGGCTCTTGCAACCGTAGGACTTTCAAGAGGAATTACCGCTCAGCTTGGTACTGCGGGGAAAATTATCATAATTATTACAATGTATATAGGAAGAATAGGGCCTATATCGCTTGCTTTATTCTTTAATGCTAATAAGACGCAGAAAGACCTGAAACACTATCCTGTAGCTGATATTCAGGTAGGTTGAGATTGGAGGTAAATATGGGAAAGAAAAAAGAATTTGCCGTACTTGGGCTTGGCAAATTCGGTATAAGCCTTGCCAAATGCCTGTCTGATGCAGGCTGCGAGGTTATGGTTGTAGATACCGACAGCGAAATGGTAAATATCGTAGCGGATTATGTAGTACATGCGGAAGTCGGGGATGTTACTAACAGGGATTTTATAGAAACGCTGGGATTATCTAATTATGACGGAGTTATAGTAGGAATAGGCGATAATCTTGAAGCGGGAGTTATGGCAACGATACTTGCAAAGGAAGCCGGCGCAGTATATGTGCTTGCAAAGGCAGGAAGCGAGCTTCATGCTAGAATACTTAAAAAAGTCGGAGCCGATAAGATAATTTATCCTGAAATGGAGTCAGGAAGACGAATAGCCAACCAGCTCGTACACGGCAATTATTTTGACGTAATAGAGCTCTCTACAACATACAGCATTATGGAAATTGACGCGCCGGACGCATGGGCAGGTTATTCCTTTAAGACACTTAACCTCAGGGCAAAATACAATGTAAATGTAATCGGAATCAGAAGGGATGAAGAAACATTTATTAATCCGTCCGCAGATATGCCTATATGTGCAAATGATGTATTAGTTGTTATCGGCGATAATGACACGCTTGAAAAATTAAGCAGTATGACGAAAGATACAGAGGATAAGTAAAGTATGATTGAAAGCCGTACAAACGAAAATATTAAAAATATAATAAAGCTCAGGGATAATGGAAAAGAAAGAAAAAAACAGGAAATGTATATAGTTGAAGGCCCTAAAATGGTGCTTGAAGCAGTTCGTCTTGGCAAGGCGCAGCATGTGTATATATCTCAGACTGCATATGAAGGCATATCAGGAAAAGAAAGCCGTCCGGGCATGGCGGCCGGCAACAGGTATGCGGGATATGATGAGAGTGAAGCGCTTAAAATGATTAAAAGCACGAATTATGATATTGTATCAGATACAGTATTTGGTGCGTTGACAGACACTGTAACTCCGCAGGGAATGCTCGCTTTGGTTCGTATGAACGGCTCTGGGATAAATGATGTTATTAATTCTCCCTATGGAATAAGGCATTACTGCAATGAAAAGTGCTGTATGAATATTACAAGGCTTCTTATTCTGTGCGATGTACAGGACCCTGGCAATCTGGGAACTATTATGAGGACTGCGGAAGCGGCGGGATTTGGCGGAATACTTATGACAAAGGGTACGGTGTCGGCATACAATCCCAAAGTGGTACGTTCTACGATGGGAGCGGTTTTAAGACTTCCGTTTGCCTATGCTGATAATATTTCTGATATTATTGATGCGTGCAAAAAGAATGGAATAAAAGTATATGCGGCAGCGCTTGATGGAAGTGATTTGAGGAATATTGATTTTGCGCCGCGAAGCGCTATAATAATCGGCAATGAATCCAGAGGAATAGATAAGGATACTCTTGATATGTGCGATGAGAATATATTTATTCCAATGAATCCTGCGTCAGAGTCGCTGAATGCGGCGGTAGCGGCAGGTATTGTAATGTATCAAAGTACTTTGACTTTTCTATAGTACAGTAATATAATCATGTAAAAGGAGGAGGTTATCTGATGGAAAGTTATTACTGGCTTATTATCATGGCTGTTTTGATTCTGTTTGAGATAATAACGCTTGGACTTTCTACAATATGGTTTGCTTTTGGAGCGCTTGCGGCGTTTGTTGCTTCGCTTTTAGGGGCTAATCTTGTAGTTCAGCTTATTGTGTTTTTTGCCGTATCGCTAATAACGCTGTTTTTTACAAGACCGGTTGCGTTAAAGTATTTTAATAAGGACAGGACTAAGACTAACGCGGAGAGTCTTGTTGGACAGAAGGCTGTGGTTACAGAACAGATTGATAATCTTGGAGCGTCAGGTTATGTGTCTGTTGGCGGTCAGGAATGGATGGCAAGGTCTGTAGACGATGAAGTAATTGATAAGGGAAAGACCGTTATAGTTGACGGGATTTCCGGAGCGAAGCTTATTGTAAGCCTGCCTGACACGGCGGGAGAGAAGGAGGAGAATAATGGGTAATATGTGTTTGCTTACCGGAGAGCAGATTGCAGGGGTTGCGCCGTTTGTCGGCATAGTGCTTGTAATACTGGTGCTTGTGATAATTCTTACATCATGCGTTAAGATTGTTCCACAGGCAACTGCATATGTAGTTGAGAGGCTGGGAGGATATCAGGCAACGTGGAGCGTAGGAATACATTTTAAGGTTCCTGTTATAGACAGGGTTGCAAAAAGAGTTATTTTAAAGGAACAGGTTGTTGACTTTGCGCCTCAGCCGGTTATTACAAAGGACAACGTTACGATGCGTATTGATACGGTTGTATTTTACCAGATTACGGACCCTAAGCTATACGCATATGGAGTAGAGAATCCGATAATGGCTATTGAGAATCTTACGGCAACGACGCTTCGTAATATTATCGGTGATTTGGAGCTTGATGAAACGCTTACTTCAAGAGAGATTATTAATACGAAGATGAGAGTATCGCTTGATGTGGCTACGGATCCCTGGGGCATTAAGGTTAACAGGGTAGAGCTGAAGAATATCATACCGCCCGCAGCTATTCAGGACGCGATGGAGAAGCAGATGAAAGCAGAGCGTGAAAGACGTGAAGCAATTCTTATCGCAGAAGGCGAGAAAAAGTCAACTATTCTTGTTGCCGAAGGTAAGAAGGAATCTGCAATTCTTGATGCAGAGGCAGAAAAAGAAGCCGCAATCCTTCGTGCGGAAGCTAAGAAGGAAGCAACTATAAGAGAGGCGGAAGGCCAGGCAGAAGCGATACTTACTGTACAGAAGGCTAACGCTGACGGAATAAGATTTCTTAACGAGGCAATGCCAAGCGGAGAGGTTATTACACTTAAGAGTCTTGAAGCATTTGCAAAGGCAGCGGACGGAAAAGCGACTAAGATTATTATACCTTCAGAGATTCAGGGTGTTGCGGGACTTGCAAAATCATTTGCTGAGGTTATAAAGGATAATAAAGAATAAAAAACTATTAAGAGGGGTATTCCAAAAGCATTTTACGGCTTAAGGAACGCCCTTCGGAATTTAAAGGATGATTTAAGGGATATGACTTTCGCCGGAAAAGACAGAATAGATAAATTATTTCATTCAACATTTACTATAATTATATTATTTTTGGTAAAGCTCCTTGTATATTATTACCTTATTGACTGGAGCCTGTATTCGGTTATATATACGATAATAAGTTCAGGTATTATAGCCGTCATATTTGGTTATATATCTGAAACAAAAAGAAAGCACAGAACGGCAGTTTTTTCGGTGTTTTATATTATAATAAGCGTGGTTATGTTTGCCGACGTTATGTATTATAATTATTACAATCAGACGGTGTCGGTAGCTCAGATATGGCAGATTAAAAATGTTGCAAAAGTACCGAAAAGCTTTGCTGCAACATTTATTCCGGCAAGCATATTGCTGTTTACCGATATACCTGTGCTTATAAGCAGTTTTAAAAGGCATGTCAGAGGAGGCCTGGCATTGCAAAAGCCGGCAAAAAACACGCGGAGAAATATATGCGTGTCTGTTGGCATACTTCTTTTTTTGTTTGTGTCAATTAATCCGTTTAACAATCTGCAGATTGCAAGATTTACGGGCGGAGAGTTTTTTGTAAATCATATAGGAGATATATATGAAAATACTGCCGGCAGGCTTTTTAAAGAGAGTATTAATGAAAAAGAAGTAATAGAAATAATTGATAAGAATAAAGATGGTACGGCAGGTACGGATTTAAAAGGTATTGCCGAAGGAAGAAATGTAATTATGATTCAGGTTGAGGCGCTTCAGAATTTCCTTATTAATAAGTCATATAACGGAGTGGAGCTTACGCCTAACCTTAATAAGCTTATTATGTCGGATTCGCTGTATTTTGATAACTTTTATACTAACATAGGAAAAGGCAATACGGCAGACGCGGAATTTTCTGCTCTTAATTCCCTTTATCCGGTTATTGAGAGAGAATGCTACACTCTGTATCAGGATAATAATTTTAACGGTCTGCCTAAAAAGCTCAAGGAGAAGGGGTATCAGACGTTTGCAGTACACGGGTATGAAGGAGATTTTTGGAATCGAAGAAATGCATATCCTAATCAGGGTATTGATAAATATTATGCGATGGAAGAGCTTGACCAGTCAGAACAGATAGGCTTAGGCATATCCGATGAATCAATGTTTGACCAGTCAATTGAAATTATGAAAAAGCAAAATTCGCCGTTCTTCGCGTTTCTTATAACGCTTACTAATCATCATCCGTTTGAAATCAGCGAGGAGCTTGCTGATATACCTGTCCTTCCTGAGGATGAAGGCAGTAAGTTTGCCGCCTATCTTCAGACCGCGCATTATACAGATAAAGCTATTGGCGGATTTATAGATGGTCTTAAGGAAGCGGGATTGTATGATAACAGTATTATAATATTATACGGAGACCATCATGGCCTCAATAAGGATATGGATGATAACGACATATATATGGAAAGATTTCTTGGAAAAGCTTACGATTATGATGAAATGATGAAAGTGCCGCTTATTATAAATATCCCGGGAAGCGGTGTGAACCGTACAATATCGACTGTTGCCGGACAGATAGATATTTTTCCGACGGCAGCTAATCTTCTTAACATAGACTATGATTCATGTTATGTACTCGGTCATGACGCGGTTAATGCGTCGGAGGGATTTGTTGCGTTTACCGCTTACATGTTGAAGGGCTCGTTTGTAACGGATAACGTGATGTATGAGATGTCTAAAGAGGAAGTGTTTGAAGCGGGAAGGGCATGGAATCCTAAAACAGGGCAGGAACTTAATGTATCAGATTATATAGATTATTATAATAAGGCGATGGATTTGAAGACAGCCTCAGAGGAGATTTTGGAGCAGAATCTCATACCATCTTATAATTGACACTTCAGGTAAATTGTTGTATATTGTTTGCATTCTTGAAAGAAATGAGGAGGCAGTATTATATGAATCTAAAAGGGCGTGATTTTCTTACTTTACTTGATTATTCTCCAAAGGAGATAGAATATCTGATAGACCTTGCCGCAAGACTTAAGGCAGAAAAGAGAAAAGGCATTCCCCACGACATACATAAAGGGAAGAATATAGCTTTGATATTTGAAAAAACAAGCACAAGAACCAGATGTTCTTTTGAGATAGCTGCTCATGACCTTGGAATGAATACTACCTATCTTGACCCTAAAAGCTCTCAGATTGGCAAAAAGGAGAGTATTGCAGATACTGCGAGGGTGCTTTGCCGTATGTTTGACGCTATAGAGTATCGTGGTTACGGACAGGAGATTGTTGAAGCGTTGGCAGAATACGCAGATATTCCTGTATGGAATGGACTTACCAATGAATATCATCCTACGCAGCTGCTTGCCGACATGCTTACTATAAAAGAGCACTTTGGCAGGATAAAAGGAATACGCTTTGTATATATGGGCGATGCAAGATATAATATGGGTAATTCAATTATGATTGCGTGCGCCAAGATGGGAATGCATTTTACGGCATGTACCAATAAAAAATATTTTCCTGATAAAAAGCTTGTGGATAAATGTATGAAGTATGCAGAAGAATCAGGCGGTTCAATAACTCTTACAGAGGATGTTAATGAAGGAACGAAAGACGCAGACGTTATATATACGGACGTATGGGTTTCTATGGGAGAGCCTGATAAGGTATGGGAAGAGAGAATACATGACCTTCTGCCTTACAGGGTTACTATGGATGTTATGAAAAATGCAGGCAGAAAGTCAATATTTATGCACTGCCTTCCTGCTTTTCATGATCTTAATACTGCTGTCGGACGTGATATTAAGGAAAAGTTTGGACTGGATGAGATGGAAGTTACTGATGAAGTATTTGAATCTTCGCAGTCGGTTGTATTTGATGAAGCAGAGAACCGTATGCATACCATTAAGGCCGTAATGTATGCAACTCTGTAAAGAGGTGTATGTATGGATGTAAATAGCGCCGTTTTATGTGCGTGCAGCGCATATGAAGGTAAGTTTTATTTTAATGAAAAGTTTTCTAATATTCCCGAAGCAGTAAAAGAAGAACTTCAGATAATGTGCGTAATGTATACGGAAGATGTAGGCGGCGAGCTTATTATCAGTTTTTCAGAGGACGGCAGACTTCTTCTTAATGTTAAGGCGGACGAGGGAGATCTTCTTTTTGACGAGATTGGGAGCGTGCTTAAAATTAAACAGATGCAGAATGATAAAAAAGAGCTTTTTACAATGCTTGAGAATTATTATGATGCATTTATTAAATGATAACTAAGGAGAATATTATGCTTTTAGCATTTGATGTAGGCAATACCAATATAACGCTTGGAGTATTTAATAATGAAGAGCTCCTTGGAAGCTTTAGAATGACTACTAAGCTTCCGAGAACTTCTGATGAGTTCGGACTTCTTATAATTGATCTGATAAGACAGATAGACGTTACTCCGTCAGATATTAATGATGCAATTGTAGCTTCGGTAGTTCCTAATATTATGTATTCGCTGAACAGCGCTGTTATAAAATATTTCGGCTGTACGCCAATTGAGGTTAAGAGTGGTATTAAGACAGGTCTTAGGATTGCGACTACCAACCCAAGAGAGCTTGGAGCTGACAGAATTGTTGATGCCGTAGCCGCAGTTAATCTATACGGAGGGCCTGTGATTGTTGTAGATTATGGAACGGCCACTACCTTTGATCTTGTTTCAAAAGACGCTACATTTGTGGCGGGGGTAACAAGTCCCGGAATAAGGACGTCTGCCGCCGCTTTATTTAAGGATGCCGCAAAGCTTCCTGAGGTTGAGATAACAAAGCCGGATACAATACTGGCAAAAGATACTGTTTCAAGTATACAGGCGGCGCTGTTTTACGGCGGGTTGGGACAGACTGAATATATAATACGTAAGATGAAGGAAGAATCAGGATATACTGGTATCAAAGTTGTTGCGACAGGAGGACTGGGGAAGATTCTTTCAGAAGAATCCAAAGAGATTGATATATACAATCCGCAGCTTACTTTACATGGACTTCGGTTTGTATATGAAAGGTGTAGAGGCAATTGAAGGCGCTTAAGATAGGCAATGTTATAACAGACGGAAATCTTATACTTGCACCAATGGCAGGGGTAACTGACCTGCCTTTTCGTTTGCTCTGTAAAGAAGAAGGCGCTTCACTGTTATATACGGAGATGATAAGCGCTAAGGGAATATATTACGGTAATAAGAACACTGAGCTTCTGTGGACTATAGACGAAAGGGAAAGGCCTGTAACACTTCAGCTGTTTGGAAGCGACCCAAAGCTTCTTGCAGATATTGCCATGCGTATTGAGGACAGGAATTTTGATATAATAGATATTAATATGGGATGTCCGGTACCCAAAATAGTTAATAACGGAGAGGGCTCTGCGCTTATGAATGATATGGCGCTTGCCGGACGTATTATAGACGCGGTGTCAAGGGCTGTAAAAAAGCCTGTTACCGTTAAATTCAGAAAAGGTTTTGATAAAGATTCCGACACTGCCGAAGAATTTGCAAGAATGGCAGAATATTACGGGGCAAAAGCAGTAGCGGTACACCCAAGGACAAGGCAGCAGTATTATTCAGGAAAAGCAGACTGGGACGTTCTCAGGCGTGTTAAAAAGGCTGTAAATATACCGGTAATCGGAAACGGAGATTTGTATGATGTGACTGATATTAAAGATATGTACGAGCAGACAGGGGTGGACGCTTTTATGATAGGAAGAGGAGCAAGAGGCAACCCCTGGATATTCAAGAGGGCAAAAGCATATATCGAAACAGGAGAAATACTTCCTTCTCCGCCGGTATCAGATATATGTGAAATGATACTTAAGCATGCAAGGATGAATATAGAATATAAGGGAGAATATACCGGAATACGTGAAATGAGAAAGCATGCCGCATGGTATACACAGGGACTCAGAAATTCCGCTAAATTCAGAGATCAGCTAAGCCATATAGAAAGCTATGATGAGCTTTGCGGTATTGTAGAAAAAGCATACAGATAAAGGATGAAGAACATATGATAATACCTAAGGATTATTTGAATATTGAAAAAATTGCCGAAAGCGGACAATGCTTTCGTATGACAGAAAATGAAGACGGTTCATATGGACTTATACATAATGGACGGTATCTTAAGATACTGCCGCAGAAGGATAAAGACGCATATGAGTTTGTATGCGATAAAGAGACATATGAAAATGTATGGCGCCATTATTTTGATATGGATACTGATTATGAAAGCATTGAATCAATGGTTGATTCGCAGGACAGTTATCTGTGTGAAGCTGTAAAATATGGAAAGGGTATAAGGATTCTTAATCAGGACGCATGGGAAATGCTTATAAGCTTTATTATTTCTCAGAGAAAGTCGATTCCGGCAATACGCACTTCAATAGAAAAATTATGCCGGCTCTGCGGTACAAGGATTGAAGATGAAAAAGAGGAGTTATATGCATTTCCTGCTCCGAATCAGATAGACGCGCTTACCGAGGAGGAAATTGCTTCGTGCTCTGTTGGATACAGAAGCAAATATATAAAAGCGGCGGCGCATGCAGTCGTATCAGGAGAGATTGACCTTGAAAAAATAAGAGAATGCAACGACAAAGAGCTGAAAGATAACCTGCTTCGCATATACGGCGTAGGAGAGAAGGTTGCGGGCTGTATTATGCTGTTTGGTTATCACAGGCTTGATGCATTTCCGGTGGACGTATGGATAAAAAGAGCGGTGGACGAGCAGTATCCCGGCGGATTTCCCCACCAGAAGTACAGAGGATACGCGGGAATAATGCAGCAGTATATATTTTTCTTTATAAGACATACTTATGGCAGAGTTTAGAAAGGAAATATGTATGAACAAATTTATTTATAAGTGTTTTGTGTTTACGGCTTTAATTATGGTTTTTTTATGCTGTAAAGACGTGCATGCAAAGAAAAATATACAGTATACGATAAAAAAAGGTAAAAGTGTTCCAATCAGCAGAATATACGACAAAAAGGCTTCAACATTAAAATGGATTTCAAAAAACAGAAAAATTGCGCGTATAACTGCGGACGGCAAAAAAATAAAAGCGGTGAAAAAGGGCGCCGCACATATATACGGTAAAAAAAAGAATAAGAAAAAAGTCCATATAAAGATAAGAGTCGGCATACCGTCAAAAAAGATTGAGCTCACACAGTCTGATATCACTGTCGTAATGGGGCAGAATTATAAGCTTGATTATAAAATATATCCGAAAAAGACTTCTAATAAAAAAGTTTATTACGAGTATTCCGATAAGGGAATAATAGATATATCATCTTCAGGGGTCATAGCGCCTCTTAAGCCCGGCAAAGTAAACGTAAAAATGTATTCGTCAGACGGACACAGCAAAGCGTCGTTTAATGTTACGGTTATTACAGAGCTTATAAGAGATACCTCCTATGGAAAGGTAGAAGGAATAAATCTTAATGATTCATGCGTTGCATGGTACGGAGTGCCGTATGCAAAACCGCCGGTAGGTGAATTAAGATGGAGAGCGCCTAAAGACCCTGACTCATGGACAGGCGTTCTTAGAACGGCGGAAAAAAAAGATAAGGCGGCGCAGGCAGAAACAAAAACAACCGCCGCAGGTTCAGAGGACTGTCTGTATGTTAATATATTCAGACCAAACAGCAGTGAAACAGGTCTTCCTGTCATGGTATATCTTCACGGCGGCAGCAATATAAGCGGTTCATCTCACAAGAATTTCAGACATCTTGCCAGTGACGCCAACTGTATAGTAGTAGCTGTGGAATACAGGCTTGGAGCGTTTGGATGGTTTAATACCGAAGCTTTAAAGACCGGGGATGAAGAGGAGGATTCGGGGAATTTTGCAATGCTTGATATTAGAAAAGCCTTGATGTGGGTCAGAAATAATATTGAGTATTTTGGAGGAAACAGTGGTAATGTAACATTGTCAGGCTTTTCCGCAGGAGCGAGAAATGTGCTTTGCTGTATTATTTCTCCCGTAATGAAGGGGCTGTTTGATAAAGCTATATGCCTAAGCGGAGGAATGACAGTAAGCTCATGCGAAGCCGGACAGAAGATGGCGGAAGAAAAAATAAAAGAGCTTTTGGTTAAGAAGGGCGTATGCGCCGACGAAAAAGAAGCCGGTAACTGGTATGATAATGCATCCTCCGCAGAAATAAAGAATTTTCTGTACGGACTTACAACTGAAGAGGTTGCATGTATGTATACAGGAATGTCGCTTGATTTAAGCTATGTTCCGCAATTGTTTGCAGATGGATATGTAATCCCGAAGGAAGGGTTTGACGTTATAAAAAGCGGCAATTATAACATGGTTCCAATGATGTTCGGAAGCGTAACTGACGAATTTGCAACCTATGCGCTTTCTGCTTCATATACCAATTCGGGTAATGAGATTAACGCGGTAAATACAGGCTGGGATATGCTTCAAATAATAAAGGCTGCAAAAAAATACGGAAGCATGTATATGTCATATAACTGCATTGAAAAGAATGCCGAAGCATTTGCGGCGGCAGGCGCGCAGGTTCCTATATATACGTATAGATTTGACTGGGGCAACGACGCGTCGGTAACAAGTGATTTTTATGCAGATTTTCTTGGCTCAATACATGGAATAGATGTGGATTTTCTGTGTGAAACGTATGATGATACGGCGTCATATGAAGGATATGTAACAGCGGTATATAATGATAATAATAAGCCGGGAAGACAGAAGCTTTCGGATACAATGCAGGCATGTATATCAGGCTTTTTAAAATATGGCAATCCTAATTCGGGAAACAACGGTATTATGTGGAATCCCTGGAACCAGGGACAGAGCCATATGAGCATGATATTTAATGCAAATGCGTCGTCTGATAAATCCTATACGACATATGAAACATATTCTGCAGCAGGGACAGAAGCTCTTATGAGAGCCGGGCTTGATGATAACCGTTACAATATAATTATGAACAGTGTACTTAAGGGAAGGTATTTTATGCCGTTTGACGAAGGGTAATGTTGATTAAAATGGTAAGTTATGTTACTATACGAAAGTGAGTAATATATTTCAATGGAAAGGGTGATTTATATGAAGAATTTCAGTAACTACACCGATTACAGCAAGAAAGAAAATCTTAGCTTTGACTCTAAAGCAGTACATGGAGCGCTTGGATGCGAGCCTGTTACCGGAGCCGTAAGCTTTCCTATATTCCAGTCTTCTACATTCAGGCATCCTGAGCTTGGAAAATCAACAGGCTTTGATTATTCAAGACTTGCCAATCCGACAAGGCAGGAGCTTGAAAGAACGCTTGCAATACTTGAGGAGGGTGAATACGGCTTCTGCTTTTCAAGCGGACAGGCTGCCAACATGGCGGTTTTTACATGGCTTAATACGGGAGACCATGTAATACTTATGGACGATATATACGGAGGAACCTTCCGTATAGTTACGCAGATATTTGGAAAATACGGAATTGAATACGATTTTGTTGATTTGTCTGAGCTTGATAAAGTAAAGGCGGCAATAAAGCCTAACACTAAGATGATTTTTATTGAAACGCCTTCTAATCCGCTTATGAAGGTGGCTGATATAAGAGTATTGTCAGACATTGCTCATGAAATTGGCGCAATAGCTGTAGTTGACAATACATTCCTTACGCCGTATTTTCAGAAGCCGCTTACACTTGGAGCCGACGTAGTCGTTCACAGCGCGACAAAGTATCTTGGCGGACATAATGACATCATAGCGGGTGCGGTAGTAGTAAGGGACGAAGAGCTTGCTGAACACTTTAAGCTTCAGCTTAAATCACATGGGAACGGGCTTGCGCCAATGGATTCATGGCTTATGCTGCGTGGTATAAAGACGCTTCATCTCAGAATGGAAAGACATAATTCCAATGCAATGAAGGTTTCAGAGTGGCTTCGTAATCATCCTAAGGTTGAAAAGGTATATTATGTAGGATTTCCTGATCATAAGGATTATGACGTTACAATTTCCCAGACTACGGGATTTGGCGGAATGATATCTTTTGCGGTTGACAGCGAAGAGACTGTAAAGAAGATTCTTAAAAACGTTGATATGATAATGTTTGCAGAAAGCCTTGGAGGTACCGAGACGCTTATAACTTATCCTACGACACAGACGCACGAGGATACTCCTCTTGATATTAAGGAAAGGCTTGGAATAACACGTAAATTCCTTAGAATATCCATAGGTATAGAAGACCCGCAGGATATAATTAACGACCTTGCTCAGGCAATGTCATAAAGGAGGTTTCAGTTATGCGTTTTACTAAAATGCAGGCATATGGCAACGATTATGTATATATTGACGCGATTAACCAAAAGCTTCCGAATCTTTCGCTTCTTGCAAAATATGTATCGGACAGGCATTTTGCCATAGGTTCTGACGGAATGGTGCTCATTTGTCCGTCAGATACTGCAGACTTTCGTATGAGAATATTCAATCCTGACGGTACGGAAGGCGAGATGTGTGGAAACGCAGTAAGAAGCGTCGGAAAATATGTATATGACCACAGGCTTACAGATAAGACAGAGGTCATGATTGAGACGCTTGGAGGCATAAAGCATCTTACGCTTTTTATAGAAGACGGACAGGCTGTTAATATAAAAGCAGATATCGGTTCTCCGGTTTTTGATACGGATATTATTCCCGTTGTTACAGAGCTTAAGGAGTTTATTGACGTTCCGGTAAAGGTAGATGATATTACGCTTAATATTACGGCGGTATCATGGGGCAACCCTCACTGCGTGGCATTTATTGATGATGTTGATTCGTTTGACGTACACAAGTACGGACCTTTGCTTGAAAATATGACAGAGCTTTTTCCAAACAGGACTAATGTTACATTTGCACAGTTAGTAGACAGTGAAAATATAAAAATACGTGAGTGGGAAAGAGGAACCGGTGAAACTATAGGCTGCGGAACCGGCTGTTGTACGGCTGTTGCGGCAGGAGTGGTTACGGGCAGATGCCGCCGTCATGTGTCAGTTGAACAGATAGGCGGAACGCTTGATATTAACTGGCTGGAAGAAGACGGACACATGTATATGACAGGCGTATCCAACACTGTATTTGAAGCCGACATAGACGTATCGGAGATACCGTCTGACTAATAATAGAATTTGGGAGATTTGAGAGAAAATATGAAACTGAGAGATTTGCTTTGCGGTCTTGATTATAGCTGTATATCAGGAGATATTGATATTGAAATAAACGACCTTGTATATGATTCAAGAAAAGTAAAAAAGGGAACGGCGTTTTTCTGTATACCGGGCGCGAAGGTGGACGGGCATGATTTCGCACCGTCTGCAATAAATAACGGAGCGTCGGCCCTTATAGTATCAAAAATGCTTCAGGTACCTGACGGTATTACGCTTATCCAGGTAAAATCGGTAAGGCACGCGCTGGCGTTTATGTCGGCAGTGTTTTTTGGACGTCCCGCAGAACGAGTTAAGCTTATTGGAATTACCGGAACCAAAGGAAAAACCTCCACTTCATTTATGATAAAGGATATAATTGACAAATCAGGCTATAACTGTGGAATAATCGGTACAATAGGCGCGATGTGGAAGGACAATAAAGTTAAGACAGGTCTTACCACGCCTGAATCGTATGTTATTCATTCATTGTTAAAAAGGATGGCTGAGGATGGGTGTGAGTATGTTGTTATGGAGGTTTCTTCTCAGGCTCTTATGCTTGAGCGTACTGCTGGAATAGAGTTTGACATTGCGATATTCACTAATTTTTCGCCGGACCATATAGGCGAAGGCGAGCATTCTTCTCTTTCTGAGTACAGAATGTATAAAGAAAAACTTTTTACTCAAAGCAAAACCGGAATATTTAATGCTGATGACGAGGTTGCCGGTATATTTATAAGCCACTCGGAATGTGAGAATAATTACACGTTTGGACAGGGAGAAGGCAACGACCTTAATGCTTCCGATATAGTAAAATGGAACGAGAACGGACGGCTTGGAGTGTCATTTTCAATGACTGGAATGATTAATGCCAAAGCCGGACTTTGTATACCGGGAGTATTTAATGTGTATAACGCTATGGCTGCGATACTGGCATGCCGCCTTCTTGATATAGATACGGATACAATGCTTAACGTACTGAAAGATGTGCGTGTTCTCGGACGTGTTGAGTTAGTACATGTGTCAGATGATTTTTCTGTTGTAGTCGACTATGCCCATAACGAGGTCAGCACCAGAAGCGTGCTTCTTACGCTCAGGGAATATGAACCAAAGCATCTTATAAGCGTGTACGGCGCGGGAGGCAACCGCTCAAAGCTTAGAAGGTATGATATGGGAGAGGTTACGGGAGAGCTCTGCGACCTTTGTATACTTACATGCGATAATCCCCGCGATGAAGAAGTTAGCGCTATAAATGAGGATATTAAAGTCGGCCTTGCAAGAAGCGGCGGAAGCTTTGTTGAGATAGAAGACAGAGTAGACGCAGTAGAATATGCGTTCAGACATGCCGTAAAAGGAGATATTATTGTTCTTCTTGGAAAAGGGCATGAGGATTATATGGAGATTAAGGGCGTAAAGTACCATTATGATGAGCGCGAGGCGATAAGAGAAGCGTATGCGCGTATATCTGATGAAAAGTAACGCCTGATGCAGGCATGGACGCATGGCTTGCTGCAGGGCGGGTATTAATATATGGCAGGTGGCAGAGATGCGCAGATTTTATTTTGATAAAAATGAAATGTATGGCGATATGATACGGATTACCGGAAATGACGTGAATCATATAAAAAATGTACTGCGTATGCAGACAGGCGAACGTGTCGTTGCCAATGACAAAGAGATTAACGATTATTACTGCGTAATTGAAGATATTGATTCTGAACAGGTGCTGCTTAGAATTGAAAGCTTCAGAAAATGCAGCGCAGAGCTTAAAACAAAGCTGTATCTTTTTCAGGCGCTTCCTAAGCAGGATAAGATGGAATTTATTGTGCAGAAAGCCGTAGAGCTTGGCGCGCATGAGGTTATTCCCGTAGCGTCGTCGCGCTGTGTGGTAAAGCTTGACGATAAAAAGAGACAGGAAAAGAAGCTTGCAAGATGGCAGACTATTGCGGAATCTGCAGCAAAGCAGTCGGCAAGAGGAATCATTCCGAAGGTAAACAGCATAATGAGCTTTAAACAGGCTATAGATTATGCAGAAAAGCTTGAGCGCTCTATAATACCGTATGAGCATGCAAAGGGCATGGAAAAGTCAAGACAATATATGGACGAGGCGGCAGAATGTGAGTCCGTAGGTATATTTATAGGCCCTGAGGGAGGGTTTGAAGAAAGCGAGATACAATATGCATGTGAACACGGCATAAAGCCGGTATCACTCGGAAACAGAATTTTACGCACGGAAACGGCAGGATTATGCGTCTTGTCAATATTGATGTTTAAAATATCTGAATAGTAACATAAGAACGTTATAAGGAAGGTACACGGGCATATGGAGGCGTATTTTGATAATGCGGCGACAACAAAGCCGCTTGAATGTGTAAGGGAAATAATGATGAGGACGCTTACAGATGATTACGGCAATCCTTCATCAAAGCATATGAAAGGCATAAAAGCCGAACAGTATATATCTGATGCAAGAAGCGTTATTGCAAAAACCTTAAAGTGCGAGCCTAAAAATATTATATTTACATCCGGAGGAACCGAGGCTAATAATCAGGCGCTTATCGGCACGGCTCTTGCGGAAAAAAGAAAAGGAAAGCATATAATAACGACAGTATTTGAGCATGCGTCTGTGCATGAACCGCTTATATTTCTTGAAAGCATGGGTTATGAAGTGACGTATGTGCCGGTGACTAAGTGCGGCGGCGTAGATAAAGACGAACTTCTTTCGGCAATACGGCCTGATACAATCCTTTTATCTGTAATGGCTGTTAATAATGAGATTGGTTCGGTTATGGATATAGAGAATATTGCAAAAGAGGTAAAACGCGTAAAGCCCGATACAGTATTTCATGTCGATGCAATACAGGCGTATGGGAAAATGATGATTAATCCCAAAAAATGGAATGTGGACATGCTGTCGGTAAGCTCGCATAAAATTCACGGACCGAAGGGCGCGGGATTTTTATATAAGGCGGACAACGTAAAGCTTATGCCTTACATTTATGGCGGCGGACAGGAAAAAGGAATGCGTTCGGGAACAGAAAACGTACCGGCAATAGCAGGTTTTGGATGCGCGGCAGAAAAAGCATATCAAAATATAACCGAAAATATTTCCCGCATGAGAAATATAAAACAGATACTTATAGATGGAATACTTCAAATTCCGGATGCGTTTATTAATGCCAACCCGCAGAATGATGCAGGATACGGGGCTCCGCATATAATCAGCGCTTCGTTTTCAGGAGTAAAAAGCGAAGTTCTTCTGCATGCGCTTGCTTCTGAGGGCGTATATGTTTCATCAGGATCCGCGTGTTCTTCAAATCATCCGGGGCTCAGCGGAACACTTAAGGCAATCGGGCTTGGAAATGATTTGACTGATTCGACTATAAGGCTGTCCGTATCAGAAGATAATACAGAGGAAGAAGCGGAATATGCCCTAAAGGCGCTTTCTAAGCATGTTCCGGTGCTTAGAAGGTTTAGAAGCTATTAACAGAAAGGTGATATGATGTACAGAGCATTTTTGATTAAATATTCGGAGATAGGAATTAAAGGCAAGAACAGATATCTGTTTGAAGACGCGTTGTGTAAAAATATAAGAGAAGCGCTTGAACCATGCGAAGGCGATTTTTATGTATCAAAAGAACAGGGAAGAATATATATCGAGGCATTATCAGATTATGACTATGATGAAACGGTAACGTCGTTATCAAGGGTATTTGGAATTGCTGCAATATGTCCTGTTATGCTGTTGGATAATAAGGAGTGGGATAATGTATGCGAAGCGTGCATAAAGCATGTTTCAGACCGTTATGACGATAAGAATTTTACATTTAAGGTTGAGGCAAAGCGCGCAGACAAGAATTATAAGTATACTTCGCCTGAGATAGGAATGCATATGGGAGCGGCGCTGCTTGAGAAGTTTCCTGAGATGAAGGTAGACGTCCATAACCCGTTAGTGCGTATAACTATCGAGATTAGGAAAAAGGCATATATATATTCGGAAAGCATTAAAGGTTTAGGCGGTATGCCAATAGGAACAAGCGGAAAGGCAATGCTTTTGTTATCAGGAGGAATAGACAGTCCTGTAGCAGGGTATATGATAGCAAAAAGAGGCGTAAAGCTTGAAGCGGTATATTTCCATGCGCCGCCATATACAAGCGAAAGGGCGAAGAAAAAGGTAGTTGACCTTGCGAAGCTTATGGCAAAATATACGGGAAGCTTTAAGCTTCATGTAATTAATTTTACTGAGATTCAGATGGCGATATATGAAAAATGCCCGCATGATGAGCTTACAATTATTATGAGAAGATATATGATGCGTATAGCTGAGAAGCTGGCGGAAGAATCAGGTTGTCTTGGACTTATTACAGGTGAAAGTATCGGACAGGTTGCAAGCCAGACTATGCAAAGCCTTAACTGTACTAACGAAGTATGTACGCTTCCTGTATACAGACCGCTTATCGCATTTGATAAGCAGGATATAGTAGAGATATCCCAAAAGATTGATACCTTTGAGACGTCGATACTTCCATATGAGGACTGCTGTACTATATTTGTTGCAAAACATCCTGTTACAAAGCCGGATGCGCAGGTGATCAGAAGGTCGGAAAAAAAGCTTTCCGGGGTTATAGACGGTATGCTTAATACGGCGTATGAAACTGATGAAATTATAGAGGTTTTGCCATAAAGCAAAATCAAAAGGAGGTTAGTATCAGGCAGTTGATTATGTAATCATTAAGGCCTGTATAACCCCCTTCAGTGTTTTGTCTTATGAATTGTTACAAATATGATTATTTGACGATATACGGCTCAAGCATCTGCATTACAGCGTCAATGTTATCTTCACTGTGGATGCTCAGATCGATATCTTTTGAAAGATCAAGGCTGAATATACCCATGATTGATTTTGCATCAATGACGTATCTACCTGAGATCAGATCAAAATCACAATCAAATTTGGTAACATCATTAACAAATGATTTCACCTTGTCGATAGAGTTTAGAGAAATCTTAACAGTAGTCATAGTAATTACCTCCTATAGATTATTTTTACTGTTCATCTATTATAGTAGCATAAGAGGTTTAAAAGTCAATAAATTTTTGATATAAATTAAGTTGGTGTTATGTAAAATGATAGTAAAAGAACGACAAAGAGCGGCCTTTTTTACGCTTGGATGTAAAGTAAATCAGTATGAAACTGCAAAGCTTACAGACCAGTTTTATAAAAATGGATTTGATATAGTAGATTATGATTCTGAGGCCGATATTTATATTGTAAACACATGTACCGTTACGTCCATTGCCGACAGAAAATCAAGAAAAATGCTTCACAGGGCTAAAAGGCTTAATAGTGAAGCGGTAGTTGCCGCTATGGGATGCTTTGCGGAAGCGGAGCGTGAAAAGCTGCTTGCCGATACGGACATAGATATAATTATCGGAAACGCTGAAAAAGAACATGCTTATGACATAATTACAGATTATCTTGGCAGGAAAGATACTAAAGCATGTAAAAAGGATGAATGCTGTTCATATGAGCCGTTTGTATTTAATGAACATGTCAGGGCTTATGTTAAAGTGCAGGACGGCTGTAACCAGTTTTGTACGTATTGCAAGATACCTTATGTGAGAGGGCGTCTTAAAAGCAGGGATATTTCAGACATATGTAAAGAGATAGAGGCGCTTGCAGCCGCCGGTTTTATGGAAGTTGTACTTACCGGAATACATCTTTCGTCATTTGGAGTAGATAAGACTGATAAGAAAAACTTTACAGAGCTTAAGGGCGAACCTCTTTACGAGCTTATAGAGTCAGTATCGCGTATATCAGGAATTAAGAGAATAAGGCTGGGTTCGCTCGAGCCAAGGATTATTACCGGTGAATTTATTCAAAAACTTTCAGGGATAGAAAAGCTGTGCCCGCATTTTCATCTTTCGCTGCAGAGCGGATGTGATGAAACTCTTGCAAGAATGAACAGAAAATATAATACCTGCGAATATTCTGAGGCAGTAAGAATTTTAAGGAAATATTATGACAGCCCGTCCATAACTACAGATGTTATATGCGGATTTCCGGGTGAAACAGATGAGGAATTTAATAAAAGTCTTAATTTTGTAAAGGACATAAAATTCTCTATGATACATGTGTTTAAATATTCAAGAAGAGCCGGCACTAAAGCATGCGATATGCCTGAACAGGTGGATGAAGCTGTTAAAAACCACAGAAGCAGTATAATGCTTGATGCGGCGGATAAGCTTACGGCCTCGTATGCTGAGGGCTTTACAGGAAGTGTACAGAACTGCCTTGTTGAAGAGACTGTAACGATAAACGGGAAATTATATTATATCGGGCATAATGAGCGTTATATGAAGCTTGCGTTTGAGGCTGAAAATATTAACGGGGATATAATTAATACTATTGTTCAGGTAATACCTGAACAATATGAGGGTGATGAAGTGCTTTTGTGCGTCTGCGCCAGGTGATGAAGGCGGCGGCATTAAAAATTATCTTGCTTATTTTAGCTCTATATATTAATATATAATACAGAAAAATGCGCGTGATAAGGGAGTGATAGTTGTGCAGGAGATTACCAATACGCAGTTTTTTAAAGTACAGAAGGATCAGGAATATCAGGTGACGGATGTAATTGCCTCTGTATATGAAGCGCTTATGGAAAAAGGCTATAATCCTGTAAGTCAGATTGTCGGATATGTTATGTCAGGGGACCCAACTTATATTACAAGCCATAATGGGGCAAGAAGCCTTATTATGCGTGTGGAACGTGATGAGATAATAGAAGTTCTCCTTGAAGAATATATTAAGAATACTTTGAAAAAAAAGTAGCGGCGGATATGGATTGGAGATTGGCATGAGAGTACTGGGGCTTGATTACGGAACTAAAACTGTTGGCGTTGCACTTAGCGATGAGCTTGGTATAACGGCGCAGCCTTTTGATACTATATGCAGGGACAGGGAGAATAAGCTCAGACAGACTCTTTCAAGGATTCAGGAGATTTGTGCGGAATACATGGTTAAGGATATCGTTCTTGGATATCCTAAGAATATGGATAATTCTGTAGGTGAACAGGCTAAAAAAACCGAAGAGTTTGCAAAGCAGTTGCAAAGGCGAACCGGACTTAACGTTATATTATGGGATGAACGGCTTACATCTGTGTCTGCGAACAGGGTGCTTGATGAAGGTGAAGTAAAGGGCAGGAAGGAGCGTAAAAAGGTTATTGACAAGCTTGCTGCCGCAATAATTTTAGAAAGCTATCTGGGCAGTATCAGAGGAACAGACGGAGGATTATAATTATGGCTGAGACTATAAAAGTGTATAATGACGATGGTGAAGAAGCGGAATTCTATGTGCTTGAACAGACAAGGCTTGGAGGCACGGATTATCTTCTTGCGGTTGAAGATATAGATGATGAAGAGATGGAAGCCTGGATATTTAAGCAGACAGGATTAGACGGAGAAGAAGTCTGCTACGAAACCATTGATGATGAGAATGAACTTGAAGCAGTGTCAGGCATATTTGCAGAATTGCTTGATGAATGCGATTTTGAACTCTAAATAATAAAACTAAAAGAGAGGTGTTATTTTGAAAGTTAAAAATGAATCAGGAAAGTCGGTTAAAATCATTCCGCTTGGAGGACTGGAGCAGATAGGAATGAATATCACGGCTTTTGAAACTGAGTCCAGTATTATTGTTGTGGACTGTGGTTTGTCATTCCCTGATGATGAGATGTTAGGAATTGATTTGGTTATCCCTGATGTGACATATTTAAAGGATAACCGTGATAAATTAAAAGGATTTGTTATTACCCATGGACATGAGGATCATATAGGCGCGCTGCCATATGTTTTAAAAGAGGTAAGCGCACCGATATACGCAACCAGGCTTACAATGGGAATTATAGAGAATAAGCTCAGGGAGCACGACATTGTTAATAAAGTAAGGAAAAAAGTAGTATCATACGGCCAGTATATTAATCTTGGAGATTTCAGAATAGAATTCGTAAGAACGAATCATAGTATTGCAGATGCAACTGCGCTTTCCATTACTACGCCTGCAGGCGTTATTTTCCATACAGGGGATTTTAAAGTTGATTATACGCCTGTATTTGGTGATATGATTGACCTTCAGAGAATTGCCGAGATAGGTAAAAAAGGCGTTCTTGCTTTACTGTGTGACAGCACCAATGTTATGAAGCCTGGGTTTACTATGTCTGAGAGAACGGTTGGACGTACATTTGACAACATATTCGAGGATTGCCGCGACAGCAGGATTATTGTTGCAACGTTTGCTTCTAACGTAGACAGGGTACAGCAGATTATTAATTCTGCAAAAAAATATAACCGTAAGGTGGTTATAGAAGGCAGAAGCATGGTAAACATCATTTCTACAGCGATAGAGCTTGGTTATCTTTTTGTGCCTGATAATATAATTATAGACATAGAAAATATGAAAAATTACACTGACGATCAGATCGTAATTATTACTACCGGAAGCCAGGGTGAAGCAATGGCGGCGTTGTCAAGAATGGCGGGCTCTATTCATAAAAAGCTTTATATTAAACCGGGAGATACGGTAATATTCAGTTCGACTCCTATACCGGGCAATGAAAAGTCGGTAGCCAAAGTCATTAATGAGCTTTCCCAGCTTGGAGCTAATGTTATAGTACAGGATACCCATGTGTCAGGACATGCCTGTCAGGAGGAAATCAAGCTTATTTATGCGCTTACCAAACCTAAATATGCAGTTCCGGTACACGGAGAATACAGACATCTGAAGACGCATGCCCAGATAGCAAGAGATATGGGCGTTGCAAAAGAGAACGTGTTTGTTCTGGAATCGGGAAACGTTCTTGAGCTCAGCGAAGAATGTGGAAAGATTGTAGATACTGTAGTATCCAAGGGCGTGCTGGTGGACGGACTTGGAGTAGGCGACGTCGGTAATATCGTGCTTCGTGACAGACAGCTTTTGTCAGAAAATGGACTTATTATCATTGTAGTAACATTAGAAAAAGGTAATAATCAGGTTCTTTGTGGTCCTGATATAGTATCGCGTGGCTTTGTGTATGTAAGAGAATCTGAGAATCTTATGGATGAGGCAAGAGAGGTTGTTGAGATTGCGATTGACAGGTGTTTAAGGAAAAATATTACGGACTGGGGAAAGATTAAGGTTGAGATAAGAGATACGCTTGGAGATTTCATACGTAAAAAGACTAAGCGTAATCCAATGATACTTCCGATTATTATGGAGTGTTAATAACTGGTTAGTAAACGGGGGAAATAATATGTCACAGAAAGCAGTAAGTTCGGCAGCAGCATTGAAATCAGTAAGAATTGTGTTGGGAATAATACTAAGTGTTATTTTTTATGTGCTTGTTATTATATTCATATCCAGATTCTGCAGGAGCGTTTATGATTTTGGATATCAGATATTTGGCAATGTATCTGTTACTGACGCTCCCGGAACGGATATTGATTTTACGATAAAAGAGTCGGAATCAACTATGTCTGTTGCAGCAAAGCTGGAATACAATAAGCTTGTAGTAAACAAATATTCATTTTATATACGCGCCCAGCTTAGCGCGTCAGGAGAGGGAAGTCCTATACTTCCAGGAACCTATGAGCTTAATACAAGTATGAATTATGATGAAATACTTTCTGTGATTACTGATTATGGACAGAATACCAATCAGGATGGAGAATAATGAAGTATAAGTATAATGGAAGCATAATGGATGAGAGAATGGAAGTATTCCTCGAGATGTTTTCCTCTCATCCATGCGGATATCTTAATGAAATAGCCTGTAAAGCTGCGGATGAGCATGTTCCCGTTATAAGAAAACAGACCGGAGAACTGCTTGTATTCCTTCTTAAAGCATTTAATGTGAAAAATGTGCTTGAGATAGGTACAGCTACAGGTTATTCTGCTTTATATATGGCAAACGGCAAGTCTGACATATATATTGATACAATTGAAAAAGTAGATTACAGGGCCTGCGAGGCAAAAGATAATGTTAAAAAATATGCTTTGGACGGGCGTATTAATGTTGTATGCGGCGATGCTCTTTCGATACTTCCCAGTCTTATTTCACAGGGAAAATATTATGATATGGTTTTTATGGATGCTGCAAAAGGACAGTATGCCAGATTTGCCGAATATGCATACATGCTTTTAAGACCGGGTGGAATAATGGTTACTGATAACGTCATGCAGGAAGGTGAAATACTGGAATCAAGGTACGCAGTAGTACGCCGCAACCGTACTATACATACGAGAATGAGAGAATATTTATATGATATTACTCACTCCGAGCGATGGAACAGCATAGTGCTTCCTGTAGGCGACGGAGTTGTTATAAGTATCAGACAGGACAAAGAAAAGGTGGAAAACGATGATAAATGATAAGAAACCTGAGCTTCTTATGCCGGCGGGTAATCTTGAAGTTCTTAAGACGGCAGTTATGTTTGGGGCTGACGCCGTATATATCGGCGGAGACATGTATGGTCTTCGTGCAAAAGCGCATAATTTTTCTGTTCGTGAAATGGCAGAGGGAATTGATTTTGCACACAGACATGGAAAAAAGGTGTATGTGACTGCCAATATTACCGCACATAACGATGATCTTTACGGTGTAAGAGAATATTTTAAGGAGCTTTCAGAGATAAAACCGGATGCGCTTATTATATCGGATCCGGGTGTGTTTATGGCCGCAAAAGAAATATGCCCTGATATAGAAGTTCATATAAGCACTCAAAGCAACAATGTTAATTACGACACTTTTAGATTTTGGCATAAGCAGGGAGCGAAAAGAGTAGTAACCGCAAGAGAGCTTTCAATAAAAGAAATAGCTGAAATCCGTAAAAATATACCGGACGACCTTGAAATTGAAACATTTATACATGGAGCGATGTGTATATCATATTCAGGAAGGTGCCTGCTCAGCAACTATTTTACAGGAAGAGACGCCAATCTTGGAGCCTGCACTCATCCGTGCCGCTGGAAATATTATATTATGGAAGAAAAAAGACCGGGCGAATATCTGCCGGTTGAAGAGAATGAGCGAGGAACATATATATTTAACTCAAAGGATTTGTGCATGATTGAGCATATACCTGATTTATGCGAGGCGGGAATAGACAGCTTTAAGATAGAAGGCCGTATGAAAACGGCGCTGTATGTTGCGAATGCGGCGCGCATATACAGGATGGCAATAGATGATTATTATATGGACGCTTCGGTTTATAAAGAAAAAATACCATACTATAAAGAAGAGCTTGAAAAAGGAACTTACAGGCAGTTCACTACCGGATTTTTCTATGGAAAACCGACGCACGAGACCCAGATATACGACTCCAACACATACGTTAAGAATTATATATATCTTGGAACAATAAAGTCAGTAAATGAAAACGGTCTGTATGGATTTGAGCAGAAAAATAAGTTCTCGCAGGGAGATTCCATTGAAGTTATGAGATGCGACGGCACGGTGCATAACGTTACTGTACGGAAAATGACGGATGATACCGGAAATGAGATAGAGTCTTGTCCGCACCCAGGCCAGATGATATATATTGATGCTGGCATAGAGCTTCATGAGTACGATATGCTGAGGAAAATTAATTAAACATATTCTTATGGATTCAGGCTTAACGCTGCGGGATTTATACGCAGTAAAATCCCGCAGAGCAAGGCGGTACTTTAAGAAGTCCCTGACTGCTTAATGCATTGCCTCCTATAGAATATATAGGCGTATCCGGCGTATATCTGCATGAAAATGACTGCTCTTTATCGGAGGGATTAATAATAACAAGGATTTTTTCATCATCTGTACTACGCAGATAGCATAGAGGATATTCATTCTCTTCTGCATATATGAATTTTATTTCTCCGCAGTTTGAAAGAGCTTTATGTTCCTTTCGTATACTGATTAGACGGCGCACTTCGCTGTAAAGTGAAGCTGAATCTGATATCTGCGCCTCAACTGTAGGACGGTTTACATCAGCATCGATTGGAATATACAGTTTGTCGGAGGAAGCCATGCTGAACCCTGCGTTTGGAAGCGCATTCCACTGCATAGGAGAGCGTGAACCGGTACGCCCATAGCCGCCTTCTACAGAAGGTATATTTTCAATATATCTCATGCCTATCTCATCGCCATAATATATAAATGGCGCTCCGGGCATTGTAAGAAGAAATGCAAACGCAATTTTCATTTCCTCCTGTGAAAGACGTCTTGCCATTCTGTCCATGTCGTGATTGCCTGAAGGTATGCATATAAGTCCGCGCCCTTCGGTTTTTTCGTAATTTTCTATATATTTTTCAACGAATCTGTATACGTTTCCTTTGCCTCTTGAAGAGAAATACGGCTCGTCGCAGCGGAAGAGGTCGTTATAATGAGACGGACCGAAATGAAGCAGAAAATCCATATGGAATCCGCCGATAAGAGCTTTGTCAGGCTCGCCCCATTCAGAGATTATAGCGGCGTTTGGAAATTCTTTGTCAAGAAATTCCCTTATATTCTGCCAAAGACTGATTGTTCCCTTGCTTTCAGGGTCGTTTTTAACAAGGGAGCCCGCCATATCTACCCTGAAACCATCGCAGCCCATTGTAAGCCAAAAGCGCATGATATTTTTCAATTCAGCAAGAGTTGCCTTTGGAGCTTCGGCATTCATTGGCATCTGCCATAAGCGGTCGCATTCGTAAAATCCATAATTCAGAGCCGGCTGATGAGAAAAGAAATTCACCGCGCATGAACCGTCTCTTTCGGAGAATCCACGTATGCAGTTCATGCCGCAAGGCGATTCCCATATACTGTCTGTCCATACGTAACGTCCTGAATATTCATTTTTTTCGGCGCTCATTGATTGTTTAAACCAGGGATGCTCTGTGGAGGTATGACCAGGTACAAGGTCGATTAGTACGTGCATATCAAGCGCATGCGCCTTATCAAAAATTTCTTTTAAATCATCATTGGTTCCGTATCGTGGAGCGGCAGTATAATAATCCGATATATCATAACCCGCATCTAAAAAAGGCGACATAAAGCATGGATTAATCCATACGGCGTTGCAGCCTAATTCTTTTATGTATGAAAGCTTTGAAATAATTCCTTTAAAATCCCCTATTCCGTCCGAATTGGTATCCATAAAGGACTGAGGATATATTTCATAAAAAATTGCATTTTCAATCCACTTAGGCATAAGCGTTCTCCTTTTTAGGTTTATTGATTAATAATATTGGCTCGTAGTACGCATAATATTTCTACGTGTTTATTTTTTATTTTAACATTAATATATAAAAAAAGAAAGAGATGATAATTTGAAATCCTTATGGCTGGATACAATAAAACCAATAAAATTTGAAGCCTTACAGGCTGATGCTAAAACTGACGTCCTGATAATAGGTGGAGGCCTTTGCGGAATTTTATGCGCTGTGTTTCTAAAAGAGGCCGGCGTGGATTATATGCTTGTTGAGAAAGACAGCATAGGAATGGGAATTACAAAAAATACAACGGCAAAAATAACGGCGCAGCACGGTCTTATATTTGATAAGCTTATACGCGATAAAGGCGTCGGTAAAGCCCAGATGTATCTTAAAGCGAATGAGTGGGCGGTAAATGAATACAGAAAAAGGGCCGAAAATATTGACTGTGATTTTGAAATTAAACGTTCAGGAGTGTATTCACGTACGGATAATGAAGTAATTGAAAAGGAAATTACGGCGCTTAATAAAATAGGCTATTCTGCGGAGTACACTAATAAGCTTAACCTGCCGTTTGATATAAAGGGCACTGTGCTTTTTGATAAGCAGGCGCAGTTTAATCCGCTGAAATTTATCTATGGAGCCGCAGTAAATCTTAACATAAAAGAGCATACGTTTGTAAATAAGGTAAAAGATACAATTGCTTATACTGACAGAGGAAATATTAAAGCCGATAAAATAATTATTGCTACTCATTTTCCGTATATTAACACGAGAGGGAGTTATTTTCTCAAGCTTTACCAGCATCGTTCGTATGTAATTGCATTAAAAGGAGCCGCAGATGTAGACGGAATGTTTATAGATGAAAATAATAACGGATTTTCTTTCAGAAATTATAACGATTTGCTGCTTGTTGGAGGAGGCGGCCACAGAACAGGCAGCCCGGCGGGAAAGCTTGACAGGCTGAAGCGTTTTACACAGTCTGCTTACGGTACTGCAAAGGAAATGTATCTTTATGCTGCGCAGGACTGTATGAGTCTTGATAAAATAGCGTATATTGGTAATTATTCAATGCATACGCCAAATTGGTACGTGGCCTCAGGTTTTAACAAATGGGGAATGACTTCGTCTATGGTTGCGGCAAGGCTTTTATGCGATATGGTGTGCGGAAAGAAAAATGAATTATCAGAGCTTTATTCTCCAAGCAGGAGCATTTTAAAAACACAGCTTCTTATTAACGGCGCTGTCTCAACAATGAATCTTTTAACTCCGGGAACGAAAAGATGTCCGCATATGGGATGCGAATTAAAGTGGAATAAAGCAGAACATACATGGGACTGCCCATGTCATGGCTCGCGCTTTGACGAAGACGGCGGACTTATAGATAATCCTGCAAAAAGGGACGCCGCTCATATTGCAAAAAGCAGGTAACTACGTTATATTAAATATAAAAACATGCAGGAGTTATTATGACTACGAAAGATATAAGAGAAAGACTGTCTGAGCTTGCAGATATAGAATATAAAGAGTTTCACCAAAAGCTTATACCTGATGTTAATCCGGATATGGTTATTGGAGTACGTACGCCGGTTCTTAGAAAAACAGCTAATGAGCTTCGTGCGGACGCTGATATACATTATTTTCTTTCAGAGCTTCCGCATACGTATTACGAGGAAAACAATCTTCATGCATTTCTTATTGAGTATATTAAGGATTTTGACGAATGTATTCTGGCTGTCGAGAAATTTCTTCCGTATGTGGACAACTGGGCTACATGCGATATGATGTCGCCGAAGGTTTTTAAGAAGCATCTGCCAGAGCTTCTTGTGAAGATTAAAGAGTGGATTGCTTCTGATAAGATATATACAATACGGTTCGGAACAGGGATGCTTATGAAATATTTTCTTGATGATGAATTCCTGCCTGAATATAATGAGCTTCCTGCGTCTGTGGATTCTGATGAATATTATGTAAATATGATGATTGCATGGTATTATGCGACGGCGCTTGCAAAGCAGTATGATGATACTATCCCGTATATTGAGGGTAAACGGTTAAGTACGTGGATTCATAATAAGACAATTTCTAAGGCAGTTGAAAGCAGAAGAATCGATGACAGGAAAAAATTATATTTAAAATCCTTAAAAATCAGATGACATAATAATAGGAGAATATATGAGAACTTTGTTTTTGGATTGCGGAATGGGAGCTGCCGGAGATATGATTATGGGCGCGCTTCTTTCGTTTATTGATGATAAAGATGAATTTATTAAAGAGATTAACAGTATAGGAATACCGGATACAATAGTTTCGTTTGAAAACGACTGTAAATGTGGAATTGCAGGAATACATATAAGCGTGAACATAGCTGGAGCGGAAGAATGTCAGGATGCTGCGTCAGAATGCGGACATGGGCATAACCACCACCATGCAGGTATTGATGATATACGTAAAATCATCGATAACCTTAAAGTTTCTGACAGAGTAAAAAGACAAGTCAACGATATATATATGATGATAGCTGATGCAGAATCAAAAGTACATGGAAAGGACGTCAGTGAAATTCATTTCCATGAGGTGGGAATGATGGATGCAATCGCTGATATTACAGGCTGTGCAATGCTCCTTGAGAAGCTTTCTGTTAAGAGTATTTATGTGTCAAATGTAAATACAGGCTTTGGTAAGGTCAGATGTGCTCATGGAATCCTTCCTGTTCCTGCGCCAGCTACGGCAGAGCTTTTAAAAGGCATACCTTGTTATGCCGGGAAAATTGAAGGGGAATTGTGTACGCCTACAGGAGCTGCGCTTTTAGCATATTATGCAACGGCATACTCTAATATGCCTCTGATGCGTATAAAAGACACAGGTTATGGATGTGGTAAAAAGGATTTTGAGGCGGCCAATGTGGTAAGGGCAGTGCTTGGTGAAACAGATTTGGAGTCTGACAGCGTTATTGAACTTGCCTGCAATATAGACGATATGACAGGCGAGGAGCTTGGTTATGTTACGGAGCGCCTGCTTAATGAGGGAGCGCTTGACGTGTATACGGCTGCAATAGGAATGAAGAAGAATCGTCCGGGAATATTATTGTCGGTAATATGTAAAAGCCTGCTTCGTGAGAAAATGACGGAATTGATTTTTAAGCATACGACTACAATCGGACTGAGAGAGTACATATGTAACCGAACAATTCTGCACCGCAGAGAAAAAGAGGTTGACACAGGTATTGGAAAAGTCCGTATAAAGGAATCATATGGAAACGGCATATATAAAACAAAGCCCGAATATGAGGACATACGGAGGATAGCTGATGAAACGGGTAAATCAATTCGTGAAATACAAAATATTGTTTTAAATAATACAGATAGTTTCAGGGAGGAAGATTAACATGCATATGGCAGACGCGCTTCTTGCACCTTCTGTTGCGGCAGTTATGTGTGCTGGAAGTGTTATTACAGCGGGATATTCAGTTAAGAAAATAAGGCTTGAAGATAATCCGGTTAAGATACCGGAAATGGGAGTTATGGGGGCTTTTGTTTTTGCAGCTCAAATGATTAATTTTACAATACCGGGTACGGGTTCCTCAGGACATCTGACTGGAGGAATGCTGCTTTCAGCTCTTCTGGGACCTTACGCGGGCTTTATTTCTATGATAGGGGTTCTGCTAATACAGTGCCTGTTTTTTGCTGACGGCGGGATTATGGCGCTTGGTGCAAATATATGGAATATGGCGTTTTACGGATGTTTTGTGGGTGGAGGGATTATATGGAAAATTGCTATGAAGAATGGAGCTTCTAAGAAAAAAATATGTGCGGCGGGAATTTTAGGCTGTGTGGTTTCTATGCAGCTGGGAGCGTTTTCCGTAACTGTCGAGACGCTTGCTTCGGGAATTACCGAGCTTCCGTTTACGGCATTTTTAGCGGCAATGCAGCCAATACACCTGGCTATAGGGCTTGTAGAAGGAATTATTACATCGGCTGTCCTGATATTTGTATATGAAGCGCAGCCAAAGCTTATATGGGGAATCAATGATAATAACGATAATGGCAGGACGCCGGTTAAAAAGGTATTTGCAGTAACAGGTATATGTACTGTTATAATTGCAGGAGCGGTTTCGTTAGTTGCATCGGCGCTGCCTGACGGACTTGAATGGTCCGTTGCAAGGGTGGCAGACGACGCTGAAATAACTGCGGCCGGCGGTATATATGACGTGCTTTCAGAAATACAGAATAAGCTTGCGGTTATGCCTGATTATGCTTTTAAGCATTCTGATACTGCCGCAGGAACCTCTGTCTCAGGAATTGCCGGGGCAGCCATTGTATTTACAGTATGTATTTTGTGCTGTTATCTGTTCAGGTTATTCAGAAAGAGAAGAAATCATGAAAAAGCTTGAGCGAGCCATACATGAGATATGCAGCATGGAAAAACAGGCGTCGCAGAACAAATGGATAAATGAATTAAATGCATTGCCCAAGCTTATTGTAACGCTTTCGTATATTATTCTTCTCGTCTCATTTGATAAGTATGACGTTTGGGGAATATGCTCAATGTTCGTGTATCCGGTGGTTTTATTTACTGCATGTGATATAGGATTTAAGAATTGTATAAAAAGAATATGGATTACTTTTCCATTAATATTAATTTTGGGAGCCTGCAATCCGCTGTTTGACCGTGCGGTTATCGTAACGGCTTTCGGGATAGGCATAAGCGGTGGTGTGATATCGGCGTTTACATTATTTTTAAAAGGGATATTTGCCGTAATGGCTGCGTATCTTCTTATGATTACAACAACGATTGACGATATATGCATATCTCTTAGAAGAATACATATTCCAGAGGCTCTTGTTACGGTATTTCTTTTGACATACAGATATATCAACGTTTTGCTTAAAGAGACAAACCGGCTGATGGAAGCGTATCAGATGCGCGCCACAGGCGAAAAAGGAATCAGGTTTGGCGTATGGGGTTCTTTAGTCGGAGGGCTTTTAATCCGCAGCAGCTGCAGGGCTTACGCAGTGTATGACAGTATGAATATGCGAGGATATGAAATGGCCTCCCATATGCTTTCGGAAGATAGTGTTAAGAATGGCAGGACGGCGGATGTGATATGGGCAGCCGCATGGATAATTATATTAATAATATTTCGGATATTTCCTGTATTTTATATAATAGGAAATATCTTTGTATAAATGAAAGAAGAGATAAAGATGAATGCCGGCAGGATAACGATTAATCATATGTCATTTGGATATGACGGCAGCAGAAAAATATTTGAAAATTTCAGCCTTAAGGTTAATCCGGGCGAAAGAGTAGGGATTGTGGGTGAAAACGGCGTAGGTAAGTCAACGCTTTTAAGGCTTATTGCAGGACTTAATATTGATTTTTCAGGAGATATTCTTATAAACGATATCGGCGTATCCAAAAAAACTCTTAAAGATATAAGAAAAGATATGGGTTACGTGTTTCAGGATGCAGATAACCAGCTTTTTATGTCAACTGTGTATGAGGACGTTGCATTTGCGCCAAGGAATTATGGAATGCGAGGCTCTGCATTAGATGCATGCGTGAAGCAGGCGTTAGCAAAGGTCGGAATAGAGGAGCTTTTCGACAGACCGGTATATCATTTGTCGGGCGGAGAAAAAAAGCTTGCGTCAATTGCCGGAGTTCTTGCAATGGAGCCGGGAATTATAATGTTTGATGAACCAGGCGTTGCGCTTGACCCGCGTAACAGAATGAATCTGATTAATATTTTAAATGAATTATCACAGACAATTTTAATAACCTCGCATGATATGGACTTTATTTTGGATACCTGCGACAGGACGATACTTTTGTATAAGGGGAGTATAATTAAAGACGGAAAATCAAAAGATATACTTTTTGATAAAAAAGTTCTTGAAGATTGTGGGCTTATGCTTCCTCTAAGCGCGAAATATAAGAAAATAACATGACTTCCGGTATATCATAAGCTTTAGGACTGTTTTCCTGAAATCCCTGATATGCCGGAAGTTTTCTGTAATTAAGAACTGATAATAGTTCCGGTTTTTCCTTTTACAGCTTCAAGAGCGTTATCGACATGCGTTATTATAGCGCGCCTTTTTGGAGCAGAGGTTACAAACGATATTGACGCTTCCATTTTAGGCTGTGTAGTTATAGGGTCAAAATGGTCTGCGTGCGTAAGAGCAAGGGCTTCTTCGGCGGTAATTCTTTTAATTGGTTCTTCATTATCGTCGCCCTGATTGATGTGAAGATGATTGGTCTCCGTAAGGAATAGTAATGTAGAAGCATCAAGCTGGTCGGCAAGCTTGGCGGCGGTATAATCCTTTTCGATTATTGCGCTCGCACCCTTCAGTGTTGTGCCTTGTTCAAGTACAGGGATTCCTCCGCCTCCGGCTGCTATAACAACCTGGCCTGCTTCACATAGTGTGCGTATCGCATCTATTTCATATATATCTATAGGCTTTGGCGAAGCAATTATTCTTCTGTATCCTCCATTACCATCATTTACTACATAATTACCCTTTTCTTCTTCCATATCGGCGTCTTCCCTGGACATATGGCGTCCGATAATTTTGGTAGGGTTATTAAATGCTTTGTCAAAAGGGTCAACCTTAACCTGTGTTATTATAGTTGAAACTGTCTTGTATATGCCCCGGTTGAGCAGCTCGCTTCTTATGGCGTTCTGAAGATCGTAACCTATGTAGCCCTGACTCATTGCACCGCATAAAGATACCGGAGCAGCCGTATATTTGGAATCAAGCCTGCTGAATTCGTTCATGGCAGTCTGTATCATGCCAATCTGGGCTCCGTTACTGTGAGTGACAACTACTCTGTATTTTTCTTCTATGAGGTCCGCTACTGCCTGAGCGGCTTTTGTTACATTTTTTTTCTGTTCAGGGAAAGTATCGCCGAAGCAGTTACGGCCAAGAGCCACTACAATAATATTATTATTCATACAATTACCTCTTTTCGTCATTCATACAAATATTATATAATATTATAAATGAAATGAAAATGATTTTTTATATATATAATTCCAATTAGTATGCACGTATGTTATAATTCTTCCATAAGAGTGGCTTAAATAAATACATTTTAAAGGGGACATATACAGTGTTATACAGATATGAAACGCACTTGCATACAAAAGAAGCAAGTGCATGTGCAAGAACGAATGCAAAAGATTATATTAAGGCTTATAAGAATGCCGGATATTCAGGTATTATAGTAACAGATCATTTTTTTAATGGTAATACAGCTGTGCCGCGTAATCTTATATGGAAAGAGAGAGTGAAGCTGTTTTGTGATGGTTATGAAAAGGCTGCCGAAGAAGGTTATAAGGAAAATTTTCATGTGTTTTTTGGATGGGAGGCAGGCTTTTTTGGAACGGAGTTTCTTATATATGGTCTTGATAAGGAATGGCTTCTTAATCATGACGATATACTTTCGTGGTCAGTTGAAAAGCAGTATCAGATGGTAAAAGAAGGCGGCGGAATGGTAATTCATGCACATCCGTACCGTGAAGCGCCGTATATTCCTGAGATAAGGCTGTATCCTGATTATGTAGACGGAGTGGAGGTGTATAATACGTCTAATGATAATCTGGATATTATGTTTAATAAAAGAGCATATGAATATGCAAAGAAGCATGATTTTCCAATGACCGGAGGCTCTGATATTCATTCGCTGCCGCCAATGGCAGGAGGAATGGAGTTTGATTACGAGCTTAAAAGCATACAGGATTTTATTGATGCTGTTAATAATAAAAAAGGAAAAGTTTTAGGATTAGAGGAGGAATCAGAATTATGAATTATAATGAAGCAAAAGAATTACTTTCTGCAAAGGGACAGAGTCATCTGCTCAGGTATTATGACGAATTGTCAAAGCAGGAGCAGGAGAGTCTGTTAGCACAGATAGCAGGTATAGATTTTTCAGTTCTTGCCGAGCTTGATAAAAAGAACAGCGGAATGATTGAAAGAGGGCATATTGAGCCGCTTGGCGCGCTTACGATACCTGAGATTGACAGGAAAAAGGATTATTTTGAAAAAATAGGAACTGATGCAATTAAGCAGTGTAAAGTAGGCGCAATACTTCTTGCCGGAGGACAGGGAACAAGACTTGGTTATGATAAGCCGAAGGGAACCTTCAATGTTGGCGTGACTAAAGATTTGTATATATTTGAATGCCTTATTAACAATCTTATGGAAGTTGTGAATAAAGCCGGAAGTTATGTGCCGCTTGCGATTATGACAAGCGACATCAATTATGAATATACTAAGAAGTTTATGGTTGAGCATGACTATTTTGGTTACGATAGCAGCTATGTATATTTCTTTATCCAGGATATGGCTCCGGCGACGGATTACAATGGAAAAATATATCTTGCAGATAAAGGTAAGATAGCGATGTCTCCGAATGGAAACGGAGGGTGGTTTACATCGTTTGTAAACGCGGGCCTTTTAGACGTATTTACCGGATACGGAGTTGAATGGATGAATGTATTTGCAGTAGACAATGTTCTTCAGAAAATTGCGGACCCATGCTTTGTTGGAGCTGCGATAGATTCAGGAAGAGTAAGCGCGGCGAAGGTTGTAAGCAAAGCGTTTCCGGAGGAAAAAGTAGGGCTTTTGTGTACGGAGGATAAGAGACCTTCAATCGTAGAGTATTATGAGATGACAGATGAGATGATGTACTCAAAGGATGAGAATGGAGTACCGCTGTATAATTACGGCGTTATACTTAACTACCTGTTCAGCCTTGAAGAACTTAAACGTATTATGGAGGATCCGCTTCCGGTTCATATTGTTGAAAAGAAGATACCGCATATTGATGAAAACGCGCGCCTGATAAAGCCTGACGAGCCTAACGGATATAAGTATGAGCTGCTTGTGCTGGATGTTATTCATCTTATGAGAGACTGTTTGTCTTACGAGGTAGTCCGTGACAGAGAATTTGCACCGATAAAGAGCCTGACAGGCGTGGATTCGCTTGAAACGGCAAGAGAGCTTTTAAGAAAGAATGGTATAGAATATTAAAATGAAAGAATTATTTAACGACGGATGGAGTTTTAGAAAAGTATTGCCGGATGGCAGCAGGAGTGATTGGCAGCCGGTGGATATTCCGCACGACTGGCAGATATATGATGCTTTTTCGTTATATGAGAATGCAGAAGGCTGGTATTATAAGGAATTTTTCTGCGATGCTGTAGAGGATGGGCGCATTTTTCTTAGATTTGACGGCGTGTATATGGATACGTCTGTATGGATAAATGATGAAAAGGCGTTTGAATGGAAATACGGCTATTCAACTTTTGAATTTGAAATAACGTCGTTTCTGCATAATGGCAGCAATAATATAAAAGTCAGGGTAATCTATATGTCTCCTAATTCAAGGTGGTATTCGGGAGCCGGAATATACAGAAACGTATGGATTATCAGAAAGCCCAAAGCATGTCTTGTTTCTGATGGAACGTATATACACACAGAGCCTTCAGATTCCGGAAAATGGGTGCTTAACGTAAGCAGCGAGACGGATATTCCGGAAGAATATTCTGATAATTTTTATACGGCATACAGTCTTTTAGACAGAGACGGCAAAGAAGTGGCCGGCGAGTTTTCTGCGCCGTCTGTAAAAGTAAATGATGTTACAGCGTGGGACATTGATAATCCGTATCTGTATACGCTTAAGGTTAAGCTGTATGTTAATAATGAGCTTTGCGACAGTGAAGATATACGTTTTGGTTTCAGGACAATAGACTACCGTCCTGACGGAGGATTTTTCCTTAATGGGAAGCATATAAAGCTGAAGGGTGCGTGTATGCACCACGACCTTGGATGTCTTGGCGCAGCGGTAAATAAAGCGGCGATAAAGCGTCAGCTTGACATATTAAAATCAATGGGCGTTAACGCAGTACGAACTGCTCACAACATGCCTGCGCCTGAGCTTATGGAGCTTGCATCGGAGGAAGGCATACTTATTGTTTCAGAAGCATTTGACATGTGGGAAATGAGTAAGACTGCTTATGACTATGCAAGATTTTTTGACGGCTGGTATAAAAAAGACGTCCGAAGCTGGATAAGACGCGATTGTAATTATCCGTGCGTTATCATGTGGAGTATCGGTAATGAAATATATGATACCCATGCGGGAGAAAGGGGAGAGGAGCTTACCCGTATGCTTATAAAAGAGGTTTATCTGCACGACGCTATGCATAACGCGCCTGTTACTATAGGCTCTAATTATATGCCCTGGGAAAATGCACAAAAATGCGCGGACATAGTAAAGCTTGCGGGATATAATTATGCAGAAGCTTATTACGAAACCCATCATGAGGAGCATCCGGACTGGGTGATATACGGAAGTGAGACGGGTTCTGTTGTACAAAGTCGTGGAATATACCATTTTCCGGCGGACGCAAATATATTAAGTGATGATGATATGCAGTGTTCGTCGCTTCTTAACAGTACGACAAGCTGGGGCGCGGTAAGTCTTGAAAAGTGTATTACTGACGACAGAGACGCATCATTTTCGGCAGGCATGTTTGTATGGAGCGGCTTTGATTATATAGGCGAACCGACCCCGTACCATACAAGAAATTCATATTTCGGACAGATAGACACCGCTGGTTTTGCCAAGGATTCTTACTATATATACAAGGCGGAATGGACGGATTATAAGACAGAACCTATGGTTCATTTGTTTCCATACTGGGATTTTAATGAAGGTCAGATTATTGACGTTATGGTATGCAGCAATGCGCCTGAGGTTGAGTTGTTTTTAAACGGCGCTTCGCTCGGAGCGCGGGAAATAGACCATATTAACGGAAAAGAGCTTGTTGCAAGGTGGAAGGTTCCATATCAGAAGGGTACGATTAAAGCCGTTGCTTATGATGAATCAGGAAACGTTATTGCAGAGGATTCGCACGCATCATTTAAGGATGCAGAAAATATAATTATAACGCCTGACAAGACCGTAATGAAGGCTGACGGTGAAGACCTTATATTTGTTACAGTATCAGCAGACGACTGTGACGGCAATCCGGTGGAAAATGCATCTAATAGAATAAATGTCACTGTTTCGGGGGCAGGACGTCTTTTGGGACTGGATAACGGCGACAGTACGGATGCAGACCAGTATAAAGGAACCAGTAAAAGGCTGTTTTCCGGAAAGCTTTTGATTGTAATTGCCGCAAGGACAGAGCCGGGAGCAATATATCTTAAGGTTACGTCGCCGGGACTGAATGCTTCTGAAATGACGTTTATTTCAGAAAAAGCAGACGTAAGAACAGGAATATCTGCAAATGAGCATATCATACCGGACGGTGAGGCAAATGATGAAATACCGGCAAGAAAGCTCGAAATAAAATCAGATATTAATTCATTTACGGCTGATATGAAAGAAGCTGACGCATATGTGAGTATTTATCCTGAAAATGCCTCATACAGTGATGTTGTTTTCTCGGCGGCTGACGATAACGGAGTGAAATCAAATATTGCAGATATTAAGCAGGACGGAAGAAAAGCTCATATTACGGCGCTTGGAGACGGAACGTTCAGGCTCAGATGCACGTGTGCGAACGGAACTGACCATATGGATATAATTTCTGAAAAGGAATACACTGTAAGCGGGCTTGGAAGCAGATGTCTTAATCCTTACGATTTTATATCGGCAAGCCTGTATGCAGAAAGTGAAGGAAATATAACCTGCGGCAATGAAAAGGGAGTTGCCACTCCGCGAGATAACAGGAGTATTCTTTTTTATGACAATATTGATTTTGGAGAATGGGGCTCGGATACAATTACAATACCGATATTTGAACTTGAAAACGCTCCGCTGGAATTTGAAATATGGGAGGGAGCGCCGTATAAAGAAGGAAGCGTAAAGCTTCTTAATGCGGTATATAGAAAGCCGTCTGTGTGGAACACATACCAGGAAGAGACGTTTGTGCTGAAAAAGCCTTTAAAAGGAGTGACTGGCGTCGGATTTGTATTTACAAGAAAGGCTCATATCAAAGGATTTTCGTTTAAGCGCGACAACAGGGCGTTTAAGTTAAATTATCCGGCCGTATGCAAAAAGATATACGGAGATACTTTTACTGTAAATGACGACGCTGTGTGTGGAATTGGCAATAACGTAACGTTTGTATATGATAATATGGATTTTGAAGAAGGAGCGGCAAGAATTGTCATATGTGGAAGAACAGACCTGCCTAATAATACAGTACATATACGGTTCAGAAAAGGTGATGAAAGCATTAATAAAATTATTGAATTTGGATATGCGGATGATTATACCGAGAGAGCATATGAGATATCGGGAATAAATGGCGGGTATGATGAAGTGTTATTCGTATTCCTTCCGGGAAGTAATTTTGATTTTAAATGGTTCAGATTTGAAAAATAATAAAAACCCTTGCAAATATGTATTACATACGCTATAATATGTAATACATATTTTTTTGGAAAGGAAGGTATTATTTTATTGAATGATTTTACAATTGAAGATGATGGTCTGCATACGAAGCTTATGTATCATCTTTCTGAGGATGAAGAGATTGATGCGTATTGTTTTCGTATGATAGAGGCGGCGGCTCCCGGATGGCTTGTTCCATTAGCGCCGTGTGACGGTACTGAAAGCGGGGTGAGCCTTGGGTTCGATATTACCGATATGACGCCGGTTTCTTTATTGGCTTCTAACGGAGCCGGGATTAGCTTTATAGCAGATATATTTGGACAGGTTATATCTGCGGTATATGAATCTGAGAAGTATTTGTTTGACAGCTCGATGTTTGTGCTTAATGGAGATTATGTATATTATCACAGGGATACAGGACAGACAAAGCTTTTGCTTCTTCCTGAGAGGAACAGAATTTTTCATCAAAGCCTTAAGGAACGTTTAAGAGAATTTATCAAAAAGGTATTATGTGATTCGCAGTATTTGAGTGAAAAGGACGGTATACGGCTTATACAGCTTCTTAATTATATTAATAATGAAAGAGAGTTTACCGTAAAAGGTCTCGCGGATATTCTTAATGATATAAGACTTTCTTATGAAATCCGTGAAGAAAAGACTGAGGATAATTTTTGCGGCAATATAAGTGAGGACATATCTGTTTATAATGATTGTGATTCTGAAAGCTCTGATAATCTGACTGAAAAGAAAAGTCTTAATGTTAATAAGCTTAAGAGGTTCTTTGGTTCATTATTTAATTCCGACAATTCTGAAGAGAATAGTGACGGCGGCAGTATGGAGGATAATAATGTAACTGATATAGAATATGTAAATATTGTTACGGAAAAAGAAGCTTCTTTTGGGGATACAAAGGAGATTGCTGTTTTAGGCGGCCAAAGCTCGTTCCCATACATGGTGCGCAAGTGTGATGGAAGTAAGGTTGTTATTAATAAGACATTATTCAGCATAGGGAAAGAAGAACGCTATGCGGACTATAGAATTATTGATAACGCCGCAGTAAGCAGAATGCATGCTGAGATTAAATGTGAGAATGGAGTATATGCTGTTATCGACCAGGATTCCAGGAATCATACATATATTAACGGAGATATGGCGGGCGCTTATGTTCCCGTTGAGATTCATTCGGGAGACGTAATCAGCTTTGCAGATGATGAGTACACATTTTACAGCTGACATGCAGTATTTTTTGTTGGAAATGCACTAAATATGTATTTTCCACATAAGCTACTATTAACTGCCTAAAGCGGGAGAGTCTTACATTTGAAAACATTTCCCAAGCCTCTTACTGCAAAAGAAGAGAAAGAATGCCTTGAAAGATGCAGAAAAGGCGATGCTTCTGCACGTGATGAGCTTATCGAGAAGAATCTCAGGCTTGTTGCTTATATTGTAAAAAAATATGCCGGTATCGGAAAGGACAGTGAAGACCTTATATCAATCGGAACCATAGGGTTAATCAAGGCTATTGACAGCTTTGACATTGACAAAGGAATAAGGCTTGCCACATACGCTTCAAGATGTATAGATAATGAGCTTTTAATGCTTCTCAGAAGTGAGAAGAAGCAGGCTAAGGAGGTATACCTTAATGAATCAATCGGCTCAGACAAGGAAGGAAATGAGATAAGCCTGATTGATATTATTGAGACCTCGGAGGAGGATATTACCGATAGGGTGCTCTTAAAGGAAGACCTTGGTAAACTATATGACTATGTTGAAACCGTACTAAGCGACAGGGAAAAGAACATTATTTATCTCAGATACGGAATTCCTGACGGGTCCAAGGAATATACTCAGAGAGAAATTGCGGATATTATGGGAATAAGCCGAAGCTATATCAGCAGAATAGAAAAAAAGGCGTTATTTAAGCTTAAAAAAGCGTATGAGGAAAACTGACTATATGAATTAGATATATGAAGCATTATTGAAACGCATATCATTATGTGGTATTATTAAATGTAATGATAGTCAGGAAGGAGAGTATTTATGTTGAAGGGGATTTTAAAATATGCGGCTGTTTTTGCGGCATGCTGCATAGCAATGGTTTTTTGTATTAATCAGAGAGGTCTTGCCGCTATGAAAAAAGAAGTTATTTCAAGCACCAAAACGCTTCCGGGCGATGGTGAATTTAATGTTATTGCAGAGCCTTTTGATTGGGGCAAAGACGTTACGCGTATTATGCTTAAGCCGGGAGGCTCAGTAGCTGCGGCTGATGTAGCTGCGGCTGACTTTACTGTTACTGCAACGCATTACAGCAAGCAGGCTTATAAGAATGATTTTCAGGGTGAAAGAAAGGTTTTGGACGCCTATCCGGTTAATGCGGAAGGAGTAAAAGCCGACAACGGCGAGTACATAATAATTGAGCTTGAATACGGAAGCAGCGTTGCCGGGGCTCATACAGGTTCGTATAGTTATGCTAACTATTATACGCCTCTTACGCTTACTTATAATGTTTCATGGAGTAAGTCAGATGAAAAATATACGCAGCATGAGGTTGTCAACCTTGTATGCGACGAATTTGTTCTTGAAAGATATACGGACTCATCAATAAGCGACCCAAAATATAACTTTGTGGATTATGCAATGTATTCGCCTGAAAAGGATGGAAAAAAGCATCCGCTTATCATATTCTTTCACGGTATGGGAGAAGGCGGCGCGGGTTCGCTTGATAATCATGGAGTTCAGATGTATGCATATCCTGAATGTAATTTTGCTGATACTGAGATTCAGAATATTATGGGTGGAAAAGCATATGTACTTCTTCCACAGTCGCCTGAAACATGGCCTACTAACGGATTTACAAGTGAATCGGGATATCTTGAAGTTGTGAACAGTCTGATTGATTCTATGATAGCAAATAATCCTGAGATTGATACCAACCGTATATATGTTGGAGGTCTTTCAATGGGAGGTTATATGGCGTCAAGAGTTATTCTTGACAGGCCTGGCAAATATGCAGCTGCATTTTTATGCAGCCAGGCATACGCCATTACGGAAGAGGATGCGGCAAAGCTTGTCGACCTGCCTGTATGGATAAGCTGCAGTGAGGCTGACAATACATGCAGAATGGATCCATATACATATGCTTCATATGAAAAGCTTGTGGCAGCAGGCGGCAAAGAGGTAAAGTGTGCCGTTATGGAAAGTAATTCATCTGATCCTGCAAGCAGATTCAGATTCTATTCTTCAGACAGAGACGGTTATGTTCTTTATTATGCAGAGCAGGAAAATGAGAATAAGATAAAAGGAGAGTTTGTGTGGGATAACGTATCTTATTCAGGACATAATGGAGGATGGGTTCCGGTATTTGCCAATGGAGAATATTATCTTAACGACGACGGCGCTAAGGTTACGATTATGGAATGGGTTGCAGCACAGAGCCTGGCTTCTGAGGTTACGGTTGACGCATCAAAGGCAAAGACTGAATATAATGTCGGAGAAGTATTCTCTGCTGAGGGACTGGTTGTAAACGTTACCTACAGGGATGGCTCTAAAACAACAGTAACTGATTATACAGTTACAGCGCCTGATATGAGTACGGAGGGTGTAAAGGAAGTATCGGTTACATATTCAGGAATTAAGGCAGTATACAGTATTAAGGTTAATAAAGCAGCCGGTACGGTAACGCCGCCTGCGAATAATTCTGTTACTAATCCTGTGCCTGCAGTCAATCAGCCGGCAGGAAGCAGTTACGCAAAGATATTTAAGGTGGCAAAGAAAAAGCTTACGGTTAAAAAGGGCAGGAAGGTTAAAATTAAAGTAACCGTATCTAAGGATACAACCGTAAAATTCAAATCGTCAAAGCCTAAGATTGCAAAGGTATCTAAAAAAGGCGTAGTAAAAGGAATAAAGAAAGGAAAGGCTAAGATTACCGTAACTGCATATGGCAAGAAAAAAACGGTAACAATTAAAGTAAAATAGTGGTATAATGTATGTATCATGTAAGGCTGTTGTTCATAAAGAATGACAGCCTTAACTAAAGTGCGAGAGGTTATAATATGAGCGTTATAAAAAGTAAAGAGTATATTGATATAATTGAAAAAGATATTAAAGGGCACAGTATATCTGCAGAAGAAGAGCATGATTATATAATTAATTCCACTGCAAAATATCATGGGAATTATGTCAGGACATGTTATATGCCTAAAATTTTCTCGGAAGAGGAATATAATTATTTTAAAGAGATAACAGAAGTTTTATATTCTATATTTGAAAAGATAATTAACAGATATTTTGATGATGAAGAGTACAGGAAGCGTTTCGGATTTGACGAAAGGCTTACTGAGCTTATATTAAGATGCGACAGAAGATTCCTTACGATACCTGTTGCGAGGATTGACATATTTTATAATGAAGAAACAGGAGATTTTAAGTTCTGTGAGTTCAATACCGACGGTTCAAGCGCCATGAATGAAGACAGGGAGCTTAATAATGCGGTAAGTAAAACTATAGCTTTTCAGGAATTTGTAAAAAGCAATAAGGTAAAGGTATGCGAGCTGTTTTATTCATGGATAGACGAGATGGAAAGAATGTATTCTGAAAGAATGGGCGGCGCACAGCCTTGCAATATTGTCATAGCTGATTTTCTTGAGAGTGCGTCTATGGAAGAATTTGAGGTGTTCCTTTCGTGTTTTAAGAACAGGGGATATAATGCTGAAATATGTGAGATAAGAGATATGGTTTATGACGGACGCAGTCTGTATACTCCGTCGGGAATGAGGGTAGACGCAGTGTACAGAAGGGCCGTTACAAGCGATATAATGAAGCATTATGACGAAGTTACAGATTTTATATCGGCGGTCAGAGATGGAAATGTGGCGCTGTTCGGAGATTTTTTCACGCAGATTGCACACAATAAAATACTTTTTAAGCTTATGTGGGAAGACGATACCCTTAATATGCTTGATGAAAAGCAAAGAGAGTTTGTTATAAAGCATGTGCCTGAAACGTATGCGGCAAAAGATGTGCAGGTAAAAGAGATTATAGACAATAAGGATATGTATATATTAAAGCCTGAGGACTCGTACGGCTCAAAGGGGGTATTTCCCGGAATAAGCTATACCGATGAACAGTGGAATGAGATTGTCAGTGATAATATTGATTTTGACAATTATATAATTCAGGAATTTTATACGCCATATAAGAGCAGTAATTATATTTTGGAAAATAAAACGCTTACCAGGAAGCAGTTTTATAATCTGACAGGACTTTATATGTATAACGGGAAGCTTAAGGGAATATATTCGAGAATATCAAAGGACCCTGTAATTTCCACACAATATAATGAAATGGCGCTGCCGACGATTATTATTCCTAATGAAAAAATAAATATTTAAGAAAAAATAATATTTACTATTTTATTCTGACAGATATTATTGTAAAATAAAGCGAATATGTTTACCGGGAGGATTAAAAAATGAGCAGCAAGTTGAAGGTAGGTATTTTAGGCGGAACAGGAATGGTAGGACAGAGATTCATTTCCCTTCTTGAGAACCATCCCTGGTTTGAAGTAGTATGTATCGCGGCAAGCCCGAGAAGCGCTGGCAAGACCTATGAGGAAGCAGTAGGCGGACGCTGGAAGATGACTACACCTATGCCTGAAGCTGTAAAAGGTATTATTGTAAATGATGTAAATGATGTTGAGAAAGTAAGCAGTCAGGTGGATTTTGTATTTAGCGCAGTTGATATGACTAAGGAAGAGATACGCGCAATAGAAGAGGCTTATGCCAGGACAGAGACGCCTGTCGTATCCAATAACAGCGCACACAGATGGACACAGGACGTGCCTATGGTTGTACCGGAGATTAATCCGGAGCATCTTTGCATAATAGACGCTCAGAAAAAGCGTCTGAATACAGAGAGAGGATTTATTGTTGTAAAGCCTAACTGTTCAATTCAGAGTTATACGCCTGCACTCCATGCGCTGCGTGAATATAATCCGCAAAAGGTTGTTGTTTCAACATATCAGGCGATATCAGGAGCAGGCAAAACATTTAAGGACTGGCCAGAGATGGAAGGCAATATAATTCCATATATCGGAGGCGAAGAAGAAAAGAGCGAGAAAGAGCCTTTAAGAATATGGGGCAAGGCTGAGAACGGAGTTATTGTTCCGGCAGCGTCGCCTGTTATTACAAGCCAGTGTATAAGAGTTCCTGTACTTAATGGACATACTGCGACTGTATTTGTTACTTTTGAAAAGAAGCCTGAGAAGGAAGCAGTAATTGAAGCATGGAATTCTTATAAGGGACTTCCGCAGGAGCTTGAGCTTCCAAGCGCGCCAAAGCAGTTCATTAAGTATATGGAAGAGGATAACAGACCGCAGGTTGCGCTTGATGTTGATTATGAGAATGGAATGGGCGTAACGCTCGGAAGACTTCGTGAGGATATAATATTTGATTATAAGTTTGTAGGTCTTTCACATAATACTGTAAGAGGCGCGGCAGGCGGCGCGGTTCTTATTGCAGAGCTTCTTACTGCACAGGAAAGAATACAGGCAAAATAAAACCTGTAACTACATGGATTGAAAGGCGGTATATATATGCTTCTTGTCAGGGATGGATTTTTAGTTGATCCGGTTTCGGGACGTAACGGTATATTTGATATCCTTATAGAAGACGGCCATGTCGCAGATGTAGATACATGTATAGAAGTAAAAGATTCATATGAGGTTATAGATGCCAAAGGAAAGTATATTATGCCGGGATTCGTGGATTTGCATGAGCATTTCCGCGAGCCCGGCTATACTTATAAGGAGACGGTAAAGACCGGTTCTATGGCGGCTGCAAGAGGTGGATTTACTTCTGTATTTTGTATGCCTAATACGAAGCCTGTGACAGACAGTAAGGATAGTTATGACGCGCTTATTGATATAATAAAAAATGACGCCTGCATAAACGTATTTCCTGTAGGAGCCATTACAAAAGGCCAGATGGGAAATGAGCTTTCAGAGATTGAAAAGATGGCAGCAAGCGGCATGAAAGCTGTAAGTGAAGACGGTAAATCCGTAATGAATTCACTTTTATGCAGAGAAGGCATGAAGCTTGCAAAAGAGCTTGATATTCCTGTGTTTGCACATTGTGAGGATATTGACCTTGTATGCGGCGGCGTTATGAACGAGGGAAAAAGGGCGAAAGAGCTCAATCTTAAAGGAATTACTAATGCAGTAGAAGATATAATTGCGGCAAGGGATATTCTTCTTGCAAAAGAAACCGGCGCCAGATTACATTTGTGCCATGTATCTACAAGAGACAGTGTTAAGATGATTAAGCTTGCAAAAGAGGATGGAGTTAATGTGACCGGCGAGGTATGTCCGCATCATTTTACATTGTGTGATGAAGATATACCTTCGGATGACTCTAATTATAAGATGAATCCTCCGCTTCGTTCACGTGCTGATAAAGAAGCTCTTATTGACGGTATAAGAACAGGAGTTATTGACGTAATTTCCACAGACCATGCGCCTCATTCTGCAGAGGAAAAGAGCGGTTCAATGAACGCATCGCCGTTCGGAATAGTAGGCTCTGAGACGGCATTTGCTCTGTCGTATACGGAGCTTGTGGAAAAGGGATATTTAACTCTTTTTGAGCTTGTAAAATGCATGAGTGCCAATCCGGCACGAATTGCGGGAATAGACAGAGGAAGCTTAAGTGTTGGTGCGACAGCTGATTTTGTTATTGCGGACATTGGCACATGGTATGAGATTAACCCTGATACATTTCTTTCAAAAGGAAAGAATACACCTTTTGCCGGATACAGGGTAAAGGGAAGGATAGAAAAGACCTTTGTTGGCGGACGAAAGGTCTATGAGGAGGATAAATAATGATTAATAAGCTTGTTGAAAAGATTAAAAAGACTGAAGCTCCTATAGTAGTGGGGCTTGATCCGATGCTTTCTTATATACCTGATTTTATTAAGGAAAAGGCGTATAAGGAATATGGAGAGACCTTAGATGGCGCGGCAGAAGCGGTATGGGAATATAATAAAGGTATTATTGACGCAGTATATGACCTTGTGCCTGCCGTTAAGCCGCAGATTGCGATGTACGAGCAATTCGGACTGCCGGGACTTGGCGCATTTAAAAGGACTGTGGACTATTGTAAGGAAAAGGGACTTGTAGTGATAGGAGATATTAAACGTGGAGATATTGGCTCTACATCAGCAGCATATGCGGTTGGCCATATTGGAAGGGTCGAGGTAGGCAGCAGCTCATATTCTCCGTTTGACGAGGATTTTATTACGGTTAATCCTTATCTGGGCTCGGACGGAATTAATCCGTTTATCGACGTATGCAGGAAAGAAAATAAGGGAATGTTTATCCTTGTTAAAACGTCTAACCCATCAAGCGGAGAATTTCAGGACAGGCTGATTGACGGAAGGCCTTTGTATGAGCATGTGGCCGAGAAGGTTAATGAATGGGGCAGCTCGCTTATGGGCGATTCATACAGCTATGTTGGAGCTGTGGTAGGCGCAACTTATCCTGAGATGGGCAAGCTTCTTAGAAAGCTTATGCCAAAATCATATATTCTTGTGCCGGGCTACGGCGCACAGGGAGGCTGCGGAAAAGATCTTGCAGGATTCTTTAATGAGGACGGACTGGGAGCAATAGTTAATTCTTCAAGAGGAATAATAGCGGCCTATAAGCAGGAGGCTTACAGCATGTATGGCGATACCGGTTATGCGGACGCATCAAGGGCTGCAGTGCTTGCGATGAAGGAGGACCTTAAACAGGCGATATAATAATACTTAATATAAAATTAATACATTTTGCTTTCTAACCCGGACACGATATGTCCGGGTTAAGCTTTATTATCTGTCACAGTACATGAAATATATGTGCAGAAATGATAATAAAGGAGAAGCAAAATGGAAGAAAAAAGTGAAATCAAATCGCTCAGAGGAGCAAAAAGAAAAGTATACCATGCAGAAGGCGGCTGCCTGAAAGCGGTATATTCACCATATGACATGCATTACTATGACGGGGAGACTAATAAGTACCATACTCCCGACAACAGCCTGATGCGTGATGATGAAGGAAGATACTATGTAAACAAAAGAGGAAGCTTTAAGGCACGTTTCAGCCGCATGGAAGAAGATGACCTCCTACTTGATTGTATAAAGTAAAATTCGTTGACGTTTATAGTAAAAAATAATATAATTATAAAAACTATAACAAATTTTGTAGAAAGAACAGAAGAAGCCCTTTGTATGAATAAAATAAATGCGGCGATATAAAGAGTAAAAACGGTGTCGCATACATCTAAAGATATTCTGTTAAATTTGCAAATAATAGAATGTACAAGGATTTTAGAACACAGTATAAAAATGTATGTACTTTTAACAATACCAAAAGATGGTAGCACGATATGCGTTTTAATGGGGGATAGTTATGGATTGGAATTTGTTTTGGACAGCATTTGGCGCAATAGGCGGTACTGTAGGTGCACTTGCAACAACGGCAGCAGTTATGGTTGCATTGTGGCAGACAAAGTATAGCCAAAAGAAGTCGATGAAATTAAGTTTTTCTGATAATCATATGCTGTACAATCAGAACAATGGACAAACAGTAAAATTTATAGGAGTTAGTGCATCAAATACAGGAAACCGGAAAGTTATAATATCCTGTTGGGGAATTCATATGAAGAAAAATGATGCCTTGGTGGTTACACCGTTGGAAGTAAGTGGTTTAGAGAAGTTTGCCTATATAAAACTTCCAAAGGTATTAGAGTTAGAAGAATCTGTTGATTTGTTATGGCAGACAGATAGATTCAAGGCATTTCTCCAAAATAATATTGATAATATCAAGAATAATAAACCTTTAATATTTTTTGTACAAGATAGCACGGGGAAACGATATGAGGTTAAAACAAAAAAGAAAGCCAGTGAGTATATGAAATAGATAGAATACTAAATAAGAGTGGACTGAATTAAGGAATTGAAAGTATAGTTAGCAAAACAAACATATTTTTTGTTTATTATAGAATGGAATAAAATTATGCTTTAGAAAATATAAAATAACACTTGGAATATCTATTGAAATGTGGTATCCTGAAATCAGAACATATATTCGATACAAAGAGGTAGTGTTTATGATATTTGTTAGTGGTATTCATGGAGTGGGTAAAACATATTTTTGCAATATGATAAAAGATAAATTGGGAATAAAAAATTATTCGTCGAGTCAATTAATTGCAGGAAGGCGAGAAAAAAGTTTTTCAGCAGATAAATTTGTTTCAGATATTGATGATAATCAAGTGCTATTATTGGATGCAATTAATGAATTACGGCAAATTGATGAAGAATTTATTTTGGATGGACATTTTTGTCTGCTGAATGAGGAAGGTGTAATTACAAGAATTCCAATGGAAACTTACACTTTACTAAAACCAGATACAATGATTTTATTGTTGGAAAATCCTAAGATAATTGCAGAACGAAGGTTTCAAAGAGATGGAATCCGACAGGACGAACGTGCTATTAATGACTTTCAATGTGCTGAAAAAGCGTATGCGACAGAAATTGCGGGACAACTTAACATTTCATTGGAGGTATCTAATGGTGCATCAGATTTGGGGCGAATAGTGGAAATTATTAAAACAGGAGGATGCTAATATGGCGGGAAGGTTTTCATTAAAGAAATTTGCAGACATTAATCTTAATGATGAGTTTTTTGATTCATTGAAAGCGGATTATCCTGGTACGGAAAATAGTACGGGGTTTATTGAGTGGTTTGCAAAAAAAGCAGAAATGGGAGCTACAGCACTTGTTTTTGAGGATGAGATAGGTGTAGGAGCATTTGTTGTATTAAAAATTGAAGAAGAGGAAATTGAATTGCAGAGTGCTGTTTTACCTAAAATGGAAAGATTGAAAATTAGCACATTTCGAATATCTGAGAGATATCGCAGACAGCGTATTGGGGAGGGAGCAATCGGGTTGCTTTTATGGAAATGGTTGCAATTAAAATGTGATGAAGTTTATGTGACAGTTTTTGATAAACATACTACGTTGATTTCACAGTTTGAAAGATTTGGTTTTCAAAAGTGTGGTGTGAATTTGAATGGGGAGAATGTTTTGATAAAAAGCCGTAAAAAGATTGACTTTAGTGACCCGTATAAAGCCTTTCCATTTATAAAAGATGGTTTTGACCATGCCGGTTATATTATTATTGATGATTATTATCATGATACAATGTTTGCATATTCAGAGCTTGCGAATACAGCATCATTACAATCGGAGATTAGTAGTAGTGTTAGTAATGGGCTTAGTAAAATATATGTGGGGCAAGCACCGAACATAAATCATAAGGTTGGAGAACCAGTTTTGGTTTATCGTCGTTATACCCAAGGTACAGGGAAGCGATACCGTTCTTGTATTACCTCATATTGTGTAGTGACAGATGTTGTTCAGGCTAAAATAAACAACAAATATTTGATGAGTTTTGATGATTTGAAACAGCGTATTGGGAATAAGTCTGTGTTTAATGAAAGTGAACTGCAAAAGCAATACCATGAATATAGGAATGTGACTGTGGTTGAAATGCTTTATTATGGTTATTTTGGTGCCGGAAACAATGTAAATTTGGATTGGCTTGATCGGCAGGGATGTTGGGCAGATCAGGGACAATATCCAACAGAAGTTCATCTGACAACAAATCAATTTAAAAAAGTCCTAATGGAGGGAAATGTCAATGTGTCAAATGTTATTATCAATTAATCCGGAGTATGTAGAAAGTATTCTACAAGGTAAAAAAGTATATGAATATCGGAAATTTCGTTGTCGGGATGATGTTGATAAGATTATAATATACGCAACGGCTCCTCAGCAACAAGTTGTAGCGGAAGCAGAAATTGCTGATATTATTGAGGATGATATATTAAGTGTTTGGCGACAAACCAAGAAGTATTCGGGTATTACATATGCTTTTTTTAGAAAATATTACAAAGGGAAGAAAAAGGCAGTTGCCTATCATTTGGAAAATATAGTTATATATGAGAAACCACTTGCATTAAAGGATATTGGAGTGTCCTGTGCCCCACAGTCTTATAGATATATTTCTATGGAAACATAAAGGTTGATATGTGTTTTTTATTAAATTAAAGAGGCGACAAAATGTTTTTTCAAGAAAGAATGTTTAATCCGACTTATGTAAGCAGGAACTATTACAACCAGATACAAACACAGATTGATAACTATAATTTTAAATAGAATATTGAAGTTGAAAAAGCGGTAAAAGCAACATATGATTTGTGTAGTGCTGTTAAAAATATGGACGAACAGCATCAACAAGATTTGTAGAGAGAGCAGAAGAAGCCCTTTGTATCAACATCTCAAAGGTGTTTTCAAATATAGACTGGAAGGATTATTCTCTTACATCCCGCCCCTGTTATCTTTCTTTTATAAATTATAAAAAAGTTCCAACCTTTTCAGATTCGCGTGTCTATATGGGTGAAAGCTTTCAATGAGGTGCAAACAAGTGAACAGACAAGAAGTAGAGAAAACCATAACTGAACATCTGAAGCCTATATTCGGATTTGCTCTGAAGAGGTGTAAAAGCATTCACGATGCAGAGGATCTGTCGCAGGAGATAGCGATAAGAGCTTTCCGTGCGCTCCTTGCCAAGGACGACGTTGCGGACATGAGTAAGTTCATTTGGACTGTTGCCCATAACACACTCAGCAACTATTATCGTGATGCTGCTAAAAGTATGGTCGGTGTTTCTATTGATGGGGTCGCGGAGATGATCGCAGATCCGTACTCTGAGTTGGATGCCGACGACAATACAGAAGCTATCCATCGTCTCCAGACCGAGATTGCTTACCTTTCTAAGCTGCAAAGAAGAATAGTCATTGCGTATTATTTTGAGAATCGCAAGCAGGCAGATATTGCTCGGGAACTGGGTATTCCTCTCGGCACTGTCAAATGGCACTTATTTGAAGCTAAAAAAGAATTGAAACGAGGTATGGATATGATGAGAAAACCGAGCGAACTCAAGTTTAACCCTATTAAATTCCACTATTACGGTATAAATGGTTCCGTGGGCAAAAAGTCTCCCGACGAGTTCTTTCGTTCCGCACTGTCCCAAAATATCTGCTACTGTGTGCGTAATACGGCAAAGACAATTAACGAAATTGCTGATGACCTGGGTGTTTCCCCTGTGTATGTGGAAACCGAGGTTGAATTTCTTGAGGAATATGGTTTCCTGCAGGCACAAAAGGATAAGTACATCGTCAACTTCATCATCAGCGAACCAACTGCAGAACTGCTTACTATGCAGAATAATATGTACAAGCGTGCTGCTGCGTTGTTTGCAAACGATCTGTATGATGAGTTGACCTTCTCAGGCATTCTTGATGATCCGGACATATGGTGTGGTCAGACGGACGAGCCCATCTCCTTGACTGAATCTCCTAAGGTGGACCGCAACTTCATCCTGTGGTCGTTGGTTCCTTATATTGCCGCCTGTTCCGGCGGGAATCTGATGGATGCTGGCATTTCCTTTGAAGAGGTTGCTACGATTCGTCCGGACGGCGCGCATAATATTTGCCATGCGGCTGTCGTACCTGACAACATAGTTCTTCCGGAAGATTACGTGTATATGAAGAACTGGTGTGGTCCTATGTGGAATGGCAACGACAGGCACATCCTTTGGCAGATTGACAGCGAGTGGTCTGACCGTGACGAGCAACGTAGCCGCCAGTATTCTGAAGATGCCAAACGCATTCTCAGTCTCTACGAAAGAGAGTTTGAAGGCCGTCTTTCTAAGGATGAATATGCATGGTTAGCTGAGTGTGGCTGTGTAAAAACGAATGGAGATTATGATGGCTATTTCAAAGCAGAATGGCAGATCGTTGTGTTGGCCAGCAAGGAAATTCAAGATAAACTCCTTGCTATCGGTGAGCGAATTAAGGTAAAGTACCAGACTGACTTTGATGCGTTGAAGGCACCTTATGCCGAGGCTGTATTGGAATCGGTTCCTGCACACCTTAGAAAGATAAAAGAGTATGAATTGCAGTTTGTATTCCACGCTGACGGCTGGTTTTTGGTACACTGCATCACAACGCTCCTGAAGAACGGCAAACTGAAGGAGCCTACCGAAGGCCAGAGAAAATCCCTGACCACGCTAATTGTTAACATATAAACAAATAGGCCGCCTGTGATTTTGCGGACCGTTGCTATTTGGTTATTGTGGCACCAATCCACATCGTTTACAGGCGAGGGTTTTTCATGCAGCTGCCCGAAAAAGAAAATAAACCGGTAGAAAGCATTACTTTTATGATAATATTCTGATAAAATCAGGATAGAATATATGATATAAAAAGGAGTGCTTGAACATGATACAAATCCGTCCTGTTTCCGACCTAAGAAATAAATTTCCAGAGATTGAAACTATTGTAAACAGTGGAAAACCTGTTTATCTTACAAAAAATGGATATGGCGCTATGGTTGTATTAAGTCTAGAAGAATACGCAAGCCTGACAGACAGTATTGAGATGAAACTTGATGAAGCTGACAGACAGGCGGCAATGACAGAAGAAAGGCTTTCCCATGAAACAGTTTTCAGTAATGTAAGGAGTGCAGTATATGGAAAGTAAATCCTATCAGCTTAGGTATTTACCGATATTTGAGCAGGATTTAATCAGCACAGCGAATTACATTGCCCATGTTTTGAAGAATGAGGCCGCAGCATTACACCTGATTGATGATATAGAAGCTGCCATTATGGAAAGGCTGAACAATCCTGTTGCTTTTGAACCATACCGTTCCGATAAAAAACATGACTATCTATACTATCGAATCTATGTAAGAAATTATGTTGTTTATGATGTCGGTTAGTTTTATCTTAAAAAATGATGCAGACGCATCCCTGCAGAAATGGAATATTATAAATGAGGTAATAAGTACGGTTGATAATGTTACCTATAGCGCATATGTTTCTACAGATGCAAAGGAATGCTGGATATATCGCGTACAGATAATTAGTGATACAGATACAATTAAGTTTCCGAATGAGATAAACGGAATGTGATATTGAAGAATTGTGGAATAAGGTAATAGGGTATTAGTATAAACAAATAAGTCAATAAAGAAAAATGCAAATACCGATTATATAAAAAATAGGAGTGGCAAATATGGTACATTCTCAACAAGATACCAAAAAGAATACAATGCGTTTGTTGTCAGCCTTATTTATTTTTCCAATATTTTTGGCAGTTATGGTAATGATTGTATGGTGTATTTATGTGGATAATAAACCAAGTGTTAGCGAATATATTAGTTCAATTCTTGATGTGTCTATAGAAGATGCTGATGTGGCGCGCAGGCTTGAGACGCATGGCGGATTTCTTGGAGACGGTATGTCATTTTATATTATAAAATATAATGACGATAGTATTATAGATGAAATAAGGAATAACAATCATTGGATACAGCTCCAAATAAATGATGATAATCTTAACATACTGATGTATGGAGAAAGTATTAAACAAGAATATAAGGAAACAGGTCCCATTTTTTGTGATAGTGACGGCAAAGGCTTATTTCCTGAGATAAAGAATGGATATTACTTTTTTAAAGATAGAAACAGTGAGAGCAGTGATATGTGGGATTCGTCAGGAATAATTGACAGATCCTCGTTTAATTTCACAGTTGCTGTATATGATGAAGATAACCGTATTTTATATTTTGGTGAACTTGACACTTAATATTTAAAATAAAATAGAATACAAATAACAATGCAACATGTATTATCCAAAAGTTCAGCTCTATGAAAACCTTTGAAATACGGAGCTGTGCTGTAATAAAAATATCGATAGATTCAGAATTTTACGAGGTGTCTTATGCGTATTAGAAAAGAAGAAACAAAAGATTATGAAATCGTATATTCAGTAATAAAAAGTGCGTTTGCCAGCGCCCAACACGCAGATGGAAATGAACAGGATTTAGTAAATGCACTGAGAAAGAGCGAAGCGTATATTCCGGAATTATCGCTGGTTGCTGAAACAGACGGAAAGATTGTAGGACATATTATGTTTACAGAAGCGTATGTTAAAGATATTGTTGTTTTAGCATTAGCTCCCTTGTCTGTCATACCTGAATATCAAAGGAAGGGAATAGGAACCGCTTTAATAAAAAATGGACATAAAATAGCTAAAGAATTAGGCTATGGATATTCGGTTGTATTAGGAAGTGAAAAATATTATTCAAGAACCGGATATTTGCCGGCATATATGTTTGGTATAAAGCCGCCGTTTGATATACCCCAGGAAAATTTTATGGCCTTAAGGATAAGCGCGGATGCGCCTGATATAAAAGGCTTTATTAAATATGCAGAAGAATTTGGAATTTAATAAAGTATAGTTTTGGGAGGCGGTATATATAGTAATTGAAAAAGCAGAGAAATTAGGGGTAAGGTCTTTTCTATTATAAAAATCATTTTTAATTACCATAAAGCCGCCACCTTGACGACACAGAAAAAAACTACTATGCTAAAGTATAAACATGAGCTGCATATGCTGACAAGGACGGAATCGGCAGGGAGACGAAGATGAAAAGAGTTCTAATCATTGAGGATAACGAAAAAACAAGACATACCTTAAAAGAAATGCTTAATGATATCAGAAGCGACGTATGTATATACGAAACAGATAATGTAATGGAAGCTTACGGTCTGGCCATGAAAAACGATATATGTCTTTTTTTTGGTGGATATAGTTCTTGCGGGTGAAGACAGAGTGAGAAATGCAGCTGGCGCAGAATTTATTAACAATATTCGTTGTGTTGACAGATACAGGTTTACTCCGATTATTGTTTTATCAGGATTAATCGATCATAATCTTATATTATATACAACAGCGCATATATACAAATTCATTGAAAAACCTTTTGATATTGAAAAAACTAAAAAGCTTATGAGCGAGGCTTTAATGTACAGATGTAAAAAGAGAAAGGTACATAATCTGTATTATCCTATTGACGGACTGCTTGAAAGTGTTGAAGTTGACAGTATAGTATACGCCCAAAGCATCAACCATAATATACATGTCGTAAGCAGGGATTCGCATCTTGATATTCCATATATGACGTGCAAAGAGTTTCTGAAAGATGTAAATGATGATAGATTTGTGCAGTGTCATCGTAGTACCATTGTAAATATTGAATATATTAAATCTATTAATTCAAAAGAAAAGAGTATCGCTCTTTATAGATGTGATGATATTCTGCCGCTTGGAATGGTGTACAAGAAGGGAATACTGAAAAGATTTGGTGAAGTGTATGAATTGAAGAAAGTACCGTTAAATAAAAACTGAATAATATATTGCCTTGCCTGTTTAACTTACCTTTGGTATTATTAATTAGTAATGTAATGATACTGGGAGGAACAGGCATGTTTTATAAAATAATTTCAACAAAACATCTTTCGGATGATATCGTAAGTATGTGGATAGAGGCGCCGGAAATTGCACAGAAAGCCGGTGCGGGACAATTTATATCCATATACAGCGACAGTAAAAGCGAGCTTCTTCCAAGACCGATAAGTATATGCGATACAGACGGGGAACGTGCGATAAGAATAGTATTTCGTATCGTGGGAAAAGGCACAAAGGAGTTCGCAGAAAAAAATGCAGGAGATGTGCTTAGAATTATAGGGCCGCTTGGAAACGGCTATAAAGATTTTATAACAGAATATGATAATAATACTGATAAAACTGCGCTGGTTATCGGAGGAGGAATCGGCATACCGCCAATGCTGCTTTTATCAAAGACTTTAAATTGCAGGAAAATAATTGTGCTTGGATACAGGGATTACATGTTTATGCATGATGATTTTTCGGAATATGGAGATGTGGTTATAGCTTCAGAAAATGGAATGTGTGGAATTAAGGGTAATGTTATAGATGCAGTTAATGTCAGCGGTATTAAAGCGGACGCCATATACTCCTGCGGACCTGTTCCAATGCTTAAAGGAGTAAAGGCATATGCTGAATCACAAAACATTCCTGCATATATTTCACTGGAAGAAAAAATGGCGTGCGGTATCGGCGCGTGTCTTGCGTGCGTATGTAAAACTAATGAAGTGGACAGCCATAGCATGGTTAAGAACAAGCGTATATGTAAGGAAGGTCCTGTATTTAATGCAAAGGAGGTGGATTTTTCATGAATATGAGCGTTAATTTTTGTGGTATTGAAATGAAGAATCCTGTAACAACAGCTTCAGGAACATTTGGTTCAGGAATGGAATATACGGACTTTGTAGACCTTTCAAGACTTGGAGCAGTTACGACTAAAGGCGTGGCCAATGTGCCCTGGCAGGGTAATCCTGCTCCGAGAATTGCTGAAACCTATGGTGGAATGATTAATGCAATAGGATTGCAGAATCCTGGAATAGATACATTTATATTAAGAGATATCCCATTCTTAAAGCAGTTTGACACAAAAATAATTGTCAATGTATGCGGAAGGACTAAAGAAGATTACTGCGAAACTGTCAGCCGTCTGGCTGATACAGAAGCTGACCTTCTTGAAATTAATATATCATGTCCGAATGTTAAAGAAGGCGGAATTGCATTTGGCCAGAATGCAGATGCAGTAGAAGATATAACGAGGGCTGTAAAAGATTGTGCAAAGCAGCCTGTAATAATGAAGCTCAGCCCGAATGTTACGGATATTACTGAAATGGCAAAAGCTGCAGAGGCAGGAGGTGCGGATGCTATTTCACTTATTAATACAATAACAGGGATGAAGATAGATATTAACAGAAGATGCTTTGCAGTTGCAAATAAAACAGGCGGCCTGTCGGGACCTGCGATAAAGCCTGTAGCTGTCAGAATGGTATATCAGGCGGCGCATGCGGTTAATATTCCTGTTATTGGAATGGGTGGAATAGCTGATGCGTCCGACGCGCTTGAGTTTATTATGGCAGGAGCGACGATGGTTGCCGTAGGAACTGCTAACTTTAATAATCCTTATGCAACTATGCAGATAATTGACGGAATAGCTGATTATATGCATCAAAATAATGTAAAGGATATTAATGAGCTTATCGGATGCGTCGGATAGTAAAAGGGGTTTATGAATATGGGAAAAGATAAAGACAAAACTAATGTAATGCGTATATTGGACCAGCATAAGATTCCCTACAGACATTTTAGCTATGAAAGCGATGGAACTCATAGCGGTGTTGAGATTGCCCAAATGCTTGGAGAGGATGTTGACAGAGTATTTAAAACTCTTGTGACAGAAGGAAAAGCGGGAGAACATTATGTATTTGTTATACCTGTGGGATGTGAGCTTGATTTGAAAAAGGCGGCGAAGGCAGTAGGAAGCAAGGCTGTACACATGGTAAAATCAAAGGAGCTTCTTTCGTTGACAGGGTACATTCACGGAGGATGTTCGCCTATAGGAATGAAAAAATTGTTTCCTACAGTTTTTCACGAAAGCGCCGGGCAATATGATACCATAATGTTCAGTGCAGGAAAGATTGGATATCAGGTGGAGGTTTCTCCGGATGACTTAAAAAGCGTTATTAATTATAAATATGCCGATTTGGTTATAAAATGACATATACTGCAGAATGTGAAGGAGGAAATCGCTTATGAAAAGACGATATACATACATTAAAATAATATCTTTTATCATGTTTGCCGTTATTATTGTGAATATGATATGTACAAACGCATATGCAAAAACGGATTATAACAGATATTCAGGCGCTAAAAAGAGCTGGTACATAATGAGAAAAGAGGGTCATAAGCCGTCAGGCGGCGCTGATACACAGAAGAATCTTAAGAGATATAACGCGTATTATTATGATAACAAAACAAAGGAAAAAGTAATATATTTGTGTTTTGACTGCGGTTATGAGCTTAATTATACTCCGGGTATACTTAATGTCCTGAAAAAGCACGATATAAAAGCTAATTTTTTTGTCACAAAAGGCTTTGTGGATTCAAATGCAAAGCTTTGTAAAAGGATGAAAAAGGAAGGGCATATTGTTGGAAATCATACAATGACACATCCAAGCCTGCCATCTCTTTCAGTAAAAGAAGTGAGGCAGGAGGTACGTGGGCTTGAAAAGCTTTTTGAAGAAAAGACGGGATATGAGCTTGACCGGTATATAAGACCGCCGATGGGCGAATATAGTAATAGAACATTGAAGGTTCTTAAAGATATGGGCTATACGTCCATATTCTGGAGTATAGCGTACTATGATTATAACGCTGATAAGCAGCCGGGCAAGGCTTATGTTGTAAATCATTTTAAAAAGTATTATCATAAAGGAGCGATAACGCTTACGCATAATACTTCAAAATCTAATGCAGAGGCGCTTGACGATGTTATTACTTATCTGGAAAATAAAGGCTATAGGTTTGCGCTGCTTGACGAATTAGATGCATAACTCGATTTTGGGAGTCGTGAATATGAGTTAATCGAGGTAAGCTTAAAAATGGAAGCTGCAGATACATTATTAGAGGAAAAATATAAAAAACTTCAGGATTATCTGGCGGGACTTAAAAATGCTGCAGTTGCTTATTCGGGAGGGGTTGATTCAACCTTTCTTTTGAAAGCAGCGCATGATACGCTTGGTGGCGAAGCGTATGCAGTTACAGTTTGTGCAGAGATTTTTCCTGACAGAGAATATGAAGAAGCAAGAGAGTTTTGTGAAAAAGAGAATATAAGACAGTATATAGTCACATTTAATCCGTTTGATATACCGGGTTTTTCTGATAATCCCAAAAACCGCTGTTATATATGTAAAAAAGAGCTGTTAGGTATGGTATGTGATACCGCGTCAGAAAAAAACATAGCGCATGTATTGGAAGGCTCGAATGCAGATGATGTGTTTGACTATAGGCCGGGGCTTTTGGCAGTAGAAGAACTGGGCATTAAAAGTCCGTTAAAGTCTGTGGGACTTACTAAGGAAGATATAAGGAATTTGTCTGAAAAGCTTAATCTTAAGACTTGGGATAAGCCGTCCTTTGCCTGCCTTGCATCACGATTTGCATATGGCGAGACAATTACAAAAGAGAAGCTTACAATGGTAAACAGAGCAGAAAAAATGCTCTTTGACATGGGGTTTAAGCAGTTTCGCGTGCGGATTCACGGAGAGAATATTGCAAGAATAGAAGTGCTTTGTAACGAGATTACTATGCTTATAGACAATAGAGAAAGCATAACACGTGCGTTTAATGATTACGGATTTGCTTATGTTACGGTGGATTTGAAAGGCTATCGTACGGGAAGTATGAATGAGGCTTTGTAGAATTATTGACGTCATCGAAACGCATAAAAGCGAAACCATATAGGAAATGAACCGGATGTGCCATACAGAAGCAACTTTGAAATGTCTATTGATCGTGTGTTTACGAAAGATAATTTACAGTGATAGAAAATCACTTAATGGTGTTGTAGATACGAAAATGGTGTAGTAATTGGTGTAGTGAATCGAAAAGAATTATTAAATCGGATAACGAAAATTTAAACGTGTCAGATTTGACATTTGAATAGGTATTTGTTAGAATAAAATCAGAAAAAGACACTACTCGATGGACGGTCAGTCCAAGTTTATATGGTTACAAAAAAGCAACCGCATTCCTTTGGCAGAGGGGCGGTTACTTTTTTGTATGATTGATATATGCTAACAAAATCGTCACAACGATACTAAGTATCATTAGTACGAGGGAGAGCATTTCAAAATCACTCATAAGTCTGCCCTCCTTTCCAAGATTTCCTGCATAGAGGATTTCTATGTAATCAGAGGGTTCAGTCCCTCTGTTGAAGGACTAACCGCCTACCGTTTTCGAGTAGTGTCTTGGTTTATTTTAACAAAGGAATTTCTTTATGACAAGATATATCTAAAATATTGAGAAAAAGATATTTTGTTAAGTGGCTGAAGATATTATATTTTAATAAAACAAACGAGGAAGCGAAATGGAAAAGGTTATATTAACAATAGGAGAACTAGAACTAACGTGGGAAGCGGTAGGGTAAATTTAGCATCAATTTTTTCGATACTTTCGTTTGCAGGAAATATAATTCAATTTATCTTTAGAAAAAAAGAACTGAAAAAGAATAGGAATGTACAAAAGAGAGAAATAAAGAAGAACTAAGAAAAGCATATCAAAGTTTTGAAAATAATCCTAATGTTACAGGAATAACGATAGAAGAGGTTAAAAAATGTTTTCACGATTTCGCCAGGAAGGGTTGCAGTGATAGAAAATCACTTAATGGTGTTGTAGATACGAATGTGACGATGGACTGGTGGTTTTAAATATGGTTAAATACTTGTACTGTCATGTGATTGATGATATTATGTATGAAGAAATGCGAAAGTTTGAAAAAAGCTGTAGTTAAGATTAAAATGGTATAGTAAGGGATAAAGTATAGAAATAAGGGCGAGAAAAGCCTATAAATATGGAGGTATTAAGACATATGGAAAGCTATAAGCAGGAATTTATTGAATTTATGGTTGACTGTCAGGTGCTAAGATTTGGTGATTTTATAACTAAAAGCGGACGTAAGACGCCGTTTTTTATTAATACCGGATTTTATCGTACCGGAGAACAGCTGCGTAAGCTCGGTACATATTATGCAGCTGCGATTAAAGAGACATTCGGTTTTGACTTTGATATATTATTTGGACCAGCCTATAAGGGTATCCCGTTAAGCGTTGCCACAGCAATGGCCGTTAGTGAGTCTTATGGTGTGGACGTAGGGTATTGCTCTAATAGAAAAGAAGAAAAGGATCATGGAGACGCAGGTATTCTTCTTGGAAGCCCGCTTAATTCTGACAGCAGGGTTCTTATGATTGAGGATGTTACAACGTCGGGAAAATCCATACGAGAGACGATGCCGATACTTAAAGCAATGGGAGTTGAGCATATAAACGGACTAATTGTATCTGTTAACCGCATGGAAAAAGGCACAAAAGATATAGGAGCTTTAGAAGAGATAGGTAATGAATATGGAATAAAAACGGCGGCTATTGTGACTATGGAGGAGATAATAGAACACTTGTATAATAAGCCGTATAATGGTAAGATAATAATAGATGACGATATTAAATCAAGAATAGACAAATATTATGAACAGTATGGAATATAAAGGAGGCAGCTATGGAAGAAAAAACATATAAGACAATGGGCTCGTCAGGAATCTTAAGTCTTGTTATCGGAATAATAATATGTATACTCGGAGTAGGCGCCGGAGTTGCAATGATTGTCAACGGCGGAAGACTTCTTAAAGGCAAAAACGACATCATGTTTTAGGTAATTAATTTATACATTATGTGTCACAAAGCAGAGGCGGTCGCTCTTGTCAGAGGCGGACAAATCCCGTTCATTATGAACGTTGACAAGCGTGGGCGCCTATGTTATTTGCTCTTGAATTTTTATTAAAAAACACTTTACAAGTCCAATATCATATTCTATAATAATTTTTGTAATTCGTTTATCTGGTTTATTGGTTATATTCTAATGTTTTTTCACAGGTTTGTTCTATTTTATTCATGGAAGGAGTAGTTTTCTTGAAAATTGCATTTTGGAGTAATGTAAGGGGTCAGTGCGGAACTACGCTGCACCTTACAAGTATGGCTGTTATTCAGGCTATGTTTGACAAAAAGAAAGTGGTTCTTATGGAGAATCATGACCATCTGCTTAATATTGAAAGCTGTCTTGTTAAAAAAGGGCGTTCTGATATGGTCATGGAAGGTTCGGGAATTTATAACAGATATGGTTTGGAAAATCTGCTGCAGGCAATTGATGATACTGTGCCAAATGTCAGAGAGAAGCTGATAAGGAAGTGTGCAATGAGGTTTGCGTACGACAGGCTGTATTATCTTCCTCACAGTTATCTTAAGAACAGAGATATCCTTGACTATCAGTTTGATAAGAAGCTGCACGGACTTTTGAAGAGTCTGGAATCGTACTTTTATGCCGTATACATTGATACGTTTGCAGCGGAAAGTATATCAACTAAGAATATTCTTGACAGCGCCGACGTGGTCGTTGTTAATCTGAATCAGAACAGCAGTGTGATTAACCACTTTTTCAGTAATTTCTCTTCGCTTAGAAGCAAAGCAGTATTTCTCCTTGGCAACTATTATCCATGCAGGCGCAACAGTATTTATGAAATAAGAAGAAGGTACCAGATACCTGAGAATAGAATATATGCAATCCCTTTTTGTATGGAAGCTGCCGAGGCAGAATCCGAGGGCAGTATTGCAACATTTATTGGTCGGAATTTTCTGGAACCTTCTATTAATAACCGTGATTTTATCAGTTCAATATATAATGCATATAGAGGCATTATGGATTATTCGGCCGTATCTAAGGGGCCGGGAGCCTGAGGCTTCAGCTTTATATGGATTTTGTCAATACTATGGTTATCGACTGACAATACAGTGTATATGGCATAATCATCTTCAGCAGTTTCTCCGCCTTTTGGAAAATCAGAAAGAAGATTAATTACGTGACCTCCAATAGAATCATAGTCGTTGGATTCTATATTAATTTCAAGTTCGTCATTAATATCGTTAAGGTTAGTTACTCCATTTACGATGTATTCGTTTTCCTTGATGCGGGTAATGGAATCTTCTTCGCCGACGTCGTATTCGTCACGAATCTCGCCTACAATCTCTTCAAGAAGGTCTTCTAGGGTGATTATTCCTACAAATCCGCCGTACTCATCCATAACTATGGCCATTGATACATAGTCTTTTCTCATATCTACGAATAACTCGGAGGTTTTACGGTATTCATATGTGATATACGGTTCGCGCACAAGGTCAGTTATGTTAAATGCTTCAGGTGAACCGTGAAAGAAAAAAATGTCTTTTAGGTTAATAGTTCCTACTATGTTATCAACACGGTCCGTATATACCGGCATTCTCGAAAACTTATGATTGCCAAACGCTTCAAGCAGCTCTTCATAGCTTAAATCGGATGAGACAAGCTCTACGTCCATACGCGGCACCATAACGTCTTTGACGAGAGAGTCGCCAAATTCTACAATGTTGGTAATCATTTCATGCTCTTCACTTTCGATAACGCCTTCTTCATGGCTGACATCGAATATGGTCATCAGCTCATCCTCTGTCATCTGGGCAGGACGTATTGACAAATCTATTTTAAATATTTTTAATATAACCTTTGATATTATATTTACAATAAATACAAAAGGCGTAAGCAGCTGGGTTATAAAATATATTATGTTACAGTAAGAAAGGGCAAGCTTATCTGCGTAAACGGTTGCAAGTGACTTTGGAGTAATCTCTCCGAATATAAGTACAAGTATAGTAATCACACCTGTTGCAATACCTGCGGCAAGGCTCGTATTGTTCGACATTCCAAGCTGGTTGCATATTTTGTATGCAAAAGTTGTAGATATGGAAGAAGCGGACAGATTAACTACGTTGTTGCAAATAAGGATTGCTGAAAGCATCTTAGTAGGGTCTGTTATAAGTCTGCTGACTGTAACAGCCTTTTTATTGCCTTCTTCGGCAAGACTTCTTATCTTCATGCGACCGACAGTTGTAAGTGCAGTTTCGGCAGAAGAAAAGAATGCAGATAAAAACAGTAAAATGATAAGTACAATAATAGTCCAGGCGTCACTAGGATCCAAAAATCATCAACTCCAATTTCAAAATATAATGCTCACATTGTACAGTAGACTTAATAATATGTCAAGTGTGTAAAAGACAGGCTTATGAAAGCGCCTGTCTCTTACGTGCCATCTCGTCGCTGTCGAGATATTCATCATAGGTTGTTATCTTATCAATCATACCGTTTGGCGTAATTTCAATAATGCGGTTGGCGATAGTCTGTATAAACTGATGGTCCTGAGAGGCAAAAAGTATGACTCCCGGAAATTTGATAAGGCCGTTGTTGAGCGCTGTAATGCTTTCCATATCAAGGTGGTTGGTCGGTTCGTCAAGAATAAGTATGTTAGAACCGAGCATCATCATCTTAGAGAGCATTACGCGGACCTTTTCTCCTCCTGAAAGTACATTCACCTTTTTAATTCCATCGTCGCCGGCAAAGAGCATTCTGCCGAGGAAGCCTCGCACATACGTCGCGTCTTTTTCAGGAGAGTAAGGCATAAGCCAGTCTACAATTGTTTCTTCCTTTGTAAAATATTCTGTATTATCCTTAGGGAAATATGAGTGTGAGGTTGTAACGCCCCATTTGTATGTTCCCTCGTCAGGCTCCATCTCACCGGCAAGAATCTTGAATAAAGTAGTTATTGCCTGCGTTTGATTGCCGACAAATGCAATTTTATCATCATGCCCGCATGTAAAAGATATATTGTTAAGCACCTTAACTCCGTCAACAGTCTTTGAAAGGTTCTCAACCGTAAGCACTTCATTGCCGATTTCCCTGTTAGGCTTAAAATCTATATAAGGATATTTGCGGCTGGAAGGCTTTATTGTGTCAAGCTCAATTTTTTCAAGGGCGCGTTTTCTTGAAGTAGCCTGCTTAGACTTTGAAGCATTGGCGCTGAAGCGCTGGATAAATTCCTGAAGCTCTTTGATTTTTTCTTCCTTTTTCTTGTTGGCTTCCTTCATCTGCTTTATCATAAGCTGGCTGGATTCATACCAGAAATCATAGTTGCCGGCATATAATTCAATCTTGGCATAGTCGATATCAGCCGTGTGTGTGCATACTTTATTAAGAAAGTATCTGTCGTGGGATACAACTATAACCGTATTGTCAAAATTAATAAGAAATTCTTCAAGCCAGCGGATTGCGTCGAGGTCAAGGTGGTTGGTAGGCTCGTCAAGAAGCAGTATATCCGGATTCCCGAACAACGCCTGTGCAAGAAGGACTTTGACCTTTTCAGGACCTTCAAGCTCGTTCATATATTTGTAATGATATTCCTGCTCAATTCCAAGTCCGTTAAGAAGGGCGGCGGCGTCTGACTCGGCTTCCCAGCCGTTCATACCCGCAAATTCAGATTCAAGCTCGGCGGCCCTTATTCCGTCTTCATCTGTGAAATCTTCTTTACAGTATATGGCGTCTTTTTCTTTCATGATTTCGTAAAGACGCTTGTTGCCCATAATAACCGTATCAAGAACAGGATAACTGTCATATTTGAAATGGTCCTGTTCAAGGACTGAAAGACGCTGTCCCGGCGTTATAATTATCTCGCCTTTATTAGGCTCAAGTTCTCCTGACAGTATTTTAAGAAATGTGGATTTGCCGGCGCCGTTTGCTCCGATAAGTCCATAACAGTTGCCCTCTGTAAATTTAATGTTGACGTCCTCAAAAAGAGGTTTTTTCCCGAATCTTAATGTAACATTATTTGCCTGAATCATAAAAAAATCCTTTCGTAAACGTATTATTTCACTTTCAGTTTCTCAAAGTCCATTGTACCTAAAATAATAAAAAATGCAACTGTTTTTGTTGTATAAAGACGGAAAAAAATGTATACTGTTAATAAACAATTTATGCAGATACAGGAGAGAAGTATTAATATGAATATAAAAAAGAGTGATATAGCTATTACGAAGGGACATGCCTTTCCTCTTGGTGTTTCATGTCATTCAGATAACGTACAATTTTCATTTATATATGAAGGTGATAAGAAATTTGAAATCCTGCTGTACAGGAAGAAAGATAAGAAAGCAGCAATGAGTTTTGAGCTTGATAAAAGCTTTGTCTCTGGGAATATAATAAGCTGTGTGCTTAGCGCTCCGGACCTTCCTGATATACTTACAAAAGAATATGAATATGTAATCCAATATGACGGGGAACTGTATGCAGACCCGTATGCGGCTCGTATAAGAGGGAGAGAGAGATTTGGAAAAAGGTGTGATTTCGTAAGATACGGATTTGACTTTAATGAATTTGACTGGACTGATGAAAAGCGGCCGTGCTTTGATTTTGATGAGCTGATATTATATAGGATACATATCAGGGGATTCACAAAGGATAAGAGCTCAGGCGTTATGTTCAGAGGTACATACGAGGGAGTTTCGGAAAAAGCAGATTATCTCAGCGGGCTGGGAGTGAACGCAGTGCTTCTGCTTCCGGCTTATGATTTTAACGAGATTATGAAACAGGAGGACGCTTATGGCGTTCCGCGCAATATTTCCTGCTCCGGAAAGTTAGAAGCCTCTGAAGAAGTAAGAATAAATTACTGGGGTTATACGGAGGATTGCGCATATTTTGCTCCCAAAGCGTCATATTCAGCTAATCCATCAGAATGTACTGCATCATTTAAAAATATGGTAAAGACGCTTCATAATGCTGGAATTGAAGTTTTTATGGACATGCATTTCGGAAGCGGCATGCCGTATTATATGATAAGCGACTGCCTGAGACATTGGGCGTACAATTATCATATTGACGGATTTAAGATTAATGACAGTATTGTTCCGCAAAAGCTTGTCACAACGGATAATTCTTTGAAATCAGTGAAATTTATTACTAATTACTGGGACCGCAGGGAGGCTGATAATAACCTTGCCGACTTCAATGACGGAAGTCTGATTAATATAAGAAGATTTATACTTGGAGAAGAAGGACAGGCAGAAGAGTACTTAAGGCGGTTTTTATGTGGAAACGAGGGAATAAGCGATGTAAGATACGTTGCTGACGTCAACGGATTTACTCTTATGGACGCTGTGTCTTACGACAGAAAGCATAATGAAGCGAATAATGAGAACGGCGGTGACGGTACTGATTATAATTATAGTTCAGGATACGGGGAAGAAGGACCGACAAGAAAGAAAAAAATAAATGAGATAAGAGAAGCGCAGATTAAAAACGCCCTGCTGCTGTTATTTATGTCGCAGGGAGTTCCAATGATTCTTTCAGGCGATGAGTTTGGTAATTCCCAAAAGGGTAATAATAACGCGTACTGCCAGGATAATAAGGTTTCGTGGCTTGACTGGAGGAATGTAAGCAGGAACGCAGAGCTTTTGGAATTTGTTAAGGAGTTGACTGCGTTCAGGAAAAAGTATATTGCTGCTGATAAGAATACTGATGTTACGTTTCATGGAACACTGCCCTGGATAGCGGATTATTCTCCATGCAGCCGTACTGCCGGAATAATGATTAATCCTCCGGGAATATATATTGCCGTTAATATGGACAGGTATGATGTGGAATTCAGGCTTCCGGTGCCTGATAAGGGAATGCGGTGGAAAGAGCGTCTGTGGTCAAGAAAGATTAGCGGAACAAGGCTTGAAAATGAGCAGTATATATGCAATATTCCAGCGCAGACCGTCGTTGTTTTTATATGTGAATAAACGTAAAGTGATATTATAGCATACATTATCAGCACTCGCTGCTTGCGAGTGCTAAATTTTTCTTGACAACAGGAAAACAAGGAGTTATCATGTTTTTAAATTATAAAGAATATAAAAAAGGAGATGTTATATATGAAGGAAGAACAGGGTAATCTTTCAATTGATTCAGAGAATATTTTTCCGATAATTAAAAAGTGGCTGTATTCAGACCATGACATATTTGTCAGGGAGCTGGTATCTAACGGGTGCGACGCAATAACCAAACGTAAAAAGCTTGATGTAATTGGAGAGGCGCCTCTGCCTGACGGTTATAAGGCTAAGATTACAGTTACCGTAAGTCCTGAGGATAAGACTATTGTGTTTGATGATAACGGTATAGGTATGACTGAGGATGAAGTCAAGGAATACATTAACAGAATCGCATTCTCAGGAGCTGCCGATTTCATTGAAAAATATAAGGACAAGGCAAGTGACGAACAGATTATAGGTCATTTCGGACTTGGATTTTATTCAGCGTTTATGGTAGCCGACAGAGTAAGCATTGATTCTCTGTCATATCAGGACGGCGCACAGCCAGTATATTGGGAATCCGACGGTGGAATGGATTATTTTATGAAGGACGGCAGCCGCAGTGAGGTCGGTACTACGATAACGCTTTATCTTAACGAAGATACAGTTTCTTTTGCTAATGAGTACAGAGTCCGTGAGATAATTGAAAAATACTGTTCGTTTATGCCTGTTGAGATATTCCTTGAGAAAAAAGGCGCCGAGCAGGAATATGAGACGATTGACGCTGAGGATATAAGGGACGACGACGTTGTAGTTGAGAGGATTGTTGAGGAGGCCAAGACTGAGGAGCGCGAGAATGAAGACGGTACTAAAGAGACTGTAGAAGTATCTCCACGTAAGGAAAAAGCTAAGATTAATAAGCGTCCGGTATCGCTCAGCGATACTAATCCACTTTGGACTAAGCATCCTAACGATGTTACTGATGATGAATACAAGGAGTTTTACCGCAGGGTATTCAGGGATTATAAGGAGCCGCTTTTCTGGATTCACCTTAATATGGATTATCCTTTTAATCTTAAAGGCATTCTTTACTTCCCGAAGGTTAATACTGAGTATGATAACCTTGAGGGCGTAATAAAGCTTTATAACAATCAGGTGTTTATAGCTGATAATATTAAAGAAGTTATTCCTGAGTTCCTTATGCTTCTTAAGGGCGTTATTGATTGTCCGGACCTTCCGCTCAACGTATCGAGAAGCGCTCTTCAGAATGATGGTTTTGTTAAGAAAATATCCGATTACATTACCAAGAAGGTTGCAGACAAGCTTTCCGGAATGTATAAGGTTGACAGGGAAAATTATGAAAAATTCTGGGATGATATTAGCCCGTTTATCAAATATGGATGCCTTAAAGATGAGAAATTTAAGGAGAAAATGAAGGATTATGTAATATTTAAGAACCTTGACGACAAGTTTATTACACTTCCTGAATATTTAGAAAATATGTATCCTTCGGATAAAGCTTCAGAAGAGGAAACAGAACCTGAGGAAGAGAAGGCAGAAGATGCAGATGAAGCAGAAGCGGAAGAGAAGCCTAAGAAAAAGGTATATTATGTAACCGATATGGTCATGCAGGGACAGTATGTAGCTATGTTCCGTGAGCAGAAGCTTGACGCGCTTGTAATTACACATAATATTGACCAGCCGTTTATCCAGCAGCTTGAGTATCAGAATGAGGATATATCTTTCCAGAGGATAGACGCGGGACTTACCGATGATTTTGAGGAAAAAACGGAAGGTGAAGAATGGGAGAAAACCACAACGGACCTTACCGATATTTTCAGAAAAGCGCTTGCTGACGATAAGCTGGTTGTAGAGGTTAAGAAGCTCAAGAATGAAAAAGTTGCATCTATGGTTACATTGTCAGAAGAAACACGCCGTATGCAGGATATGATGAAAATGTATGCTTCAGGCGGAATGGCTATGGGAATGGATATGTTTGACGGAGGAGAAACGCTCGTGCTCAACGCTAATAATGAGCTTGTAAAATATATCCTTAATAACCGTGAAGGCGAACATACTGATATGTTCTGTAAGCAGTTATATGACCTTGCAATGTTAAGCCATAAGCCGCTTTCACCTGAAGCAATGTCAGATTTTGTATCAAGAAGCAATGAGATAATGATGCTCCTTACAAAATAAGCTATAGCTGAGGAAGACCAAGATAATTTAAAAGTCCGACATATATACCGTATGCGAATTGATACTGGTCATAAGTAAGCTTTAATGCGTCTTCGTAATTGCTTATATATGCAAGTTCAACAAGAACCGAAGTCATAGTGGTATATCTGAGGACATATAAGGACGGACGGGCAAAGATACCATTATTCTTTGTTCCTGTCCGTCTTACTATTTCATTTACAATTGCATCTCCAAGATAGTAAGCCGGTGAATTTAACGAATATACATATGCCTCTGTTCCGTTTATTGCAGGATTTACATTGGCATTGCAGTGAATACTTATAAAATAATCCGCAGGCCAGCTGTTAGCGTTGTCTACTCTTATTCTCAGACTTGATGAGTTGTTATATCCTACGTTGCTGTCGATAGTAGGACGGGAGGTTCTTGCTTCAAATCTGTAATCAGAGCTTAGTATGTCCGAAAGGTATGCGCCGACCATATAGGTTATATCCTGTTCATATAAGCCAAATCCTTCTGCGCCAGCGTTGACTGTCGGTCCATGCCCCTGATCAATATATATTTTTATCGCCATTGGTTGCCACCACATATTTTTTTTGTTATATATAGTATATACAGAAAAAATGTAACTGTGAAAATGATATCAGGAGGGTTTAACATGACAGGGTTAATTATAATTATGATTGGACTGCTTTTAAGTACGGTTGATATATGTGTTATAACGGCGGCACAGTATCCGGAATATCAGATGGTATATGATGATTTGGGGCTTGGAGAGGTTATTCAGAAATATGTTGCGGATAATATGTTTGGCAGCAGCCTTAGAATTGATATTGCATCAGATATACTGGCATATATACTTATCGCAGTCGGAGCGGGAATGCTTGTTAAATACAGCACAAAGTTCCTGAAGGTGTATATACCCCTTATTATAACCGCAGGCTTATTTGTTTTTGTAAAGGTTATGCCGTTTATATTTGTGGGAAAAGACCTTATTGTATACGCGCTTGCCGCTTCGTTTATTCAGCTGCTTTTTGAGCTTTTAATGGAACATCGTTTAATATATACGATAGCAAAGGTAACAAGTAAGCTGCCTAACGAAAGAGATACGGTCCTTATGAAATTTGGCTGGGTCGGTTCTGCGCTCTGCCGTGCATTTTTGTACTTCATAGTTCTCGTAGGTCTTTCAACGTGGATAATTGTAATATATGAAGTAGTACAGTTAGGGTTTATGGTGTTCTGCCTTAACAGAATGTACAGGTGCAGGCATTATCTTTCAAAAGATGAGTAAGCGTTAAGCTATGAATATTTTTTAAGTAATTCTTCGGTGGAGGCTTTTACTTTAAGCATATATTCATAATATTCGTCAAGAAGAGGACGTATGCCTTCAATATCGTTATCCTTGCCCATATTTTCAAGCTTAAGCGAGTAAGCGGCAAGTTCATTTGCTGAAACTGTTGCGGCCAGGCCTTTAAGACCGTGTACTTCTATAACAAATGTCTTCATATCATCAGGGAATGACCGGCTGATGATATCGCGTTTGTTAGTAATGGTGTTGGAAAAATTCTTTAAGGTCTTAAGGTATATAGGCATTGAACCGATACGGGAAAGACCTTCCTTAAAGTCGATATCCTCATTTGCCTCCTCGTCTGGTTCATAATCGTCTGTGTCGACAGCGCGGTATTCAACAGCCTTGCTGTGCATATCCGGCTTGAGCCATTTAGTAAGCTTGCTGTGAAGATTACGCATTTCAAGCGGTTTTGGTATAAAGTCCTGAAAGCCCATATTAAGGAACATTTCCTTTGCGCCCTGTGAAGCGTTGGCAGTAAGGACGATAACGGGCAGTGTTTTGTATGAGTCGCCTTTAAGCTTTCTTATGGCGTGCAGGGTTTCCTCTCCATCCATTCCAGGCATCATATGGTCCATAAATACAAGGTCGTAATCATTATTTTTTATCATCTCAATAGCCTTATAGCCTGATTCGGCACAATCCATTTTCATCTGATACGGTTTCATAATTGCGGTAGCTACCTGAAGGTTCATATCGTTATCGTCAACAATAAGAATGTGCTTGTCCGGCATTGGATGTATAAGGAACGACTGATGTACGTTATGAGATTTCATGCTCTTTAAATCTCTGCACAGATACGAGTTAATCTGTATTGGGAAGAGCGGCACAAATAAAGTGTCGTCGTCGCTTACTGTTCCGGCATGGTCGTACACAAGCGTTATTAACTGTGATTTGTCATATATATTATCTTCCGACAGCATTTTAACCGTATCAGAGTCTGCTATTATAAATTCGTAATCTTTTTCGGAAAGAAGAGCGCTGAACTCATAATTGTCAGAAGCAATTGAATAGTTTACATATGAATCTTCCAGACAGCTTGCATAATAATTTCTGAGAAGCGCAGAAGGTTCAAGTATAAGCACATTTTCGTATTTTCTGCCGTTACTTTCTGCTTTCGGTACTAAAGGTTCGGTTTTGGCAACACGCTGCACTATGCTTACTGTAAATTCGGAACCCTCGCCATATACGGACTGTACCTCGATACCTCCCTGCATAAGCTCTGCAAATTGTTTGGCGATTGCCATTCCCAGCCCTGTGCCTTCAATTTTTTTGTTGCGTCGTGAATCAAAACGTGAAAAGCTGTCAAACAGATGTTCAAGGTTGTTTTTAGATATACCTATGCCTGTATCTGTTACCTTTACAACAAGCTTCAGCGACGCCTGATCTATAAAGTCACAGTCAATAGTAACCATTATATGACCTTTTTCAGTATATTTTACAGCATTGGTAACAATGTTGCTTAAAAGCTGGCGTACACGCTGCATATCTCCTATCATGTATCGGGGAACATATGAGGCGATATTCACAAGAAAATACACCGGCTTACTGCCAAGCCGTACCGAGGCTATGGTGGTAAGGTCATATATTATTGATTCAAAGTCGTATTCTTCATCTATTAACTCAAATTTGCCTGAGTCTATCCTGGTAACGTCAAGAATATCGTTAATCATTGCCAAAAGATTATTACCGGCTTCCGATATGTACGAGACTTCCTTCAGCTGTCCGCTTTTAAGCTCCGATCTTGCGAGTATGTCGCTTACTCCTATTATTGTATTAAGCGGGGTTTTAAGCTCGTGGCTCAGGTTCGCCAGCATCATTGAACGGCTTTCCGCTACACGTTTACTTCCGTTATTTTTTACTACAGGTATTATATATACAAGAAGAGCGATAACAATTAATATTGTAAATAAAACATTAGTAGTAACAATGTATGAGCTGTAATGGCTGGAAGCGCTGTATTCAGGATCAATCAAAATCGAAATGTAAAGCATCCAGTCCAAAAACACAGCGTGGGAACGGTATATGTACTGGGTATATCCGTCGTATTCGTGAATGTATAAGGAATCCTCAGATTCTTCCGAAACCTGGCTGAAACGGTCTGTAAATCCCGGTGTGGATACAAGCTGGTATAAAGGTGTGAGCGAATTGTCAGAATCATATTCTGAGTTAGAATATGCTATTATTCCATTGTTGGCGTTGCTTAAAAGAACCTGTATATTGCTTGTGTCAAACCTGAAAGAGTTAATTATTGTAGAAGGCTTTATAAATCCGCATAAAACATTGGATATACTGTCGCTTCCCGGAGCAATGACAGGCCTTGCAATAACTATATTGACGGCAGGGCTGATGCTGCTTAATATTGCGCTTGATGCGCTTACGGAGGATTCTCCGGTAAGCGCCGTTTTGTAGAAATCTTCACTGCGGATATCAAAGCTTTCGTTATAGCCTATAACAGAAAGATTTCCGTTAAGGTCGGCGATTCCGTAGGTTATGTCCATGCTTGTAAGAGCAAGCTCGTTAAGATATCTGATACGCTCGTCCTGATTGTCTATATGGTTAAGAGCATTGGCGGCAAATAAAATGGAGCTGTCATACATTGTAAGGCTTGCAGACATACCCTTTGAAATTGTAGATGTAAGTTCGCCAAGGCTGTTATATGATTCAGTTTTTAACGAATCTGTAAGCGCATTATTGAGTCTGATATTATTGTATATGGTAAGAAATATCAGAATGATAACTGTAATTATCATAATTGCAAGTTTTACAGGATAAATGCTTAGTTTATGTTGTTTGCTCATATATGCACACTCCAAACTGCGAGAATAGACTATATTATAACAGAAATATTTGTTGTTGTATAGTTTACAGATGAGTTTATATTAAGTATAATGTTTTCTATTAACGTTTGGAGGTCTTATGCATGACCAGGCAGGATTTTTATGAATTAACCAATAATAACATAGTAATTCTTGATGGAGCGACCGGTTCAATGCTCCAAAAAGCGGGAATGAATCCGGGAGAATGTCCGGAGGAATGGATTCTTTCACATAGAGATGAAATGATTAATCTGCAGAAGAGTTATATTGAAGCAGGAAGCGATATAATATACGCGCCGACCTTTACGGCTAACCGTATTAAGCTTAGTGAATACGGACTTGCAGATAATATTGGAGAGATTAACAGAGAGCTTGTCAGCCTGTCAAAGGAAGCTGTTTCTCTAATGCAGACTAATCCAGGGCGAAAAGTCTATATAGCAGGGGATATTACAATGACAGGAAGACAGCTTTATCCTATGGGCCAGCTTTCTTTCGAGGAGCTTATAGATATATATAAGGAGCAGCTTTCTTATATGTATGAGGCAGGTATCGACCTTGTCGTTATTGAGACTATGATGAGTCTTCAGGAATGCAGGGCTGCGGTTCTTGCTGTTAAAGAGACTTCTGAGCTTCCGGTAATGGTTACTCTATCGTTTGAAGACGATGGAAGGACTCTGTACGGAACAGACCCGGTAACGGCAGTGACTGTTCTTCAGTCGATGGGAGTGGATGCAATAGGCGCTAACTGTTCTTCAGGTGCAGACAGGATGCTTGATATTATTAAAAAGATGTCGTCAGCTGCAAAGGTTCCGGTTATTGCAAAGCCTAACTGCGGAATGCCTGTGCTCAGAGACGGCGTTACGGTATATTCCGATACGCCTGAGGAATTTGAACTTGGAGTAAGAGAGATTGTATCTGCGGGAGCGTCAATAATCGGAGGCTGCTGCGGAACGGATCCTTGTTGCATCAGACTGTTAAAAAGCAGGTCGGCCTCGTATGTTATGCCGGCTAATCAACGCTGCGGCAGTAAAAAAATTCTGACGAGTGAAAGAAGCTATGTGGATATTGCTTCAGGAGAAAAGTTTTTTATTATCGGCGAACGGATTAACCCGACAGGTAAAAAGGCGCTTCAGGCAGCTCTTAAAGAAGGCAGCCTTGAGCTTGTTGTATCAATGGCTGAGGAACAGGAGGAGTACGGCGCAGATATTTTGGATGTTAATGTAGGAATGAACGGAATTGATGAGACCGAGATTCTGTATAAAGCGGTTATGGAATTGTCTCAGTCAGTAAATCTTCCATTATCGATAGATACAAGCAGCCCTGACGCTATGGAAAAGGCTTTAAGGCATTATCCGGGAAGAGCGCTTATGAATTCGATAAGCCTTGATGATAATAAAACGGACAGGCTTCTTGCCCTTGCAAAAAAGTACGGAGCAATGTTTGTTCTGCTTCCACTTTCAGAAGCGGGACTTCCAAAAAGTCTTGATGAAAAGAAAGAGATTATTAATACGCTGGTTAATAAAGCTCATGAATACGGAATAGACGATGACTGTATAGTTGTGGACGGGCTTGTAACGACAGTGGGCGCTAACAGACAGGCGGCTGCAGAGACGCTTGAAACTATAAGATATTGTAAGGAGGAGCTTGGCGTTGAGACAGTGTGCGGGTTGTCCAATATATCGTTTGGATTGCCGGAAAGGTCTTATATTAACGCAGCATTTATGGCGGTTGCCATATCAAGCGGACTGACAATGGCAATTGCTAATCCGATGCAGGAGCTTCTTATGAATATTACGTATGCGTCGGACCTTCTTATGGCCAAGCCTGATTCGGATACAAGATATGTTGAAAGAATTACTGTATTTAACGAGGAGCATAAAAAAGAATTAGTTCCGGCACAGAAAAACGATGCCGCCGCCAAAGATGTAACAGTCAAAAAAGAAGGCCCGGATAAAGATATAACAGACGATATATGCGATGAGGGTATTTACGAGTCGGTTTTAAAGGGCAGAAAAGAAAATGCGTTAAAGCTGGTAAAGAATGCCATTGATAATGGCAAAAGACCTGATATAATAATCAACAAAGCGCTTATACCTGCTATTAATAAGGTAGGAGAGCTGTTTGAGGCGGGCAGGTATTTTCTTCCGCAGCTCATGAACAGCGCCGAGGCAATGAAGGCTTCGATAGATTATCTTGAGCCGCTGCTTGATGATGAAGACGCAGGAAAAACCAACGGAGTTGTAGTTATTGCTACAGTTAAGGGCGACATACACGATATAGGAAAGAACCTTGTTGGAATAATGCTTAAGAATTACGGTTTTACAGTGTATGACCTTGGAAAAAATGTACCCGCAGAAGATATTATAGACGCAGCTAAAAAGTATAACGCAGATATTATAGGGCTGTCTGCGCTTATGACAACTACAATGACAGAAATGAAAAATGTTGTTGATTTGGCAAAGAAAGAAAATGTGCGTGCCAGAATTATGATAGGCGGCGCCGTAGTAACAAGAGATTTTGCAGAAGAAATAGGCGCGGACGCATACTCGGCGGATGCAAAAGAAGCCGTAAGCACAGCCAAGCAATTGATATGAGGATATGTGTAGAATGAGTTTAGATGTAATAATTCCTGTATTTAAACCGAATGCCGGATTTAATGCGGTATTTAATGCAGTATGTAAGCAGACGCTTGCACCGGATACGATAATACTGATGTGGACAGTTCCTCAGAAAAGCTCTAAGGAAGAGGAGCAAAAGACAGCGGAGAGTTTTCTTTGCGATAATGTCAGAATTATATACGTAGAGCAGAAGGATTTTGATCACGGCGGTACGAGAAGGCTGGGAATGGAATATTCTGACGCCGATTACGCCGTGTGCATGACGCAGGACGCTCTTTTAGAAAACGAATATGTATTTGAAAATCTTTATAAAGCGTTTGCCAATGAAAATACTGCGGCGTCTTATGCAAAGCAGGTTCCGTATGACGGCTGCTCTGAATTAGAAAGGCTTGTACGGTCGTTTAATTATCCGGACAGCGTCCGTGTTCAGAACAGGGATACTTTAGACCAATATGGAATCAAGACTTATTTCCTGTCTGATGTATGTGCAATGTATAAAAAAACATGCTATGAGGAGACAGGAGGATTTGTAAAAAGGACAATTTTTAACGAGGACATGCTTATGGCGGCGGCTCTTATAGACAGAGGATATACTGTAATGTACGCGCCGGACGCCCATGTCATACATTCGCATAATTATTCATGTATGGAGCAGTTCAGGCGTAATTTTGACCTTGCCGTGTCGCACAGGCAGTATAAGGAAGTATTTTCGCGGGTATCGTCTGAGTCGGAAGGTATAAGGATGATTAAAAAGGTGTCGAAAATACTGTGCAGACAGCATAAGGCTTACCTTATACCAAAGCTGATTATACAAAGCGGATTTAAGTTCATGGGATACAGAATGGGAAAAATATATGACAGGCTGCCAAAGGCTGTATTAATGCGGTGTACAATGAACAGAAGTTATTGGAATAAATAGTGGAGCTTGGAGAATGAATCAATGTCAGGATATATTAAAAAGAAAAAGAAAAAAAAGAAAAGGTTTTGGATATTTTTATCTGTTATGCTTGTTATTTCGGTTGTTGCAGGAAATCAGGCGGCGGCGCTAAGCCACAGGTTTCAGAGCACGCTGAAGCTTATGAACCATGATGCTTCAGGAGTTATAGCCGGTGTAGAAAGCGAGTTTGCGGGCTCAGAGCAAAATCTGGAAAAAAGTGATGATGTAATTAATATACTTCTTGTAGGGGCTGATAAAAGAAGTTCGTGGAAGGAAGACGGACGTTCGGATTCATGTATGATAGCGACCATCGACAAAAAGAATGAGAAATTAAAGATTACATCATTAATGAGGGATATGTACGTTGACATTCCGGGATACGGAAAGCACAAATTTAACGCGGCATATTCGTATGGAGGCGTAGAGCTCCTTTATAAAACAATACTTAGTAATTTCGGAATTTCGGTGCAGGGTTATGCGATAGTTGATTTTGAGGCTTTCAGAAAGGTTGTAGATACTCTTGGAGGAGTGGAGGTTAATCTGACTGAAGAAGAGCACAGCATTTTGATGTCCAGGTATCACAGAACCTCCGTGCTTAAGCTGAAACCGGGAATCAACAACATGAACGGCACTCAGGCGCTTGCGTACTGCAGGCTCAGGCAGGATAAAAAGTCGGATTTCGGACGTACTGAAAGACAGAGATACGTGCTTAAGCAGATATTTCTCTCAATGAAATCACAGCCTAAAAGCAAATGGTTTGAAACGGCTGAAGCGGTGATGCCTGAGATTTCTACCGACCTTTCATCCGAAATGATACTTGGCTATCTTAAGGATATTATATTTATGGGTACAACTGATATCGAGCAGTTCAGAATACCGGTGGACGGCTCATATGAAAATGGTTCTGTAAACGGTCAGGATATTCTTGAAATAGATATTGATGAGAACAGAAATGCCCTTCACGACTATATTTATGAAAAATCCTCTTGACATAAACAGACATATATCTTTAAAATATATAAGATTATACACGAAAAATCTATCTGAAAGGATGAGGAATATGAGAAGTGACAATGTAACAAAAGGAATGCAGCAGGCTCCGCACCGTTCATTATTTAATGCGCTCGGACTTACAAGTGAAGAACTTAACAGACCTCTGATTGGTATCGTAAGTTCATACAATGAGATTGTGCCGGGGCATATGAATATTGACAAAATTGTTGAGGCCGTCAAGCTTGGCGTCGCTATGGCGGGCGGTACTCCCAGAGTCTTTCCGGCAATTGCTGTATGCGACGGAATTGCAATGGGACACATTGGCATGAAATATTCGCTTGTAACAAGAGATCTTATTGCAGACTCTACGGAATGCATGGCTTTGGCACATCAGTTTGATGCGCTTGTAATGATACCTAACTGCGATAAGAATGTTCCGGGTCTTTTGATGGCTGCGGCAAGAATCAATGTGCCGACGATATTCGTCAGCGGCGGACCGATGCTTGCGGGCCACGTAGGAGGAAAGAAGCGCAGCCTTTCAAGTATGTTTGAAGCTGTAGGAGCTAATGCGGCAGGACTTATGACAGAGGAAGAGGTCGCAGATTATGAGAATAACGTGTGTCCTACATGCGGCTCGTGTTCAGGCATGTATACAGCCAACAGTATGAATTGTCTCACCGAGGCTCTTGGAATGGGTCTTAAGGGCAATGGAACAATTCCGGCAGTATATTCAGAAAGAATCAGGCTTGCAAAGCACGCAGGAATGAAAATAATGGAGCTTCTTGAAAAAGACATAAGACCAAGAGATATTATGACAGAGAAAGCGTTTATGAATGCTCTTACGGTAGATATGGCGCTTGGATGTTCAACTAACAGTATGCTTCATCTGCCTGCAATCGCTCACGAAGCGGGAGTTAATCTTAATCTTGACATAGCTAACGAGCTCAGTGCAAAGACTCCTAATCTGTGTCATCTTGCACCGGCAGGCCCTACATATATGGAAGACCTTAACGAAGCAGGCGGCGTATATGCAGTTATGAACGAGCTTGATAAGAAGAAGCTTTTATATACAGATATAATTACGGTAACAGGAAAGACAGTCGGAGAAAATATAAAGAATTGTATTAATAAAAATACCGACGTCATAAGACCTGTAGAGAATCCATATAGTGAGACAGGAGGAATTGCTGTTCTTAAAGGTAATCTGGCTCCTGATTCATGTGTAGTAAAGCGTTCGGCAGTTGTGCCTGAAATGATGGTTCACGAAGGCCCTGCAAAGGTATTTGACTGCGAAGAGGATGCAATCGCCGCAATTAAAGGCGGAAAGATTGTTGAAGGTGATGTTGTTGTTATACGTTATGAGGGGCCAAAGGGAGGACCTGGCATGAGAGAGATGCTTAATCCTACGTCTGCTATTGCAGGAATGGGACTTGGCTCAAGCGTTGCGCTTATTACAGACGGAAGATTTTCCGGAGCTTCAAGGGGAGCGTCTATTGGACACGTTTCGCCTGAAGCAGCTATGGGAGGACCTATTGCCCTTGTTGAAGAAGGCGACATAATCAAGATTAATATTCCTGAGAATACTATAACCCTTGATGTATCTGACGAGGTTCTGTGTGAGAGACGAAAGAAGCTTAAGCCTGTAGAACCTAAAGTCACGACAGGATATCTTGCAAGATACCGTGAGCTGGTAACATCAGCTAACAGGGGAGCAATATTGGAAATGCGATAATATTTTATGAGTAGGAGAGATAATATGAGGTTAACAGGAGCTCAGATTGTACTTGAATGTCTTTTGGAACAGGGTGTAGATACAGTATTCGGATATCCTGGAGGTACAATACTTAACGTATATGATGAATTATACAAATATCAGGACAGAATAAGACATATACTGACCTCGCACGAACAGGGAGCTGCACATGCTGCAGACGGATATGCAAGGTCAACGGGAAAAGTAGGAGTATGTATGGCTACAAGCGGTCCGGGGGCAACCAACCTTGTTACCGGAATCGCCACAGCTTATATGGATTCAATACCGCTTATTGCAATAACATGTAATGTTAATGTGCCGGCGCTGGGTAAGGATAGTTTTCAGGAGATAGACGTTGCCGGCGTGACTATGCCAATCACTAAGCATAACTTTATTGTAAAGGATGTTAATGTGCTTGCAGAGACAATACGACGCGCGTTCAGAATTGCACAGAGAGGGCGCAAAGGCCCGGTTCTTATAGATATTGCAAAGGATGTTACGGCAGCGTTATGTGATTATGAGAAAAAAGAAAAATATATTCCTGCAAGAAGCACAGAGTACATATCTGAAAATGATATTAGCGCGGCGGTAAAAGCTATTAAAGCTTCAAAGCGTCCTATGATATTTGTTGGCGGAGGATGCGTTGCATCAAGAGCAGAAAACGAGCTTATGGAATTTGCTTCGCTTATTGACGCGCCTGTATGCGATTCCCTTATGGGTAAAGGCGCATTTGATAATACCGATGAAAGATATACCGGCATGCTTGGAATGCATGGAACTAAGACTTCCAACCTTGGAGTTATGAAAAGCGACCTTTTGATTGCGCTTGGTACAAGATTTTCTGACCGCGTACTTGGCAATCCAAAGAAGTTTGCAGAGAATGCAAAGGTGCTTCATATAGATATTGACCCGGCTGAGGTTAATAAAAATATTCGTGTTGATTACAGCATAATCGGTGATGTAAAAGAAGTTCTTAAAATGCTTAATGAAAAGCTTGACCAGTGCGATAACAGCGAGTGGATGGGCCTTATAAAAGATATGAAAGCTGATATGCCTCTTTCATATGATATGAGCAGATTGACAGGCCCGTCAATTGTATCCTACATAAACAAAGCAACCGACGGGGATGCAATTATAACTACTGACGTTGGACAGCATCAGATGTGGGCGGCGCAGTATTACAAGTATAAGAAGCCGGCAACATTTTTAAGTTCAGGCGGACTTGGTACTATGGGATTTGGACTGGGCGCGTGTATAGGGGCTAAAGTAGGCAATCCGGATAAGACTGTTATCAACATGGCGGGAGACGGATGCTTTAGAATGAACCTTAATGAGCTTGCTACGGCCTCAAGGTATAATATACCGATTATTCAGGTTGTATTTAATAATTACGTTCTTGGTATGGTAAGACAATGGCAGGATTTGTTCTATCAGAAAAGATATTCTAATACAATTCTTAAGGATAAGGTTGATTTCGTTAAAGTATCTGAAGGGCTTGGAGTAAAGGCCGTAAGAGTAACTACAAATGATGAATTTAAAGAAGCGTTTGATAATGCTTTGGCGCTTAATGAGCCGGTTGTCATTGAATGTGTTATTGATAATGATGATAAGGTATGGCCGATGGTTGCTCCAGGAAATGCAATTGATAAAATAATCACAGCTGATGATTTAGATGAAAGGGATTGACAATTATTTGTTAATCTTCTACAATAAGATTTGTTTTTATATTGTTTTATAATAATTAAGATATTTATTGCAGGCATGAGCCTGACAGAAGGAGGATGAGATGGGAAGAGTATATAATTTCTCGGCAGGTCCGGCTGTTTTGCCGGAGGAAGTATTAAAAGAAGCAGCGGATGAGATGCTGGATTACAGGGGCTCAGGGATGTCTGTTATGGAAATGAGCCATCGTTCTAAGGTGTATGATGATATCATTAAAACAGCAGAAAAGGATTTACGCGAGCTGCTTGATATTCCTGATAACTACAAGGTAATGTTTTTGCAGGGCGGAGCTTCTACACAGTTTGCCATGATTCCTATGAACCTTATGAAGAATAAGACTGCAGATTACATAATAACAGGGCAGTGGGCAAAAAAGGCTTATCAGGAAGCTTGTATATACGGTAAAGCTAATGCCATAGCATCATCTGAGGATAAAACATTTTCTTATATCCCTGACTGCAGCGACCTTCCAATCAGTGAAGATGCAGATTATGTATATATCTGTGAGAATAATACTATCTATGGTACAAAGTATAAGAAGCTGCCTGACACAAAGGGCAAGATACTTGTATCGGACGTATCATCCTGCTTTTTGTCAGAGCCTATGAATATTGCTGATTACGGTGTAGTATATGGCGGAGTGCAGAAGAACATAGGACCTGCCGGAGTTGCTATTACAATAATGCGCGAGGACCTTATTACTGATGATGTACTGCCAGGCACGCCTACAATGCTTAAGTATAAGACTCATGCGGATAATGATTCTCTTTATAACACTCCCCCGGCATATGGAATATATATATGTGGTAAGGTGTTTAAGTGGCTTAAGGATATGGGCGGACTTGAAGTTATGAAGGAAAGAAATGAAGAGAAGGCTAAGATTCTTTATGATTTCCTTGATTCCAGTAAGCTGTTTACAGGTACTGTTGTAAAAGAAGACCGTTCCCTTATGAATGTGCCTTTTGTAACCGGCGACAAAGAGCTTGATGCAAAATTTGTTGCTGAAGCAAAGGCTGCGGGTCTTGAGAACCTTAAGGGACACAGAACTGTCGGAGGCATGCGTGCAAGTATTTATAACGCTATGCCAAAAGCAGGTGTTGAGAAGCTTGTTGAGTTTATGAGTGACTTTGAAAAGAAGAATATGAAATAATAGAGATAATAACAATTTATTTGAAAAGAGGTTTTAATATTATGGCTGATTTTAAGATAAAATGCCTTAATCCAATTGCTTCTGTCGGTCTTGATATGCTGAGCGACAGATATGAGATAACGGAGGATGTTAATGATGCGGACGGAATTCTTGTAAGAAGCGCATCAATGCATGATATGGAGTTTGCTCCGTCGTTAAAAGCAATAGCAAGAGCCGGAGCCGGTGTTAATAACATTCCGCTTGATGAATGTGCCGAGAAAGGTATTATAGTTTTCAACACGCCGGGCGCTAATGCCAACGGTGTTAAGGAACTTGTTATAGCAGGTCTTTTAATGTCGTCACGTGATATTGTAGGCGGAGTCAACTGGGTTAAAGAGAATGCCGGAGATGAGAATATTAACAAGTCCGCTGAAAAAGCCAAGAAGGCTTTTGCAGGTCATGAGATAGAAGGCAAGAAGCTTGGTATTATCGGTCTTGGAGCTATCGGCGTCCTTGTTGCGAATGCCGCAAGCGCGCTTGGAATGGAAGTCTATGGCTGCGACCCATACCTTACTGTATCTAACGCACTCAGACTGTCAAGGGCTGTTCACTGTGTTAATACAAGAGAAGAGATATATGAAAAATGTGATTATATCACTGTTCATGTTCCGGCGCTTGAAGATACCAAGGGTATGATTAACAGAGAAAGTATCGCGCTTATGAAGGACGGCGTGGTTATTCTTAATTTTGCGAGAGATATACTTGTTAATGAAGATGATATTGCAGAAGCGCTTGAATCAGGAAAGGTTGCAAAATACGTAACTGATTTTGCCAATCCTAAGTCGGTTAATATGAAGAATGCGCTTGTTGTTCCTCATCTTGGAGCATCTACCGCTGAATCAGAAGATAACTGTGCTGTTATGGCGGTTAGAGAGATTAAAGATTTTATGGAAAATGGTAATATCACTAATTCTGTAAACTATCCTGCATGTGACGCGGGAGTATGTACTTCAGAAGGACGTATCACAATATGCCACAGAAATACGCCGAATCTCATTACTAACTGTGCAAGTGTATTTTCATCTATGGGATGCAATATTGATCATATGGTGGATAAGAGCAGGGGCAATTACGCATATTCCATTATAGATATTGGAAGCAAGGCTTCAGATGAGATGGTTGAGAAGCTTGAAGCTGTGGATGGAGTATATAAAGTCAGAATTATTAAATAAGATTTCCTTACAGTTATTATATCGGAGGGCTTTGGAAAGCTATAGTACAGCATTCCAAAGCTTTTCTTTTTGTATAATATATCTGTCCAACAGATAAAAAATCCACTATTATATATGTTATAACACGGGTTAAGGAAGGATATTTTTATGGAAAAAATAATAACTGAAGACAAAA
>CABUPO010000008.1 GCA_902493385.1 uncultured Lachnospiraceae bacterium
AAAATGCTGATAGATACTGTGTTTTAGCGGATAATCAGATTTTTATTGTGTTTTTCTTCAGAAAAATAACATATAAAAACGGATACGGTAATTTCGGATGTGCATGCAGATACGCAGACTCTCAGTCAGATGAAGACATTATATGGGGAGGGCTTCTTTTGGGCGATGGAATGTATGAAAAAACCTTCAGCCAGGGGAAAAAGTTCTCAAAGATAAAATTCTTCAATAACACTGATGGATTGTCAGCCTCAGAGCCCGCCTCAGTAACGATTACGTCAGTCGAACTGACATGCACGTCTTCTTCATTGCTGCAGCCTTATTTTGAATTTTTTATAAAAGACAAAATGATTATTATCTGCAAAGATGAAGACGGCATATATTTCAGCAATATAAACGTGGACAAGGACACATTTACCAACTACTGCTACGAAATAAAGCTGTCGAGAACAGATAATGACTTTACTCTGAAAATAAAGGATGGAGGTAATTAATATGCAGTTTATAGGACTATGCAATTTTATACAGGATGAGGACGCATTTTTATACAGCCATGCCGTTTTTGATGCAGATATAAATAACATAACGCTGTCGGGAGGGTATTTCGGCGCGCTTTACGTATCGTCAGACCCGTCTTTAGCACAGTATGACAACGGTATGCCAGACGCATGGGACGACGCCTCAACAATTATGCGTACTGAATTTAACAACACCTGCAACGCCAACCAATCTCTGATTGACCTGCAGGCAATAGACGGCCTTGCGGTAAAAAGGCGTATTAACAATACGACTGATAAATGGCAGACGCTTTATATCCAGCCTGTTTCCAGTGTGCCTGACTTTAATTTTACATTTATAGATTATTTCTGCAAAAATAACTGCGGCTACCAGTACAACCTCATTCCTGTCAAATTCGGCAGCGAAACTTATCTTGACTACGTAGAGGACGTATATTCTTGCTTTGACGGCATTCATTTTACTGACGGAAAAACACAGTACGGAAGCACATTCGATATCCAAAGCAGCTACAACAGACATACCGGTTCTGCGTCAGTGACGCCTGTCAATTCAAGATATCCGATAGCAGTTAAAAATGGCGCTCTTAACTATTCATCCGGAAGCGTTACCGCAAGATTTCTGAAAATGAACGATAACGATATGCCTGATTTGGAAAATGAATTTAACTATTATACTGATGTTGTAGATTTTCTTTCAGAAAGTCAGGTACTTGTCTTTAAAAATTATGACGGCTTCATTGCAATCATCTCCATTGAAAATGAGATTTCAGAAGACTTCAGCGAATATTATCTCGCGCCAAAAATATCATTTTCATGGATACAGACAGGCGACGCATGCGACTGTGCTTCGCTTAGAAATTATAGACTGATAAAGAGTGGTGATTAATATGAATATAAACGAAATAGATATAAAAGCTCTTAAATATCACAACAAAATTATGTACTGTAAGGCTGAAATTATTGATAAAGATTTCAAAACCATAACAATGCTTGAAGGAAATATCACATCAGGCAATTATTCAATCAATTCGGATTCCGATATAAGACGCACATGCAATATTACAATGTGCCTGCAAAATGGCGGCTCAGATTTTTCAGAAGACATTCTGTTCAACCATTATATAAGACTTTATATAGGATATTACAGCTTTATCTCTGATAAGATTCTCTATTACAGCATGGGAATATATTCATTTGACAGGGAATCTTTTAGATATGATGCGTCGAGCAGGGAAGTATCGTTTAGTCTGCTCGATTTATGTTCTTTAATGGACAGTAACCACTATGGAACAGAATACGGCTCTCAGACGCCATGTATACCCGCGACAGACCCTGATACCGGCAAAAGATATACTGAGCCTGACAGGATAGTCCTTAAAAATATCGTAACAGGCTTAATAAAGGATTTTGGCATAACCCGGTACAGAATTGACGACATAGGAATCCACGACAGGAAAGATACCGCCGAATACAGGTGGAATGAGCTTCCGTACGACCTCGAATTTTCCGCAGACAGTTCTCTTTTAGATAAACTCGTTCAGATAAGAGACCTGTATGGCACATACGAATTTTTCTTTGACGCGGACGGTAATTTTATATTTCAGGAAATTCCATGTACGGATGACGATATGGTTACTTTGCCGGACGATATTGTAAAGGACCTTGTAATAAGCGAGAATACCGATATTAACATTTTTGATATTAAAAATGTCATAGAGGTATGGGGCAAATCCCACAGCCTTGAATCATCATCAGATGATAATGGCAATTATCAGGTTCACGCCGTCGCCATAATGACCAACGGTAAAATCTTTCAGGATTATGGAGGCGAAGCTGAATGCCGGCAGCATTTCAGCGCCAGATACAATACCGATAATATTGTATTCGTTGTGGATAAAGACAGCAAATACTGTATAGAAAAAATCGGTGAGATAAGGAAAAGCTTTACCGGGAATAATTACGCCAACCTTGATACGGATTCAATCGCCGCTGACTATGCCCGCGCAAAGCTTAACATGTTATGCCGCAGAACCGCTTCGCTAAACCTTGATATGATTATTGTACCCTGGCTTGACGTCAACAAAAAAATACAATATAAAAGGCAGAAAAGCAGCGAAACCAAAACCTATATCACCAAATCTATAAGCGGCGATTTGCTTTCGGGTACTATGTCCGTAAGCCTTATAGACTTTTATGCAACACTTGATACAGAATAAAAAAGAAAGGAAGTATAATTTATGAGCAACACAGCAAGTTTAAGCAGTTTTCCTGCTAAAATAGATAATTTTTCCAGAGTATCTGATTTAGATACTCAGACATTATATGCGGCGCATATGTATAAGCAGCATATTAACAACGGCGAGTATGACGCCGCTAAAGCTCTTTTGGATTCAGATACTGATTTACAGAAATGCGCTGTAAACGCAGAAATAATCAACAAGCATTCAGACGCCATCGTAGCCCTTGAAAAGCAATCCTCTGACAGCAAATTAAGAAGCGTGGTAATCACAACGACTGGTACATCCTCCGCATATGCCTTAAGCTGTTCCAATTACACAGGATACTCGGTTGGAGATACATTTACTATACAATTCCATACCGATTGTGCATCCGGCGCAACTCTTAATATTAACAGCTTAGGCGCTATTCCGATAGCATATAAGCATTCCGCCGTCAAAAATACGATGATTAGAAAACACGATACCTACATGGTACAATATTTGGAAGACGCGGGAGATTATGTATTTAATATTATTGGGCAGGTAACTCCTGAAGCCAGATTATCCGCTGGAAATCACCCTGAATGTAACGGCGCAATATTATATACCGCCATAAACGGTTATGCAAATGATTATATCACTATGGAAAGCGATGGAGGCACTAAAATCTCCAAAACGGATTCAGGAATAAAAATAAGCTCGCCCGACATATCGCCGTCCTTATCGGAAAAGCAAATCGGAACCATCGAGCTTTATCCTGATAATAACCACAATTCAACAAGTAAATATAATCTATGTCAGAAAGCCTTTTGCATTACCGATACTTCTGTAATAGCCTCCAATTCTCCCGGAGATATATGTATACCTAATACTAAGTGGAGCAATCCAGACGGACTAACCTCAGATGTTAATTTAAGACGGCTTATAAGCGTTGAGGGCGTTCTTATTAAATCTAATAATTATGCTTATCCAATCGGTTATAATGACGGAACAATATCCGTAAATGCTCTCTATGGCATGTCGGCAACTGATGTAAGCATGATGCAGCTGATTATAAGATACAGCGGAATATCACAGGATGATATTAAAGCAGTCAAGGGTATTATAAAATATACAACGGAAACAGCATAATACATTCTAAGCTCCTTATTTTCATCAATAATGAAGCAGGCAGTATTATGATAACACTGCCTGCTTCACATATATATACATACTTTAATTCAATTTTTACCAAACGCACTCATAGCTTCCTCTTACTTCAGTGAATCTACAGCCGCCCTCTCTATAGCAAGTCCGGCGGCATATCTCTCAATAAACCTGTCAAAGCCGGCGGCGTCTGATGCATTTGGCATCATCTTAGTACCCGTTTCTCCTGCAAATACATCTGCATCAAGGAACTGTGCAAGTGTTCTTCCGTTCTTATTAACCATATAGGAAGCAAGGAGCGCAATACCCCATGCGCCGCCCTCTCCGGCGGTCTCCATTACTGATACAGGCGCATTCATTGCAGCCGCAAGTATGCTCTGTCCGACTCCCTTAGTCTTGAATAATCCGCCATGACCTGTAATATTATCTACTTTTACCTTCTCCTGCTTCAGAAGTATATCGCATCCTGTCTTAAGAGCTCCAAGCGCTGTGAAAAGATGCACTCTCATAAAGTTGGCAAGGTTAAAGCGGCTGTCCGGAGTTCTTACAAATAAAGGTCTTCCCTCTTCAAAGCCCGTTATATGTTCACCTGAGAAATAGTTATAAGCAAGAAGTCCGCCGCAGTCAGCGTCTCCCTCAAGCGCCTTATTATATAAGGTACCAAATAACTTATTCATATCAGGCTCAATTCCGAACGCTTCTGCAAATTCCCTGAATATATTAACCCATGCGTTAAGGTCTGACGTACAGTTATTGCAGTGAACCATAGCCACCGCCTCTCCTGACGGCGTAGTAACAAGGTCAATTGCATCATATGCCTTTGAAAGCGGCTTCTCAAGAACCACCATAGCAAATACCGACGTTCCTGCCGACACATTACCTGTACGTACTGCAACGCTGTTAGTTGCAGCCATACCTGTTCCTGCATCGCCCTCCGGCGGACAGAGAGGAACGCCTCCTTTAAGCTTTCCTGATACATCAAGAAGCCCTGCTCCCTCATCAGTAAGAATGCCTGCTTCATCTCCTGCAGTAAGAACTTCAGGAATGATATCAAGCAGCTTTATATCATAACCCTTACCTTTGGCAAGCTCATCAAACTGCGATACCATCTTAGCGTCATATGTACAGGTGTTGCTGTCAATCGGGAACATACCCGACGCCTCTCCGACTCCAAGCACCTTTTTACCTGTCAGCTTCCAGTGAATATAACCTGCAAGCGTTGTAAAGAATTTTACATCTTTAACATGCTCTTCTTTATTAAGCATTGCCTGATATAGATGTGCGATACTCCATCTCTGCGGAATATGGAAGTTAAAAAGCTCCGAAAGCTCGCTGGACGCTTCTTCTGTAATAGTATTTCTCCATGTCCTGAACGGTACCAAAAGCTCTCCCGCTTCGTTAAATGCAAGATATCCGTGCATCATTGCGCTGAAGCCTATAGCGGCAAGGCTTGTAACCTCTGCTCCATACTGTGCTTTAACATCCTTTAACATGTCGGCATAACAATCCTGAAGTCCCGTCCATATATCGTCTTCACTATAAGTCCATATACCGTTTTCAAGTCTGTTCTCCCAGTCATGGCTTCCCTGTGCAACAGGTTCATTATTCTGTCCTATAAGCACTGCCTTAATTCTTGTTGAACCAAATTCAATACCAAGAATTGCTTTTCCTTCTTCAATATAACCCTTAACATCGTATTTTAACTCCATCAAAAAACCTCCTATATAGTATTCTTACTCTTATCTTACACTATTTCTTTATTTATTTCAAAATATTTTACAGCATTTTCATGCTTCTTTCCAAAATTCCCTTCATATAGGCTATCGCAGTTCCATAATTGGTAACGGGAACGCCCGAAAGGTAAGCCTTCTGCATACGGTAATTAATCTCGCGCTCATTCAGCATACAGCCGCCGCAGTGAATTACAAGGCTGAAGCTTTCAAGCTCATCAGGAAAACCCGCGCCGCTTGAAAATTCAAACCTGATATCACGCCCCGTATACTCTTTAAGCCATTTGGGAAGCTTTACCGTTCCTATATCCTCACATTGCCTGTGATGGGTACACCCTTCCGAAATAAGTACGACGTCGCCGTCATTTAATCTGTCAATCGCTTCCGCCCCGTCTGCCGCCATTCTAAGAAAGCCCTTATATCTTGCCATCAGTATACTGAATGAAGTAAGGAAAATATTATCAGGCGTATCTTTAGCCGCCTTTTCAAACACCTGACTGTCTGTAATAACAAGCGAAGGAGTGACGCCGATATTGTCAATTGTCTTTTTAAGCTCATTTTCCCTGACAACAATTGCATTAGCGCCTACGTCCAGTATTTCTCTTATAACCTGCTGCTGGGGAAGTATAAGTCTTCCCTTAGGCGCTGCGCTGTCTATTGGAACTACAAGAATAACATATTCGCCCGGATATATTAAATCTGAGACAAGCTTTCTTTCAGTTCCTTTATTATATCTGGAGCCAATAAGCTCCTTTAATTCATATATATTAGTGCCATATACTGCGCTAACCGCAATTTCATTATCAGAAGACGTATTAATCTCTGCCTTATCCGACTTATTGTAGGCAATGATATAAGGTATATTCTTTTCCTTAAACAGACCTATAAGCTCTTTGTCTGTATCGCATATTCCGTATGCGGAATCTACAACAAGCACAGCAATATCCGTAGATGCAAGCGTTCTTCTTGCCGTCTCAACACGCATATTACCAAGACTTCCCTCATCATCAAATCCCGGAGTATCTGTTATCAGAACCGGTCCTATCGGCAAAAGCTCCATCGCTTTCTTTACAGGGTCGGTAGTAGTGCCGCAGACGTCGGATACTACAGACATCTTCTGTCCCGTAACAGCATTCACAAGGCTTGATTTTCCGGCATTTCTCATGCCAAAAAATCCTATATGAACTCTTTCTGAATTTGGCGTATCATTAAGTCCCATGCCGCACCTCCGCTAAAATCTGAAATCACGTATTCCGTTCTGTATTTTTTCAAGATTATCACTGCATATTTTACGTACCTTTTCACTGTCTATATTGTTAAGCTCTTCTGCAATAAGCGCTTCTCCTATACGCTTCGTATCTTCCGAAGCATAATCCATAAGATATTCTTTAAGCGTCATAAGCGCATTCGGATGGCAGCAATTAGATATCTGTCCGCTTTTAAGCAGCGACATGAATCTGTCGCCGGTTCTTCCTTCACGGTAGCACGCCGTACAGAAAGACGGAATATAACCTGTTCTCATAAGCCAGTTCACTACTTCATCAAGAGTTCTCTGGTCAGAGACGTCAAACTGCTCAGTATCATGAGGACGGTCAGTCTCGCAATATCCTCCTACGCTTGTCCTTGAACCTCCTGATATCTGCGACACGCCAAGCCTGATTATCTCTTCACGTACGGCTTCACTTTCCCTTGTCGATATAATCATACCTGTATAAGGCACTGCAATACGTATAAGAGCCGCTATCTTACAGAATATCTCATCGCTTATGGCATTATCAAACGCACCTGGATCAATATCGTCCGCATGCTTGATTCTTGGCACAGATATAGTATGCGGTCCAACGCCGTGTACTGCCTCAAGATGCTCAGCATGCATCAGAAGCGCGCAATATTCATATCTGTATAGTTCAAGACCGAATAATACGCCAAGACCAACGTCGTCAATTCCACCCTCCATAGCTCTGTCCATAGCCTCTGTATGATATGCGTAATCATGCTTAGGTCCGGTTGGGTGAAGCGCTTCATAGCTTTCCTTATAATATGTCTCCTGAAACAGTATATAAGTTCCTATTCCGGCTTCTTTAAGCTTTCTGTAATTCTCAACTGTTGTCGCAGCAATATTTACGTTAACTCTCCTTATAGCGCCGTTCTTATGCTTAATACTGTATATAGTATCAATACATTCGAGTATATATTCTATAGGATTATTAACCGGGTCTTCTCCCGCTTCTATTGCAAGCCTTTTATGTCCCATATCCTGAAGCGCAGTTACTTCCTTCGCAACCTCCTCCTGAGTAAGCTTCTTTCGGGGGATATGCTTATTTTTCAAATGATACGGACAATAAACACATCCGTTTACACAATAATTGGACAGATATAAAGGCGCGAACATTACAATCCTGTTGCCGTAAAAATCCTTTTTAATCTGCTCTGCAAGGCTATACATCTCCTGAACCTTTTCAGGTATATCACACGCAAGCAGCACCGAGGCTTCTCTGTGGTTAAGCCCCTTTCTTTCTTTTGCCCTGGCAAGAATCTCGTCTATTAATTGAATATTATTCTTATTATCATCAGCATATTTAAGCGATGCAAGGACTTCTTCGTGGCTGATAAATTCCTCTGCCTTCATCGAATTTACATCATACATTGCCTATAACTTCCTTTCTGAAATTATATTCACATCATTTACCTTAAGAACTCCGTCACAGACAGTAAAGCTTATCCTGAGGCCGCCATATTCAAAGCTGTATATTCTTTTATCATCATTATGATAACCGGGTCTTGGGTCAAGTGAAAGAATCTTAAAAAGCGGCGCTTTCAAAGACTGCGGAATCTTGTCCGAAAGATTATCACTGCATTCAACCTTAAGAGCAGGCATATCCGGCGGCTTTGAAAAACCCGAAACAGCCTCCGGCCTGCAGTCTGTGTAAGGAATATAAGGCTTGATATCAAATAAAGGAGTGCCATTCATAAGATCGGCACCCTTGACATATATAACCGGAGCTTCTGCACAAGCCAAATCAATCCTGCTTAATGTAACACAAGACAGTCCTATAGGATTGGGTCTGAACGGCGACCTGGTTGCAAATACCCCGACTCGTCTGTTGCCTCCAAGCTTTGGAGGCCGCACCGTAGGCTTATAACCGTCTCTTATAGTCTCAGTAAACAGCCAAATAAGCCATAAGCATGAGAACTCTTCTAATCCTCTTATGGCGTCAATGCATCTGTATTCCGGTTCAAATATAATCTTTGATTCGATATCCTCAACAATCCCGCTCTGTCTGGGGATACCAAACCGTACTGAATAATCATTATATATTCTTGCAATACACTTTACACTGTGCTGCATATGTTACTCCACCATAATATATAATAATTATTGTCCTGCTTCTATAGCAAGCAAGTCGATTGCATGTCTAAGTGCTTCTGACTTAGCCATATGCATCTTCTCGCAGTAAGCTTCAAGTCTCTGTTTGGTTGCCGCATCCATTCTCATTGAACAGATAATCTCTTTGTTGTTAGTGCCTTTTGGCCTTCCTGTTCTTGCCATACTAATCATCTCCATATTATATATTACGCCGCAATCAATACGACATCTACATTATAGCTTTTCGTAACACCCTAAGTCAAGCATTTTTACTGCTTCAAACCTGACTGCAGCATTTACAGAAAATATGCGTCCGGAATCACATTATATACCGGACGCATATTTTAAAAATCTTTATTTACTGCTGCAGAATCTGATAAGCATGTTCAAACGCAGGTTTTACTCTGTACACTTCATCAAACATTCCGCTGAACGGCGCATACTGCCAATAGTCAAACGATTCATCCACCTTATTCATAATCGGATCATCTATAAATGCCCATATTGACATGCTTGTAAATGCATTGTCAGTTTCAGAATTAATATTGGCCAGCCCTTCAAAAAGATTAGCCGCAAATTCTCCGTGACTGTACTCTCCATTCTGCTTATCGTCAAGATAATCCCAGTCGAAGTTACGCATTGCCATCTCCGTAAGCTGCACATGTACAGGCGGGTCCATTGAAGCAAATTCTTTAATTGTTGTAGTTGTCTTATCAACCCAGCTCATAGAAAGACATCCCTGCTGCTTTTGGTAAGCTCCAAGATATCCCTGGCATCCAACAGCATCACAAAGCTGCTCGCCGCCGCTGTTAAGATATTCAACAAGCGCTTTTACATACGGTCTCTTGTTGCTTTCAATTACATTGTAATCATTATAAACAAGCTCAAGCTTGCTTCTGTCTGAAAGAAGTCCCTCGTTAATCATAGCTTCACGGGTATCATACGCACATTGGAATGTGAATTTAACATAATCCTCACCTTTTCCGTTTGGCTGTGAAGAGCAGTGATAATAAAAATAATTCTCTACTCCCCTGTTCTGTCTTATCTTGAGCTTATCTGCGCTGTTCTCATCAATGCCTTCATTTACAACGTCCCAGCAGTATACTACATCAGGATATTTCTCCTGAAAATGTCTCATTACCTGATCTACATAATACTGAAGTCTCTTACGACATATCTCATTAGAAGCGTAATCGGTGCTGTCGTCCTTATAACCTTTAGTAAAGAACCACTGCTTCATGCTGTTATCCCATACAAGGGCGTGTCCTCTTATCTGCAGGCCGTTATCTTTTGCCCACTCACAGATATAATCAGCTTTATCAAATCTAAGCGCAGGCATTGAAGTCTCATCATCTGTCCAGTTAGCTCGCGACGCGTCTCCGTCCAGAATCGAATATGCCTTAAATTCATTCATTGCTGTTATACTGTCACAGTGGTGTGCAAGAAGCTTGCAGAACTCAGCGTCATTTTTTATCTGACTGTATGTTACGCATGTACCAAACTTATATCCTTTTGCTTCAGTAATATCAGCCATACTTGTATAATTATTAACAGCATCCGACGCATCCTTAGGACGTGCTTCAAACAAGCCGCCTGGCTTCTTTGCCATATACTCGTCAAGCGTACCTGAGAAATCCTCGTCTGCATCATCTGCCGCCTTTTTATCGGCGCTGTATGCTGAAGCGGCAGAACCGACAGCCGATGTTACGACACTGATTGCCGCTTTATGATGAGATGTACCGCCCGTGTTATTGTTATGATAGTTGACGTACATATCATGGATTACGAACTGGCCGTTACCGTCTGACGTTGAAAATCCAAATGATATTCTTCCGTTGTTCGTGGAATCAAGCGCTTTTATATCCGCATTGCCAGCTATCTCGTCTGTAAGCGATATGTTCTGTCCCTTAGTTCCGTCTGTATGTATTGTAGTAATCTTCTTAGCATCGTCCTTGTCTATATCACAGTCCCACTCTGATACATACAAATCAATATCAAGCTCCTGTACAGAATCTACTGCAAACTCCAGTGATTCTATGGCTGACAGCTTAGTATTGGTCTGCCATGAATCTGATAATACAAAGTTAATGAACATGTTCTCTTTTCCATCAGCATTATCACCGTTAAACATTGCAAAATAGTCATAATCATAATAGTAAGGAACAGGCGTTGCCGTAGGCTGCTCTGTAGCCTTTACAGGCTGATTAGTAGAAGCTCCTCCGTTCTGTACCTGCGTTGCAGAAGTTGGCAGTGCATCCTTCTTTGCCGCAGTAACGGTAACTTTACATGAAAGCTTCTTTTTAGCTGCTTTTTTACCTGCAGTATATTTTACCATAGCTGTAATCTTAGTGACTCCGGCGTTCTTTGCAGTAACCTTAACAGATGTCTTTCCTGCTTTGGATATCGATGCAATTTTCTTCTTGCCGGTCTTCCATTTTGTCTTCTTAATTTTAATTCCCTTTTTCCTGATTGTAAGCTTAAAGCTCTTTCCGGCTTCAACAGTCTTGTTTGCAGTGTTAAGCTTAGGAGCTTTAGCTGCCGCATCTACATCTGACACTGATATGGCGCCTCCAAATGCAGATATAACGAATGCTGCCACAATCATATACGCGGTAAATTTTTTTATATTCATCGCATTCCCTCCATACATTTTTTAATATACCAAAACACTTCTTTATTATATAATAAAAATACTTATTATCCATTAAAATATTATATAATATACGTAATCTATTTATTAAATTTACTTTTTGCAACATTCATGCCATATTTTTAAGATAAATATATTATATTTTATAAACAAAATTTGAGAGGGGTATTTTATATGAAAGGAACCATCAAACATTTCGTCTCCGTCCTGTTTACGATAACACTTCTTTTCGGCTGCATCAGTCCTTATACTGTAAATGCTGCCGTTTCCGAAACTGACATTGCTTCATTTGCATTCACAAGACCGTCCGGCTCCGAAGCAGACAAGGACCTTAATGATACATATAAAACCAACGCTGATTCAGGATATTATGCGTCATCCGGAAAATATAAGCTGTCGGCAAGGCTTTATGCTTCTGTTTCCGGCTCTTCATCTGATAACAGAAAGCTTGAATGGAGCGCAGACAATGATTATTCATACAACGGCGTCAGACAGAACGCGACTCCGGTAATGGCAGCAGGTAATAATAACCCCTGGGGCAGCGCGCCGTATTTTCTTATATCAGCACAGACTACAGGATATGAGAACTTAAGAATATCATTCCGAATCGGCGGCTCCAAAAAGGGACCTAAAGTGTATAAGGTACAATATAGCACGGATAATAAAACATTTACCGATATATCCGGAACGGCGTTTTCTCTTACAATGAATAAAACGCTGTATGAGCACAGCTTCAGCATTCCGGCTGCCGCGTCCAATTGTTCCACAGTATACATAAGGATTATAGCGGCCGGAACACAGACAATATCAGGCGGAAAGCTTTCAGACGAAGCAACTGGCGGAGAAGCGGCGATTAACAATATATCGTTAAAGGGAACTGCAATAGAATCTGCCCAGACAAAGGCCACGCCTGTACCGGCATCAAAAGCTTCACAAAGCAGCACTTATGACGCAAAAGGTTCTAACGCGGATTCAACAGCGTCCGCATCCTCCATAAAGAAACTAAAGACTCCTACTCTTACATCATACAAAAAAGGCCGAAAAATTATTAAGGGAACAGCTCTTAAAAAATCAAAAGTCACCGTAACTGTAGGCGCTAAAAGATATACTGTAAAAGCTGACAAAAAAGGAAAATTCACTGTAAAGCTTAAAAAGAAGCTGAAAAAAGGCACAGTAATCAGAGTATATGCAGCCAAATCAGGTTATGTAACGAGTGCAGCCGGAACCTACAAAATATAGGTTCCGGCCCATAAATGATATCTTTTATATTATTTCCAGTTCCTGATTTTTCACACTGACCCTTGTACCTGCTTCAACAGAAGATGTTATAAATGCGTTACCGCCAATCACAACGTTATTGCCTATAACTGTCTGTCCTCCAAGTATGGAGGCTCCCGAATATATTGTTACATAATCTTCTATCGTAGGATGCCGTTTCTTATTTCTAAGGCTCTGTCCGCCCCTGGTGGAAAGCGCTCCGAGCGTAACGCCCTGATACACTTTTACATGCTCTCCAATCACTGTTGTCTCACCAACAACAATTCCGGTTCCATGATCTATAAAAAAATACTTTCCTATGGTGGCTCCAGGATGAATATCAATACCAGTCTTTGAATGTGCGTGCTCCGTCATTATACGCGGTATAAGCGGAACGTCAAGAAGATAAAGTTCATGTGCAAGCCTGTTGACTGTAATAGCATATAAACCCGGATAACAGAATATAACCTCATCCTTGCTTGTTGCCGCCGGATCCCCTTCATACCCTGCTTCTACATCTGTCTCCACATATTCGCGGACTTTAGGAATTGCTTTTAAAAACTTAAGTGTAAGCGTACGCGCTTCTTCTTCAATACCAGCGGCATCAGTATGAATATAATCGTCATTATTTTTTAAGGTTATTGCAATCTGCTTATTAAGATTATATACTACGTCTTCTATAATTACCGACAGATTATTCTTTACATTGTATATATTATAATTCTTATCTTTAAAATATCCCGGATATACTATACGTATCAGCTTATTAAGAATATCTATGATGACGTCCTTATTAGGCTGGTTAAATACGTCTGTCTTATCTATTGTCCTGCCTTTTCCGTAATCGGCAAGAATTGTATTTGCAATAGCGTCTATCTCTGCCAAAGTCTTATTATCCATTAAATACCTCCGTCCTGACCTGCAAAGCCCAACTAACGTATGTCAAGACGGAGACCATATTCCATCTTACATACGGTAATTCACTTTCATACTAACATTTTCATATTCCGGAAAAATATCTCTTTCTGCAGACATGTTAAATACCGGCTCACCATACACATTAAAATGAACTCTTCTTATCGCCGTACTTCTCGTTACAAACCCACTTGTTATCTTCGCATGGTAGGCTATCCACACATCGCCGTTTTCATCACGGTAGAAGCTATTATGTCCCGGACCATACTCTCCTTCAACAGAATAAGCGGAAAGAAGAGGTGTAATAGCCTTATCCCACTCTTCTGCACACAAAAGGTCTTTATCATCATCTATTGAAAGAAGACCTACGGTATATGAATAACCCCCGGCAGAACCGCCTGAATATGCAATATATACTTTATTGCCTTCAATAAGCGGATACGGGCCTTCATTATTAATTGTTCCATACTGGTTCTCCCATCCGTATAAAGGACGGGTAAGAAGTACAGGTTCACCTTTAATAATATACGGAGTATTCTCATCTGTCTCAGCAATATATATCATGGAACCCGAATCAAGCGGAGTTCCTATATGATAACGCTCCGACCATACAAGATAAGAACGTCCTCTGACTTTAATATATGTCATATCAAGAGTAATGCCACTCCCGGAAAGAGGAGTTTTGTCTGCACGCATTACCTTTACCGGGTCTTCCCAGTCTTCTTTGCATTCAATCCGGCCGCCCGCCTTAAGCTTCATCATATGGCACTGAGGCCCCCAGCTCTTAGGCCCTACTGCAAATAATATGTACAAATCATTACCTATTATATGAAATTCAGGCGCCCAAAAGGTCTGAATAAGCTCTCTGTTCTCGTCATAATCAAGTATGCAGTATTCCTTAACATCCTTATCAAATAATCCCGCCACCGTGTCAGAATACCTTACGAATAACCCTATATCATCAGTATTATCATTGGTTGCTATAAAATACCATCTGTCTGCATAACGGAAAACAACAGGGTCAGCATAACCTTCTGCAAGCGGAAACTTATATACAGGCTGAGATATTCTTCCCTCTACAGTATATGTTCCCGGCTTCAAATAATCAATAGCAGAATCATCCCATTCAACATTTTTCATACAGGCAGAACCATCTGAATATACCAGCTTAACCTGTATATTCTTAAGCTCCTCCTTAGATGTAATAACCGCATTATCACATAGTTCTACTCCTGTATTATGAATAGGCGTCCATACACCGCGCAATATCCTTGCATCAGAGTCCGAAATCTCCGTAATATATTCTTCTGAATCCTTTATATGCGCCAGTATATCGCTGACGTCATCTATACTGCAGCCTGTATCCTTTGCAATATCCTCAGGCGATGTAAGTCCTTTATCCTGAAAATGAACCATATCGACTGTAATCCAATACGGATACATTCCGTCTGCCGTCTCGTCTAAAGCTCCGTCTGCATTTACACGGACGGCAAAGAATCCATATCCTCCGTCTTTTCGCTTAAATGTATGCGGATGCTTTATGCCCTTTTCTTCAATTGTGTTGTCTTCACGTATAACGCTTTCGGTAAATAACATTCCATAGTTCTGATTAAGCGGTTCATAATCCACACCGTCTTTGCTATATGCCATATGTACGCTATAGGCAAGCGCTGAGGGATACTCTTCGCCCTCAGGAACCCTTGTATATAATTTTAAATATCCCATATTATTCTCCTTAACTCAGCTCAAATGACAATAAACTTGCATTTCCATTTCCCCGGTATGTAATATATATCGGAGTTATGCCGTGCGGAAGAGATATTGGCGCACTGTAAGTTTCCCATACATTAGAATTAACAACAGGAATCTCAGCGGCAGCCTCTCCGTCATAAGAGGTACGTATCTCAAATTTTCCGCCAGTATATCCGCGAACTTTAATACTTATCTTACTGATATCTTCATTAATATCAAAATACTTAAATCCGGCAGTTGCATAATCTTTCATATTGCCAATATAACCCGGCTCTACATCACCGTCTCTTCCGTCCTGCATAATCTTCGGAAAACGGTCGTCGCCGACATATACTGACGGGATATTATTAAACAAGTGGCACGCTATGTATGCCGGATATTCGCCTTTTCCGCAAAGCGGTCCGCCGTTTAATCCGCATGAGGTTATCTCAACCTGCGGTATACTTCCGTCCGAAAGTATATTAATCTTTTCAGCACATCCCTGTCTGCTGTACCATGTCCCGTTAGTATGTCTGTGATAAAAGATGTACCACTCGCCATTTATACTGACAATGCTTCCGTGATTGTTAGCTCCGTACGCCATAGGAAGCTTCGCGGGCTTATACGTGTCTATATGAAGGTCGCAGTTACTTACGATAACTCCTCCGTATGTAAATCTGTCCGTAGGTTTCTTTGCAGTAGCGTAGCAAAGTTCATGCATAGGTGTAGATGAATATATAAAATAATACGTATCGCCTATTTTTCTTATAGACGGCGCTTCAAAAAATGCATGGCCTTCAAAGCCCGTGCCCTCTTCATATTCGCAGCCCGGCGCAACTATTACCGGAGCCTCGATGACTGTAAGCATATCAGGTCCAAGCACTGTTGCCATTGCTCCGCTTCTGCTGCGGTCTCCCCGTCCGCAGAACCCCGTATAAAGATATGTAAGCTCTCCCTCTGTAATCACTCCAGGGTCAAACTGAGGTTCATCGCCTTCTCTTTCACCGAGACGCACTCCGTCTTCATAATGCACATAGCCATAAAACTTATATTTTCCGGCCGGCTTGTCACTAACCGCTACCGAAACCACTGACACATGGTCAAGCACATAATAAAGATAGTATCTGCCGTCCGGCCCTACTGTTACGTCAGGCGCATACAAACACATTTTTCCATCCTTATTAAGCGGGTCCGAGGTTTTCGGATATATTACTCCCTCATATCTCCAGTTGGAAAGATCATCTGCCGGCGCTGACCAGCATACATAATCCCCCATACAGAATACATATCCGTTATAGCAATCATGCGAACCGTATATATATACCCTGTCTCCGAATACATACGGTTCTCCATCAGGAATATACTCCCATGACGGAAGGTACGGATTAAATGCCTGTCTCTTCATAATCACATATTTCCTTTCTTTAATACTGTTAATCAGAAAGCCTTTAAACTCATTCTCTATTATATATATCAGATAATATATAAAATAACACAGGAAGAGAAGAAGAAACAAGATTAAATAAGCTGGTATACGCATGTTAGCACAATATATCAGTTTTTATACAAAAAATATCATATATCCACAAAGTGTATGGTGGTTTGATGAAAAATATCGAAAAAAAGATGCAGATACCTCAGAAGAAAAATTAAACATTAAATAAAAAAAAGCCGTTAACCGGATTCGAACCGGTGACCTACGCATTACGAGTGCGTCGCACTACCTACTGTGCTATAACGGCATCTTTGATATTCTATCATATCTTTTATACTATTTCAAGTATTAACTTTACATAAAAAAGGAGCCAACGTCCAGCGCGTAGCCGGAGTATAATCCGGTTTAACAAAAATCAGAGCGTTCCTTAAGTATTATAATGACTTTTGAACGCCCTGTTAAAATATCTAATTTACAAATTATTGCCGCTTTTAGCGTAGTCTTCTATTTATCCTGCGTACCCAACTAATTTGGTAGGCATGTTCATATCTATATTATCTTTCTCTATAAACATAATATAGAACCTGTCTTTCCCTGCGGCGCATATATCAAACACTTTACATTGCTGAAAATTAGTATCGTCTTTTGCATCGTAATATAGTTTAAATCCTTGTTTATTCTTAATACTGCACCTGTATACGCCATCATTGTTGACAAAATAGATATATTTGCCTGACACACTCATATTATCATAATTACTATAGAAAGTATATCCGCCTGACGTACTGTAATGGCTATCTCCTTTCGGAAGCGTATATGACGTCTGCTTCTTTCCTGCAAACGAATATATGTTGACTGCATTTTCTGTCAATACATAAATCCGGTTATTAGATATTTCCATTTTCTCTATATTGTTTTTTGCTTTGTTTTTCAATAAAATATCATGTTTTAATTTACCGGATTTTGTATCAACGCATCTTATATGAGCATGTTCGTAATCTTTTAGATATACATAGTACAGCATGTTTCCTTTAATCAGCATATCCCTTATGGACATGTTGTATGTATAGCCGTCCTTTTTTGTAAACGTATCAATAAAGCTTGATATCTGCTTACCTTTCTTATTGTATATTGTAAACCGAAGCCTGCCTTTTTCCTTAGCCTTACTTGCCACTACGGTCTGATTACTGTGTTCAACCTTTTTAACATATTCAACCCACTCATCATAACAAGCGATATTCTGAGTATTTTTTGCCTTATTGCCATTATAAGAGTATTTTGTAATGTGCATATAATCTTTTTGCTGCTTGTCAATTGTATCTTCTATCTGATAATTATACGCTTTATCAGATTTATCCAATGACATTGGAAGATTATACTCACACGGAGGCATTTGAATTTCCGAGCAGTTAAACTCTTTTGCCTCTGCATTAAAGCCATTTCCCAGCACACATATTGCCATCATAAACAATGTACCGCATACTAATCCTAACGCTTTTATTTTATTCCTCATAGCGAACACCTTACCTTTCATAGCTTTATATGTTATTTCGTTCTGTCCGCTAAAATCTTACACGTAGATATTGTTCTAAAGCGCTTTATACTCCATCAATCTGACACATTCATTTTATATAATATTTTTTATGCTCGCTATCTTCATAATCGCCAAGGAATATATAAAAATCACCGTTATCCAAAACTTTAAATTCATCTAAATTCAGGCCTTCACCATTTATCGGATTAAATATCACATCATTAGACCCATCATATATCAATTCAAATTGTTTGTCAGCTTTGGTATCACATCTGTATATTCCATTTCGGTTACAGTAATAAATATATCTGCCTTTAAAATCAAGAGACACAAAATTATAATGGACCGGATGATTATTAAGGTGCGAAGGATAAGCTGTAATTTCAGTATTTCCGTCCGGTAGCTTATAACTATGCAGCATTTTCTTTCCATCAAGAGTGCGTTCCTCAATTATCCCCTCACTCCGGATATAAAGATACAATTTATTATCATTATATTGATAATAACTGCCTTGCCGACTGCCGCCATTTATTGTACTTATTATCTGCTTCTTTTTTATATCATAGCATTGTATGTATACATTTTTCGTTGTATCTAACACATAGTACAATTTACCGTCTTTTTTAATTACATCACAGACTCCAATATATTTTTTCTTCTTGTTATCTATAGAATATGAAGCCTTTACTCTTCCTTTTTTATCAATTGTTTTAATAACTAACTTATTATTTTCTTTTGTATAAGTATATAATCCTGATTTCTGTGGTTTAATTGGATAGGTCTTTCCTTTTTGCAGGATATTTTTACTAACAGATCTGCCATTTTCGTATATGGTCGTTATGACTATGTTAGTAGTACTCCTGCCGTTTTTCTTTTTACCAGACCAGTCAATATGAAGCAGCTTATTACCTTTAGAAAATATCCTCGAATTTCTATCGGTATAATGTCCTGTAACAAATTCACCTGACGTATACTCTGCCGCACACACAGTTGATTTTAAACAGAACACACATATAAAACACAGCAGAAACAACGGAGTAATCAATTTTATTGTTTTCGTCATAATATGCCCCTCCTTTAATCCTCTTTATATGTTATTTCGTTCTGTCCGCTAAAATCTTACACGTAGATATTGCTTTAAAGCGCTTTATACTCCATAAGATACATTACAGGATGGCCTGCGTCATACAAAATATAGAATGTATTTTCATCTATAAAACAAATGTCACTTATTCCTTTTGTTTTATTAAAGTTCTTATCGTTACTTGCATTATAATATAATTCAAAGCCGTTATCTTTTTTAATATTACATCTGTATATTCCGCTTGTATTAACATAGTATATATAATCACCGTTAATACTAAAATCATAATATACTAATACTCCGTTATCGGGGTCATCTGTTTTCTCATCATAAAAACTTATGCCACCATCAGGCAGTTTATATTCCCCGGTTTTTTTACCTTTCACGGAATATATTTTTATACTGTCTTTAGTTAAGGCGTATATTTTTCCATTATGATATTTAAACTCTTCCTCTCCTTTTACTGAACTGATGTGTCTTTTCATCCGTTTGAATGACTTGTCTTTTATAGTGTGGGTTTTACCTTTTAAGCTTTTTTTATTAACTGTCCTGATAAACAGTTTATTATAATCACAGCTTGTTTTTCTGTAAATATAATACAGATTATTATGCTTTTCCCATGTGTCATATATTACTGCATATCCGTCATTCGTAAAACTCTTGTTATTATCTGTTATTGTCTGTAGTACCTTACCATTTTTTGAAACAGTTTCAATGCGGATTTTTGCTTTTTTATAATTCACACTAATTGCTAAAAGGCTTTTTTTACCTTCTTCTGTTTTACAATAGACCGGAAGTCCGTATGCCGTATCGCTCTTATACCTGTAATTTAATGTAGTTTTCCTGCCTGCCGATGAAACCACGTGCCTTTTTAGCGTTTCATGATAAGAGCCATTTATCTCTCGTTCATCCTCTGCCGAAGTAAAAATTTCAAGTTTACCGGCCGAATTTTTTTGAAGCTTACCAATAACTCTGCCTTCAACTATACCAGTTGTAATATCAGGCAGATAAATCTGTGTATTACAATCAGACATCACAATCTGTGTGCATTGAAATTCTTTAGTCTCTGCTTTACACTGTGAAGTTACATTTATAGATGTTAAGCATATTGCTGATATAATTACTATTGTTTTGAATATTGTCTTCATAACCATTCTCCATTCTCAGTATTAAGCCAAATACTTAATCAATCTTTACAACTACGTTTTCGCAAACTTGCCTCATATGAATAAAAATCTATTCCATTCCAACTTTGCATTGCAAATGTATATAATTTTTCTAACCCAAATACTCCATTATAACCACTTACAATAAACTCAGCAAAACTCGGTGGACAGGCTCCATTCCATAATCCCAAAACATCTGCGCATGATTTTTTTGCACACGAAAAACGTTCTTCATAGGATGCTATATTATCAGTATCCGGACGAATATAACCACCATTTCCGTTAAAAATATATGCTCTATGAGCATATGCATCCCCAACAACATGCATAGAAATTCCCATTAAAACAAGCGCTCCATTCTTTGACGAATATTCATATCCTGCTTGATTTAACATCACAGTTAACTCTTGTTTTCTTAGGTAATTACGCGCTGTAACGCACTCGCTATATACTCCTGACGAGCCATCTGGAAATGCTAATGACTGAGCTGCTCCTATTCCATCTTTTTTACACTTCAATGCCATGTTCATTATATCCTCATATACCTTTACATAATTAAAAAAACATACAGACCCATCCGGATTATTCTGCTTCATTGCATGGAACATCTTAAGACCTTCATAGTCTGATGCTCCATAATATATATCAGGAGCCCTTACTCCTACTTTCACAATATTAACCTGATTTGCAGTCAAGCCACCTGCATGATTACTTGCATACTCTACTGTTTTTTCATGGTTCGCTTTACTCCACCTTGCTTCAACCTCACCCTCAAAGCTTTTTATCTTACCGTTATTTTTGTACTTCTTATCCGGCTTTACAGCATTTCCTTTTTTCTTATAACTTTTGCATAAATCATCATATATTTTTTCTGCATATGCATAATCAATATAGGAAAATTTATCTCCATTATCATCTGTTATAGTCTTTGAACTGGCTTTCATTAATTCTCTGATGAACTGCGCCGGTTTTGTGATGTCCTTTTGCCATAATAAACTGGCGGCTCCCACCGCATGCGGTACAGCCATGCTCGTGCCATTACATATAACATCCATTCCCAGCCATCCGACAGAATTTATATCCTCTCCGGGTGCTATAAGTTCAAGTTCTTTTCCTGTTGATGTAATTTCAGACAATTTACCATCCTTTGATGCTGCGCCAACGCCAACTACTTCTTTAAATGCCGCCGGATATTCAACATCACTATCTTCACACTTTCCCTCGTTCCCTGATGCGGCAAACATAAGAATGCCCCTTTTTTCTGCTTCCTTTACTGCGTTATGTAATGCCTTTGAATACGTCGCAGTTCCAAAACTCATGTTAATTATTTTTACATCATTATCTATTGCCCAGTATATTGCCTCAACAATTCTGCTTATCGGAGCTTTATTACTACTATCCAGAACTCTGGCAGAATATATCTGAACATTCGGATTTATTCCTTTAACAGTATTACCATATCCATCTGAAGCAATAATCCCCGCTATAGCTGTTCCGTGTCCCGTGTTGTCTTCATATAACGGCGACGCCTCATCATCCAAAAAATTTTTTCTTTCAACAACATTGATGTTTTCATTATAATAAATTCCTGAATCAATTACTGCAATTTTGATTTTTTCTTTACTGTCATCTTTTTCTTCTGGAACAACCTCCATAGAACGCATATTCCAGTTGTCTCTGTAATTATAATTCTTCCATTCTTTTCCGTTATATGAGTTTCCTTCTACGCACTCGTCATACTCAACGGATGCCCCTAAGTCTGCAATCCTCTCCTTAACATCCTCAGACAGCTGCATGGCAATAATATTATTCTCTTCAAGTATTACAGAATCAACAGCAGCCTCCTCATTAACTACATTACATACCTTATTATATATATGCTTATTACCACAGTCTATAACATAGTTTTCTTTTGACTGTTCAGTGTTACCTGCTCTATTGGCACGGTTATTATCTGAATCCTTAGCATAGATACATACATTACCTGAAAACATCATCGCAGCAATCAAACCCACGCCAATAATTCTATTAAATCTTTTCTTTTTCATCATAAAATACCCCTCCTTTAGTTAAACTTGCCAATACAATAATACATCATACCCATTTTACTACTTTCATCCATATATCATTTTTAAACTATCTATTCAATCACCTCCTATTTGTCTTTCACATTAATTTCTCAAGATTACTTACGCCTGCCATATTTTAAAGAATATGCTGCTCTTGATTTGAAGAATAATCGGATTATAAACCAAAAGCAGCATACTTATGATACAATATTTAAACTCTCCCATCCCACACACCATTATATGCTTTAATACATCCTAATTTCATACAGAAAGCTATGCTTCTTTTCTTTGCCACGCATATCATTTCTACCTCTTTTATACCACATACTCAAATATATGTCAATCTTATTCTTAGATTATCTAAGCACCTAATATATATTTTTCAATTATTTTGCGTACCGAATCATCCATTGCGGCCCACCAATACTAACGTCTTTTTCGTCAACAAATCGCATATAGAATGTGTTTTTATCCTTCACGCAAAAGTCGTAAAAATATCCTTTAAATACAGCGTTTCCTTTTTTGAAATTTTTATCTTTTTTTGCATCATAGTACAAACTGAAGCCTTTTTTTGCATTATTAATTTTACATCTGAATATACCGTTTTTTCCGCCGGTAAAATACAGATATTTTCCTTTTATTGATATTTCACCATAGTTTGAATTTTCTGTTTTAGGTGTTTTATATGTCCTCTCTTTTTTTCCATTCAACGTAAATGACTTTACCGAATCCGGAGTAGTCACATACACCCTGTCATCATGTATTTTCATACACCCCGAACGGCAATTCTCTTTAAGAAACTTATCATTAATAAGTTCCCCATTATCCACATTAATACATCTGATGTGCGGCTCATAACATCTGTAGAATCTGCACTTCTTATTGTCACAAAGACCTGCATATGCATAATACAGACGTTTTCCTTTTATATATATATCTTTGACCACAATATGGTCAAATTCCTCTGCATTAATTTTATCAAAAATTGAAGACATTACTTCACCATTCTGACTGTAGGTTGTAAAATGATATTCTCCTTTTCTTTCAAACCCTGCAACTATAGTATTTTTACTGCCTTCAATTTCTTCAATATAACTAATATATTTGTCATAACATACGAATTTTTTTGTATTTTGTATTGCAGTATCATTGCATTCATATTTGTACAGATGAAAATAATACTTATCCTGCTGCGCATCATATCCATCATTTTCACACTGATAAAAATACACATTATTATCTTCATCCAAACTCAATGCCTCGTTATTCTCGCTAAGATTAATCTTAATCTTCTCCTTTTTAAATCCGGCTGCCTTAGCCTCAGCAGCGCTTCCGCCGAACATTCCGCCAGTAAGAAGGATTAAAAAGGCTACTGTTACAATTTTTTTAATCATTTTTTTCATATCTGATTACCTGTAGCATTTGAGATGTTTCAACGCTACTTCTTCCTTTCATAATTTTTTTAAATTAAATAACATATTTTTCCTTAATCTCTACAGCTTATTCTTCATAGCTTTATATGTTATTTCGTTCTGTACGCTAAAATCTTACACGCATATATTGCTTTAAAGCGCTTTATACTCCATAGGATTACTGTATGTCCTGCAACAAACTCACCTGATGCTTCGCCTGCCATATTTTAAAAATATGCTGCTCTTGATTTGAAGAATAATCGGATTATAAACCAAAAGCAGCATACCTGTGACACAATATCTAAACTCTCCCATCCCACACACCATTATATGCTTTAATACAACCTTATTATATGTCTACTTAATATATACCACATCTTTCTATATATGTCAATCTTATTAATAGATTGTCTAAATATCTAATATTAGTAGTTTTTCACTTATAAACACAGTAATTAAAACTCACACACTTCCCTCTGACGTACTGTTTTTAACAATAGAGACATCAAAAAATACATAAGGGGCTTTTTACAGCCCCTTAACAAAAATCCTCTATTCGTTTTTTTCATCATTCAACGAAAATACCTGACAAGCTTAGTCGGCATATCTGTTTCTTTCTTATCCCTGAGCATTATATATATTGTATTTTTATCTTTTACACATATATCCTCTGCTCCATACTCTGCGCCAAAATATTCGTCTCCTTCAGCATTATAATACAGCTTGAATCCGTCTCTGCCTTTCATATTCCACCTGTATATCCCATTTCTGTTGCAGTAATATATGTATTTTCCGCATACGCAAAAGTTGTTAAACGTCAGATACATTACATCTTCCGAATCGTCGCCTATGCGGATTGTACGATTACCGTCAGGAAGTCTGCATGTATTTAACAGTTTGCCTTTAAGTGAATATACGTTTATTTTATCACTGCATAATACATATATCTTGCCTTTTTCTATCTTAACCAGATTTGAGCCTGCGGCGCTAAAGGGATTAAACTCATTTGCATCCAATGTAATGGATTTCATATCCTTGGCCTTTTTACTTTTCTTATTTATGCATCTTATACAAAACACATATGAGGCGTCATCATGGTCTTGCTTTTCATATACATAGTATATATTCCTGCCGTCATCCCAACTGTCATAGAGCCTGTCTGTACTATTTTTATCTTTATAAGCAAATATTTTTTTGCCTTTTGTATCGTATTCCTTAACGATTGGCTTTCCCTGTATGTTCATCGTATCTATTGTAAGAGTTTTATCATCTAATGCTCTTACCCTGGCAAAACGGTCATAATATTCAATGTCCCGGTCTTTAAAAGACGCTTTTGATATTACCCTCTTTCCATCTATAGTATTTGTGTGCCCCTCAGCATACGTAATATCATTTTTTTTATCTTTTTTATATTCATACCATATGTACTGAACCTTACCGTTATTAGTCAGATACATCGGAGGCATACCAAAGATACTGTCCTCGTTATATTTGTACTGTACTTCCTGATTTTTAAACTGCTTTTCTTTAGCATTAGCGCCGCTTCCTCCAAATACACATATGCATACAGAAATCATAAGCAATAATGAAATAACCTTTTTAGTCATAAAAGTTCCCTCCTTTAATCCTCTTTATATGTTATTTCGTTCTGTCCGCAAAAATCTTACGCGCAGATATTGCTTTAAAGTGCTTTATACTCCATAGGATTACTGTATGTCCTGTAACAAACTCACCTGATGCTTCGCCTGCCATATTTTAATTTATACTATTTCAAGTATTAATTTGACATATTTCCAGTCAGCTTTTCAAGAAGCTCCGTTACATCTATAGGCTTTGATAAAAAGTCATTCATGCCGCTTGCTGCGGCAAGTTTTCTGTCCTCTTTAAATGTGTTTGCCGTACATGCAAATATCATAATTTCCTTAGCATCTGCTCTGTCAAGCTTCCTGATTTTAGCTGTAGCTGTACATCCGTCCATTACAGGCATCTGCATATCCATGAGTATAAAATCAAATTCCCCGACGTCTGATTTTTGAAATTTTTCTACTGCCGCCTGTCCGTTTTCTGCATGTACTACTTCAAAGCCTTCGCTATTCAGGATTTCAATCAGAATCTCTGCATTCAGTTCATTATCCTCTGCAACTAATATTTTGGCAGGCTTCATTCTATCCTTAGGCTCATATGCCGTTTTCTTTTCTTGCCTTATAGAATCAGGCAGCTCTTCTGCAATTTCAGAATAAATCGTTACCGTAAAGGTACTTCCCTCGTTCAGTCTGCTTTCTGCTTTAATCTCTCCTCCCATTGCATCAACCAAAAGCTTGCTTATTGCCATTCCAAGCCCGGTACCCTTTACGCTATTTGGATTCTTATTTCTTTCCTGAGAAAAGCTGTCCCAAATAGAAGATAAAAACTCTTCACTCATTCCACATCCGGTATCAGTACAGATAAATTTAGTAGCAACATGCTTCTCATCCTTTTTTTCCTGAGTAACTGATAGTACAATCTGTCCACCCTCTGGCGTGAATTTTGCTGCATTGCCTACAATATTCATCAGAATCTGTTTTATTCGGATATCGTCTGCAATAATCCAGGGAGCTATTATATTTTTTTCTAATACAAACTTTATTCCGCGACTCTCAATGTTGTCTTTTTCCATTGAACATATGGCGTCAATGATAATATCAAGCGATACTCTTTCATAGAATAACTCAACCTTTCCGAATCGCAATTTTGACATATCCAAAATATCATTTACAAGCGCTAAAAGATAATTTGCCGTATTATGCGCTTTTAAAAGCTGATTCCTCAGGTTCTCTTTTGCTGCTGCGCCTTCATTCTCTATTCCCTTCTCCATTAAACATATTAACCCAATAATTCCGTTAAGCGGAGTACGGATTTCATGGCTCATATTAGCAAGAAATTCACTTCGCGCTTTGGCGTCCGCAGTGGCTACTGCCGCTTTGTTCCGTGATATTGCTACAAATAACAGCAGAAAAACAACAACTAATACAATTAAAAACATCATAAGCATACTCATAAATATAAATGCATGACCCTGCGCTGTAAAAACATTTCTTTCAACGGACATCAGAAAATACCAATTAATATTTTCACTTTCAAAGGGCATAAGATAACCCAGTCTTTCTATTCCATCAGCTTTGGTATAATAAAAATTAAAGCTTTCCCCTGCCGCCATTTTTGCCGCGATTTCTTCCCTGTTCAAATCAGATTTCTGCGCCACCAATATTCTTTCAAAAAAATTATTTGAATCATTTGAAGTAAATGTCCTGTCATCCTCTACTACATAATCTCCGTCCATATCAATAACAGCGCTATATCCATGATTTATGCCATCCCTGACAAAGCTTCCTATAATCAGATTTTTCTGAATAACCTCTATGTTGCAGATGCCTACCATAGCCGCCATACGGACGCCTTCTACGCTCAGATTATTTAGACGTATACCATAAAGGATATTCTCATTAAAAGAGCTCCCTGTCTCAGCGCTATTGTTCCATTGGCAGACAATCTGATCTTTTCCTTCATCAAAATAAGACAGATAATCAATCTTTCCGCTCATTTCTTCATACGAAAACTCATGTTCTGCATTGGTACTTGTATATACTGTTCCGTCCTCTGCAACCAAATAAATAGCAGAAAATAAGCTGTTAGCACATTCCACCTCTATCCGTGCCTTCATTTCATCGATGGTCTGACTGTTATAGCTTTCAAGCCTGCCCTCCATATTCATCAGTTCATTCCAATTGCGGTGTACATATGCCTGAATATTGCCTTTGTCATGTTCTGCCAATTCACTCATAGTTCCAATAGCATTATTAAGAACCACCTTATTTAATTGAATAATGTAAATTACGGCAATTATTGCAATCACAAATCCTCCGCCCACAATTGCAAAAATTCTATTTACAGCAGCTTTCTTCTTTTTCATTAATACTCCCTCTTTATTATGCAGATTATAGCACCAAAACCCCTGCCATACTTCCTCTTTTTCCTCCTGTTTTCCTGTGAGATATCATAAGCTCCGGATTATGACAGGTGCATATGCCCGAAATCTCCAGATGCTCCTTACTGATTCCGGAAGATGTAAGAATATATTCATTGGCTCCCCATAGATTCAGCATGTATTTATCTTTGCTTTTTTTAACAGCAATTGTATCAAGAATATGTCCGGGAAATTCTTCTGCAAATTTTTCTATTACGTCTGCGCTTACCTCATAGCAGCTTTTACATATCGACGGACCGATTACCGCAAGAATATCTTCCCGTCTGCAGCCGTTATCTTTGACAAGCTTTTCAACCATTATTCTTCCTATGCCACAAACTGTACCCCTCCAGCCTGAATGCGCGGCTGCAATCACCTTTTTTACCGGGTCATAGAAAAAAAGCGGAACACAGTCTGCATAAAATGTCATAATCGGCAGACCGCAGACGTCTGTTATCAGACCATCCGCATCCTTTATTCCGCCTTCGCCATTCATTCCGCAGCCGGCGTCGGACTTTGTAACATGGACTATTTTATCGCCATGTATCTGATCGGACAACACCGTCTTTTTATAATCATATCCTACTGCTTCTGCAAAAAGCCTGTGATTGGCCGTTACATTGCATAAGGAATCGCCTCTGTTAAAGCCAAGGTTCATGCTCTGATATGCCGCTTCGCTTACTCCTCCTATACAGGTAGAAAAACCATGCTTAAGCCCAGCCTCAGACAATAAACCGAATGTAATATATTTGACGCCGTTACCGGCAGTATTAATTTTTGCCGCCAAAATATTTTTCAACTCCTTCTGCCATTCCTTCTGCAAGCTTTTTCTGATAATTTTCATTCTGCATCTTTCTGTCTTCTTCGGGATTCGTCATAAATCCCATCTCAATAAGAGTAACAGGAATAGTGCTCCAATTAGTTCCTGTAAGATCGTCTCTCTGTGACAACCCGCGCTTCTTTGCACCTGAGCTGCTGCACATTTCCGAAAGCACGGCTTCCGAAAGCTTTTGACACTTACTGCTTAATTTCCCCACATATTTATTAGACTTTGACGGATACAGCGCGCTTGCACCGGCTACCGATGAATTGCCGATTCCGTCTGCATGAAGCCTTATGCATATATCTGACGTCTTATTAGCCTTAAGCGCACGTTCTTTATTGCTTATATTCACATTATCAGACTTACGTATCATTACAACCTTATATCCCCGGTTTACCAGCTCTTTTTTCAATTTTTTTGCTACAGAAAGTGTCAGCTTATACTCAGGCACTTTAGTTACAACTCCTGATGTGCCTGCCGCCACCTTTGCTTTTTTTACAGATGCGCCGGGTCCGATTGGTTCCGTACTGCTATCGCCCCTTGCCTGATGGCCGGCGTCTATTGCAACAATCTTTTTAGGCTTAATAGTAACTTTTATATTATCAGATATATTCCCGCATGAAGCCGTAATGGTGACTTTTCCAGCCTTTTTTGCCGTAAATTTTCCGTCTTTTGTTATCACAGCCTTATCTGTATTGCTTACAGACCACGTAATCTCTTCTCCTGTATCTGAAACCGCCCTGTATGTGTATGATTTTCCCGCTTTTATCTGTGTCTTTGCATTTTCAACAGCGACGGTCTGAGCTGCCTTAGCATTGGCTCCCTGTATCAACATTAACATGAACGCACATAAAATAAATATTCTTTTCATAGCTTTTCTCCTTATGATAAATGCTCCTTTATCTCTTTTTCAATACGCAGAACTTCTTCCTTAAGCCCTGCTGCCGACATCCTGCGGGCGCCCGCGCCAAATATGATAATCTGCTCCAGCGCGTCAGAGGTAGCGACAGTTACATTATTATTCTTTCCTATTCTGTGAACCGTCTTTTCAATATACTGGTCAGCAGTCTCAGCCTCTTTTGTATATACTAAATGGATATTCTTATATTTTGAAACTTCGCCACAGCTTCCCCTGACTCTGTAGGCGTCAAATACAAGTATTACCGTTATGCCTGTAAAGCCCTGATAATTACAAAGCGTTTCCATAAGTGAAACGCGTGCGCTTTCCAGATTATTTGCTGCAAGCTCTTTAAGCTCTGTCCAGTCAAATATAATATTATATCCGTCTACAAGCAGATAATCATCTTTTTTCTGAGGCTTCTTTTTCTTTAATAAATACTTTTCATCACCGGGATTATTATGTATTATTTTTTTAGGTGGAGTATAAGTTCTTCTTTTAACCGCGCCGTAGGTTTTAGTAAATATGTCCTCAAGCTCCTCATCATTTACCGGCTTTGTCCTGGGCTTATGCACAATCTCAGGTTCTTCATATTCAAATAAACGCTCCCTTTTTTCTATATGCATATAATTCTCAACCTGATCCCAGCTCACATAAAAACCCGCTCCATGTGAGCAGAAAATAGAAGCAGACGGATTTGCAATATCTCCTGCGGCGTCATAACCTATTCTTTCTATGACTTCTTCCGCGTTATGACATGGCATATATCCTCCTGCATTACATGTAAGCCTTCCTCTTCCTTTTGAATAAGACGCAACCGTAATCTGATATCCCTGCATGCATTCTACAGGAGCAGAACCAGTTAAAATAACACTTTCTCCGGCAGTTTTGGTATCATAGGTTCTTCCGTTCATAAGCGCTATGTCATTAATTGCGCGTCCTAGAACACTGCCTGGAATCTCGAGTGTAAAATCGTATACAGGCTCTAAAAGAACTGATTTGGCTTTCATAAGTCCTTGCCTTACAGCCCTGTACGCCGCCTGTCTGAAATCTCCGCCCTCAGTGTGTTTCAGGTGTGCCTTTCCTGCTATTACTGTTAATTTCATATCGGTAATTTCAGAACCTGTTAAAACTCCAATATGTTTTTTCTCATACAAATTAGTCATTATAAGACGCTGCCAGTTCTTATCAAGAACATCCTCGCTTACATCGCTTTCTATCTGTATGCCGCTTCCCGGTTCAAGCGGTTCCATAAGCACATGCACCTCTGCATAATGCCTTAGCGGCTCATAATGCCCTACTCCTTCTACAGGTTCTGCAATTGTTTCTCTGTATACTATATTCCCAGTGTCAAACTCTGCCTGTATATCAAGCCTTTCCCTGATAATACGCTTTAAAACCTCTGTCTGTATCTCTCCCATCAGCCTTATATTTATCTCATTAAGCTTTTCATTCCATACTATGGAAAGCTGCGGTTCTTCCTCTTCAATATCCTTAAGCTGCATATATGTCTTATAAACGTCAGTCCCCTCAGGAAGTATCAGTCTGTATACAAGCACCGGCGTAAGCACAGGCATATCTGAATCAGGCGTTATGCCCAACCCCTCGCCAGGCATGTTGCCGTCAAGGCCGGTAACTGCACATATCATTCCGGGATATGCAGTATCTACAGCTTCATATGAATCACCCGAATATATTCTTATCTGACCTGCTTTCTGCGAATTAATCTCCATACGGCTTTTAAGAACGCCGCCCATAATCTTCATATGGGTAAGACGCACGCCTTTATTATCTCTCGAAATCTTATATATCTTAGCTCCAAATTCTTCAGGATATACCGGTACAGACATATACCTTCCCAATTCTTCCATGAAATATTCTACGCCTGTAATCTTAAGTGCAGAGCCAAAGAAGCAGGGAAATATTAATCTTTCTTTAATCAGCTCTGCTACTGTTGCATCAGACAATTTTCCCGTCTCAAGATACTCTGTAAGAGCGTCTTCACTTCCTGTTGCTATGTCTTCATACAGGCATTCTTCGTTATTATTAAAACATATACAATTATCACTAAGAACCTTCTTAAGCTCTCCCATCATGTAATTCATGTCTGTATCAGGCATATCCATTTTATTGACGAATACGAATACAGGAATTTTATATATCGAAAGAAGCTTCCACAATGTCATTACATGGCTTTGTATACCGGCGCTTGCGCTGATTACAAGCACTACATAATCCATAACCATAAGCGCCCGTTCAGTCTCTGCCGAAAAATCCACATGTCCGGGCGTATCCAGCAAAGTTATTGCTTTATCAGCTATTATCAGCTCTGCCTGTTTTGAAAAGATGGTTATGCCCCGTTCTCTTTCAATCTCGTTAGTATCCAAAAATGTGTCTTTATGATCTACCCGTCCAAGCTTTTTAATCCTGCCTCCAAGATACAGCATGCTTTCGGCTAATGTAGTCTTGCCCGCATCCACATGGGCAAGGATGCCCATACAGATATGCTTTTTATGATTATTTGGTTTATTTTCGGATGTTTTTCTCATCGAAAATGACCCTTTCTATTGTCTATGTTGTCTATAATAATATATTGATTATCATAACACAGAAAAGTATTTTCGTCGACAAGTGAAAATTACATAAGAAATTTTATTTATATGTATATAATTTCTAATGCGCTATTTCTTCGTATAGCATTTTTATTGATTCCATAACTTTAAGGGATTCCCTTTTCCAGCATGTCGCCTTCAACGCAATCTTCAATTTCATCAAATCAACAGACACACTTTCTTCCTGCTGTAAGACATACAAATCATAATAATCTCTCAATCTTGTATTTACTGTACCTCTTGAAATAACTGTTTCCAGCTTTTCTGCCAGTACCGTTTCAATGTTATAAGCGTAAATTGAAATCGTCCTGTCCTCAAACATCAGCTTATATTCAAACTGTATCTCCTTCGGCGTTATCACATCCCCAGTAGAAATATCTATTTTTAAAGGTGTCCTCATAGTGTCAAACTGCGCCTCAAGCATTGCCCGTACACCTGGATATTCCGCCTCTTCCATAATTTCCGATACTCTTTTTATTGAAAAGGTAATGCCATCTTCTACTTCTATCTTTATAATTTCTGACAATGAAATTCGCTCAAGCATCCGTTCCATAATATAGTTCCTTATAATTGTCTGTGCTTTTGCACTGTTTCCTCCAGAGCGATTCCGTACCAATGCTTTTAGCTGTCTGGATGTATTAATCATTATAATAACACCTCCAAGTACTGCCTTATAATTTTTTCAATTTTAAAAATCTTTGCATATTCTATCAGCCGGGGAATATCCTTTTTTCTCCTCGCCACATACTCCCGTATAGCAGTCTGTCTGTCCTGTATTTCAATCCGGCTGTTCCTCCGAAATACATCGCACAATGTCCTTTCCGCATCATAGACACGCACTGTATGCCCCATAGGAGTACGTACCTGTGTCACTCCCAAAGGATACCACTCCTTTTTTACAGTATATACTTTCACTCCCTGCCTGGTTAGATTGGCAGGATTATACCCCCATTTCATTGTAACCGTATACTGTATTGGCTCACGGTCTGCCATCTCTAAAAGATACAGCGCTGTTTCATGTGAAAAAACTGCGCCTTTGTATCTCATCTGAAGTATATACATACCATCCTCCCATGCATCAGGAGACAAATAAATCCCTCTCGCCGTATGCTCAAAATTATTTTTTTTAATAAAATCAAGCACATATGTTTTGGAAATTCCTGCATGAATAGCATCTTCCATTCGTAAAATTCCATTGTTTTCTTTCAAAATTTTTTCTATCAATTCCCTTTTTTGCAATTTATTCACCCGACTTTCATACTACATATTATAGGTAAATGTAGCATAGAAGTAAAGTACATATTTTTACAAAATTATTAAATTAATAGCCATTCCTTTGCGAGGAATGGCTACGCATTCTTTTTCAATCATATTTGTCACCATACTCTGCTTTTGCCAGTTTCGTAACTTCTACAATAAATTCTCCTTTTTTTCATTACAGCCAACATATGATATATCAAAGCTAAAGCTTATGTCCTTATCAGATTCAATAATATATTCAGGATGCGGCCTTGAGCCCCAGCTGTCGTCTCCGGCTATACCCATCTGTTTCTTCGCAAGCTTTACAACAGAATAATTATGTCTCGGAAGCTCGTATATGTGCCTTGCATTCTCAAGCTCGTGCGGAGTATATGAAAGCACGCTGCCTTCCATATATGACGGTGCGTCTTTTGATGAAAAACACAAACCTACGCCATTATCATCTACAATAGTAGTATAGCGGATTCCCGTATGATTAGCACACTCCTGAGGTACGACATACGGCGTCAGGCTGTTCTTGACATCCGCCTCATATATACCTAATTTACATCCATTATTCCTGTCAATATAGTTCTCTTCCGGACCAAACCCAAACCAAATCTGTCTGTCAAGGAATGGAGCGGCTTTTACTATAATTCCAAATTCAGGAATCTCAGGACGGCCCTTTTCTCCTTTATAATCCATCGTTACATTTATTCTTCCATTCTCATATGCTTTATAAGTCATATCAACAGATAATTCCTTATCAACCGGAAATTCATATCTGTACCTGACTAAAGCATAATCATTTTCTGCTTCCGCCGATATGAATACCGGGCGCATATACATGCTGGCAATTTTCCAGTAATAGTCTCTTGCACACATTCCGTTTCCATTATCATTATCCACAGGTGCCCGCCAAAAGTTAGGTGAAAGACTGCTTTTTAACAGCTCTCTTCCCTTATATACATACGATATCAGACCCTTTGACTTTGAAAACATCGCAGAATAATTCTCGCCCAAAACACCGATATTGTTGTCGCAGAAGCTGATTTCAGGAGCTGCCGCTTCAGTTTCTAAAACGGCTTCTGCATCACCTATTAAAAATGTATATTCGTCAAACGCAACCTCGTGGCCTTTTTTTGCCCAAACCGTATCTTCTTTTAATGTAAACAACACCCGGTACGTGCACTCGCCAGTAATAGCCGCAATGCTTCCAATCAAACTGTCAGGAATGTCGTAAACGCCCTTATCAAGCGGCGCTACATCTGTAGAAATATTTTCTTCACAGATATATTTACCGTTAGCAAGCATAATAATTTTACAGTCAAATTCAGCCGTTGATGTAAATAACGAATAATTGGTAATAGTAATCTGTGTCTCAGATATTACACAGTCAATATTCTGATAGTTATGCTTCACCTCTGTCATCTTAGGCGACAAAGTTCTGTCAGCAAACACAATTCCATCAGTACAGAAATTATCGTCATTCGGCCTGTCATCAAAGTCTCCGCCATATGCAAGAAAAGCTTCATTATGGTAATTAGTCTTTTCTATCGCCTGATCAATATAATCCCATATGAAACCACCCTGATATCTTGGATTATGTTTTGCAAGCTCTGTATATCTTTTATGACCGCCGCACGAATTACCCATTGCATGGCTGTATTCGCAGCAAATAAACGGTTTATCTTTATTTTCCCTTAAAAATCCGGCAATATCGGCTGCTTTTGTATACATCTGGCTTTCTATATCTGAAGTTGCGTTATATCTTCTGTCGTTAAATACGCCTTCATAATGAATAAGCCTTGTATCGTCAAGTGATTTCATAAACTGCGACATCTTATATATATTTTCACCGCCGAATGATTCATTGCCACATGACCATAACAGTATGGACGGATGATTTTTCTTACTCTCAACGAGCGACGAAGCCCTGTCAAATAAAACCTCAAGCCACTCTTGCTTTCCATCCGGCACAAGCTTCTCGTTCTGTCCCCATACGCCCGGATAAGCCCACAGGCCATGAGTCTCCAGATTATTTTCCGCTATCATATATATTCCGTATTCATCGCACAGCTCATAAAAATACGGCTGATTAGGATAATGGCTTGTCCGTACTGCGTTAATGTTATTCTCCTTCATTGTACGGACATCCCATATCATCTCTTCTTTTGTTACCGCGCGCCCGTTCTTATGGCTGAAATCGTGTCTGTTCACACCACTGAACATTATACGTTTTCCGTTAATATGCATAATTCCGTCTTTCAGCTCAAACTGCCTGAAACCTATATGCTCTGAAAGCTTTTCTATAAGCTGGTCTTTCTCATCATATACATTTATTTCAAGCTCATAAAGATAAGGCTTTTCCGCACTCCAAAGCTTAGGAGCTTCTATCTCACCTGCGACATTAATCTCATTTCCGTTTCCTATCTTGTCTGACAGCGAGAATATACATTCTCCCGTACCTTTATAATCATTGATACTTATGCTGTATTTTCCTTCGGAAAGAGGGTTCTTAAGCCATTTTAGCCTGACCAGAAACGCTGCGTCACAATAATTGTTAATAAGTCTCGTTTTCACAAATATATCCTCAACATGTATATCAGGAACAGTATACATATACACGTCACGGAATATCCCTCCAAGCCTCCAGAAATCCTGGTCTTCAATCCAGCTTCCCGAACACCACTTAAATACCTGGACTGCAATGCGGTTCGTTCCCGTGTGAATATATTCCGATATATCAAATTCTGAAGCGTCAAAGCTGTCTTCACTATAGCCTGCAAAATACCCGTTAATCCAAAATGCAAACGCGCTTTCAACACCTTCAAATTTAATAAAGGTCTTCTTTTCCGTAATCTCACTAATCTCAATATCACGCACGTAACTGTACACAGGATTATATTTTTGGGGAATTTCTCCCGGCACAATATCCTCATGTCCGTCCCAGGGATACATAACGTTAGTATATACAGGCGCGTCAAGGTCAGGACGAAGTATCGGAACATTCGCCGGTACTTTTATATCATCCCAGCCGCTTACGTCGTAATCAGGCTTATAAAAATCTTTTACCGCGTCATCTATGCACCTGTCAAAATGAAACTTATATGTTCCGTTAAGGTCTGTTTTTATACATCTTCCGCTTACATAATGATTGTCACTATGCGGTCTTCGTCTGTTAATTTCAAAAATTTCCGGATTACTTATTACTGCGTAATCAAATTCATTCATTATATTGCTCCTTCCTGCTCGTATAATGAGTTACCGCTTCGCGGCTTCCCCTTCTCTTTTCGCTGCCTCCCTCTACCCATGATATGCGCAGCTGCATCCGGCACGCCGTCTGCCGCCGCTTCGCGGCTCTTCTGCTGCTTATATGGGTAGAGTTACCGCTTCGCGGTTTCCCCCTTCTCTTTTCGCTGCCTCCCTCTACCCATGATATGCGCAGCTGCATCCGGCACGCCGTCTGCCGCCGCTTCGCGGCTCTTCTGCTGCTTATATGGGTAGAGTTACCGCTTCGCGGTTTCCCCCTTCTCTTTTCGCTGCCTCCCTCTACCCATGATATGCGCAGCTGCATCCGGCACGCCGTCTGCCGCCGCTTCGCGGCTCTTCTGCTGCTTATATGGGTAGAGTTACCGCTTCGCGGTTATAATTTAGATAAATATATAGTTTTAGTCGTGCCTGCACGTATAAAACTATATATTTATCTAAATCAGGCAGCGAATGCTAACGTCTTTATGATAAAACACTTTGCAAATTTATACAAGATAAAGTATAATTATTTTATATGCTGTGAACATCAGTTCACATATTTCTATCACACATAGAACGGAGATATCATAATGGAAAGTTACACAGGCAGCCAGATAGTTGTATTAGAAGGGCTGGAAGCAGTCAGAAAGCGCCCGGGAATGTATATAGGAAGCACCGGAAGCCGGGGACTGCATCATCTTATATGGGAGATTCTTGATAACGGCATTGACGAACATCTTGCCGGGTTCTGCGACTGTATAACCATAACGCTTCTTAAAGACGGAGGCATTAAAATAAAGGATAACGGGCGGGGCGTACCTGTAGACATTCATCCTGTCAAAAAGGTTCCTACTATTCGTGTAGTATATACTATGCTTCATGCCGGAGGAAAGTTTGGCAATTCGGTATACAAAGTATCCGGAGGACTTCACGGCGTAGGAGCTTCTGTTGTAAACGCTCTTTCTACACGCATGGTTGTTGAAGTAAAAAGAGGCGGACTCATTTATACCGATACATATGAAAACGGCGGTCATCCGGTTACGAAGCTTGTGAACGGCCTTATTCCTGCAACCGGCAAATGCGCCAAATCTGACACCGGAACATGCGTAACCTTTTATCCTGATCCGGACATATTTGATACTACGGAATTCAAGGCTGAAACTATACGCAAAAAGCTTAAAGAAACTGCCTATCTTAACAAAGGACTTAAGCTCATATTTACTAATGAAAAAACCAAAGAGACATTTACCTATTATGAAGAAGACGGCATTAAAAGCTATATTTCTTATATCGTAAATAATTTAAAAGAAAATTCTCCTGAAATTACAACCCTTCATGATGAACCTGTATATATTGAAGGAGCATGTGGAGATATTGAAGTAGAAATCGCATTTCAGTATACCACTAACTACAATGAGCAGATTAATTCGTACTGTAACAGAATCAACGTATCCGACGGCGGAACTCTTGTAACCGGATTCAAAACCGCTTTGACCCGTGTCATGAACCAATACGCAAAGGAACTGAACATGGTTAAAGACAAGGACAAGCCGGACGGCAGGGATTACCGCAACGGAATGATTACCATTATTTCAATAAAGCATCCCGACCCGCAATTTGAAGGGCAGACCAAAACCAAGCTGGGCAATTCTGACGCCCAGCTTGCAGTCGACGAAGTGTTTTCCCGAGAGGTACAGCTGTATTTTGATAAAAATGTCGAGATTCTGAAAAGGATTCTCGAAAATTCGCTTCGCGCCTATAATGCCAGAAAAGCTGGAGATAAAGCCCGTAATGCAGTTCTTAAGCAGTTAAATGATGTGGATGTGCGCAGCAAGCTTGCTTCCTGTTCATCACGCAAGCCTGAAGAGTGCGAAATATATATCGTCGAAGGCGACTCGGCGGGCGGAACGGTAAAGACTGCAAGAGACAGGCGCACTCAGGCAGTACTTCCACTACGAGGAAAGATTCTTAACGTTGAAAAAGCTGCTCTTGAAAAGATTCTTGTAAATAACGAAATTAAAACTATGATTGCCGCATTTGGCTGCGGAATCGGCGACGATTTTGATATTAAAAAGCTTCGTTATGGCAAAATAATCATTTTAACCGATGCCGATGTGGACGGCGCGCATATAAGCACGCTCCTGCTCACCTTTTTTTACCGTTTTATGCCCGAACTTATTACTGAAGGCAAGATTTACAGAGGACTTCCTCCTCTGTACAAGGTTGATTATACAGAAGGCAGGAAAAAAACCTCACGCTATCTGTTCGACGACCGCGAGCTTGAACGCTTCAGGCGTGATGGCAAAAGAAAAATCGTATCTCTCCAACGATACAAAGGACTTGGGGAAATGGACGCCGACCAGCTTAAAGAGACAACCTTAGACCCTGCATCACGTATACTTGCGCGCGTAAGCATAAGCGATACAATCGAAGCAGATCAGATAACTAATATTCTTATGAGCAATAATGTACCTCCCCGACGTGAATTTATTATGGAGGAAGCAAAATATGCAAAGCTTGATATATAGCAAAACAGTCTTTTATGGAGGATATATTAATGGCAAAAAAGAAAAATGAACAAACAATCGTTACTGAAAATATTATATCAATGGATTTTACGGAGGAAATGAAGACCTCTTACAGAGATTATGCAATGAGCGTAATTATTGCACGCGCGCTGCCTGATATAAGAGACGGTCTGAAACCCGTACAGAGAAGAATCCTTTACTCTATGAAAGAGCTTGGTCTTGCACCTGACAAGCCGCACAGAAAAAGCGCCAGAATAGTCGGCGATACAATGGGTAAATTCCATCCTCACGGCGACGGAGCCATATATGACGCTCTTGTACATATGACAGAGGATTATTCACTGTCAGTTCCTCTTGTAGACGGACATGGTAATTTTGGTTCTATAGACGGCGACGGAGCCGCCGCAATGCGTTATACCGAAGCACGTCTTTCAGACGGAGCAATGACTATGCTTTCCAATCTTGAAAAAGGTCTTGTGGAATTTACGCCTAATTTTGATGAAAGCGAAAAAGAACCTGTCGTGCTTCCCGCAATGCTTCCTAATCTTTTAATTAACGGAACAACCGGAATTGCCGTAGGTATGGCGACTAATATTCCTCCTCATAATACCGCCGAAATTATAAACGGCGTTATCGCATGTATAGACAAGCCGTCTATCTCACTTCCGGAGCTTATGGAATATATTCCGGGACCTGATTTTCCTACCGGCGGAGCTATAATTAACAAAGAAGAAATCGAGCATATATACGAATGCGGCGAAGGCCGTTTAAGGGTACGCGGAAAATGTACAATCGAACCGGGAACAGCGGGACGTACCAATATTATCATCACAGAAATTCCTTATACCGTTGCCGGCAACAAAACAAAGCTCGTCGAGAGCCTCGCAGGACTTATGCGCGACAAAACATTTGACGAAATATATGATGTACGCGACGAATCCGGAAAAGACATACGTATAGTTGTAGAAGTAAAAAAAGACCGCGACGCCGAGAATCTTCTTAACGGTCTTTATAAGAAAACTCCTCTTGAGGATACCTACGGTGTTAATCTTCTTGCAGTAAAAGATAAACAGCCTATACAATTCAGTCTGAAAGCAATAATCCAGGAATTTATTGCTTTTCAGAAAGAGCTTTACACCAAAGAATATACGCACCTCTTAAATAAAGCTAATCAAAGGCTTGAGATTGTTCAGGGCCTTATACGCGCTACAGATGTAATTGATATCATAATTGAGGTTCTGCGCGGAAGCCAGTCTCTTGCCCAGGCTAAAAACTGTCTCATTCACGGCGATATTACCGACGTCAGATTTAAGAGCGAAGCTTCCAGGAAGCTTGCGGCGGCATTTGATTTTACTGAAAAACAAGCTGAAGCTATACTTGCAATGCCTCTTTCAAAGCTTATCGGCCTCGAAATTCTTAAGCTGCACGAGGAGGAAGCCACGCTTTCTACAGATATAGAATCTTATAATAAGATACTCAGCAGCGAAAAAGAGCTTCTTAAAGTAATAAAAACACGCCTTAAAGGCTATGCAAAGGAATTTTATTCTGAAAGAAAAACTGTTCTTGACAGCATACAGAATACCGGCTATATCGAAAAAGTTGTTATTGAAGATATTTACGTCCTTATCGACAGGTTCGGATATACCAAAACAATTGATTCGTCAAGCTATCAAAGACTTACTCCTGAAACTTTGGCGGAATATCCTCATATAGTTTCGATGAAAAGCGACGACAAGCTGTGCGTATTTACATCTAATGGCAATATGCACCAGATTAAAGCCGCGTCTCTTCCGCGCTGCCGCATTAAAGAAAAGGGCACTCTAATCCACACAATGTGCAAGCTTGGAAATGATGAGCTTCTTACTTTTGCATCATTTAACGAATTATTTGATTCTATATTGCTGTTCGTAACTGAAAAAGGATATATCAAGCTTGTTTCCGGCGCTGAATTTGAAACTAACAGGCAGACAATAAGCGCAACGAAGCTTGAAGACGGCGACAAGCTTATATGTATGAAGCAGTTATCCGCTTCAGAATATATTTCAGGCGGCAAAAAAGTTGTAATGCTTACTGCGAAAAAGCTTTCTCTTGGATTTTTGCTTTCTGAAGTAAGTGAGTTTAAAAAGACAAGCCGAGGAGTTAAAGGTATAACGCTTGAAAATGACGACAGACTCATATACGCAGATTGTATAGACACATCAGAAGAAACCGGAACATGGAGCGGCAGACAGATTAATTACAAAAAAATACGCACCAGAAAACGCGGCGCCAAAGGCCAGCGCGCAACCGGAGTATACCCTGTTTAACTAAAATCAGAGCGTTCCTTAAGTCTATTAATGACCTATTGAACGCTCTGTTAAAATTATATTTGAAATACATTCTTAATCATTTAGGTACATTATAATCAATTCTTGATACATCAACTCCAACCTCATCTATGCTGTTGAACTCACTACGCGCTATGCTTTGTATAAAATGATAATAATAATCCTCAAATATAAGCACCTTTAATTTATTAAGTCCTTTTATCACGTTTTATCAGCATTTACAACCCTTTACACATATTATTGCTACTTATTATTCTCTATTAAATATAAGCATTATGTAGTAAAAAAGTTGTAGATTAATTATATCATTCTTTTTTACGATGTTGATATAACTCTGCAAGTACATCATATACCACATCTATCATAGGAATATCTCTGTTGCCAGAAGATGTTTTTGTTGGATTAACATACCACTTAATATTAAGTTTATCCTCACTATTATCCGCTGCTGATACATAACCATAGCCAACGGTGTGATTTATACTAATATTTTTATTCTTTAAATCCACATCATTCCATGTAAGGCCTGTTATTTCTCCTGCACGGCATCCGGTGCCCAGCATTACTGTAAAAATCGGATAAGACGTTTACTTTTTCTTCTTGGCCATTACACAGCGAAGGAAATATGAAGGAAACGGAAAGATAACAATTCGCGAGTGGCAGAAATACCAGAACAGGCAATTCTTCTAAATCCCACAACGGAATAGAAAAGCCCCGGTGCTGATACCGGAGTGCCTGGCTGGATGGTCTACTATATGTCCTCCCACTGCATTTAACACCCCTTCCTTTATTTCTTCATTGTTTCTTAACATGTAGCCTATAAGCTTTTTTGTCATATCTATTATTGTCCATATGTCTGTTGCATTCCAACAACAACTTCCATATCACCATCAAAACCTTCTAACTGATATATTAATTCTCTAACTGTCATTTTACTTACCCTCCTATTCAAATAAAATAATCCTTCTAAGACCGTATTCTTCTAATGCAAAACTCTGTCATAAATTTGATAATTTCTATATCATTTCCAAATTCATAAAACCCGATCAACAATCCCTTAAATTCTTCCATTTTTTCAATAGGAATCTGAAAAATACCTATATTATTCTGTATCAATACCTTATTTGCTATAAGCTGCGCAACTCTTTTATTTCCATCAATAAACATTTGCGTTCTTGCAACATAACAGAAATATTTCAGTGCCCTTGTTTCAACATCTTCTATCTTTTCAATTTCTTCCATAGTATCTATAATAATTCCAGTATGTGGCATTTCAGGCTCCCATGATGTACCTCCTATCTGTACTGGAATAGTACGAATTTCACCTGCGTAATTAAATAACAATTCCCCTACAATTTTATTATATTCTCTTAACAATGCCAAGCAATTATTATAATCCAAATTATCCAAAAGGAATTGCCATGCCCTTTTCATATTGATTACAAATAAAACTTCTTCTGTTTTTGTTGTGGTAGGTGCATTTGCAAGAATCGCTTCTGTCTTAGGAAACGTCGTACCAAGCCCTTCTAAATTAGCACTTTTCCAAATGCTGTCTACTAAAAGACGTTTTGCCATTTCTATTGCTGTATCTCTCATAATTAACCACCAACCTTCTCTTGCTTATATATATTTATTTATTATTTCTGAAGTTTTCGTTCCGTCTCAATAATTCTATTACACTCCAATTCTAGCATAACACAAGCTACCTTCCTATCCATTATAACAATTACCATATTTACTCCGCAACACTCAAATTTATTTAAAAGTGTGTATGTATTCTTTCCCATTCTGTTATCTCCTTGATTCGCCAAAATCAAAAGCCATCAGATTTTATTTTTTCCGATGGCTTCATCAACATGCCCCATATTCAATTTTTCACATACTTTATTTCTATTTCTTTGTATCAGGAATATCATAGCCACCCCTGTTAAATTTCTGGTCAGTAATGATTCCTGATAATGCAAATATACAAAAACACACAATTAATCCAATTAAAGTTTCCATAATATCCTTCCCTTCTGCCTTTTCCAATCCACTTATGTCTCATGTTTTTCCCGAACAAAGGTTAAAATGAATGATAATATCGAAATCAACATCTCAAGAAGCAGAGTAAATGATTTTAAAAAAAGATATACGGACTACATTCACAGGAAAGCCAAAATCACTTGATGCCTGCCTCCCATATTTTCAAGAATATGCTGCTCCTGGTTTGAAGAATAATCGGATTATAAACCAAAAGCGGCATACTTATTTAAACTCTCCCCTCCCACACACAATTATATGCTTTAATACAACCCTATTATATGTCCACATATTATATACCACACCATTCGACATATGTCAATCATATTTTTAGATTATCTAAATATTCATCAAAAATATGTCTTATATTATCCTCGTTGCCAAACCCAAAACACACCTCGTGCATATCGTTAGAAATTAATGTCAAACCAGGCATATCATACTTATCACAGTCCAGCAAAAGAGTTGACACATTTTCATATTCAAATTTTTTTCCTTTTCCTCTGCCATAATATTCATAAAAACATACATTGATTTTATCCTTAAAAACTATTTCAATATATTTTGAATCATCATTACTGTAATTTATCTGTCCATTATTTAAGGTAAAAGAGCCGTTATCTATGACGTTTATATCGGAGTCTTTATCCTTAATAACATTTATAACGTCTTTTACAAATTGTTTTGTTTCATTATCATCTAAGTCTTTTTGATAAGAATTATTATCGGCATGTATATTTACTTCGGCTATATTATTATAGCTATAATCAAAATACACGCCTTCTTTCCTTCCACACGCAGTAAGTAATAATATAAATATGATTGTTAGTAAACAGATTTTTTTCATATGTATCACTCCACCTTTTTATTTTACATACAAATTATTGCTTTAAAGCGCTTTTTACTACGTATGATTACAGTATGTCCTGTAACAAAATCACTTGATGCCTACCTTCCATATTTTCAAGAATATGCTGCTCCTGGTTTGAAGAATAATCGGATTATAAACCAAAAGCGGCATACTTATTTAAACTCTCCCCTCCCACACACAATTATATGCTTTAATACAACCCTATTATATGTCCACATATTATATACCACACCATTCGACATATGTCAATCATATTTTTAGATTATCTAAACAACGAGCAAAAATTAATTTTCTCGTTACGCTTTATGGCTACAAAATCAATCTCTTTTTTATAAAGCACGACTGCATATACTTCATATCCTTGGCGTAAAAGCTCTATTGCATCTATGTTTTCAATCACTCTGCCATACTCCATATTTCTTGCGGAAGAAAGGTTTGAGATATTATCCATCAAAAAATCGACAATTCTATCCATAAGCTGCGGATTACGGATTTTATATTTTTTACAAATATCACGGATAATAAGCGTATTGAATACTTCGGCAATATAGTCATATTTTGCTTCATCATCTCTATAAAAATACGAGCCTTTATAAGCTGTATAACACCAATATCCATGAGAAAATTGCAAAACAGAGGACTAAAGAAAATCATGTTTCGGTAGTATAATAACGCTTTTTGTGATATATTAATTGGTATGCGGTAATTGTTCCGCACACTAATTGATTAAATTTTTGAATGAAAAAATCATGAAGAAATGGAGAATAATATACCTGAAGAAACAAAACCTCATATTGTGAAGTCGCATGATATTAGTTTAGATTCTGATTATGTGAAATGGATTCATGATGTGAAGCAACGTTATATAACCACACAGATAAAAGCTGCTGTTAAAGTTAATACAGAACAGCTCTACTTTAATTGGCAACTGGGGCGGGATTTAGTAGAAAGAAAAGTGGAAGAGAAATGGGGAAAAGGAATTGTAGAACAGTTAAGTCTCGATTTACAAAATGAATTTCCTGATGCAAAAGGCTTTTCAGCAAGAAATCTTTGGAATATGAAAAAATGGTACTTGTTTTATTCTTCAAATGATATGTTTTCAGAACTAGCTCATACGATTGAAGACAGTATCGATTTAAACAGCTTAAAACTGCAACAGGTTGGTGCAGAAATTAGTGAAAATTAAAAACTGCACCAAGTTGGTGCAGAAATAGAATTTCCTGCAATCTTCGGATTCGTACCATGGAGACATCATGTTGAAATAGTAACAAAATGTAAAACAATAGAAGAAGCTTTATTTTATGTGAGAAAAACAATAGAAGAAAGCTGGAGCAGAAGTACACTTGTTGATTGTATTAAAGCCAATTTATACCAATCATCAGGTAATGCACTTACGAATTTTGCGGAAAAACTTCCTGCCATACAAGGAAAACTCGCACAGGAAATTGTAAAAGATACTTATGATTTCGGTTTTGTATCACTTCCTGTAGGATATGATGAAGAAGAGTTGGAAGATGCGTTAGAGCAGAATATTACACGATTCTTGTTAGAGCTTGGAACAGGATTTGCCTTTATAGGAAGACAAAAAGAGATTATCGTCGCTGGTAAAACAAGAAAAATAGATATGCTTTTTTATCATATTAAGCTTCGTTGTTATGTAGTTGTTGAACTAAAAGCTGTATCATTTGAACCAGAGTTTGCAGGCAAACTCAATTTCTATGTAAATGCGGTTAATGAGTTAATGAAATCGGAATCCGATAATCCAACAATTGGTCTGCTGATATGTAAAAACAAGGACCAGACAGAGGTTCAGTGGGCTTTTCAGGGAATAGAGACACCTATGGGAGTTGCAACTTACGATAATATACGCTTACAAGAAATAAAATCGCAGTTGCCATCAGAGGAAGCTGTTCAGAAACGATTAGAACAGGCAGAAGAAGAATATATCTTAAAACTAAAAGAAAAAAATAAATAATCCAGTAAGAATTATCACATAAGCCATTTGGACTAACCATCCGGATGGCTATTTTTTTACCTTTTTTTGGTAATGGATGTAGAAAGAAGGTGATAAAATTGAAAATCAAAAAGGCTGCCGCTTTACGATTCATAAACCGCTAAAGCGACAGCCTCTGGCTAATCACAAACTTTTTACTATATCCTGTCTCTATCTTTTACTAAGCTCTAAATATTCTTTATGAACTCCAACGAACTTATATGCCGGTCTTATTATCTTACCATTATTTACAAGCTCTTCAAGCCTGTGAGCGCACCATCCTGACATACGGGCAATTGCAAATATCGGTGTAAAAAGCTCTTCCGGTATCTCAAGCATTGTATATACAAATCCACTGTAGAAATCAACATTGGCACATACAGGCTTAAACAAACGCCTCTTTATTGCTATCTGCTCAGAAGCGATACGCTCGACGGTCTCATAAAGCTTAAATTCCTTATCAGCGCCCTTTTCAATAGAAAGCTGCCTTGCACAATCCTTTAATATAACTTCTCTTGGGTCTGACAACGTATATACTGCATGACCCATACCATATACAAGTCCGGCGCCGTCGAATGCTTCCTTGTTAAGAATCTTTATTATATACTGACGTATCTCGTCTTCATCTTCCCAATCTTTAATGTGCGCCTTGATATCCTTAAACATCAGCTGAACCTTCATATTGGCGCCGCCATGCTTAGGTCCTTTAAGCGAACCTATCGAAGCGGCAATCGCAGAATAAGAATCAGTACCGGTTGTACTTACTACATGGGTTGTAAACGTGGAGTTATTACCACCGCCGTGTTCTGCATGAAGAACAAGCGCCGTATCAAGCACCTTTGCCTCAAGCGGAGTATATTTGCCGTCGTATCTTAACATTCTGAGTATATTTTCCGCAATAGAACAATTCTTATCAGGATTACGTATAACAAGCGTTGCGTCCTTTTCAAAATGAAGATACGCATGATATGCATATACCGAAATAAGCGGAAGCTTACTGATAAGCTGAAGCGACTGCCTGAGTACATTAGGAACTGAAACATCATCAGGGTTCGGATCGTATGAATACAATGTTAAAATGCCCTTCTGCAATGCATTCATAATATTCGAACTGGGCGCTTTCATAATAACATCACGGATAAACTGCCCTGACAGCTCCTGCATCTCTGCAAGAATCTCTTTAAAACTGTCAAGCTGCGCCTTATTAGGCAGCTCGCCAAATAAAAGAAGATATGTAGTCTCTTCAAATCCAAACTTCACATCTCCGAATCCGGCAACCAGATCGTTTACATTATATCCCTGATAATACAGGCTTCCTTCTGCGGGAATCTTCCTTCCCCCGACAGTTTTATAAGAAACAACATCTGATATCTCCGTCAGTCCTGTAAGAACGCCTTTTCCGTTAGCGTCACGCAGGCCTCTCTTTACATCATATTCCTCATAAAGGTCAAGATTGATAGCGCCTGACGCCATACAGTATTTTACTAATTCATCAAACTGTTCACTAGTCTTAGGTCCCATCTCCATAATTGATTTTTTAATCATAAAAACCCCCCTTTTCTAAATAACAACCAAATGGGTAAAAAAATCGTGCGTTGCCTTTCCTCATTGAACAAACGCACAATACTATGCTGGTTATTATACCATTTCCAAATATTAATGTCAATAGCAGTGAAATTCTAAGGTTTTTTACAATTCAATACCATATATGTCAAGGTCAACCCTTGAATTAATTACTTCTATCCCATCCTGCTCTAACAGCTTCTGTTGAGCCCCCGCTCCTCCAAACGCAAACTCTCCTGAAAGCTCTCCTTTAGAATTAACAACACGGTAACATGGAATAAGGTCGGGATTAGGATTTTTATGAAGCGCATTACCTACGGCCCTGCACATTTTAGCGTTGCCCGCCATCTGTGCAACCTGTCCATATGTGGCGACCCTGCCCCTTGGTATTTTTTGTACGGCGTCATATATACGCTTAGCAGGGCTGTCTGAAATAATTTGATAGCTTTCCTTTATCATACATTTTATATCCTCTGACAAAATAGTGCCATCCAATATAATCGTATTCCAATGTTCCTTATTCTGATGCCAGCCGGGAATTACCGACGTATATTTACCACGCCAAAAATCCCGCCAGTCAGGGTCAGCTTTTACATTAAGGTTAATATACCCGTTTCGTTCGTATGTCCACAAAAATACCTTTTTGTTCTCCTTATACCGTACAAGCTGCCAATTAGCGTCTCTAAACGGCGCATCCTGATATGTGTCCGGAAACGAAAGTCCATATTCCAATGCTTCTTCTCTTGTAGTCATTTTAATTCACCTGCGCTTAATACCCTGGCGGGAAAATATAGATGGTAAACTTTATGATTTTTGTTTACCATCTATTCTTTATCTGAAGCTTAAGCTTCTTATTACATGTTGCACTTTATCAAAATATCATTCCAGTTCTTGTCTACTTCTTGCTGAAATTCTACAAGCAGTTCTTCATTGCCAGGCTTAAATAGATGCCTGAATCTTCTCTGAGGCCTTAAGAAGTCTTCTATAGGAAGCTTCTTTTTTGGCTTGTAGGTAAGCGTCCATGTTCCGTCTACTACTTCAAACATCGGCCAATAGCATGTATCCACTGCAAGACTGCATATTTCCATCATATCAGACGTCTCATAACCCCATCCTCTAGGACATGGCGAAAGAACGTTTAAAAATGCAGGACCTGGAGTATATATAGCCCGCTCTGCCTTTGTATATATATCCTTAAAATTTCCCAAAAATGTTGTCTGTGCAACATAAGGAATATGATGCTCTGCCATAATTGCCGAAAGGTCTTTACGTACCTGAACTTTACCATTCTTTACTTTTCCGGCAGGAGTTGTTGTTGTATCCGCATATCTGGGCGTTGCTGAGGAACGCTGTGTTCCTGTATTCATATAGGCTCCGTTATCATAACAGACATATACAAAATCATGGCCTCTTTCCATTGCTCCTGACAACGACTGGAAACCAATATCATACGTTCCGCCGTCTCCTCCGAATGTAATGAACTTATAATGCTCATCTATCTTCCCTTTTTTCTGAAGGACTTTATATGCCGTTTCAACGCCAGACATTGTCGCTCCTGCATTTTCAAATGCATTATGGATATAGCTGTCTTCATATGCCGAATAAGGATACATATAAGAAGAAACCTCAAGACAACTTGTTGCATTACCAATAACAGCTTTGTCTTCGTCATGAAGCGACCTGAGCACAGAGCGTACCGCCACAGCTCCGCCGCAGCCCGCGCACATTCTGTGTCCCGGAACAAATCTGTCCTTTTTATTAATCATATGGTCTTTAAAATTATATGGTTTATTCATATTATCCATTAGCTTTACCTCACTCCCTGAGACCGATATACCGGTAATTATCTCTTACTTCATGTGTGTCGGCAATTCTTTCAAGTTCGTCGTATACTTCCCTGAAATCCTGTATAGTTATGTCACGTCCGCCAAGACCGTATATATAATTAACAACCTCCGCCTGACATTTTGCACGATACAACGCTGCCGTTACCTCTGCTCCAATCGGACCTCCCGTACCTGAGAACATTTCGGAGCGGTCAAGTATTGCAACAGACTTAACATTTTTAAGTGCTTCTGCTATTTCTTCCTCCGGGAAAGGACGGAATACCCTTATCTTAAGAAGGCCCACTTTCTTTCCTGTAGTCTTTCTTATCTCTTCTATAGCCGCTTTTGCAGTACCTACAGCCGAACCGATTATAACTACCGCATAATCTGCGTCGCCAAGCCTGTATTCTTCAAAGAAACCGTATTTTCTTCCAGATATTTTTTCAAATTCTTTTGCTGTATCAAGTATAACCTTCTTTGCATTAAGCATTGCCTCCCGCTGCCCACGCTTGGATTCCATATAATAATTAGATACTGCATATGGGCCTACCGCCATTGGCTCCTTTGCATTAAGAAGATAATGCTCCGGTTCATATTCTCCTACAAAGTCTTTGACAAGCTCGTCTTCTATAAGCTCTATATTCTCCACACCGTGACTTGTAATAAAACCATCCTGACATATCATTACCGGAAGCATTACATCAGGATTTTCCGATATCCTGTATGCCTGAACAAAATTGTCATAAGCCTCCTGATTAGATTCCGCATATATCTGAATCCACCCGCTGTCTCTTGCTCCCATACTGTCTGAGTGGTCTGCATTAATATTAATCGGACCCGATAAAGCCCTGTTGACAAGCGCAAGCACGATAGGAAGCCTGTCTGAAGCTGCAACATACAGCTCTTCCCACATAAGAGCGAGGCCGCATGAAGATGTTGCCGTAAGAGCTCTCGCTCCCGCCGCCGACGCACCGATTGCAGCGCTCATTGAGCTATGCTCACTCTCAACATGTATAAATTCTGTATCCATCTCTCCGTTAGCTATATATGCAGATACATACTGAGGAATCTCAGTTGACGGAGTAATAGGAAACGCCGGCATTACATCCGGATTAATCTGCTTTATTGCATAAGCTACCGCCTCATTACCTGACAATCTCTCTCTTATGGACATTTTCTACACCTCCATCTTAATAGCGTCGAACGGACAGACTTTTGCACATATACCGCAGCCCTTACAATGGTCCATATCGAATTCTATTTTCTCATCTTCATTTACTATAATACTCATATCAGGACACACAGGAACGCAAAGATAACAGTCTCTGCATTTTTCAGGGTTATGTACCGGCTTTTGTGTTCTCCATTCTCCTGTCTTAAACTCTCTGGAAGTAGCCGCTTCATAAAGCTTATTACCCTGTGTTATATCCTGCCAGGGTGAATTTTCATTAATCCTGTCGCTTATCATACGCACACCTCCTCAAACGTCATACGAAGCGCATTCATATTACCTTCAATAACCTCAGGCTTTTTACTGAACTTATGCCTGTACGAAGCCTCCATCTCACTAAGGAACTGTTCCTTTTGCATTACTCCTGAAACAGCAACGATTGCCGCGAGCATCGGCGAGTTCGGAAAATACTTTCCAAGCGCTGCTACAGATATCTTTCTTGCATCGACAGTATATACCTTTCCGGTATATCCTCCAAGCTTTGAAGCAATCTCTTCAGCCGGTTTAGCTGAATTAACAACTATTGCTCCACAAGGGTTAAGCCCGGCAGTAACGCAGATACTGTCTAAAAGACCTTCGTCAACAACTACAACATAATCAGGCTCATATATATTAGAATGAACTGTGATAGGTTCATCACTGATTCTGTTGTATGCGGTAATAGGCGCTCCCATTCTTTCCGGTCCGTATTCAGGAAATCCCTGAACATATTTTCCGGCTTTAAACGACACGTCTGCCAAAAGCAGCGCCGCAGTTTTGGCGCCCTGGCCTCCTCTTCCATGCCATCTGATTTCAACTGTGTTCATAGAATCTGATACCTTCTTTCATAGTGTGCTTACTGGTCTGCTTACTATTGCAGAAAATAAAAGCCCTTACCGTCCGTAAACGGCAAGAGCTATAATCATACAAATGTTACATATACCATCTACGACATACCATCATATGCGTCCCTTATCACGGTGGGATTCCGTCGGCATCTACTCGTATAAGCTTTCGACACGGCAACTCAGGAGGGATATTCAATTCATCTCTACTCGCACCGCCTCTCAGCAATTACACGGCTCTCTGTATCTTTCAAGGTAAACCTACTGTCTCCGTCATAGTCTTTCAAATAGAATATTTAATTACTATCAATGATTATAATTAGGCAAAAAACATTTGTCAACAATTTTTTCTGTTACTATTACAAATTCGCCCGCCGTTAAAAAAATGCTCTCGACAAAAACGCAAAAAGGCATTAACATTAGATTTAATAAATCAGTTTATCTGTCCAAAATACATAAAATATAAATAAAAGGAGGTACTTATAATGGTTTACAAATGCAGTATCTGTGGATATGTGTATGATGAGGAAAAAGAAAACAAGCCATTTTCCGAATTGACAGAATGCCCTGTATGCAAACAGCCACCTGAGAAATTTGAAGCGGCAGAAACCGAAAAACCCTCAGACGTCCAGTCCGAATCTGAAAAAAAGCCCGCTTCCATAAGCGCCGCCGGTCTGGATTTAAGCTATCCGAAGGAAACCCAAAAAACAGACAGTGATTACCGGTACATGAAGGAAATCCACGAAATGGCTGTCACCGGAAAATCTGCGATTTCGGCAATGGGCACTCAGATGAAAATGCCAGACTGGGACGATGTACTTATTCTTGGCGCACAATTAAATCCAATGCCTTTGGATGAGCACGAAGACGTATCGCTGAAAACAGTAATCGGCAAACACGCACAAAAGCCTATGGCGCTTGATATGCCTGTCTATATTTCACATATGTCCTTCGGTGCGCTTTCCAAAGAAACAAAAATTGCGATGGCAAAAGGAAGCGCGGCAGCTGGTACTGCGATGTGCAGCGGCGAAGGCGGTATTCTTCCTGAAGAAAAGGCAGTGGCATATAAGTATATCTTTGAATATGTGCCGAATCTGTACAGCGTTACAGATGAAAATCTGAAAACCTCTGATGCAATTGAGATTAAAATCGGTCAGGGCACAAAACCTGGTATGGGCGGACACTTACCGGGCAGTAAGGTTACTCCGGAAATTGCCAAAATCCGAAACAAACCGCTTGGAGAGGACGTCATCAGCCCTTCCAGATTCCCCGGAGTTAATAGTGCACAAGATTTACGAAACCTGGTAAGCGAGCTGCGTATACGAAGCGAAGGAAGGCCTGTTGGAGTCAAAATTGCTGCCGGACATATTGAGAGAGATTTGGAATTCTGTGTCTATGCAAGGCCTGATTTTATTACTATAGACGGACGAGGCGGCGCAACAGCAGCATCTCCTGCTATTATACGGGATTCCACCAGTGTTCCGACAATATATGCACTTTACCGTGCAAGAAAATATCTTGATTCCATTGGCGCAGATATTGATTTGGTCATCACAGGAGGCCTCAGGATATCTTCTGATTTTGCAAAAGCAATTGCTATGGGAGCAGACGCCGTAGCGGTTGCCTCGGCAGCTATGGTAGCGGCAGCCTGTCAGCAGTACCGTATCTGCGGTACCGGAATGTGTCCGGTAGGAGTAGCTTCACAGGACAAAAATCTGCGTGAAAGATTACATATTGATGCGGCGGCAAAGAGGGTAGAGAATTATCTTAAATGCTCTGCAGAGGAATTAAAAACATTTGCAAGAATTACCGGCAATGCAGATATTCATAATTTATCCGCAGACGACCTGTGCACAATCAGCGAAGAAATATCAGACCATACAAATATTGCACATGCAGGCCAGGCATCCATGCCGCATGATAATGTCGGCACGACCGAACCTTAAGATGCGACCGACGGTGTCAAAGCGTGCAATAAAATATTTTAAAGAAGGAGAAGAAAACATGAAAACAACAAAGTATGCAGGAACACAGACAGAAAAAAACCTACAGGAAGCATTTGCAGGAGAATCACAGGCAAGGAATAAATATACCTATTTTGCATCAGTAGCTAAAAAAGAGGGCTATGAGCAGATTGCAGGGCTGTTTTTAAAAACAGCTGAAAATGAAAAAGAACACGCAAAAATGTGGTTTAAGGAATTAAACGGAATCGGCAGCACAGATGAAAATCTTGCTGCAGCTGCAGACGGCGAGAACTATGAATGGACAGATATGTATGAAAACTTTGCCAGAACAGCAGATGCGGAAGGCTTTCCTGAACTTGCAGAGAAGTTCAGGCTTGTTGGCGCTATCGAAAAGCACCATGAAGAGAGATACCGCGCTTTGCTTAAAAACGTGGAAACAGCAGCTGTATTTGAAAAAAGCGAAGTGAAAGTATGGGAATGCCGCAACTGTGGGCATATCATCATCGGAACAAAGGCGCCTGAGGTTTGCCCTGCCTGCAATCATCCTCAGAGTTATTTTGAAGTGCATGCAGAGAATTACTAATCAGTACTGTCTACATATACAGTCATAGGGGCAATTAACCTTGCCCCTCTATTTTTACTGCAGCCATTTATCAAAAATATGCTTTATCTTTTTTTCATTGCCAAATCCGAGATATAAATTACCCATTTCCGGATTGCCTGGTATTAATGTAAGCTCACCGTCAAAACCAACCACAAAAGCCGACACATCTTTGTATTCATATTTTTTTCCTTTTACATTTCCAGTACATTTATAATGGCATATATTAATATCGTTCTTAAAAATTATTTCGATATATCGGGAATTACCATTGCCCAGTATCTTAACATTATTTAAGGTATCTGAACCTCCATCAATACTATCAATACCAGCATCCCTATCCTTAATGGCATCTATAACTTCTTTCACAAACGCCTTTGTCTCATCGCTGTCTATATTTTTTTGATAAAAATCATTATTGGCATATATATTTACTTCGGCTATGTTATTATAATTATATTTGAAATACATTCCTTCTTTATATCCACATGCTGTAAGCAGCATTGTAAGCATGACTGTTAATAAACAGATCCGCTTCATTTTATCATTCCTTTCCCTTACTCGTTAAGATACCTATCATACACAACACTATCCAACCTATAAACATCAGGTTGTTCAACTACTCGCATAGCAAAACAGGGCATATGCCCTGACAATAAAATTGGAGGAACGGGCGTATGCCGTTCCTCCGCAGACTCTGCAATTAATCATATATCTTATAGTAATCAAAATCTGCATAGCCGCCTGTCTGCTCCGTTGAATACATGAACAGATACGACCTTGCTCCCATAAATACTGTCTCATGATTGTTGGTAATATTTAACCTTTTTCCAAGCTGTGTCCATGTAGCTCCGTTATCGGTGCTGTAATAAAAGTCAGCTTTATCTGCAATTGTAGTTGCAGTATACGAAAAATCGTATTCTATCTTTACACATATCTCATCAGATGTAAGCGGTTCGCTTACTCTCGCATTTTCAGTTACCGGAACTTTGTTATAATATCCGTCAGACTGCTCGTCAAACCTGCCTTCGCCCTGAATGATGTATTTTTTACCGTCTGAGCCGCACGTTACTCCGATAATTCCATATGAATCCTGAAAAGCGCATAATCCTGCATAGTCACCCGGATTAAGTCCCGACACATTAATTTTTGTTTCCGAAACACAGTGCGGTCCATAAGTTCTTTGGGTAAGGCTGTTCTTTGCGCCGTATACGTTAGCTGCAATCCTGCCGCTTCTGATTCTGTAATATCCCGGACGCTCGGTAACAGACCAGTTCTCAGGCTCAGGATTATGACTCCACTGCCATACGAGTTTTAAAGGCTCTCCCTCATTATATGTGAAATCATCATCACCCCATATATAATTTTGCAAGCCGCTGTCTTTAAGATTAATCCTTATAGAATCTTCAGACGTATTTGCATGAAATACTCCTTCCGAATCGTAAGTTCCCATCATTGGCCAGTCCTTATAATTAACTCCATTTTCATCGGTATAATCCCAGTTAATCTGAACTACCGACGGACACCTTCCTACAGAACCGTGATCCTGAAACAGATATCCATACCATTCACCATATACAGTATCTATCATTCCGCCCTGTGCAAGACCCTGATTGTTATATCCGCCTGACGGACCGCTGTATATAACCTGTTCTTCCCATTCACCATTTTCAAGGTCATCTGTCCTGTAGCATAATGCTGTCCTAAACCATCTTCCGTTAGGTGAACCTATAGCAATCAGATAGTAATAATCGCCTATATGATATGGATGCCACCCCTCAGTACCGCCATACTCCGCTGACTGGATAATTCTTTTCGGCTGTCCAATACGTGTTGCGCGTCCTACTCCGTCTCCGTCATCATCAGGTATAAGCTCTACCTTAGACATATCACAGTTGCCGTAATTGGCAAACATATACATTTCTCCATTTTCAAACAGTATGCCTGAGTCATGGAAGCTTGCATCAGACTTGTATCTGGTCCATTCACCGTGTTCAATGTCGTCTGTTGTAAAGAAAAAGCATCCCTCATCATGAGTATTAAAGCATACAACAAAATAATCCTCTTCCTCGTTATACGCAATTGATGCAGCCCATGCACCATGTGAATACATATCTTTTCCGTTATTCATATTGCCAAAATCATCATCGGCTATTATATCATAGACATAGCCGCATATCTGCCAGTGTACAAGGTCTGTAGATTTCATTACCGGAACTCCCGGACATAAAAACATCGTTGTGCTTACCATATAATATGTATCGCCTTTACGGGCTATATATGGGTCAGGTACGTCAGAAAAAATCATAGGATAATTAACAACTGCAAGCTCGTCCTCAGGGATAGTATCAAGAGGCTGTAATGTAGGCGCTGCAGTCGGTCCTGCCTGCGTATCGTCCAAAGCAGGGACAGGCGTGCCTGCCGGCTCAGCCGTCGCCTGCGATATTGGCGGCACAGGTGTGATATTACCTTTATTATCCCCGGCTGCTTTCTTCACTGTAATATTGCATGTCAGATTCTTTTTCTTTCCAGAACTATATTTCACGGTTGCCTTTACCTTTGCCTTTCCCACAGATACGCCTTTTATTACGACTGATTTTTTACCTTTTTCAGATAGCTTTACAATCTTTTTACTGCTTGTTTTCCATGTTGTCTTCTTAATACCTTTGCCTTTAACCTTAATTTTGTATGAACTGCCTTTTTCAACAGAAACTTTCTTTTTACTAAGCCTTACGGCATTTTTTGCTTCTACTGTAAAAGAATTCATGCCCAATAAGATAACAGAGCATATTATAGCAGATGCCGCAGCTTTATTTACATAAGATTTCATGCTTTACCTCCTTATTATTACGCTCTTTTTCTGCCCTTTTCCCTTAAGCAGCTTTGCGTATGCCTTATAACTTTCTTTCGGCACCTTTATAACAGCCTTTTTATATATTCCTTTAAAGCATGACGCTCCCGCTTTTTTGAGCTTTTTTGTTCTAATTACAATCTTTTTAAGCTTTTTACAGCCTGCAAACGCTCTCTTCTCAATTCCTGTTACGTCATAAGCTTTTCCGTCAATTGTAACCGACGCCGGAATAACAGCAGCGCTTATTTTCTTTGACGACGGTCCTGCAAATGAAACTGTTCCTCCGTTTTCATTCACAGCAATGATTTTATATGTATATTTTCCTACAGTACGTTTATCACCCGCTTTAACAGCAGGTTTACTGTCCGCTCCATAAAAAGTTCCGCCGGTTCCCGGCTGAGACTGAGGTATGGCAGTAACATTTGGATTACTGTCAGGTTTATTTGTTGGAGCAGGCGTAGCAGGATTTACGCCGGTAAGACTGAATCTGAAATCATACAAGTCAGCTATTTCCTGATTATTATCTGACTGGAATATCATGTAGAGCGCATGCTTTCCGGTTACATCATCAAGTGACGGCAGAGCTATATGCGCGGTTGTTATCTCATCTGTTGAATCATCAGCATATACATCAATACTGCCTATCTCTTTTCCTCCGCTGCTTTCCCAGGGACTGTCTAACATGAGAATAATATGTCCGCTGTTTCCTTTACCGATATAGTCGAGTTCAAACTCCGTATCCTGCCAGTCTTCTTTATTAAAATTAAAATATTTATAGCCGATTACATTGCCGTTTTTATTGTTAAGAACCGGACTTCCATCGTATTCTTCATCATAAGTAGCTTTAATATATGATGAGCCTGTACGGTAACAAAGGATTCCTGCCGAATAATTCTTATATGGGTTAAGTCCGTTAATCTCAAGTCCTTCTGATGTAATTTCAGCTTCAGATATTATAACATCTCCGTTGTCATTGATATTGACGTCAACCCTTTCAGCAGTTCCCTGTCTGGAATACATATCATTGTTAATGCATCTGTGATAAAAAATGAACCACTGTCCGTTAATTTCGCATAAGCTTCCATGTGTATTGGCAACCTGCATAGTTCCTATGGTTTTACCATTTTCATCTGTCTGCCTTGCCCTTGCATCAACAACCGTTCCGCCATATGTCCAGGGTCCAAGCGGGCCTTCACTGTATGCATAGGCGAGCGTAGCATTGCTTTCACCAAGCCCAAATTCATTATTCATTGTTTTTCTGCTGTATATAAGAACATATCTTGTATATCCGTTATCCGTTATCTTTCTGATTGACGAGGCTTCAAAAAACCTGAACGGCCCTTCCTTATCTTCACTTCCATCAATACCTGTATCGGCCTCTGTAAGAACTTTACATCCTGATTTGACTGTACACATTGTCTCAGGGTCAAGCTCCGCCATATTAGAGCTTTGAAATCCCCAGTATCCGTATACCCTTCCGTCGTCGTCCACGAATACCGCAGGGTCAAAACCAAGCGCTCCTTTTTTACTGCACACCTCAAACGGTCCTACAGGGCTGTCTGATTTTGCTATTATTCCCATATTATTCTGGTCGTTCGGATAAAGATAATACGTTTTGCTTCCATCTTCATTGGAAACCACCGCAACATCAGGCGCAAAAAGCGTATCTCCATTATTTTCAAATATAACTCCGTCATAACGCCATGAAGTCAAATCATCGACAGGCGCCGACCATACTACAAGGTCGTCCCCGCAAAATGACGTCTTAAATATATCATGCGAACCATATACATATACCCTGTATTTCCCCGGATTGTCAGGGTCTTCAAATATATAAGGTTCGCCGTCCGGTATATGCTCCCATTGCGGCAGATACGGATTAAGCGCCCTGCCGGTCTCTTTGTTCAGAAAAAAACCTGCTGAACATATTAATATCAATACTAACAGACCCGTCATACATTTCACTCTTCCTTCCATAATTCTATACCATCTCCTTTTTCAATTGTTATTGACAAAAAAACCGTAAATGGTTTTAATATATTTTATAGTGTATATATTTTTTTAACAATGACTTATAATACGCGAATAATTAACGGATAATATTATTTCAATGTACTGATTATTAAGGAGGCTGATTGTTAATGATTAATGTAATTCATGCCGGTTATAAATTTCCGGAAAATAAGGATTTTCATTATATTCCGGACGGCAAACAGTCTTACTGGTTTATTATAAACATGCTGACTCCGTTTGATATGCTTATTTCGGACAAATGGCAGCATTTCGACAAAAACTATATTATTATATTTCCCCCATACACCTCTGCAAAATACCGCGCATGTCCGGGTGATGCCGCCGAAAACAACTGGATTATGTTTGAAACAAATGAAAGCTTTATACTTAATTTTTCAATTCCGTTTGCCTTGCCTATACATACCGTCTATCAGACGCAATTTGACTATGTATTTCACCTGATTTCCATAGAAAATTTCTGGGAAAATATATATAAGGCTCAATCAATGAATCATCTGTTTCATTTTTTATTTGATAAAATATATGAAAGCTATTATTCATGCCATAAGAGACCTTCTACTAATATATTGAACCTCCGGCGTGAAATTGAAGCCAATCCAAACTATCCCTGGCGCATAGAATCAATGGCTGAAAGACTTAACTTAAGTTCGTCGCATTTTCAGCTTTTATACAAAAAAACCTTCGGGGTGCCATGCATGAAGGATGTATATCAGAAAAGAATTGACATGGCTAAAAACTATCTTGCACACAGCAGCTATTCTATTGCACAGATTGCCGACCTGTGCGGATATCAAAATACAGAGCACTTTTGCAGACAGTTTAAGCAGCTTGCGAAAGTTACCGCTTCAAAGTACAGAGACAGCCTTAAATAACTCTGCATCCGACTTTCCTATTGACTTTAACACGCTATCTTGATAAGATGTTACCGGAAAAAATTAAAAATTTATATTGGAGGGTAATAGTATTATGAAAAGGTTATTTACAATAATGCTGGCGGCTGTAATGATGCTTTCTCTTACGGCATGCAGCAAAAGCGAACAGACTACAGGAGATACGGACACCGATATGGCTTATGTAAAGGACAAGGGCACTCTTGTCGTCGGAATTACTGATTTTGAGCCAATGGATTATCAGGATGATAACAAGGAATGGATTGGTTTTGATGCAGATATGGCAAAAGCTTTTGCTGAAAGCCTTGGCGTTTCTGTAGAATTTGTTGAAATTGACTGGGACAACAAGGTTATGGAGCTTGACGGCAAAACAATCGACTGCGTATGGAATGGAATGACTCTTAACGATGAAGTAACAAGCGCAATGGAATGTTCAGAGCCATACTGCAACAACGCTCAGATAGTTATAGTTCCTTCTGATAAAGCAGAGCAGTATCAGGACGTTGACAGCCTTAAGGATTTGACGTTTGCAGTTGAAGCCGGAAGCGCCGGTGAAGATGAGGTAAGCGCGCTCGGTCTTAACTATACTCCTGTAAAGACACAGGCTGACGCACTTACAGAGGTTAAGGCAGGCACCTCCGACGCCGCAGTTATAGATTCGTTAATGGCTGCAGCAATGGTTGGCGAGGGAACAGGCTATGCAGATTTGTCATACACAGTAGGGCTCAACAGCGAAGAATACGGAGTAGGTTTCCGTAAAGGCTCAGACCTTGCAGCTGCACTGAACGATTTCTTTGATAAGAGCCGCGAAGACGGAAGCATGCTTGAATGCGCTGAGAAATATGGCGTACAGGCTTCATTAATTACTGAGTAAATAATTAACAGGATAACGCAATGGATTTAATTATAGAACAGATGCCTATAGTTATACACTCGCTTAACATAGGCTTCTTACAAACATTAAAACTCTTTTTTGTAACGCTTATCGGGGCGTTTCCTTTAGGACTTATAGTTGCCTTTGGTTCAATGTCCCGGTTTGCGCCGTTAAGATGGTTTTCGAGACTTGTAGTATGGATTATCAGAGGAACGCCTCTTATGCTCCAGATGTTAATTATATATTATTTTCCGGGTCTTGTATTCCACAATAATATATGGGGAAGCGGTGAAGCAGGTCGCTTTATCGCTGCCTCTGTTTCATTTATAATTAATTATTCCTGCTATTTTTCAGAGATATATCGCGGCGGAATACAGGGAGTTCCTATCGGTCAGGAAGAGGCCGGTCTCGTGCTTGGCATGACCAAAAGCCAGATTTTTTTCAAAATAACTCTGCTTCAGATGATTAAACGTATAGTACCGCCAATTTCTAATGAAATTATTACTCTTGTAAAGGATACTTCCCTTGCGCGCATTATTGCGCTGCAGGAGATTATATGGGCAGGACAGGCGTTTATGAAAGGCTCGCAGGGAATATCCGGAGCGATATGGCCTTTGTTCTTTACCGCAGTATACTATCTTGCATTTAGTGGAATACTTACCATTTTATTAGGAAAGTTAGAAAAGAAGCTTACTTATTTCAGATAGAAGGAGCATTTACATATGTCTGTTTTAGAGGTTAGTAACATAAGCAAATCGTTTGACCGTACACAGGTGCTTAAGGATATAAGCTTTTCGCTTGAAAAAGGACAGGTAGTGTCAATTATTGGCTCATCAGGAAGCGGCAAGACCACACTTTTACGCTGTCTGAATTTTCTTGAGCGCCCTGACAATGGTATAATACGTGTTAATAACGATATATTATTTGATGCAAATGATCCGTCTACTCACAAAGAATCGGAAATCCGAAAAAAAAGACTTCATTTTGGGCTTGTATTCCAGTCTTTTAATCTGTTTCCTCAGTATACGGCATTAAAAAACGTTATGCTTGCAAAGGAGCTTCTTGCAAAGGAGCTTACCGATTACAAGATGCGAAAAAAAGAAATTCATAACGAGATAGAAGCCCAGGCCGAAATACTCTTAAAGCAGATGGGACTATCCGACCGTATGGGCAATTATCCGCATCAGCTTTCAGGCGGCCAATGCCAGCGTGTTGCAATTGCACGTGCGCTTGCCCTGCAGCCTGACATTCTGTGCTTTGACGAACCTACATCCGCGCTTGACCCGGAGCTTACGGGCGAAGTCCTGAGGGTTATGAAGGAGCTTGCCGAAAAAAACACTACAATGATAATTGTCACTCACGAAATGGCTTTTGCAAAGGAAGTTGCAAGCCAGGTAATATTTATGGACGACGGATATATTCTTGAACAGGGTACTCCCTCGGATGTATTTGATAATCCTAAAAAGGAACGTACCAGGCAGTTTCTTTCAAATTATAACAATTAATAATATATTAAAGAGGGAGCCTCTGCGCAAAAGCTCCCTTTTTATCACTTTAAACTGCTTCTCCTGATACAATCCAGGGAGAAGGCTCTGTTATAAGAACGCCCTTCTTATCCGTCTTTGATATCGTTATCTGAACAGCCTCCGTTCTTTTAATTCCATATTTTTCAAATATATTCTTAATATCCGAAAGCACATCAAATTCAAGAGTATATACCATAAACTGCATCTTAGGATTAATAGATATAAGGTTCTTAATATCATCTTCCAGCGTATCAGAAGCAACAATAAATGCAAGTCTCGGAACAGGAAGCCCTTCCATATGCTCTTTTGAAAGTCCTGATACAATCTCTACGTTATGTACTCCGAACTGCTCAACATTATCATGCATTGTCCTTAAAGAGCCTTTATCTTTTTCAACTGCGATAACCGTACCCTCGCTTGCCGCAATTGCGGTCTCGACAACTATGCTTTCTCCGCTTACAATACATATCGTATCCTGAACATCGACTGCAAGCATACTCATAATTACCGCACGGATTTCGTTTCCTACATAACGCACTGTGCCCGCGCTAAAAAATTCATTCTTTATTCCTACTCTGAAGGACTCACGTGTATTCTCATTTACAATAAATATAACTGTAGGACTTTTGATTTTCCTGTTAAGAACGTCTTTTACTTTCGTATGCTTAAGCTCTCCTCCAGCTTCATGTCCTTCTCCAATCCATATATCATACTCTCCAAATCCGGCCTCCCAAAACTGGAAAAGTATATTTTCATATGTCTCATTTGCAAATATCATAACTCTTTTATGAGTTTCGATTGTCGGCAGGACGTTTTTCTTCCTGGTGCATATGTTAAGTATCTTGATTTTCTCCGGACTTACTTCCATCTTTTCAGAAAAATAACCAAGCCATTCTAACATATCCTGATTAGTGTATACATTGTCTGCCATTGTACTACCTCCAATATAAGTTTTTTATAGAACTATCATTATCAGACTGCCTGCAAAAACTGCTGCGCTCGCAGATAACGCCACTACAATAAGGCTTTTTCTCATATATGCCAGCGCTAATGCTGTAATAAATCCCAAAACCGCCGTTACCATATTGCCTGTAGAATAAAATACCGTCGGAACAGTCATAGCTGCAAGCACTGTATATGGTATATAATTAAAAAACGCTTTAACGTACATATTTTGTATTTTTTTATTGACCATGACAAATGGTACCGCTCTTATAAGATAAGTAACGCCTGCCATAACAACAAGGTATATTATAAATGTCTTTGTATCCATACCGCCAACTCCGTATATCAATCTGCATTATGCTCCGCTGCTTCTTTATCCGGAAACAGTACCGCGCCGACAAGCGCAGCCACTGCAGCGCATATTATCACTGAAAAGCCAGATGATATTCCATTAAACAACGGAACGTACTTAAGTACGCAGCTTATAACAACCGCAATTGCAACAACCGCCATAACAGGCTTTTCATCGCGCACTGCCGGAACTACTATGGCAATAAACATTCCAAACAACGCAATTCCAAGCGCATCACATATCATATCAGGAAGTATATTGCCGCATACCGCACCGGCAAGCGTGCCCGCAGCCCATCCTATATATGGTATAATTATAAGTCCTAACATATAACTTCTCTTAACACTTCTGCCACTATTCATTGCAACCGCAAATATCTCGTCTGTTATTCCCGCTCCCAAAACCGCTCTGTATGGACGCGTAAATCTGGCGTCGAGCTTCTGTGTAAGAGATATGGACATAAGCGCATAACGCATATTAATTACAAGCTGGGTAACTGCCATCTCTACAAGCGTCCCTGACGCCGCCATTACTGTAATCCCTGCATATTGTCCGGCAGACGTCAGATTAGCCATTGACACCAACAGTGCCTGCCACCACAGAAATCCATTTGACGCCGCCAGTATTCCGAATGAAAAAGACACTGAAAAATAACCAAGCGCAATAGGTACACCGTCTTTAAGCCCTCTTTTTATCATAATTACGTACCGCTCCCATAACTGCCTTTGTGTACTATATCATTAGCGGCACATACTTTCAACTATTGACACGCATGTGTCATATCCGAGAGACGACGTATTAAGGCACAAATCATAATTGGCGGCCTCTCCCCATCTTCCGTCAGTATGAAAATTATAATATTCGCGTCTCTGCTTATCCCTCTTTTTTATGTATCCTGCCGCTTCCTTTTCAGGCACATTATCTACCGATACTGCTCTTTGAATCCTAAAGCTCATGTCAGACGCATATATAAATATGCTCAGGCAGTCTTTTCTGTCGCTTAAAATATAATCAGCGCATCTTCCCATAATAACGCATGGACCTTCGTTTGCCAGCTTCATTATAGTCTGCGACATTGCATTATATATTTTCTGAGGAAGCAGCTTATTGGTGTCCTCCATGCCGTAATCTGAGTACATGGCAATCATATAAATCATACTTTTAACATTTTTTTCATCATACTCTTTCATTACACCTGGATTAAGACCGAATTTATCAGCTGCCATAAGCAGCATCTGGCCGTCGTAAAACGGTATCCCCAGCCTGTCGGCGAGCATCTTCCCCACTTCACGTCCTCCGCTTCCGTATTGTCTGTCTATCAGTATAATTTTCTTACTCATAATCCTTCTCCCTTCTATCTGTTATGCATCTTATCAGAATGTTTATAAAAATATTATATAATAAATGTAAACTCATTTCAACCTAAAGCTTTTGATATTTTATTAACATTGTATGTCAAAATTGTATGGTACAACGCCATTTTATACATAATAATAATATTAGCGTCAATAAAGCAGTATCTGTTCACTATAAATACCATGCTTTTATAGCCGAAACTCATAATCACAAAAATGACGCCGCATATAGTCCAGGCCAAAGTTACCGGGAACATAACCAAAAAAATTATTGTAAAAACAGTACCAAGCCACACCCACATATATTGCCTGCTTATTTTTACCGATAACGATACTGCGTCAAGAAGCCTTTCAAGCATCTCATGCAGCGTATATATATCCTTGTCCTCAAGCTGTCCGTATATATCGTTAAATATCATTTCACTATGCTGGTCTCTGACGTCGTCTTCCGCGTTGTTAATATATTTACAATAATAACTAAAATACATATCATATTTCTGTTCGCCCAGCTCCCTGCACAGAAGCTTACCCAATATGCTTAACATTCTTCACTCCCCATACACGTTCATTTCTGCATAATATATTTTATGCATTACTGCATGTAATTGTTGCAAGCAAAAAGTGAACCCGTATAAGGCTCACTTTTATATCTTGATTGTACGTTATTATTATTGGTTTATATGCTGAATTTATACATTGTTTCTGAGTGGAACTTCTTGCCTGCCAAAAGCACGCATGACGGAAACGTACCTGTATTGCATGAATTAGGATAATACTGAGTTTCAAAACACATGCCGTCTCGTTTCGTATATGTTCGTCCGCCTTTACCATTTTCGACAGTTCCAATATTATTGCCTGAATAGAACTGCATACCCGGCATATCGGTATATATTTCCATAACTCTTCCTGTCGTACCCTTGACAACGCCAGCCTTTGCGAACACTCCAAAATCCTTATCAAGCACATAATTGTTATCGTAACCCTGTCCGTAAGTAAGCGGCACATAATCGGCTTCAATATCCTGTCCGACTTTTTTCTCTACGGTAAAGTCAAGCGGCGTTCCCGCTACAGGACTTATCTCACCTGTAGGAATAAGGTCTGCTCCGGTTGGCGTAAAAAATGACGCGTTAAGCTGTAACGTATGATTCTCAATCGAACCACTGTTATGTCCGTCCAGATTGAAATATGTATGATTCGTAACATTAAGTATTGTATCCTTGTCTGATACGGCGTCATATATAATGTAAAGCTCATTATCATCAGTAAGCTTATAAGTCACCTTCATATCAAGATTGCCTGGAAATCCCTGTTCCATGTCAGGACTTCTTCTCATAAGACTTACACTTGAATCATCATTTACTTCTGCCTTATACATAACCTTATGATACCAGGGCGTTCCTCCGTGAAGATTATTATTTCCTTCATTTTTTTCAACATTATAAGTTACTTCATTAAGCGTAAAGGAAGCTCCTCCGATTCTGTTAGCATGTCTTCCGATAAATGCTCCAAAATATGGCGCATTTACTTCATAGCCTGCCACATCATCAAATCCAAGCACAACATCATCCATATTACCGTCCGCATCAGGCGTAATCACATTAACAAGTACTGCGCCGTAATCAATGCATGATACCTTCATTCCACCGGCATTTTCAATAGTATACAAAGTAACCTCTTTTCCGTCCTTTGTTTTTCCGAATACAGTCTTTGTTACACTCATTTTATTACCTCCATCATTCTTTATCCTTTAACTCAATGCCCAGCTCTTCAAGCTGGATATCATCAACAACGTTCGGCGCGTCGCTCATAAGGCATGACGCGTCTTTTATTTTAGGAAATGCAATAACATTTCTTATATTGTCTTCCTTTGCCATAAGCATAATCAGTCTGTCAAATCCGTAAGCAAGACCGGCGTGAGGCGGAACTCCGTACTTAAATGCATTCAATAGAAATCCAAATCTGTCATAAGCCTGTTCTTTAGTAAATCCAAGCTTCTCAAACATCTTTTCCTGTATATCGTCCTGATGTATCCTTACGGAACCTCCGCCGATTTCATTACCGTTAAGAATAATATCATATGCCTTGGCTCTTACTTTTCCCGGCTCCGTATCAAGCAGGTGCAAATCCTCTTCCATAGGCATAGTAAACGGATGATGCATAGCTACATATCTGTTCTGCTCTTCCGACCACTCAAACAATGGAAATTCAGTAACCCATAAAAATTCATAGGTATTCTTATCAAGCAGCCCCATCATATCCGCAAGGTGCAGCCTTAACGCTGACAGAACATCGAATACGACCTTGTTCTTATCTGCCGCAAACAACAGCAGATCTCCATTCTCGCCGTCCATTGCTGCAATAAGCTTCTTCATCTCATCTTCACTTAAAAACTTTGCAAATGATGATTTTACAGTTCCGTCGTCAGTTATCTGTATATAAGCAAGTCCTTTCGCACCATAGCCTTTTGCATATTCCGTAAGCGCGTCAATCTTCTTGCGAGGCATACCGCCCTGTCCTTTTGCGTTAATTCCGCGAACGCTTCCGCCAGCACAGACAGCGCCTGTAAACACTCCAAAGCCGCAGTCCTTTACAACATCAGTAACATTTTTAAGCTCCATTCCGAATCTTGTATCAGGCTTGTCCGAGCCAAAACGCTCCATTGCCTCCGCATAAGTCATCCTCTTAATAGGAAGCTTAACGTCTATTCCAATCGTTTCCTTAAATATCTTTTGCAAAAGACGCTCATTTACTTCTATTACATCATCAATATCCACAAATGACAGCTCCATGTCTATCTGTGTAAATTCCGGCTGCCTGTCAGCTCTTAGGTCTTCATCCCTGAAGCACTTCGCAATCTGAAAATATCTGTCATAGCCTGACACCATAAGAAGCTGCTTAAATAACTGCGGCGACTGAGGAAGAGCATAAAAATTACCGGGATGGACCCTGCTCGGAACGAGATAATCTCTTGCTCCCTCAGGCGTGCTCTTATTGAGAATAGGCGTTTCTATCTCAAGGAAACCTTCATCTGAAAGAAACTGTCTTACAAGAGTAGCAACCTTGCTCCTCATAATAAGGTTGCTTTGGATATCCGGTCTTCTAAGGTCAAGATATCTGTACTTGAGCCTCAATTCTTCCTTAGTCTTTGAATCCTCTTCTATAGGAAACGGAGGAGTTTCTGATTCCGACAGAATCCTTATCTCATTGGCAATAAGCTCAATATCGCCCGTGCTCAGATTAGAATTAGCGGCTCCGGCTCTTTTTTCAACAACTCCGGTTACGGCGATAACATATTCGCTTCTAAGCTTTTCAGCTTTCCCAAAATCTTCATCCGATAGATTCTTTCCCTCAAATATAATCTGGAGAATACCGCTTCTGTCTCTTAAATCGACAAATATAATACCTCCCTTATTTCTGCTCTTTTGCACCCATCCCATAACGGTTACCTGCTCGTGCCCGTTCTTTGCGGAGAGTTCCGCACATCTGTGCGTCCTGTGCATTCCTTTCATAGATTCAGCCATTATATTCACTCCTTAAAATTATTTACATATCTATATTATCTTTATAGTAAGATACGGCGCAAGCTGCAATATCTCCATGCATCAGCCTTTTAACCCTGATATAATCATCTGAATGTATAACCTCTAAAAATGCAAGAAAAACCTTCATGTCAAAATGTCTTTCTTCCTCTATCATCAGCTCGATTGCTACATCTTCGGCAAAAGCCTTTCTGTACGAACGGTCTGACACAAGCGCGGCAAACACATCGCACACTCTTATAATTCTTGCTCCAGGCGGAATATCCTCGCCTGATATATTAGCAGGATAACCGCTCCCGTCGTAATTCTCATGATGATGATATACCATGTCGAGCAGATTATCCTTATATCCCTGCTCCTGCATTATATCTCTGCTAAAGGCAGCGTGCATCCTGACATATTTCATTTTTTCTACAACCATAGCCTCCGAGCGTTCTTTATGTAAATGCTCTGAAAGCCTTAACTTACCTATATCATGCAGCATTGCAGCTACAGCAATATCATTACAGAAATCCAAATCCATGCCAAGGCGCCTTGCGACAAGTACGGCAAGCTCGCTTACTATAGTACCATGCGCTACCGCGTCGGCAAAGTCAAGTCCCATAATACCCGACTTGTCTTTACTAATTGACAGTCTGTTCATCAAGCCACCTCTTCTTACGCTCTATCATTTCATCAATTCTATCGATATATTCATATACATTTTTTACATTCGAGTTCCTTACAATCTCAGTATTACCTCCACTGTAAGGATTATATGGTTTAACATATTTACTCTGCGCTCCTGCGCCGAGTGCGATTATTGTCTGTTTTTCTTCCATTATCATTACGTTATATACTGATTCTCTGCCACTCTTTGCATATCCCACATTTTCAAGCACATGTCCTTCTCCCAGACCTGCTTTATTCTTCTGCCTATACATATAATACGGATTGTATCCATTGCTTTTTGCATATTCTGAAGCTTCGTCAAGCATTGCCGAAACAACGCCCTCTGTATGTGAAATTCCTGATTCTTCACGCAGTTTTCTATATTCAGAAGCCCTTTTAACCACGAGAGAATGAACCGTAAAGCTTTCAGGAGAAAGCTTTTTAATCTCATTAAGGGTATTCTTAAAATCATCTACGGTCTCGCCGTTAAGGCCTGCTATAATATCCATATTAATATTATCAAATCCGCAGGCTCTTGCCATATGAAAAGCCCGTCTTGTACATTCGGCAGTATGACGCCTTCCTATTAATGAAAGAGTTTTGTCCTTCATTGTCTGCGGATTCACTGAAATTCTGTCAACGCCTGCATTTTTTAATATCGCAAGCTTTTCCTCATTAATACTGTCCGGACGTCCGGCTTCCACACAGAATTCGAGCGCGTCTTTTATATTAAAATCAGCTCTGATAATATCCATTAATTCACTAAGATACTTTTCATTAAGCGCCGTAGGCGTGCCTCCGCCGATATAAATGCCTGTAAGCGGCCTGTCTTTAAATATACTGCCTGCATAACCGCATTCCTTCTTTATTGCTTCGATATATTTCCTCATCAAATCATCTGCATCGTTTACCTTATTAAGCGATAAAGATGAAAATGAGCAGTAATTACATACTGTAGGACAAAATGGTATTCCTATGTATATGCTGCAGCCCTTACCAAAGCCTGCTTTTTCTAATATTCCTATCTCTTTTTCTGCAACTTCCGCACAAAGCGACGCCTTTTCTTCTGAGCAGTAATATGCATTTTTCATATGTTCTACAGCTGTCTCTTTAGTGTCTCCTGAGAGCATACGCATCATTGGAATCTTAGTCGGTCTGACGCCTGTAAGCGTACCCCACGCCAGTCTTTCACCGGTATAGACAGATAACGCTCTGTACAGACACCTCTTCAGCTCATCTCTGTATGAACGGCGATCCGCCTCATAAGTAAAATGATACGTCTCTTTTACATCTCCTGCTGATATGAATATATCGTTATCCAAAAGAGTTATATTAATACCTGTATTATCTGCCTCTGATAAAATATGATACCCTAAACTGTCAAAAGGAAAAAAAGCCATCACAAGCGCCCTTATATCATATTCAAAGCTGTTGCTGTTACAATATATATCAATCATACAATTGTCCTATACGTACATATTATTTTTCTTCTCAAATGCGATATCTGTCTCAGGCCCATGTCCCGGATATACAGTAACATTATCAGGCAGCACATATAATCTGTTCCGGACTGACGCACATAATGCACTCATGCTTCCGGTAGGAAGGTCGGTCCTTCCAACTGACATATTAAAAAGCGTGTCGCCTGAAAAAAGAACAGCTTCGTCTTCGACGTATAAGCATGCGCTTCCCGCCGTGTGTCCCGGAGTCATTATTGCTTTGAATACAATTCCCGCCTCTTTTATAATATCGTTATCCTTAAAATACACGTCTGCGGTACAGCTGTACGGTCCTCTGTGCATTATCGAACAATTAAGCGCAGGCGTGGCGCAGAGCTCTTTTTCTGCTTCCGGTATATATACCCTGCATCCTGTCTTTTCTTTTATATCATTAACGCCAAGAATATGGTCAAAGTGTCCATGCGTTAATATTACCGCATCTATTGTATATCCCAGCTTTTTAGTCTCAGACATAATATATTGCGCTTCATCACCCGGATCAATAACAACGCAGCTTTTTGATGTATCGGCTGCGGCAATATAACAATTAGTCTGAACATCGCCTACTACATAATATTTTAAAAACATACCGTCTCCTTTTCCGTTATCAGCTAGAAGTTCTCTCGATATCAATTACGCCGCTTACTGTCCTGATTTTACCTACAAGCGCGGCAAGCGCTTCTTTGCTTTTAACTTCAAATCCTATATTAATTGTTGCAGTTTCTTTTTTTGACGTACGCACATTCATTGATTTCACGTCAATTTCCCGTTCGGTAAATATCTTTGTAATATCAAACAGTATTCCGCTTCTGTCGTGACAGTATACTATTATCTCCGTAGCATACATTTCATTGTCTTTTGAATTACTGCTTCGCCATTCTGCCTCAATGAGCCTTTTTCTGTCTTCCTCCGGCATATTCATCACATTTACACAGTCAGTTCTGTGAATGGATACGCCTCGGCCTCTCGTTACAAATCCAATAATTTCATCACCCGGAACCGGATTACAGCATCTTGAAAAACGTACTGCCAAATCATCCATTCCTTCAACGATAATTCCGCTTCCCTTTTTGCCGGCTGCGGCATTCAGCTTCTCAGCCTGAACCTTAACGCCTTTTTCTTCGATATTCTTAATAATCTGCTCATCAGTAACAGTATTACGGTTTCTCTTGTTATATTCTTCCACAAGCCTGTTGACAATCTGGCCTTCCTTAAGTCCGCCGTGCCCTACCGAGGCAAGCAGCGAATCCCAGTCTCTGAAGCCGTATTTTCTAAGACACACATCCTGATATTCGGGCTTAAGATAATCATATATCGCAATCCCCTTCGTCTTGGCATATGCCGCTATCAGTTCACGGCCTTTTGCAATATTTTCTTCCTTAAACTCCGCCCTGAACCACTGGTTAATTTTACTTCTGGCCTGTGTACTCTTAACTATGGAAAGCCAGTCGCGGCTCGGCCCTTTTGAGTTCTGAGACGTAATAATCTCTATCCGGTCTCCGTTCTGTATCTTATAATCTATAGTAACAAGATTGCCGTTCACTCTTGCCCCAACCATCTTATTACCTACAGCCGTATGTATGCTATATGCAAAATCAATAGGTGTTGAGCCTGTAGGAAGAGTCTTTACGTCTCCCTGTGGCGTAAAACAATATACACTGTCAGAAAACAAGTCAAGATCGCTCTTAAGCAGCGTAAGAAATTCCTTATTATCAGACATCTCATGCTGCCATTCAAGAATCTGACGCAGCCACGTAAGCTTGGCTTCCTCATTATCCTGTGATTTGCCGTCGATGCCCTCCTTATATTTCCAGTGTGCAGCAATACCGTATTCAGCAGTTCTGTGCATCTCATAAGTCCGAATCTGTATCTCAAACGGCTGTCCCTCAGGACCTATAAGCGTTGTATGAAGCGACTGGTATTTATTAGGCTTAGGCATTGCAATATAATCTTTAAAACGTCCCGGAATAGGCTTATACATCTCATGGATTATTCCAAGCGCTTCATAGCACTGCTTATCATTCTCTACAATAATCCTGACCGCAAATAAATCATATATCTGATCAAGAGTCTTATGCTGGTTTTTCATCTTTCTGTATATAGAAAACAGATGCTTTACTCTTCCGTCTATCTTTGCTTCTATATTAGCTGACGCTATATTATCACTGACCTCTGTGACTATCCGCTGCAGAAAGGATTTCTTCTCTACCGTCATAGAATCAAGCTTATGGGTAAGCTCTTCATATATATCAGGCTGAAGATACTTTAATGAAAGGTCATCAAGCTCTACCTTAACCTTTGAAATACCAAGCCTGTGCGCTATAGGTGAATATATATCAAGCGTTTCTCTGGCTTTTTCCTTCTGCTTCTCAGGACGCATAAACTGAAGAGTTCTCATATTATGAAGTCTGTCTGCAAGCTTTATAAGAATAACTCTTATGTCCTTAGCCATTGCCAAAAACATCTTTCTGAGATTCTCTGCCTGCATCTCTATCTTATCGGCCGTATAATTAATCTGAGTAAGCTTTGTAACTCCGTCAACCAAAAGGGCAACCTCTGAGCCGAATATATCAGTAATGTCTTCAAGAGTATATTTCGTATCCTCTACAACATCATGGAGAATCCCCGCCACAATAGTCTCCTTATCCATCTCAAGCTGTGCAAGTATAATAGCCACACAAAGCGGATGAATAATATACGGTTCACCAGACTTTCTCTTCTGCTCATGATGCGCTTCATCTGATATATTATACGCCTTATAAATAATATCCAGATTATCCGAAGGATGATACATACGCAGATGATTAATTAACATGTCAAATAAAACTTTCGGTTCTATAAAGCTTTCAGGAACCTGAGACTCCAGTTCACCATTGTCCAGTTCAAGTCTTTCGCCTAATACATCCATGCTTTCATCCTCCAGTCTGTAAGTTTTTTTAATAGTATAAATATATTTATTCAAAATTTCAAGGACTATTGTATAAGCATTTTAATATATGAAACAAGAGACTGTGTTTTCTCATCGCCAAACAATACTTCTCTTGCATATATAGGCTTATCGGTTATTATTCCGTCTGCTCCTATTATTTTCATACGGTTAATCTCCGTTTTGGTATTAACAGTCCACGCGTATATTCCCTTTCCGTAGCTGTGTGCAAGGTTTACGCTTTCTTTTGTCAAATATGAAGAATTAACGCTGAAAAAATCTATATTTTCATCATCGAAATAGTTTCCGTATCCTGCCGCAATAATATAGCCCGTATGGTAATCTGTATCATATCCTTTAATCTCTTTGAGATACTCATAGCTTGTCGATGAAAATATGCACTGCTTTCCCATATCAAGCTCATCAATCATTTCTATAAGCTTCTCAATCATATCTACATCGTTCGGACCTTTTTTTATCTCAATATTAAGCTTAATCCTTCCTTTACAAAGCTTCAGAGCCTCTAAAAGGGAAGGTATTTTCGTACCAGCATATTTTCTCGCAAAGCCAGAGCCCGCATCAAGCTTTAATATGCTTTCATAGTCCATATCCCATACATTTTTATTCACGCCTGTGGTACGTTTAAGATTTGCGTCATGCATAAGTACGAGCACACCGTCCTTTGTCTGCCTGACGTCTATCTCAGCGTAATCTGCAAGGCTGTCTATCGCAAGCGAAAGCGCTGGCAGCGTATTCTCCGGTGCCTCGTCAGAATAACCTCTGTGTGACGTTATAGAAATATTTTCAAAGGAATTATGAGGGTTAAGATTACCGTTTCTTACTACGTCAATTATGTTGTACAGCGTTCCTGTTACAAGTACAGCCGCAGTAAATATAGCTATTCTTTTATTAAGCTTCGTATTACCGTCGCTTTCATCTGCTGACTGCTTCCTTTCCTCAGATTCAAAATTATAAAAAAATCCTACGGTAATTCCAGAATACATCATACATACCGCTATACTGAAAATGAATATCAGAATGTAGTCAATATATTTACTTATGACTAAAATTAAAGCCATTTCAAGATTGTCCTCAGCAAAAAGCACTACAAGCGTAGACATTACTACCATAAGGACTGCGCGAATCATATAAAAGCATGCAAGATAAATTACAGTGCAGGTAAGATATGCTGCGGTCGTCTTAAGCTTTCTTCCTTTAAAAAATTTTCTGCCTTCTCTAAGAGCTTCCTTTCTGTCACAATTATTAAATATACCATAGCATACGGCAAACATATTAATAATGACGCATATGACAGCCGCCGCAATTATTAACAGTAAAAACACAAAAAATATTCTTATATCCAATATCGTATCTTTAATATCGGACGCACGAACAGATAATTCGGTGAGCTTATATATAAGAAATGCCTGAAACACATAGAACAATCCGCCCGCCAGCACAAACAGCGGAATATTTTTAGGCTTAAGCATATGGCCGGTGCGTTTTAACGCCCTTAATAACATCGGAAACAGCTTGAGACGCTTTCCCTCTTTTGCCGCCCTGAAGCCTGTATATAATACAATAATTTCAAAACCAGCAAACAAAAGCGCCACTAAAATAATTACTGCTAATACCGGATATGTCAAAGGATTTAACAAAAACCCTTTGACATTTTTTACATTAAGATAACTGAAGCCATACACATCAAGCAGAAGATTAATAAATCTTACGGATATGCTTTGAAACAATACTACATATATCAATCTGTATACAAGCTCAAATATGACTATACTTCTGTAGTTTATCTTAAAAATCTGTTTCATTATTTATCTCCAACAAGTCTTTTTACATCTAACATTCCCCAGCCCTGTACACTATGCGGAAGCCCCATATCGACAGCTGTATCCTTTAATCTTATCTTAACTTCCATGTTAGTCATATCAGGATATTTGGACAAAAGCAGCGCCACAGCCCCTGATACTACGGGAGTAGCCATCGATGTTCCGCTCTTTACTGAGTATCTGCGTTTTCCATACATATTATTACATGACAGTATTCCACTTCCCGGCGCAACTATATCAGGTTTTTTTATACACGCATTAGTCGGTCCTCTTCCTGAATAATTACGCATTCTCGCATACCGCATTCCGTCTGCCGCACCCAGGCTGTCGTCACTGGCTCCGACGGTAATTATTTTCCTGCTTATGCCCGGAGCTCCTACGCTGTAGCTTTTAGGACCGTTATTGCCTGCTGCGGCAAGAACAATATAACCTCGATTCCAAAGCATATCAACCATTCTTACAAGCTCAGAATCTTCATCGACGTCTTTGCCCGCAGGAGTACCTACCGATATGTTAATTATCCTCACATTATATCTGTGTGCATTATCATAAAGCCATCTAAGTCCTGCAAGGACATTTTCAATCTTTCCGCCTCCGCGTCCGTCAAGTACCTTTACGCTCACAAACTCACATGCAGGAGCCATGCCCTTAAACATACTTCCATCCGCTCCGATTATACCCGCCACATGCGTTCCATGTCCATTATCGTCATAAAAATCTTTTCTATGATTAACCATATCAGCAGACGCAATCAGCCTGCTGCCTATGTCAGCATGTTTTGCAATTCCCGAATCTACTACTGCAACAACTACGCCCTGTCCGTACAGACCCATTCTATGTGCATAGGATAACCTTACCAGCCGCGAAACCCTCTGCATAATGCCTGACCTCTGATTTACTTTAATATATCTTATTCATTCTCAGGCCATATGTGCAGGATGAGACCGGCATACATCCGGTCTCATATATAAATGATATAAACGCTGATATATTAATACTTCATGTCTTTAAGTATATCGCAGAAATCAAATGTAGCAAAATAATCCTGCGGCTTTTCTGCTCTTCTGATTAATTCTGCTTTTCCGTCCTCTGTAAGAAGAAGCTCGGCAGATTTCAGCCTTCCGTTATAATTGTAACCCATTGCATACCCGTGCGCTCCCGCATCATGGATAAACAGATAATCTCCCATATCAATCTTTGGAAGCATTCTGTCAATTGCAAACTTATCATTATTCTCACAGAGAGAACCTGTAACATCATATTTGTAATCGCATGGTTCATTTTCTTTTCCAAGCACCGTAATATGATGATATGCTCCATACATTGCAGGACGCATAAGGTTAGCCGCACATGCGTCTACACCTATATATTCTTTATATATATGCTTTTCATGTATAGCTTTAGTTACAAGTCCGCCGTATGGTCCAAGCATATATCGTCCAAGCTCGGTAAATATGGCTACGTCTCCAAGGCCAGCTGGTACGAGTATCTCTTCAAACGCTTTTCTTACGCCTTCACCGATAACCATTATATCATTAGGTTCTTTATCAGGCGTATATGGGATTCCAATGCCTCCTGACAGATTTATAAAAGAAATATCGGCTCCTGTTTCATTTTTCAAATGAACGGCAAGCTCAAAAAGTATCCTTGCAAGCGTCGGATAATAATCGTTGCTCACAGTATTACTTGCTAAAAATGCATGTATTCCAAAATGTTTTGCTCCTTTTTTGATAAGCTTCCTGTAAGCGTCAGTCATCTGTTCCTTTGTAAGTCCGTACTTTGCATCTCCAGGGTTGTCCATAATATCGGTTCCAAGCGAAAATACCCCGCCAGGATTATATCTGCAACATACCGTTTCAGGTATACCCGCATTTTCTTCCAAAAATTCAATGTGCGTATAATCATCAAGATTAATATATGCTCCAAGCTCTGACGCCTTTTTATATTCTTCAGCCGGAGTTACATTAGATGAAAACATTATATCGCTGCCTGAAAACCCAACGGCTTCAGAAAGCATAAGCTCTGTCAGTGAAGAGCAGTCAACTCCACATCCTTCTTCTTTAAGTATCTTCAGAATAAATGGATTAGGTGTTGCCTTTACTGCAAAATATTCTCTGAAGCCTTTATTCCATGAAAATGCCTTTTTTAATTTCCTTGCATTCTCTCTTATTGCTTTTTCATCATACACATAAAAAGGAGTAGGATAAGTCTTAACAATCTCCTCTATCTGTTCCTTTGTTACAAATGGTTTTTTCATGTATTTTTCCTCTTTCTGCATTTTATAATGATATGATAATCATTTACTTATTAATTGTCAACAACCGCAAATTCAAGCATACTGTCTTTGCAGATATTTAATAAAATATATGGATTAAAGCTTATTTCATCTTCTCCATAATATATTCCCAGATGCAAATGCACATCAAATTTACCTGATGTTCCTTCTTCGCCATATCCGGTGCTTCCCATTGTTCCGATTACACTCCCTGCTTTTATTTCCTTTCCCTCCTCAATTCCATCCGCATAGCTGTTAAGATGAGCGTAATAATAGTATGCGCCTGACGGACTTCTTATACCAAGCCTGTAACCTCCAAGCTCAAGCCAGCCTTTTTTTTCAACAACACCGTCAGTCATACTGATAACAGGAAAATATCCCTCTTCATTATTGCCTGACATTATATCTGTTCCTTCATGATGCCTGTCTCCGCCATATGTTCTTTTCTCTCCCCAGCTGTCTTCATAAGACACAAAAACATTATTTACATTATCCTTAGCAACCGGAAAATATTTTATATCATTCATTATGGCATAATACGCCGCATAACAGTCAGAAAAAATTTCTTTTGGCAGCAGTTTCCTGAATATCATAGGAGTTTTAGTATTATTATTCCCTGATTTCCAGCTTTCTACAAGCGTATCATATATATTGTCGTATACTGCTTTCTTAAGAACGTCCTGATTAACTCCAAGAAGCTCTTTTGCACCATTCTCCGATGTACTGTAATAATATAACAGCTTCTGCTCATACGAAGAAAGGCTTATTTTTCTAAACACGTCTGATGATACTACGTTAATATCCTCCACTGTACACAGCGCTTCCACATTTATAAATCCACTTATCATACATACAAAAAAGGCGCTTATAATCATTAAAATTAACGCTGGTTTTTCTCTGCCCATTAAATTCACCCATTAAAGTATATGCCGGTATATATATACTATTCCGGAAGGGCATTTTAAAAGGGGCTGTTCCAAAATAGATGGGCAATCATCTATTTTACAACAACCCCTATGTTCACTCATGGTAAATGAATAGTTTCCATGCAGACCTATTTCGCGTAATCAGTTACTCTTGACTCTCTGATAACATTGACCTTAATCTGTCCAGGATACTGCAGCTCGCTTTCAATCTGCTTTGCCATATCTCTAGCAAGAAGTACCATATCGTCATCGCTTATCTTCTCAGGAACAACCATTACACGTACTTCACGGCCAGCCTGTATAGCAAATGACCTTTCAACTCCCTTAAAGCTGCCTGCTATATCCTCAAGCTGCTTTAATCTTGTTGTATATGTTTCAAGCGTCTCGCGTCTTGCTCCAGGTCTTGCTGCTGATATTGCGTCAGCCGCCTGGACAATACATGCAATAAGGCTCTCAGGCTCTACATCTCCATGATGCGCCTCAACTGCATTAATAACAAGTGCAGATTCTTTATATTTCTTACACAAATCTACGCCAAGCTGTATATGTGAGCCCTCCATATCGTGGTCTACAGCTTTTCCTATATCATGTAAAAGTCCGGCACGTTTTGCCATACGGACATCAACGCCAATCTCACCCGCAAGTATTCCTGACAAATGGGCAACTTCAATTGAATGCTTTAATGCATTCTGTCCGAAGCTCGTCCTGAACTTCATTCTTCCAAGTAATTTTACCAGCTCAGGATGAATTCCATGTACTCCTACTTCAAGTGTAGCTGCTTCTCCCTCTTCACGAATAAGATTGTCAACCTCTTTCTTAGCTTTCTCAACCATCTCTTCAATCCTTGCCGGATGAATACGTCCGTCGACAATAAGCTTCTCAAGAGCTATACGGGCAATCTCTCTTCTAATCGGGTCAAATCCTGATAATACAACTGCTTCAGGAGTATCGTCAATTATAAGCTCTACACCGGTCATAGTTTCAAGTGCGCGTATGTTACGTCCCTCTCTTCCGATAATTCTTCCCTTCATCTCATCACTGGGAAGCTGCACAACAGAAATTGTTGTCTCTGCAACATGGTCTGCCGCACACCTTTGAATAGCGCTTACTACATAATCACGCGCTTTCTTTGTTGACTCTTCTTTAACTTTGCGGTCCATCTCTTTAATCATAACCGCAGTCTCATGTTTAACATCTTCCTCAACACTGTTAAGCAATACTTCTTTAGCCTGTTCGGATGTTAAGCCTGAAATCTTTTCAAGCTCTCTCAAATGACTTTCTCTAAGTTCCTCAGTCTCTTTCTTAAGCTTGTCTAACTCTGCTTCTTTGGCTGCAGCCTTCGCTTCTCTTTTTTCAAGAGCATCCATCTTTTTATCAACTGATTCTTCTTTTGATAAAACTCTTTTTTCATACTTCTGAATTTCTGCTCTATGCTCTTTGGTCTCTCTTTCAAGTTCATTTTTTTTCTTAAGAGCCTCTTCTTTTGCTTCAAGCATAGCTTCTCTTTTCTTAGTTTCCGCCGTCTTCAATGCATCATCTATAATCTCTCTTGCTCTATCCTCGGCGCTTCCTATCTTTGCTTCACTTACTTTGATATGATAGGATATTGCCATCTTCCATGCAGCAAAAGCTATAATGACAAATAGCACAATTACAACTATACTGGCTATAACTATGAATTTAATATCTGGCACAGAAGCACCTCCTTTATTTAATTTTCATTGTACAAGCTTACAACGTTATAATTTTATACTTTTTCATAAATTATGTCAAGTATAGGTATTACTTTATTGTTGCTATTCACGGCAACAGTTCCGATAATCCTTATAACTGGCTGTCTTTTGTATTATCCGTTTATCCTGTTTCATCTGTCTGCATCCCATCATTTTAAAAATCAGCTTCACAAGCCTCCCTGCAAACACGATACCACCGATGCTGCTGATAATTCCGTATATAATCATTCCAATGATACTGATAATCTTTATTTTTTCCTCCATTTCAACAATAACGCCGAGTTTATAATTACAAGCACAGAGCCTGCATTGTGAACAAGCGCACCGACAACAGGATTTAAAATACCTGTCATAGCAAGCACGATTGCAAGAAAATTTAAGCCCATTGAAAAGCTCAAATTAAGCTTTATCGTAGTCATCATTCGTTTAGACAGCGCTATTAAATGCGGGAGTTCCTTTATTTCATCGTCCACCAACACAATATCCGCAGCGTCTACTGCAATATCGCTGCCAATTCCACCCATTGCAATACCAACCGTTGCTTTTTTCAAGGCGGGAGCGTCGTTAATACCATCGCCAATCATACAAACAGACTTATCGTTTCTTTGATATTTTTCAATAAGATTTAATTTATCCTCCGGCAGACAGTTTGCATATACCTCGCTTATATGAAGCTGTCTTGCAATATGGGTTGCAGAATTTTCATTATCTCCTGTCAAAAGTACGGGCCAAACGTCTCCGCTTTGCAAAGCGTTAATCATTGTACCGCTTTCTTTTCGGATAGTATCAGACAATACAAGATACCCGATAATCTCGTTCTCTGCGGCTATGTAGGTTATCGTGCTGCCGCCATTCAAAAATCCTTGAATTTCGGAAGTTGTCTGACAAACAAATTTTTGCTCATTCATCATATCCATATTGCCTGCAAGAATGCGCTTTCCATCTACAGCAGCGCATACTCCCCGCCCAGGCTGCATTTCAAAATCTGTCGCTGTAAGAATGGAACTATTTGCGTTCTGCCTGTAACAATTCACAATCGCTTTTCCAAGCGGATGTTCTGAAAACTGCTCCGCAGCGGCGGCAAGGGAATAAATATCCTGCTCTGTATAATTGTCCGAAAGAGATTTTACTGCAATTACCTTTGGTGTTCCGTAGGTCAGCGTTCCCGTTTTATCAAAAGTAATTTTTGAAACCTTTGAAAGCCTTTCCAAAGCGTCTCCCTCACGCACAAGAAAACTATGCTTTGTGGCATTGCCAATTGCCGCCATAATTGCCGTAGGCGTAGCAAGCACCAAAGCGCAGGGACAGAACACAACAAGAATTGTAACCGCACGTATAATTTCTCCCGTTATCACCCATGTAAGGGCGGCGGCGATCAGGGCGATTACCACAATCCAGGTTGCCCATCTGTCCGCCATACCAACAATCTTTGCTTTACCTGCGTCCGTTTGCTGCACAAGACTAATCATTCGTTGAATAGAACTGTCCTCGCCAACCCTTGTCGCTTTCATCTCAAAAGCGCCAAAACGGTTCACTGTTCCGCTTGATACTTCATCGCCAACGGTTTTATCGACAGGAACAGGCTCTCCCGTCATAACAGCCTGGTCAATTGAAGTCTGTCCCGAAGTGATAATACCGTCGACAGCTATTTCTTCACCCGGCAGGACACGCAGAATATCCCCAATCTTTACTTCGCTTGAAGGGATAACGGCTTCTGTGCCGTCACGAACCACCCGCGCTGTCTGCGGCGTAAGCTTTACTAATTTTTCAATGCCTGCCCTTGCTTTTGCTACGGTTAAATCTTCAAGCAGAGCGCCGATTTGCATAATAAAGGCAACCTCACCCGCCGCAAAATCTTCGCCAATGCAAACAGACGCAATCAGCGCAAGAGACACAAGCACATCCGCCTTAATATCAAACGCTGTAACAAGCCCGATAATCGCTTCCAAAACAATCGGCACACCACATAAAATAATTGAAACCCAGGCAATGTTAAAAGGCAAAAAATCCAATATGCCTGTCAAACTTAAAAACAAAGCAACGCCCGAAATAACAAGGAGCGCTATATCCTTCTTTGCGCCACCTATTTCAAGCAAGCGTTCAATTTTTCCCATAAATGTTTTCATTAAAGCCCTCCATTCTATACCTTATGGGGTATGGGTATATAATACCATAGGGGGTATAGGTATGTCAAGAAGGCAATAAAAAAGCAATCAAATCTGACTGCTTTTTTTAAATTCATTATCCCATATTAGCGAATCTCTCTACCGCCTTAGTGAAATCCTCGATGGTTTTATCTGCGTCTCCGTGCTCTATGCCGTCTTTTACGCAATGCTTTATGTGTCCCTCAAGCACTACCTGACCGCATTTATGCAATGCGGATTTAGCGGCATTAAGCTGAGATAGAACATCCTCACAGGGAACATCCTCATCAACCATTCTATCAATGGCTTGAACTTGTCCAATTATCTTTTTTAATCTGCGATGCAGATTATCAGAATCCATACACTGTTTCATCTTTAACGCTCCTATACTATTGGGGGTATATGTATATTATACTGGTTATTTTCAGAAAGTCAAGGTTTGCCGCTTGCTGCCGAACATCTTTCGTAGCAGCTTATAGTCCTTAACATCTTATTATTAAAAATGGCCTGCTCATGAAAACATTCCCGCAGAGCGGCATATACTCTCATCTATGCTGTCCTGCGGGAATAAAATTATTTCCTTATGAATGCACGGCTTTAATATGATATGCTGTCTGATAAAGAATCTGATATGTAGCTTTGCAGCCTTGCTGCAGAAAATCCCTGACGATATAAGGCGTCTGCTATCTTTTTTTGCGTCATATAATCAGCTTCTGTTATATCGCTAATCCCTCTTTTGCCAAGCTGCTTTTCTAATGCTTTATGAAAAGCCTCCGTATCATCGCACTCGTCCAGAGCGTCGTCAACAATATCCTTATCGATTCCTTTTGACAAAAGCTCTCTGCGGATTCTTGAAATGCTTCGTCTGCTGCTGTAACATACTACATAGTATTCTGCATAACGCCTGTCATTAATATATCTTTCGTTGATAAGAAATTCTGTAACCTTAAGAGCTATGTCTTCTGAAAATCCGTTTTGTATAAGCCGCATCTTCACTTCATAAGCGGTACGGTCATTGTGCCCGATAAGCACAAGAGCTTTATTAAGCGCCCGCTTATATTCTGAATCCGATTCCAAATTATCAGCTCCTAACTCATTGTAAAACTCTTATAACTGCTATTGCTGCGGTTCTTCCTGCGCCTCTTCATCAACATCTTTGTCAGAATACAGCGCCCTTACTTTTCCTTCTACTTCTTCCATGATATCAGGATGCGACGCAAGGAATATCTTTGCATTCTCACGGCCCTGCCCAATCTTATCGCCATTATAGGCAAACCATGCCCCGCTCTTATTAATAATGTTCTTCTTAACTGCAAGGTCCAGTATATCTCCTTCTTTGGATATGCCTTTGCCAAACATAACGTCAAATTCAGCTTCTCCAAATGGAGGCGCAACCTTGTTCTTAACTACCTTTACTCTTGTTCTGTTACCTATAAATTCACCATTCTGCTTAAGCGTCTCTATTCTTCTGACATCCATTCTGACTGAAGAATAAAACTTAAGAGCACGTCCTCCTGTAGTTGTCTCAGGATTACCAAACATAACGCCAACCTTCTCACGAAGCTGGTTAATAAATATAACTACGCATCCCGACTTACTTACTACAGGCGTAAGCTTACGAAGCGCCTGAGACATGAGTCTTGCCTGAAGTCCCACATGCGAATCTCCCATCTCTCCGTCAATCTCTGCTCTTGGAACGAGCGCCGCTACAGAATCGACTACTATAACGTCAATCGCCCCTGACCTTACCATAGTCTCAGTAATCTCCAGCGCCTGCTCTCCGTTATCCGGCTGTGATATATACAGATTATCAATATCAACTCCGATATTACCGGCATATACAGGGTCAAGCGCATGTTCGGCGTCAATAAAGCCTGCAATCCCTCCGCGCTTTTGTATCTCCGCAACTACATGAAGTGCAACTGTGGTCTTACCACTTGATTCCGGTCCGTATATCTCAACAATCCTGCCTCTGGGTACTCCGCCTACTCCTAAAGCTATATCAAGGCTCAAAGAACCTGTAGGTATAGCTTCCACATTAAGCACCGCGCCCTTATCCCCAAGTTTCATAACCGCACCTTTACCATACTGCTTCTCAATCTGTGAAAGTGCAGATTCAAGCGCTTTAAGCTTGTTGCTGTCAGCCATAATGTCTCCTCCTTAAGTCGAACGTACGTTTTATATTGTATATACTAATATAAAAACATATGTTTGTCAAGCAAATTAATTTTAAAAAATCTTTTGTTTTCTATGCTGTAAATATTATACATTCTGAAAGCCTATAAGTAAATATCCGTATTACACAATCTACACATGTATTGTTTGTCAATTTTATCTAAGCCTTTCCGTCTCAAAACGCGCTCTTGTTTCAAGATATTGTACAATCTGCACAAAAAGCTCCTCAGGATGGTCAGTGTCCGGCACAAGGTCAAATACAACCGCAATATTACCAAGCGTCCTTGCATCCAGTTCTTTTTTGTTGTCTTTAATAAGCATAAGCTTTTCCTGGACAGTATCTGCGTCCAGAATCTTAATCAAAAGGCTGTCTGCCTCCTCATTTTCCACAATACAATCCTCCTTTTTATTTACCAAATTCCCATAACATGCTGCATAATAAGGCTTACTGCCGTAATTCCAACCCAGCAGCATGCGCCCATAATAATCGGCTTTCCACCGGTTTTAATAAGCTTAATAATATTTGTGTTAAGTCCTATCGCCGCCATTGCAAGTACGATAAAAAACTTACTCAGCTCCTTTATCGGATTAAAAAATGATGGTGAAACCCCCAAATTAATCGCTACGGTAGTAATTACTGATGCTGCTACAAAATATAATATGAAAAACGGAAATATTTTTTTCATACTAACCTTAGATGCATCTTTGCCTTTTTTTCTTGTGCGGATAAACGCCAGAACAAGCGTTATAGGTATGATTGCCAAAGTTCTCGTCAGCTTTACGGTCACGGCTTTATCAAGTGTGGCAGAGCCAAGATTCCACATATTATCCCATGTAGACGCGGCGGCTGTCACTGAAGATGTATCATTGACAGCGGTTCCGGCAAATATGCCAAAGGCCTCCCCTGAGCGTGTGTCAAAGCCTACGAGCTTCCCAAAATACGGAAAAACAATTGCAGCAAGAACATTAAAGAAAAATATAACCGATATAGCCTGTGCAACTTCCTCGTCATCAGCATCTATTACCGGCGCAGCAGCGGCAACGGCAGAGCCTCCGCATATAGATGAACCAACGCCTACAAGCGTCGATATTTTTGAAGGAATACGCATTGCCTTGTGCAGAACAAATGCAATAACTAACGATATTGTAATCGTACATATAATAATAGGAAGAGACTGCGCGCCTGTTTTAAAAATAACATTCAGATTCATTCCAAAACCAAGAAGAACAACAGCCCATTGAAGTATTTTCTTTGATGTAAATTTAATACCAGTCTCAAAAGAAGTCTTGTCCTTTATAAATAAAGTAACGACCATTCCGGCAATAATTGCGATAACCGCGCCGCCTATTATAGGAAACTGCTTTCCTAAAAACCACGACGGAACTGCAATAATAAGACACAGAATGATTCCTTTAATATAATTCTTCATACTAAATTACCCTTTCTTAAATCAATTAACCACAAAGAATTGTATATTAAATGCGGTGTCCAGTCAAGACGCCGCCACACTTAAAAGCCATATAGAATTCAATTATAAATCAAATGCTGGAGAATCTTGTTCCATTTGGAAATATGACATATATACATCCTCAAGATTACTTCCGCCTGCCATAGCAATAAGCTCGTTGGGGGTATTGTCAGCCACAAGCTCACCGTTTTTCATAATAAGAATTTTATCAGCTATAGTCTCCACATCAGTTACTACATGTGTAGAAACAATTATAATTTTATTTTCTGACAATTTTTCTACATAATGCCTGAAATTAACACGTTCTTTGGGATCAAGCCCCGACGTCGGCTCGTCCAGCAGAAGAATTTTGGGATTGCCAAGAAGCGCCTGTGCAAGAAGTACCCTTTGCTTCATACCTCCCGAAAACTTCCCTGTTTTTTTATCTGCAGAATCCGTAAGATTAACTATCTTAAGCAGCTCTTCTATCTGTGCCTTTGCCTCCCTCTTCTTAATCCCTTTAAGCTCCGCCATATAATATAAAAATACCCTGGCAGAAAAATGCTCGTACAGGCCCTGCTCCTGCGGCATGTAGCCTACGACGCTCCGAAAAGCCGCGCCCAGCTTAAGAATATCTGTTCCATCATATTTAATACTCCCGTCCGTACGTCTGATATTATCTGTAATAAGATTCATAAGCGTGCTTTTACCGGCTCCGTTAGCTCCAAGAAGCCCATATATACCGTTGTCAAATGTATAATTAAAATTATTAAGAGCTAAAAAACTGCCATATTTTTTACTTAATCCCTTTATTTCAAGCATCTTTTCTTTTCCCCCATAAAATAATCAAATATAAAATATACGGCTGCGCCTGCCAGAATATCAACCAACAGCCGTAAAATATACCATGCGGCAAGATATGTTCCAATACTTATCTTTAAAGGAAAATCAAGAAATCCCTCAACATTCTGAACCGGCGCAGACAGCTGTCCGAAACCATAACTGTACCTGACGTCGTAATATTCCGTACCGTATATAATCCCGCATACGACAAGACCGATTACAACCAATGCTGCAACCGCCGTCCCCATGTGTCTTGCGCGTCCTCTGCTGCAGCTATGTATCAGCATCCTCGTTCCGCTTTTTTTCTCACCCATCTGATACATTACAGCAAGCAGTATCATGACAAATAACGCCATAAGACTGTTGAGCGTACGCTTTACCATGCTGATATCACCAATCAGATGATTGACGCCGCCGGTATCGACAAACCATGCTTCTATCCCTCTTTTTTCTAACTCTTCCATTGAATCCACCTTATACTGCAGCTCCTGTACAAGCTTTATATCTATTTCATAAGACTGGTACTCATATATCGCATCTTCAAATTCAAGCGCATCTATCTGACCCGCATTAAACGCGTCCTGTGCGGCGGCATATTTTTCTTCGGCTTTCCTGGCACATTTTTTTAGCTCTTCATATTTTTCCAGCCGTTCGCCGTCTATTCTGCCTGAATATTCCTGATAAAAATTTTTTAATTCCGTATAAAACACGCTTCTTGTAAGATCTTTCAATTCCATACCTTCATACGATATATATAATATTGCCGCAATAACAAATATTCCTCTGGATACTATTAGGTGCTTGTACATTTCAAAGCCAAAGCCATGACATACTCTTATAAGGCTGTGCAGCTTTTCGCATATCCTCATAAATATCCTCTCAACGATTCCCGCACGATATACCGGTTTTACAAGAGCATTTGCAGCGACGCAGGCGCACGCCATAACTATTGAGAGTAAAACGCACGATGCCTCTATAAATTCCCTGTTATTACATATACCCGTACCTATGTGAAAATTAACGTACGAGGTATATACCTCCGTAGTATCAATAAGGAAATACATATTAAAATATCTTAATATGCAAAGCGGGTTATGTATACTAATGGATTTCGTCAGATAATATCCGGTTAGAATCAAAAACGCAACAGCCACAGAGGCATAAGTTCTGTTGTGAATAACAGAATATATAAGCCATATGAAAAGAGCGGTCAGCAAAGCCGCACATGTCTGTGAAAATGCATAATATACAAGAAAGCCTCCAATACTTATCGGCAAAGTAAAATCCCGCAGCATGGAAACCGACTGAACAGCTTCCGAAAGCAGTCCGAATCCGTCATAATCATGAAAGGCCAAAATATACAATAAAAAATACGAAACAAGACAAAACGCAGCCGTTGCGGCAAGAAGAATTATTAACCTTCTAAAGGCCAGACCCGCCCTGCCGTTTCTGCACGTATGAGTAATGCTCCACAGTCCTTTTTTTCTCTCGTCAAAAAACATTAGAACAAGAATAAACGTATGTACTAATACAAAAATGTGTATTCCTTTATATTCCAATATACTCTCAACGCACCTGCCATATATATTATGAATCTCAACATCTGCAATACGGCCGTAATCCTTCAACGTCTTTTTGATATTTTTTTCCGAGAAAGAACTATCCTTAAATATACTTATATTAAGAAGCTCTCTTGCATTATCTTCCATTCCCTCAATGAGCTTCCTGTATTGCTCAATATCTTCCTCATTAAAGCACATATAATCTTCGATATACTCCTGTTTTAATTTCTCGTCCGCCATTTTTTCAAGAATATGCCGTTCATTATATTGAAAATAAATCAGATTAGCCGCTATAAGAATCAAAAAAGTAATTATATATCTTCTGCTGGTTAATATTCTTCTGAATTCGCCCATATCTCACCACCATTATATGATCTTTACTTCATTTCAAAAAATGAGAATTTTGGTTCGTCTTCGTAGTCCGACGTTACAAGCATCCCATCTTTAATAGCAACTGTACCCAATTCACCAGCCCCCTCAAACGCACCTATGACATTCCCGTCATAATCGACTACATATATTTTCCTTTCATCAGGAGGAATTTCTTCTAAGGCAACGGCTAAATCGGTATCAAAATACATACAATCGTTATCATAATACGGAATATATCTATTGTCGCTTCCAAACATTTTTTTGGCAGAATGACTATCTGTATCATATCTCATATAATCGTTGCCATCATAGTAAAATATTTTATCGTCGCGTACGTGATGTATTGCATTAACAGGCTCGGAAAGCTCCTCTGCCTTCAGGGTGTCTGCATTAATCAGGTAGTTTATATACCTGTTTTCGCGCTCTTCTGATAAATACGAATATAATAAATATATACCTCTTTCACCGCTGCCGCAGATACTCAAAAAGCTGCTTTTTCCTGTTACTGAAAAGATTTCCTCCATCTCATCCGAGGAATCAAGACCAATCTTGTACATAGTCTGCGTCATTTCCTCTTTCCAATCCATACTTGTCTTATTGCATATAAAATACCCGCTGCCACTAAAAATTCTAAACTCATATACCAAAGATGCAATATCCGTATCATTTTCATCATAGTATGTCAAATGTTTAAGCTCTGTTCTGTCGCTTCCATCGTATTTCATCTTATATAATGATACTCCCAAACCATCTTCGCTGGCTGCAACTATATAAAGCTGTCCACCATATTCGCATATACATACAAAAAAATCAAACACAGCATTACAATCCGAATCCTCGTGACTACAGTTAATCTTATTACATAAAGGAAGAGCTTTCTTTTTTTCAAAATCCATAAAATATAACCTGTCATCAGCCGGATTGACAAAGTATACTCCTTTATCGGTTATTATCTGTTTATGAAGCTCAGTAAAGTCCTGATTAATACTTTCCATTGACTGAACGGATTCTGAAATATTACCGGCATCAGAACTTGCACACCCGCAAAATACAAGCAAAAAAACAAGCGCTAATATTATCTTTTTCATACTATAGCACCCTCTTATGACGCAGGTCTCGTTACTCTAATATCTCCTCCAACACTGTAGCCAACCGCCTTATTCTTATATGTGCTATTGCAAACAGGAGTATTCTCTGCTGAATAATATGCATAACTTGTTACTGTATTTGCTGATGCTTCAGCCACTTTTGCAGAAGTTACCTCACGGACATAACCATATATATCAATATAATATCCTGAGCACTTCACATGCATATTGCATTTTGTCTGGTAATATAACGACCCCTTATAAAAATAATACGAACTATACTGGTCTGTCTTAATATCTGACAACACTGTGATACTGCCTTTTCCATTTGAATATGACTTTGTCTTACTACCTAACGCTGCAGCTGCCTGTGCTGTAGAATATGTATAAACCAAACAACAACATACTAAAACAATTCCTATCAGTCTTTTTACAGTTTTCTTTACCATACTTTTTCTCTCCTTATATTTAATTTTTTCAATCCACTATATAGTACATATAATATATATAATATCTTATATGTACTATATGCGATATATACTATATACTATATTTATTAATGTATGTCAACCTTTTTTGCACTTGTCGGCTTAAACAGAATTATATTGTATTTTCAGATATAAAAAGACCCCGTGCATCTGAGTATGCACGAGGCCTGTTAAGGGGAGGATTAAGTATTAAAACCTTATCCTTTGTTACGCAATATGCGTAAGAGGGGGTTTAGACATATTGCGTATTCCGTAAGGCTGATTTCTCAGCAGCTTATCGGCTTATTAGTATTATGCACTCATTTTCCTCAAATATACACATCTTCCAAAATTTTTTTTTGAATAAAAAAACCTCCTGTCCACATAATAAATACAAAATATATTTGGAGGTAAACAAAGTGAATTATTTGAAAATAACAGACGTACATGCAAGAGAAATTCTCGATTCAAGAGGAAACCCTACCGTCGAGGCAGAAGTCACGGTAAACGACTGCCATGTAGGCCGTGCAAGCGTGCCAAGCGGCGCGTCAACGGGTATGTTTGAAGCAGTTGAGCTGCGTGATAAAGAAGTAAAAAACGACGCCGACGACACATGCGGATATCAGACGCGCTACTATGGAAAGGGAGTTCTTCAGGCAGTAAAAAACGTTAATACTGAAATCAAAAAATGTCTTTTAGGCAAAAATGCTCTTGAACAGGCTCTTATCGACCATATGATGTGTACTCTTGACGGCACTGAAAATAAAAGCAGGCTTGGCGCAAATGCTATACTTGCCGTATCAATGGCATGCGCAAGAGCGGCGGCAGACGCTCTTGGAGTATCTCTTTATATGTACCTTGGCGGAGCACAGTCCCACAAAATGCCGGTTCCTATGATGAATATACTAAACGGAGGCGTACATGCGCGCAATAAAATAGATTTTCAGGAATTTATGATAATGCCTGTAGGCGCAGATTCATTTGCAGAAGGATTACGAATGGGAACCGAAGTATATCACGCGTTAAAAAAAATTCTTGAATCAGAAAACAAAGTAACCGCAGTAGGCGATGAGGGCGGTTTTGCACCGGACCTTAAGGATTCATTTGAAGTATTTGAATACCTTACAAGGGCAGTAAAAAAAGCCGGATATGAACCTGGCAAGGACGTCGTATTTGCAATGGATGCGGCAGCAAGCGAATTATATCAAAAAGACGCCGGAATGTATTATTTCCCAAATGAAACCCGCGATTCCTCCGGCGATACACAGGGAACAATGCGCTCTACAGAAGAAATGATTGAGCTCTATGAAAAGCTGTGCGAAAAATATCCTCTGAAATCTATTGAAGACGGACTTAATGAAGAAGACTGGGAAGGCTTTAAAAAACTCACGAAAAGGCTTGGCGGCAAGGTTCAGCTCGTCGGCGACGACTTGTTTGTAACTAATACAAAAAGACTTCTTAAAGGAATCGAAAATGAATGTGCAAACGCCATTCTTGTAAAGGTCAATCAGATAGGAACTCTTACAGAGGCAATAGAAGCTGTAACAACCGCAAAAGAAGCCGGCTTCAGATGCGTTCTTTCACACCGCTCAGGCGAAACGGAGGATACAATCATAGCAGACCTCGCAGTCGCATTAAACGCAGGACAGATTAAAACAGGAGCTCCTTGCCGTACAGACAGAACCTCCAAATACAACCAGCTTTTAAGAATCGAAGAAGAACTCCACTACAGCGCTGATTATAAAAATCCTTTCAGCAAAAAATAATTATTGCAAAAATGACCGGACGCCCCGACAACTATCGTATCATCAAAGCATCCGGTCATGTTACATATTATTAATTACATTTATTTTACCTGATATATTCTCACGTTTTCCGTACTGTATATACAGCTAAATGTGTCATAAATCGCCTGTTCATTTATATTTTGATAAGAATTATATTCTTCATGGCTTACAAGAATATAATCTACATCATATATTTTGAACAAAGCCGCTGAAGACGCCGGGTCCGTATACATTGCTTCAACATCAGTCTCTCTTTCAGCGGTATTAAAGCCATGAAAATATAGAAATGTCGAAGACCCGCATACAATATTTCTTCCTGTAAGCGATGCAACCGCATTGTTATGGTTATTGGCCGTAAGAAATATAGAATTGGCAGGAGTATTTTCCTCAATAAACGTACATGCATCAAGAAGCTCCTTACTATATAACTCATAAGCCTCGCCTTTTGTTCCACTATAGTATTCCCGCGCCATCGTAAGCGCTCCCGATATCGTACACACGACAACAAGCGCCGCAACAGCTGCATATTTCATAATCTTTGACGCAGCAGTTTTACTAAATGTCTTTCTGATAAAGTCGCATACAGCCCCCGCCACAAAACAGCATATCAGCATATATGCCGCCAAAAGAAGCTTGTTATTATCGTACACATTCGGCTGAAATACTATAAATTCGCATAAAAACCATATTATAAGCGCCGGAAATACATGCGAAATATCTCTCTTCTTTGAAAGAATCCATGCCGGAACAAACAATACCGCTACAAGTCCTATATTTTTCAAATAATACATTATATATGGTTCAGCCACATCTCCGCTGTTAGACCAGTTGAAATGTCCATGAAGCATTCCATTTTCAGATACCTGTCCAAATGTCCAATAGAAAAGCTGCGGAAATGCAAATATTACAACCATTAACAAAAGCATTCCCCACGATTTGACAACACTTATACGGTCTTCCTTTTTCATCTTAACGAACATATAAACCAAGACGCAGAAAATGACCGCTATTCCCAATACTCCTACAGCCATATATACTTTATCAGGAAGCCCCTGATCTGATGAATTCTGCACAGCAGAAAAAACAGACAACACCAAAAGGCCTGCCGCAACTATTCCTCCGAGTATAAGCTTTTCATTTTTAGACGTTGCATCATCCTTTTCTCCCCATACGAATATTCCTGACCTTTTTGCTGCGTCCGCCAACAGCCATCCGAAGCATATAAGGCCAAGCGCAAGGAAGGAATGAGTGTGTATCATAGGAAGCGCGCCTCCCATAATACCTGCAAGCATGAAAAAGTCCTTTCTTCTGTCCTCCCACGCTCTTCTTAATACACACAGCGCAGTAAATAAAACCGCCCATCCGAATAATGTCGCTCTCTGAGGAAGCAGCATATCCACGATTGTATTAGTCCACCTTACGTTTACCTCTACAAGATTAGTAGGCGTCTTGTAAAATCCATGCATCAAATCATCAAACGTCTTGTATCCGTTCAGAAAATATATAATTCCAAATCCACCGTTGAAGAAAAACAGAACATATGCTAAAAATGCTTTCCATCTGTCTTTAAGCCATCCTTCAGCGAACAGATACATTCCGCACATTACCTGCATTATTGCAACCCACATAGGAAGCATATAGGCATACCTAAGCGACGCTCCCCATATATATATGCTTGAAGATATCGTATCTGAAAGAAAAGGATAAGAAAGCTTTGCATCAGGAAAAATCGAATAATGCGGCGGAAAAGTTTGCTGATTAACAATACTCGTTATAAAGCCAAGATGCATATTCATATCGCCATAGCCGCACTGTCCTGTCGAATATCCTCCTGCATCGTTAAGCACAAGAGTATGGTTCCAAAGCATCATGCAGAAGAATATAAATAATGGCACGGCCACAAAAAGAACAGGGTAATTCTTAATGGAATCAGGAACATTTTTATTGTCCTTTCTCCTGACAAGCATATACACAAAAAGCGTTATAAACGCAAACAGTATGAGACCGCTCACATGCGAAACAATCGTAAAATCAAACATAAACGAAAATAACACCGGACACCAGCAAAGACCTATACTTCCAAGCACAGAACCTACAAGCACCCTGAACACGGTTTTATCATTTTTAATTATACGGAATGCTATCATAATTCCAAGAATCTGATACGCAAGCAGATAAAGCGTTCCTGTTATATTTCCAGTAATAGTTCCAACATACATAATATAATTCCTTCTTTCCTTACATTATCAAATCCAATGATTATAAGTAGATACCGTTCCCAAAAGATTTAACGCAAAACCGAATATGAATACAACATATACTGCAGGCTTAAACCTTTCACTCTCGGGCATACATATCAGCGTACCGAATAAAACTACAGGAAGCGTATCGCATGTATATCTGTTGCCAAAATGCCATCCTCCCAGCGTCCTGTGCAGGCACAGAATAACTATATGTACCATAAGCAGCGCCAGAATCATAATGCCAAGCGCAAGCTTTTTGTCCCGGCTTTTAACAAGCTTGTATATAATTGAAATAACAAAAAGTATAATAATAGGATTAACAAGCCAAAATGCAATTCCGTCCGACGTAAAGAAATTCATCATACCAGTATCTTCAATAAGCTTTGGAAGCCTGAACATATTGGCAAGATTGCCTTTTAAATATGCAAGATTGAACTGACCGGTCTCTGTCCGTGTAAATTCAGGCAGATAATTATGTCCAAATTCAAATATACTGCCAAATCTTGCATAATTCAGTATGCAATATGACAGAGCAACAAGAAAGCACGGAATCCCTTTGTACCAGTCGCTTTTAATCTTCTTTACTATATTAAAATCACGTTCTTCCTTCTTCCATGTACTAATCATAAGAACTATCAACACTGGGAGGTAAAGAATCTGAAACGGTCTGCAGCCTACGGCACATGCCCAGAAAAACAGCGATAATCCCGCATATCCTTTATCAGCATAATATACCGCCATAATTGTAAGCGTAAATGAGAAATTCTGCGCCATAAACCATACCCACCCGTTAGCAATAAAGAACATCGTATTGCTGCCAAGATACAAAAGCATAGTAAACAAAAATGCCATGCTTCTTTTTTCATCTCCAAGCGCCTTAAGGCAGAGCTTATACGCATATATCGCTCCGATTACCGTAGCTACAGCATTAATCATATTATCAGGAGTATTTGCTCCGCAGAACAATGCAAACGGAAGAAGTATATAAGACGGAAACGGCGGAAAGCTCACAAAATATTTGCCGTCATATATCGCAAGCTCAAGCCACTTATAGTCCATCCCCAAATCCAGCCGCCCGTTAAGCCACGAGTCAGCCTGCAAAGCAAACGAATTGTACGAGTTATTATCACTCGGCCACATTCCGGTAAACGCGCCTATTATCCATAAAAAAACTGCAATGCAAAACAAAATAGCCAAATAATAATAATCAAATCCTTTTATGTATTCGCATGCAGATGATAATTTCTTTTTATAATCCATAACAGAATCCCTTTCAAAATTAGTGTATACTCATTTGTATAATAGCACATATTCACTAAAATGTACATTACATTTACAACACTGTCAAAATGAGTTATTATGTAAATATACGAGGAGAAAAGCTTATGAACCATACTATACTATACATTATTGCGGGATATCTGTCAGGCAGCATACTGTCTGCACGCATATGCTCTGCAATTTTTAAGAAAGAAATATTATTATACAGCAATGATAATAATCCCGGCGCAGCAAACGCTTTTACTTACGGCGGTTTTTCCTGCGGAATATTGACTCTTTTTGGAGACATTTTAAAGGGCTTCCTGCCGGTATACTGTTATCTTCATACAGACGGTAATATATCGTTAAATCTTGCGCCTGTTTTGGCAGCGCCCGTTATAGGCCATATACTGCCTGTATTTTACCATTTTAAAGGCGGAAAGGGCATTGCCGTCACCTTCGGATGCCTTTTAGGCCTGTTCCCGGTTGCCACGCCGGCGCTTATACTTGCCGCAGCATTTATCTTTTTCTCACTTATAGTCCGCATTACGCCGCATTATTACAGAACGCTTGCGTCCTATGCTGCAGCTCTTATAATTATGTATTTTAAAGATGTATTTATGCCGGTATTAATCGGATTTTTAATAATACAGACAACGGTTACTATAAAGCTTGCTTTAAGCAAGGAGCCAAAAGAAAGGTTACAGGTCAGATTACTATGGATGCACTGATAATGTCATGCGGCACTGGCGGAGGGCATAATGCTGCGGGCGCGGCTATTGCAGAAGAACTGCGGCTTAGAGGCCATAATGCGACAATGATTAATCCATATTCATTATGCAGTAATAAAGCCGAACATATAATAGACAATATTTATATATCCATCGTGAAAACTTTTCCGGGCCTGTTCGGGCTGATATACAGGCTTGGCAATCTCTACCGCAGGCTTCCGTTTCAATCTCCCGTATATCATCTTAACAGGCTTATGCAGAAAAATATACAGGCCTATCTTAAGGAGCATCCTGCCGATATTATTATAATGCCGCATCTGTTTCCCGCCGAAATAATTACCGCCATGAAAAATTCAGGTATTTATTCCGGAATATCCGTATTTGTCGCTACGGATTACACGTGTATTCCCTTTACAGAGGAAACTGACTGCGATTATTATATTATTCCTTCGGACGATTTAAAGGATGAGTATATAAAACGCGGCGTTCCTGAGGAAAAGCTAATGCCCTTTGGAATACCCTGCCGTTCTGATTTCAGCGCTTCCTATTCCAAAGCAGACGCCAAAAAATCACTCGGACTTGACGAAAACAAAAAATATATTCTGATATCCGGCGGAAGTATGGGCGCCGGAAAAGTCAGCCTTGCAATTAAAATTCTGCACGATTTCTTCCGCCATGATAAAAGCGTATGCTTTATTGTAATCTGCGGCAGCAACAAAAAGCTTTATTCATATATTAACAGGCATTACAGCGACAATGTAATTCCTGTGAAATTTACCCGCGACATTGCAAAATATATGAAGGCTTGCGATATATTTATTTCAAAACCCGGAGGACTGTCTTCAACAGAAGCTCTGGTTTCAGGCATACCGCTTATACACATATCGCCTATTCCCGGCTGCGAAACACATAATATGAATTATTTCAGCCAAAAAGGATACTGCGTTCCCGTAAAAAAAATATATAAAGAGCTTATACCTGCAATTAATTTGCTTCTTAACAGCAGCACGGATTTTGCAGCAGACAGGCCGCATGCTGACGCCACAAAAAATATATGCAGCTTTTGCGAGAAGCTTGTCATGTCCAAAAAGCCTGATTGACAACGGCTCCAATTTAAATTAGAATTACTCACAGCAAAAGTTACACTGGCAAGGAGATTTATTATTAATGATACGTGATATTTTAGAAAAAAAAGAGCTTATATGCTCGCTTGAGGTTTTCCCTCCGAAAAAAACAGACGATGTACACATAGTATATAAAGCAATAGATGAAATGAAACCAGTTGAGCCTGATTTTATAAGCGTAACTTATGGCGCAGGCGGCGGAACAAGTAAAGAGACTCTTGCGATAGCGTCATACATATATAACGAATGCGGTATTGAATCGCTTGCACATCTTACGTGCGCTTCGCTCACAAAGGACCAGCTGGAAGCTTACATAAGACAAATGAATGAATACGGTCTTACCAATATACTGGCGCTCAGAGGCGATAAACCGCGCGGTATGAGTGACGATGAGTTTGACAGCAGATATTATAAGCATGCTTCAGACCTCGTTTCTGCCATAGATAAAAGCTTCTTTATTGCCGGTGCATGTTATCCTGAAAAGCACCCCGATTCAGCCACCCTTACTGAAGACATCGAAAATCTCAAAAAGAAAATAGACGCCGGCGTATCAATGCTTACCTCACAGCTTTTCTTCGACAACGAAAAATTCTACAGGTTTCTTGATATGACGGATAAGGCAGGAATTCATATACCTATACTTGCAGGAATTATGCCGATTACTACTGCAAATCAGATTACTACAATGATAGAATTATCAAATGCATCCATTCCGTCTGAGCTTACAGACAGAATCAACCGGTACCGCAGCAACCCTGATGACCTGAAAAAAGCCGGTATTGAATATGCGGTAATGCAGAAGCTTGACCTCATTAAACACGGAGTAAAGGGTATTCATCTTTACGCAATGAACAAGCCCTGGATTGCAAAAGAATTTTTTGCAGCTGACTAAAGGAGAATTAATTATGAAAAAAATTACAGCTATTATCGGAATAGTAATACTATGCGGATTATATATCGCCACACTAATAGCTGCGTTATTTACTTCACCGCAGGCCCCGCAGCTTTTTAAGGCGTGCGTATATGCAACAATTGCGGTACCTGTAATGTTCTATGCATATCTTCTTATGTACAGGATATTAAAAAAGAAGGCTGACGATTCAAAATATGAAGCGCCCGATGAAGAAGGCGAAACAGACGATAAAGAAGCAGAGTAGCTACTCCGCTTCTTCTTTTATCCTCTTAAGATATTCTTTCTGTACCTTTTCGTATCCGTTGTCCGAAGGCTCATAAAAAACTTTTCCTGCATGTACGTCAGGAAGATACTGCTGCTTGACATAATGATTTTTATAATTATGAGCATACTTATAATCTATTCCGTGCCCAAGCTTTTCAGCTCCTTTATAATGTGCGTCCATAAGATAAGGCGGCACTGTCGCGCCAGTATCGTTAAGCGCAGTATTCATTGCTTCATCTATCGCCATAATTGCCGAATTGCTTTTTGGCGCGCATGCTACATATGACGCCGCCTGTGCAAGAATAATCCTTGCTTCGGGCATTCCAAGCATCTTTACGGCCTGTGCCGCTGACACCGCAACAACAAGCGCATTCGGGTCTGCATTCGACACGTCCTCCGACGCGCATATCATTATTCTTCTGGCAATAAACATAATATCTTCTCCTGCATTAAGCATTCGGGCAAGATAATATACCGCCGCATCTGGATCGGACCCTCTCATGCTCTTAATAAATGCAGATATTGTATCGTAATGGTTATCACCCTGTTTGTCATAACGCAGCACCTTTTTCTGAATACATTCGGAAGCAATCTCAATAGTAATGTGTATTTTTCCATCAGAAGAAGGCTTTGTTGTAAGCACGCCAAGCTCTACTGCATTAAGAGCGTTTCTTGCGTCTCCGTCAGCCATTTCGGACAGAAACGCAAGAGCATCATCATCAATAACAGCATTATATACGCCCATTCCTTTTTCCTTATCGCTAAGCGCGCGTTTAATGAGTATCTTAATATCATCTGGTGAAAGCGGCTTAAGTTCAAATAACTGCGACCTTGAAAGAAGCGCGCCGTTTACTTCAAAAAAAGGATTCTCAGTTGTCGCTCCTATAAGAACTATCGTCCCATCCTCCACATAAGGCAGCAGATAATCCTGCTGGCTTTTATTAAAACGATGTATCTCGTCCACAAATAAAATAGTCTTGCGGCCATACATCGATTGATTATCCTGCGCCGTTTTAATAACGTCTTCCATATCCTTCTTGCCGGACGCCGTAGCGTTAATCTGCTTAAATTCTGCTTTTGCAGCTCCCGCAACCACTTTTGCAAGAGTGGTCTTTCCTGTTCCCGGAGGCCCGTAAAATATAACAGAGCTCAGCTTATCAGCCTTAATTGCACGGTACAGCAGCTTATCACGTCCTATAATATGCTGCTGCCCTACGACGTCTTCAAGAATCTGCGGTCTCATTCTTGAAGCAAGCGGAGCTTCTTTTTCCTTTTGCTTTTCTCCCATATATTCAAATAAATCCATTATTATTCATCACCTTTATCAAAGCCTTCTTCACTCTCTGACAGGATATGTACATTCCCATCCTCTGATATTCCGTACCATACCGTACATTCCTTTTTAAGAACCGCCTGTGCAGACGTTGCTTCCATAAGCTTCTCACAGAAAGCTTTCTCATTTTCTGTCTGTACAAGCATTATAAATATAACCTTGTCGCCATATACCGTATCAAGCGTAATAACTCCAAGCGACTGCGCCGTATACTGGATTTTACCCATAAACGTATAATCAACCGTTATCATATACTTATATGCGCTCTTCTTCTCAATTATATCGGACGCATAAAGCCCCTCTCTGACCGCCGCCTGATACGCTCTTATCAGCCCTCCGGTTCCAAGAAGCACTCCCCCAAAATATCTTGTAACTACCACAAGAACATTGCACAGACGCTCTCCTGACAGTATATCAAGCATAGGCCTGCCCGCCGTTCCCTGGGGCTCTCCGTCGTCGCTGCATCTGCGGGTCTGCATATCGTCTCCGACTATATAAGCGTAACAGTTATGCCTTGCATCCCAGTACTGTTTTTTTAATTTTCCTATAATCTCTTCTGCCTCATCTGCTGTCTCTACCGGATACACATTGGCAATAAAGCGTGATTTTTTTTCAACTATCTCACCGCTGCCGCCTTTAAACACTACTTTATACGATTCATTCATAAAGCATCTCCCTGATGCAATTATAATATAATCCCGTATATTCATGCAAGTTTATTTGCCATATTACAATTCTTTTGTTATAATTAGATTTAATGTAAATTATGAAAGGCACGCATCATGGACTACAGAAAGAAATCTACATTAGCAGAACTTAACAGGCTTACCTCTCCCGGCAGGAAGGTTTCCTCAAAGCTGAATGTATGGACGTTCAGGCTTGTTTTAGTTATGTTTCTATCTATAGTTCTTTGCGGCACAATGGCAGTGCTCGGCGTCTGTAAAGGAATAATCGACACCGCCCCTGACATAGATACAATAGACGTTTCTCCTGAAGGATACTCTACTAAAATATACGATACGGACGGCAATGTTACACAGACCCTCGTAGGCCAGAATGCCAACCGTATATACGTGACACTTGATAAAATACCCGCATGTGTACAGAATGCATTTATTGCAATCGAAGACTCACGTTTCAGACAGCATAACGGCATAGACGTAAAGGGTATTATACGTGCCGCAGTAAACACAATTACTAACAGGGATTTAAGTCAGGGCGCAAGTACAATTACGCAGCAGCTTCTGAAAAACACAGTGTTTGAAGGAGGCTCTGAGAACACAGACATTGCTAAGATAAAGCGTAAAATACAGGAGCAGTATCTTGCGGTGCAGCTTGAGACAAAGCTTGATAAAGACACAATACTTGAATACTATCTGAATACAATTAATCTTGGACAGAATACTCTTGGCGTACAGGCGGCTTCGCAGCGGTATTTCGGCAAAGACGTAAGCGAGCTTACAATTTCAGAGGCGGCAGTTATTGCAGGCATTACCAAGAATCCTTCCGGCAATAATCCAATATCTTATCCGGAGAATAATCAGGACAGACGCTCCTACGTTTTAAAATACATGAAAGAGCAGGGCTTTATAAATGAAGCAGAATATAACGAGGCTCTTTCGGATAATGTATACGACAGAATTGCAGAATATAATGAAACATATATTTCAGCAAAAGGTAATGAACAGACTTCATCATATTTTAACGACGCGCTTTTTGAACAGGTGCTTAACGACCTGAAGGTTGAGCTTGGATATACGGAGACTCAGGCATATAACGCATTATACCGTGCGGGTCTCAAAATATATTCAACCCAGGACCGTGAGATACAGGATATATGCGATGAAGTAACAAACGATTCCTCTTATTATCCGGCTAATTCAGAATACCAGCTTTCATACCAGCTTTCGGTTATATCTGCCGACGGTACGGAAACCAATTATAACGAACAGACTCTTAAGGCATACTTTTTAGAACAAAATCCTTCTTTCGATATATACTTTAAGGACAAAAAATCTGCGAAGCCTTATATTAAAAAGTACAGGAAAAGTGTAGTCAAAGATACCGATACCATTACCGGCGAGAACATTAATTATATTATACAGCCTCAGGTGTCATTTGTACTTATGGACCAGCGCAGCGGACATGTCCTTGCACTTGTAGGAGGACGCGGAAAGAAGACCGGAGCGCGTACGCTTAACCGTGCTTCAGGCTCCTTAAGACAGCCTGGTTCGACCTTCAAGATACTTTCAACATATCTTCCTGCGTTCGATACCGCCGGACTTACCCTTGCTTCCACAGAGATTGACGAAAAATATTTTTATCCGGGAACCAGGGTACAGGTTCATAACTGGTCAGGCAATGCGTACAAAGGAAAGACAACGCTTCGCGAAGGCATATACAATTCAATGAACGTAGTAACAGTAAAAACCCTTGAAAAAATAACCCCTAAGGTTGCTTACGACTATCTTATTAATCTTGGAATTACTACTCTTGTGAACAGCAGGATTGACAGCTCAGGCAAGGTATTCAGCGATATACAGCTTCCTATGGCTCTCGGCGGCCTTACGGACGGCGTAACTAATCTTGAGCTTACGGCGGCGTACGCTTCTATAGCCAATAACGGAGTATATACCGAACCGGTGCTTTACACCAGAATACTTGACCATGACGGCAATATCCTGATTGATAAAACTCCTGTAACAAGGCAGGTATTTAAAGATTCCACAGCATATCTTCTTACAAGCGCAATGGAGGATGTAATAAGCATCGGAACCGGTACCGCCGCCAAATTCACTGGCATCAATATGCCAGCCGCCGGAAAAACCGGTACGACGTCCAAAGACATCGACTTATGGTTTGAAGGCTTTACTCCTTATTACACCGCCGGAATATGGGGCGGCTGGGATTTGAACAAGAATCAGGAAAACACAACATACCATAAAATCATATGGAAAACCATAATGGAACGCGTCCATACCAAAAAGAATCTTGAAAAGAAAGAATTTGAAGTTCCTGATTCAGTAAGCAAAGTTTCCATATGCAGCGCATGCGGAAAGCTTGCTACCCCCGGCGTATGCAATACGTATGGTTCTGAAAAAACAGAATATTTTGCAAAAGATACAATTCCAAAAGAATATTGCAGCTGCCATCAGGCCGCCGCAATAATAAATAAGCAGTAAAATTATATATTTTATAAATGTCTGAATTACCTCTTCTTTGGTCTTATCAGACATTTTTTCCCGTATCCGATGAGGTCTTTACGTCCACACTTTAACAACGCTTCTCTTACAAGCTCATAATTATCAGGACGCATATACTGGATAAGCGCCCTCTGCATTGCCTTTTCATGCGGATTCTTTGGCACGTATACCTGCTTCATGGTTCTTGGGTCAAGTCCTGTGTAATACATGCACGTTGATATTGTAGAAGGCGTCGGATAAAAATCCTGCACCTGTTCCGGCATATATCCAAGATCTCTTATATATTCGGCAAGCTTTACCGCGTCAGAAAGACGCGAGCCCGGATGCGACGACATAAAATACGGTATCACATACTGTTTTTTACCGGTACGTTTGTTAATTCTGTCAAATTTGCCTACAAACTTCTGATACACTGAATGCGGGGGTTTTCCCATACATTCAAGAACATCGTCAGATACATGCTCAGGAGCAGCTCTTAACTGTCCGCTTACATGATGCTTACACAATTCAGAGAGAAATGCGTCGTTTTTTTCAGCCGCAACATAATCATATCTGATTCCCGACCTTACAAAAACCTTCTTTACACCCGGAATATTCCTTATTTCTTTAAGCAGCTTTATATAATCGCTGTGGTCAACACGCACATTTTTACACATTGTTGGGAACAGGCATTGCCTGTCACTGCACACGCCGCGCGTAGTCTGTTTCTTACATGCCGGAAAACGAAAATCTGCCGTAGGCCCTCCTACATCATGGATATATCCTTTAAACTGCGCGTCTTTTGTCATCCTCACAGCTTCCTCTATAATAGATTCATGGCTTCTTGCCTGTATAATCCTGCCCTGATGAAATGTCAATGCACAGAAATTACAGCCGCCAAAGCAGCCCCTGTTGCTTGTTATACTGAATTTAACCTCATCTATTGCCGCAACTCCGCCGTCCTTTTCGTACATCGGATGATAGGTATTCATATAACCGTATGTATAGACATCGTCAAATTCTCTTGTTGTAAGAGGATACGCCGGTGGATTCTGTACAATACACACTTTATTCGGGTATTCTTCCACAAGTACATCAGCCGTAAACGGGTCGGTATTTTTGTACTGTGTATAAAAACTTCTCGCATAAGTTTTTTTACTCTGCACAATTTCTGTAAATGACGGAAGCCTCTTTGCTTCAGCCGGAACATTTTCTTTTTTGGTCCGGTATACTGTTCCGCGCACATATGTAATATCACCCACAGCTATACCGGCGTCGAGAGCCTCCGCAAGCTCTATGATAGAATGCTCGCCCATACCGTACATAAGTATATCTGCGCCGGAATCAAGAAGAACCGAACGCTTTACCTTATCAGACCAATAATCATAATGCCCCATACGCCTTAGGCTTGCCTCTATCCCTCCTATAAGTATAGGCGTTTTTTTGTAAGTCCTTCTTATAAGATTTCCATATACAACAACCGCATAATCAGGTCTTTTTCCTGTTTTGCCTCCCGGAGTATACGCATCAGTTTTCCTTCTCTTTCCCGCGACCGTATAATGGTTTACCATAGAATCCATATTGCCGGACGAAACTAAGAATGCAAGCCTTGGTTCGCCAAGTACAGTTATGCTTTTGTCGTCCTTCCAGTCCGGCTGTGCAATTACGCCTACCTTATAACCAAACGCTTCAAGCGTACGTGTTATTATTGCCATGCCAAAAGAAGGGTGGTCTACATATGCATCACCTGAAATATATACAAAATCACACTGATTCCAGCCGCGTTTTTTCATATCCTCTTTTGAAACCGGCAAAAAATCATGCATTACCTCATCCTCCCTGATTATTTCTGAAATAATTATATACGCTCTCCGCCGCTGTCCTCGTAATCTCATTTACTTCGCACAATTCCTCTACGGAAGCCTCGCGTATTGCTTCTATAGATTTGAAATGCTTCACAAGCGCTCTTCTTCTTTTCGGCCCGATTCCTCTGATATCGTCAAGTACGGACCTTACCTGTTCCCTGCTTCTGAGCGAACGGTGGTATTCAATCGCAAACCTGTGCGTCTCATCCTGTATACGTGTAATAAGCTTAAAGCATTCGGACGATATATCAATAGGAATCTCTTCCCCATTATAATATAATCCTCTAGTTCTATGCCTGTCGTCCTTTACCATTCCGCATACGGGTATGTCAAGATTATATTTTTTCAGCACATCACACGCGGTATTAACCTGTCCTTTTCCGCCGTCCATCAAAATAATATCAGGGAGCTTTGAAAAACTGTCCTGCATTTTTTCCATATCTGACAGCGCGTGCTCTATACGCCTTGTCAGTACCTCTCTCATTGAAGCATAATCATCAGGCCCTTTAACAGTCTTTATTTTAAATTTCCTGTAATCATGTTTCTTAGGTTTTCCATTTTCAAATACCACCATTGAACCAACGCTTTCAAATCCGCTGGTATTCGATATGTCATATGATTCTACTCTTGTAAGGCCATGTAAATTCAGGCAATCTGACAGCTCCCTCATTGCTCCTGTGGTACGTTCATTTTCTTTTCTTATCCTTTCGGCATCCTGTCTTAATACAAGCTCGGCATTCTTTTTTGCAAGCTCGACAAGCCTGCCCTTACTGCCAATCTTCGGCGTTACAATATACACCCTGTGGCCACGCTTTTCTGAAAGCCATCCGGAAATAACCCCGGCTTCGTCAAGCTCGCACGGAATCATCAGCTCTCGTGGTATATAAGGCGTATCGGCATAGTATTGCTTAATGAACGCAGCTATTACATCAGATTCATTTTCACCCAGAACCCCTGTAAGATAATGATGCTCTCTTCCTATAATCTTTCCTGAGCGTACAAAAAACACCTGAACTACCGCTTCGTCTTCCTCCTGCGCCATAGCGATTATATCACGCTCTTCGGTCTCGTCTCCCGACGCTTTCTGCTTTTCGCTCATTACCTTAATACTTTTTATCTGGTCGCGTATAACCGCAGCCTTTTCAAATTCCATATTATTGGAAGCATTAAGCATATTTTCTTTAAGCTCACTGATAATTGACTGACTGTTTCCTGACAAAACGGATAAAGCTTTATTAAAATTATCAAGATATTCTTCTCTGGAAATATACCCCTGGCACGGCGCGCTGCATCTGTGTAAATGATAATACAGGCACGGGCGGCCGCAGACAATATCCTGTTCAAGCTTTTTGCCGCAGGTTCTGAGCTTAAAGGTTTTGATAAGAAAATCGAGCGTTTCTTTCATTGCTCCAACGTTTGTATACGGCCCGAAATATTTTGCTTTGTCCTTTTTCCTTTTATGAGTAAAAAGGAGCCTTGGATACGGCTCCTTTACTGTTGCTTTAATATACGGATAACTTTTATCATCCTTAAGCATTGTATTGTACTTTGGCGAATACTCTTTGATAAGGTTGCATTCAAGTACAAGCGCCTCTACCTCCGAATCTGCAAGAATGTATTCAAAACTTGCTATCTGGCTTACCATTCTTTCGATTTTGGGAGATACGTTCCTTCCTGCCTGAAAATACTGCCGTACTCTGTTCTTAAGACTTATGGCTTTACCTACATATATAATATTATCCGTATCATCATGCATCAGATACACTCCGGGATTATCCGGCAGCTTTTTAAGTTCTTCTTCCAAATCGAACATCTATATCACCTAATCTGTGCTTTTATTAACTCTATTACTTTTAATACGCCTTCTTCATCATTTGATAATGTAATATAATCAGCCTTTTTTTTAAGCTTCTCATGTGCATTAGCCATTGCGACGCCTAACCCGGCATATTCAATCATTGTGAGGTCGTTCATACCGTCGCCGCAGCAGACAACCTCGCTCCTGTCAATAAAGAGCAGCTCTGCAAGCTTTTGTATTGCAGCCCCCTTATGAACTCCATTTGGCATTATATCAATAAAACATTCTTCCGACATTGTTACGCTCAACCTGTCGCCAAACCGTTTCTTAACAATACCGAATACCTCTTTTATATGCTCAGGCTTTCCGGTGAGAAGACATTTATTAAACGGTTTTGAAAAATAACCCAGAAAATCATTAACCTCCCTTAGCTCCATATGGCATGCATGTGAATCCATTATCTGATATTCGTCAATTCCGTTACCGCTTATAAGACATCCTTTTTCATATCCAAGAATACCGGTTCCGCATTCAACAGCTGTCTTGTATACATCGGCTATATCGGATAACGAAAGCGGTCTGTCATATACAATACGGCCGCCAGCGCATTCAGTAATTCTTCCGCCGTTAAACGACATCACATATCCGCCGTAACTGCTAAGCAAAAGCTCGTCAGCAATATGCATAAGACCATATTCCGAACGTCCCGAAGCAAGCACAGCCTTTATACCTTTTTTCTGTATATCAATAACGGCCTCTCTGGTGGCATCCGGAATAACTTTACTGCTGTTCGTTAATGTTCCGTCGATATCAAGTGCAAGTAATCTGTATGAATTATTCGTCTGCATCTGATTTTCCCTTTATCTGATTATATATTTCCATGAATTGTTTACCTGTAATCGTTTCTTTCTCGCGAAGATATGAAGCTATTGCGTCAAGCACATCCCTGTTTTGTGAAAGAAGCTCCTTCGCCCTGTCATAACATGAAGACAGAAGCTTCTTAACTTCCTCATCAACCTGCGCTGCCGTTGCGTCTCCGCAGTTCATTACAGTTCTTCCGTCAAGATACTTGTTCTCAACCGATTCAAGACCCATAAGACCGAATTTCTCATTCATTCCATACTGGGTTATCATAGCTCTCGCTATCTCAGTAGCCTGTTCTATATCATTTGCCGCGCCCGTAGTTACCGAATTAAACACAAGCTCTTCTGCCGCGCGTCCCGCGAGAAGAGTTACCAGCCTTGCTTCAAGCTCTGACTTCTTCATAAGATACTTCTCTTCCTCAGGAACCTGCATTACATAGCCGAGAGAGCCCATTGTTCTGGGAACAATTGTAATCTTTTGAACCGGTTCTGCATGCTTTTCAAGAGCCGTAATAAGCGCGTGGCCAACCTCATGGTAAGACACTATGCTCTTTTCTTCATCATTTAATATCCTGTCTTTCTTCTCTTTGCCTGCTATAACTACTTCTACCGCCTCAAATAAATCCTTCTGTCCAACCGTGTTCCTTCCGTTTCTTGCAGCCATTATAGCTGCTTCATTTATCATATTAGCCAAATCCGAACCAACGGCTCCTGATGTCGCAAGCGCTATCTCATAAAGATCTACGGTCTCATCCATACGCACATCCTTTGAATGTACCTTAAGCGTATCAATTCTTCCTTTCAGATCAGGCTTTTCTACGATAATACGCCTGTCAAATCTTCCCGGTCTGAGAAGCGCCTTATCAAGCACCTCAGGGCGGTTAGTAGCGCCAAGTATTATAATACCCTTTGAAGAGTCAAATCCATCCATCTCGGCAAGAAGCTGGTTAAGCGTCTGCTCACGCTCATCATTACCTCCACCGTATCTTGAATCCCTGCTTTTACCGATTGCATCAATCTCATCAATAAATATAATACACGGAGCCATCTGTGTAGCACGCTTGAACAAATCCCTTACACGCGACGCCCCTACGCCTACGAACATCTCAACAAAATCTGAACCTGAAAGTGAGAAAAAAGGAACTTTTGCCTCTCCTGCCACTGCTTTTGCAAGAAGTGTCTTTCCTGTTCCCGGAGGTCCTACTAAAAGCGCGCCTTTAGGAAGCTTTGCGCCGATTCTTGTATACTTTGAAGGGTTATGCAGAAAATCCACAATCTCATTCATGGATTCCTTCGCTTCATCCTGCCCTGCAACGTCAAGGAATGTAACGCCCGTCTCCTTCTGAACGTACATCTTGGCTGTGCTCTTTCCTACTCCCATTACTCCGCCGCCGTTTTTGGTCATCATTCTGAATACAATTCCAAAAATAAGCCAAAGTGCAAGAATGAATATTATATACGTAAATATACCTGAATTAGGATTCTTAATTTCATTGGTAAACTCTATGCCCGCCTTTTCAAGCCTGTCGACAAACATCAAATCGCTGTTCATCACGCCTGTATAATATATTTTGGTATAATATGCCGTACCGTCCTTCTTTTTCGGCACAATATATATTTTATTAGAAGATACTTTTACGGAATCAATCTGATCATCTTCAATCATTTGAAGAAATTCCGAGTAAGTAATCTCGACCCTTGAGCCTTCCTGTATCTTATTATTCAGGAAAGTTATAAGCATAATTGTAAATAATGTCGCAATCACACATATGATTATAAATGTTGTGTTCTCGTTCTTCTTTTTGTTGTTATTATTACCGTTATTGTTATTATTATTGTTATTATTCATATTTTACCTCTTTTACGTTGAATAGTAGTATTATAAATCGCAGCTTCGTATAAATCAACTTGAAAAAGCATATTTATTTTGCTATAATAACGAACAAATGTTAAAAATCTGTGTTTTTACTATATCAGGAGGATAATTATGTCAGTAAAGTACGTATTTGTTACAGGCGGCGTTGTATCAGGCCTTGGAAAAGGAATTACTGCTGCATCACTTGGCCGTCTCTTAAAAATGAGAGGCTACAGCGTTACAATGCAGAAGTTTGACCCATATATTAATATTGACCCAGGAACAATGAATCCTATTCAGCACGGAGAAGTTTTTGTAACTGACGACGGAGCGGAGACAGACCTTGATCTTGGTCATTATGAAAGATTTATTGACGAAAGCCTTACAAAGCAAAGCAATGTAACTACGGGTAAGATATACTGGTCGGTATTATCAAAAGAGCGTCGCGGAGATTACGGCGGCGGTACTGTTCAGGTTATTCCTCATATAACTAACGAAATTAAGAGCCGTTTTTACAGAAACGACGGCTGCAATGACACCAAAATTGCCATTATCGAAGTCGGCGGTACGGTAGGCGATATCGAGAGCCAGCCGTTTCTTGAATCTATAAGGCAGTTCCAGTACGATGTTGGACGCGACAATGCAATAATCATTCACGTTACGCTTATTCCTTATCTCTCGGCTTCCGGTGAGATGAAGACAAAGCCTACCCAGGCAAGCGTTAAAGAACTTCAGGGTATAGGAATACAGCCCGATATTCTTGTATGCCGTACAGAAAAGGATTTGGAGCCCGGCATAAAGGATAAGATTGCGCTGTTCTGCAACGTTCCTGCCTCCAATGTAATTCAGAACATAGACGTAGAAACGTTATATGAAGCTCCTCTTGCACTTGAAAAAGAGCATCTTGCCGATATAGTCTGCAAATGCCTTAAGCTTGAGAACCCAACGCCTGACCTTTCCGAATGGAAGAACATGGTAGACACAATCAAGAATCTTACACAGGACGTAACTATTGCTCTTGTCGGCAAATATACAGCTCTGCACGACGCTTATATAAGTGTTGTCGAGGCGCTTAAGCACGGCGGATTTGCTCATAATGCTTCGGTTAATATCAAATGGATTTCTTCAGAAGATATAACTTCCGATAATATAGAATCGCTTCTCTCAGATGTAAGCGGAATATTAGTTCCGGGCGGTTTTGGCTCGCGCGGAATTGACGGCAAAATAATGGCAATACAATATGCAAGAGAGCATAACATTCCATATCTTGGCCTTTGCCTTGGAATGCAGCTTGCTTTAGTTGAATATTCAAGACATGTGCTTGGTTTTTCAGACGCCCACAGCGCTGAGCTTGATCCTTCAACCACACATCCTGTAATTCACCTTATGCCTGAACAGGACGGTATTGAAGATATCGGCGGCACGCTCCGTCTTGGTTCATATCCGTGCGTTCTCAGTAAGGACAGCAAAGCGTACCAGTTATACGGTACAGAAACTATACACGAACGCCACCGACATCGTTACGAGGTTAATAACTATTACAGAGACGATTTTACCAAAGCAGGCCTCAAGCTTTCCGGACTGTCACCAGACGGCCGTATTGTCGAAATGTTAGAGCTTCCTTCACATCCCTGGTTTATAGCGACACAGGCTCATCCTGAATTCAAATCAAGGCCTAACAGACCGCACCCTCTGTTCAAAGGATTTATCGGGGCTGCTCTTTCGTACCAAGAACAAGCAAAATAACTCCGGCAAATATTGATATATCACCAAGATTGAATACAATACGTTTTAAGAAAGGCAGATTGATACTGAAATAATCAGTGACGCTGCCTTTTTTTATTCTGTCATATTCGTTGGACACTGCGCCTCCAAGCACAAGGGCAAGTCCAGCCTTCTTTACATTCATACCCTTCTTTGAAAGAAGCACACAGAATAGTAACGCGCAGAACAAAGTAACAAGCAGCGATACTGCGCGTACAATACCTGACCTTTTATTCATAAATCCAAGAAAACACCCTTTATTCTCACACCTGTGTATCTTTACAGCGCCTCCTAAGATATATTTATAACTATCTTTTGTATAACGCTTCTCTATCCTGTTCTTTACCGCAAGATCAAGAATTGCAGCTGCTGCAAGTATAATAATAAAAATCATCCTTAACTCCTCCATGCTATCTATATTATGCAGTAATTCTGAATAATAAACTGCACGCTTTTCAGCCCGTTATATTCATTTATTTCCGCATTAAACGCAAGGGCAACGTCAGTATTATTTTTTGCTCCCCTTAACATCTTATCCTTTTCTTCGGAGCCAAAGTGTTCTTCAATCATATTAATAAACTCTTCAATATCACCAAAATACAACGCCTCGCATACATTATTTTCAATATCGGAAATAATGCATTTAAGGACATTGTTATTCCTGCCGATAACCCTTGCCTGCATTATATTAAAATGTCTGCCGGCAAATAGCGGTTTGGGATTACCGCATCCAAACGGCTCCAGTACAGAAAATGATTCGATTACAGGAATTGACATATGCCTTATAAGAACCTCCGCGTCAATCCTTACAACAGGAATAAGGTCTTTTTTGGTAAGAGTCTGATTCTTATTAAGACGCTCTCTTAATACATTAAGGTTCTCCTTTGGAATAGTCATTCCAGCCGCCATTTTATGTCCGCCAAACTTCAGAAAAAGCTCCTTTACTTTAGTAAGCTCATCAAACATAGAATATGCTTCTATAGAACGTGCCGAGCCTTTATATGTATTATCCGGCGCATCAGTAAATACAATTACAGGTTTATGAACCCTGTCCTTTACTCTTCCTGCGATTATACCTATAAGGCTTTCGTGACAGTCGCTGATGTACAAAACAAGCACGTTGCAGGCTGCATTTTCCGGAAGCAGAGCCATAGCCAAAGCACGTTCTGCCCCTTCTTCCGTCATATTCTTACGGTACTCATTAAGCTCCTTAAGCTCAAGGGCTCTCTTATGTACAACTTTTTCATCATCTGACATAAGAAGCTCAAACGCAGGCGCTACACTTTTTAATCTGCCCGCCGCATTAAAACACGGTCCTATTACAAATCCAATATGATACGGCGTTATCTGTACATCAGCTAAATTATTAACCTCCTTTATTGCTTTAAGTCCGGGATTGTCAGTATGGCTAAAAAGCTTAAGGCCTTCCTTAACGATAATTCGGTTCTCCCCATTAAGCTCCATAATATCTGCTACAGTTGCAGCCGCCGCATATATAAGAAGGAGCTCTTTTTCATTATCCGGTATATTACGTATGCCGTACAACGCGTCAGCAATTCTATATGCTACGCCTGCGCCGCACAGCCCCTTAAACGGATACTTACAATCCTCCTGCTTTGGATCAATCACTGCGTCAGCCCCTGGAAGAACATACTCTTTACCCGCTTCATTTATCACAAACGGTACCTCATGATGGTCTGTAATTACAACTGTCATTCCCAGGCTTTTGGCATATAAAACCTCATCATATGCGGCAATTCCGTTATCGCAGGTTATAATGTAATTAATACCCATATTGTACGCTTCGTCGATAATCCTTTTATTGAGCCCATAGCCTTCCTTAACCCTGTCAGGAGTGAACAGCCGGGCCTTTATGCCGATTCTGCTGAAACATGAATAAAGCACCATACCTGAAAATATTCCGTCGCAGTCATAATCGGTTACAATAGCGACGGTATCGTTATTATTTGCCGCCTTTAAAAATATATCGCAGGCCTTTTTCATATCCTTCATAAGATACGGGTCTGAAAACTCTGTGAGATTGCCGCCTAAAAAGCTTTTCATACCGCTTTCTTTTATTCCTCTGTTAATCATAAGCTTTACAACAAGCGAAGGAACTGAAAGTTTACCAGCTATCGCTGCAAAGTCCGCCTGCCTGCCGTTAAGAATCCATTGCTCTTGCATAAATGTTCACCATATCTGTAAGTAATGGTTATATTTTAAACTAAAACAGGAAGGTATGCAAATACAGATTGTATAAAGCTACAGGATATACTATAATTATTACGCATTAGTGTATACTTGAAAGGAGAATTTTTTACATGAAATGGACGCAATATACGCTTTATACAATCAATGAAGCTACTGATATAATCAGCTATACACTTTCTGAAATCGGAGTAGATGGTATTGAGATTGAGGATAATATTCCTCTTACTGAAAATGAAAAAAAGCAGATGTTTGTCGATATACTTCCCGACCCGGCAGCAGACGACAATAAAGCCATAATCAGATTTTACAGAGATAACGACGAGGATTCGGAAGAATTTCTTAAAAAAGTCAATACCGAACTCGATAAGCTTAAGGAATTTATGGACATAGGAGAAGGCGCTGTAGAAGTATCTGAAACCGCCGATAAAGACTGGATTAATAACTGGAAGGAATTTTTCCATACGTTCAGGGTATCCGACCGTATGGTTATAAAGCCGTCATGGCAGAGCGTGGATGAATACGACGGATATAAGCCTTCTGATATTGTTATAAGCATAGACCCCGGAACGGCATTTGGAACCGGTTCCCACGATACTACCAGATTATGTATTAAAGCTCTTGAGAAAAATATTACAGACGGCATGAACATTCTTGATGTAGGATGCGGAAGCGGAATACTTTCAATCGCTGCTATTAAATACGGCGCAGGACATGCTCTTGGAATAGACATAGACAAATATGCCATTCCAAGCACATTAGAAAACCGCGACATCAACGGCGTCTCCGAAGAGCAGTTTAACGTGATATGCGGCGATTTGCTTTCTGATGACGAGCTTGCGGACAGTATAGGCGATATGTGCTATGATATAGCTGTTGCAAACATACTTGCCGATATTATAATTCCGCTGTCAAAAATTATAGCCCGCCACATCAAACCGGGCGGACTGTTCATATCTTCAGGTATTATTGACACTGCAGCAGACAGGGTAAGAGAAGCCATTACATCTGCAGGCTTTAAAATCATCGAGACAACTACTCAGGGCGAATGGTACTGCTTTACGGCTTTGCGATTATAATACGGCCGTCTTTAAGCTCAAGCTTAACCTTATTGCCCTCTATACCAAGACCCGAAAGAAGCTCCGGCGGTATCTGCAGTCTGCCCGCGCGGTCAAGCACTGCGTATTCCTCCTGGGTTTCTTCCGTGTCATTCCAGTTAAACGACACGTCCTTAAGCTTATTAATATAGTCATTTTTCATAATTCGCTCACTGCTGGTTTTACCGTCTCTTATCGATACAACTCTGTTTACTTTCTTCGCAAGCCCCTGGTCGTGCGTAACAATCACTATAGTTATTCCAAGCTCCTCATTAAGCTTACGGAACATATCAAGAATATAATCAGAAGTATTTCTGTCAACTGAACCGGTCGGCTCGTCTGCAAGCAAAAGCTTTGGTTTATTGGCAAGGGCGATTGCAATTGCAACCCTCTGCTGCTCGCCTCCCGAAAGCTGGCTCAGCCTGTTATTCTTTCTGTGCGAAAGCCCTACAAGCTCAAGCAGCTCATCTGCGCGCTCTTTCTTATTTTCTCCCTTTGAAAATAACATAGGAGTCATAATATTTTCATAAGCAGTCAGATATGGAAGAAGATTTCTTGCATTGTTCTGCCATACAAAGCCAACGGTATTTTTCTTATATTCTACAAGCTCAGCTTCTGTAAGTCTGAAAAGGTCCCTGCCGTCTACGTATAATTTACCGGCGCTTGGTCTGTCAAGCCCTCCAATCATATTCAGAAATGTGGATTTGCCGCTTCCGCTGTTGCCGATAATAGCCATAAGCTCCCCTCGCTCAACAGTAATGTCAAGTCCCTGCAGAGCAAGCACCTCAATATCCTTCGTCTTATATATTTTTACAAGATTATCACACTCAATCATTACGTCCTTCAACTATCTCACCATCCTCCAGTTCATAAATGCAGTCGGCAACACCCATAAGTCCGACGTCGTGGGTAGTCATTACAACAGTTATACCTTCATCCGATACAAGCGCCTTAAATATCTTCACTACCTGAATACTTGTGCCGGAATCAAGCTCAGCCGTCGGCTCGTCTGCAAATATAATTCCCGGCTTATGGGCTATTGCGCGTGCAATTGCAACTCTCTGCTGCTCGCCTCCCGAAAGCTCCTGAGGCATATGATTTGCACGTTTTGAAAGTCCTACCATATTAAGGCACTGTAATGCACGCTCTTTTTTATTGCCCTTATATCCGGCAAGCCTGAGCGCAAATTCTACGTTCTCATAAGCAGTCATCATTGGAATAAGCGCAACCGACTGAAATATAAAGCCTATTTCCTTCTTTCGTATATTTTCGCGCTCCTTTTCAGACATTGCGACAATATCTTTGCCCTTAAAAATAATACTTCCCTGCTTCGGTTTATCTAAAGCTCCTAAAAGATTCATAAGCGTTGTCTTGCCCGAACCGGAACGCCCGCGAAGAATAGTCATTTTTCCGCCTGGTATATTGATATTAATGTTATTTAACGCTACAAACTCTCCGCCCGAAACCGGAAAGCTCTGAACAATATCATGTGTTTCAATAATATATTCCGTACTGTTATTATCCATATCAATCCTCCCCCAGCTTAAGAGCCTGTGATATTTTTATATGAGAAATAATAACTCCGAGAATTATCATACATATAAGTATAACCGCCGCTATTACTCCGAAAAGTCTTATCATATCGTCATTCCTGCTTACTACCGTAAGCGGTATTGCCTGATTAGTCGTCGAATAAAATATCTGTACAAGCGGAACAAAGCATTTGGAAGCCGCTGCTCCGATTACCGCTCCGATAACAATTGATATACCTGAGCTGAATATCTGCTCATTTATCAGCATAAGAATTATTTCGCGCTTTTTCATACCCATTGCGCGGAACACGCCGAACAAAAGCTCTCGTTGTCTGATTGAAAGTATCCAGTATATGAGAAAGCCGACGCAGCACAGTATAAGCACAACTATAAAGCTCATTGTCAATATACCGTTAGTCCCCTGAAACAGGGTGTCATTTCTTATCGCAACCATATCGGAAAGCGAATCATAGAACTCTGTAAATTGAAGCTCATTTTCTTCAGCGTAATCGTATATGTACTGAGTGGAGCCATCGGTTTTAAGCCATATCTGATATGGCGTAACTCCCCATACCTCCTGAATCCTTGCAAGGTTGGCGATAATCATATATTCATCTTTTTTATCAAGAACCCCCTCGTCTGTTATACTGTAAGTCTGTGGTATATATGACGGCCAGTAATCGACAAACCCATATACCTGTCCGTCAATAATATCACCCTCTTCGTTAATATAAGTGATTTTATCTCCGATATCATATTCGAGAATAGTATGAAAATTCATTGACAAAAGCACTGCGTCTTTACTGGAGCCTAAAACATTAAGATATGTATTAATATGCTCTGGAAGGAGCGACGAATCAAATTTAATCGTCTCGCCAAATTCCTTTGTATTAATTCCCATAAGAGTCGCGGCGCTAATACCCTCTCTTGTCCTGTCCCCTGAAACGTCTACATTATCCTTTAGTACGCGGGCAAGGGATTTTGTGCCATGAAGCTCCTCAAATCTTGTATAATCCGGCTCACTGTATGTTAATTCAAGTCCTTCTTCAACCTGATATTCTGCCGTTTGTACAAGAAACGCAGAATTATCCTTCCATACCTCTTTAAATATAATATCAGCGCCGTTCTCATACTCTACACTCTTTTCGGCATTTGACAGAATCGTACGCGCAACTGTTGTATTGTATATACCAAGAGCCACCGTCAGCATCAAAAATACCATCATAAAGCTCTGCTTGCCACGACTTCTTAATATCTGAAGAAATGATGCAAATGCCGCCGGCTTGAGAAAGCGTTTTGTTATTAAGTAAACAAGCTTAACAATAAGAGGCTGTATCCTTAACGCCACAAGTCCGGCGCTTATAATAAATAATGACGCGCACAAAAACAGCATAGGGTCAACCGACTCGCCCGAAAGCATTCTTGTCATAAGCACGTCTTTTCTGTCGGTAAATGAGTACAGTCCGTATATTGATACTGCAAAAAAAAGTACGTCCAGATATACTTTCCTCCATAAAGGCTTTTTAGCTTTATTTTTCTGCTGCTTATAGCCTACTATCGTTACGCCTGCATCCTTAAATACAGGAAGCACCATAACTGCTATAGATACAAGACAGGAAGCCACAAGATAAAGCATAACCTGTCCGTCAAATCTTACTCTGAGAGAGCTTCTGTGTACAAATTCAAGGAAACCGTTTGCCGAACCAAGCGCTCTGCATAAAAAATTTCCCAAAGGCAGTCCAAGTACCACACTTGCCGCAGTTATAATAACAGACTGTAATGCGTATATTGATATAATCTGTATTTTGCTTGAACCACGACTTTTAAGAAGAGCTATTTCATTCTGTTCCAAATCCAGCATCTGCCTCGATATCATAAATATAAACGCACACAAAAGAACAAGCACCGGAACCTGCAGAATCAGAAGCGTAGTAACTATTTTATTCTGCGACAAAAGAAAATCTTTTAATATACCCATGTAAACAGGCTCATTAAATCTTGCAGTCCTTCCGTTATACTCTTCTGCATATTTTTCCGTTTTATGTACAATGCTCTTTATATCAGAAGGCTCAAGAGCCGTATAATCAAAAAATATATTCCATACAGATTCTATATTATATACCTGCTTATTGGTGTTAATAAATGTTTGTTCAAATAATGGTTCTGAAATAAAGCATTCTGTTTCAAACTCTGACGGACTTTTTACCCAGTAATTATCATTAACTTCACTGTTAGTAAATACGCCGACAATTTTAACCACAATCGGATTGCCTGAAGAATCCAGCTGTTCTTTAAACTGCATCTCTTCATCAAGTATCAGGTTAGCCTTTGAGAACGCTTTCTGGCTTACTATAGCCTCTAAAACGCCGTTTACAGGTTCTTCTTCATACATTCGTCCTGCAAGCAGCTTTATATGCTCTTTCATGCCGCTCATTGAGGCAATTCTCATCGTATGGCCTGTTGTATTGTCTTCACGCTCCATAAGAGACTCAGCGTTGGATTTCATCAGTTCTAAAATATGAACGCAATCCTCCTGTTTAAGGCCTATGTCACCTGACAGTGTCTCCGATAATTCTGACATCATCAGGTAATCAGATTCATTTGACTGGTCTCTTGCCATTGCAGATTCAAGTGTAATAACTCCCGGATACACTCCTTCTTGTTCAATATAATCGCCAAATGACTTCGTGAGCGTTCTCTGCAGAGAAGCATTTTTATACATAGGATTACTGCAGGCTATCGCTATAAGAAGAACATTGCCTATAAGCAGACTTACGACCATCCATTTTTTATGTAGAAGCTTCTGCATTAAAAATCTTATCATTCCCCGGAATCCGCCTTTCTATTTGTATATGGCTACCTGCTGTCCTTCGCTAAGACCCGAAAGCACAAGATAGTCCTTATTGTTATTTCCAAAAACCTCTATATAGCGCTTGCATGCCATTTTATTCTCATATACATATACATACGGCACATCCTCAATATCGGCTCCCTCACCCATCTTTTCAAACGCTACTGCATCCTTGTTTACTAGCAGTACGTCTTTTAACGACCTGCTCTGAAAATATACCTTAATAGTTCCGCCTGGCAGGTCGGCAGGCTTTTCATTAAACTCAACATATGCCGCTTCCTGCGCGTTAGAATATGAAAGTATATTAGACGACATAATAACTCTTCCCGGATACGATATCTCGCCGCTGTCAGACGCTATGGATATAGATACGTCAGCATTGTACCTTAACTCTTCTTCAGGCAGCTCTTCAATTTTTATCAGATAATCTCTTTTCGGTGATATAACCGCTACAACCGCGCCTTTATTAATTATATCATCCTTTTTATACTCCGAAAGCTGCATTACATATCCGTCATGGTCTGCATACACTTTTGTCTCTTCAAAACCTGCTTTATATTCATTCAGTTCCTGCCGTGTCTCCTGAATATTGGCTTTAACCTCCTGATACTTTTCAAGGGAAAGCTTAAGCTTCTTTATCTCAAGCTGCTTAATTTCCCTTTCTGTCTTATCTTTAAGCTCAGAAAGATCATGCTCCGCCTGTACGATTTCTGCTCTTCTGCTGTCATAACCCGCCGTGTATTCTTTCTCCTGCTGATTAACATCAGCAACTCTCTGTGCATAATCCACTTCATCAAACACCGGCTCATATATAAGAATCACATCGCCCTTTTTAACCCTGTCACCCTCTTTGACTTTATACTTCACAAGCTTTGCCGTATCTGCCTCAAGCGTCTGATAATATGTATCCCTGTATTCCACCTGTCCTATTGCGAACATTTCATGCACAAAATCCCCGCGTCTTACCTCTGCAAGGTCATACACAGGCTTTTCTGAATCATCTTTTGAAAGGGCTTTGGTATACAAAAGAGTGTCCGTCTGTTCTTCGCTTACTGCCTCATCTGCACTTTGTCTGCATCCCGTCATAACAATCATGCACACTGCACATACAAAACATAATGTTTTTATAAGTCTATTGCTTAACATATACTTCATCTCCTTCCTCCAAACCGTCTGTAATCTGAACAAAAGAAGGCGTTATTGTTCCAACTGTTACTTCCGTCATAACCTTTGTATCACCGTTTCTTTTATATACATAATATAGAGATGCTTCCTTATACAGTGCGTTTGCCGGTATAACAAGCGCGTTGCTCTGAAATCCTGATTCAACATACATATCTATATATTCTCCCACTTCAAACTCCGTATCCTGTGTCTCAAGATTGTAGTATGCGTACGCCTTTTCTTCATTGCTGATTAAATCGTTAACCTCATCCGCATCATAAGGAAGCTGCGTAACATTATAGTCCTTATTATTATACCTGACGTAACATCTGTCTGCTTTTTCTATATCGCTGCTGCTTATAAATTCTGCCTTTATCTGCTTTACCGACATGTCAGATAATGCAACAACAAATGTATCCGACGATACCTGGTCGCCCATTCCGTGCGCAACGCACGTAACAACGCCGTCCATTTCCGCATATAGAAAATAATCCTTTATCTCTTTTTCAATCAGCTTTTTCTGTCTTTTTAATTCTTTAAGTTCAATTCTCTGAATCTCTTTGTTGTCGCTCAGTTTCTGCTTTGCAATTTCTATGTCTGCGGCTTTTATTTCAAGCTCGTTTTTAAGCTTTCTTTTATCATCGCCCGCCGCTTTTTTAAGCTGCTCTGATATCTGCCTGTATTCTGCCTTAAGAATTTTAATATCATACTCCGCTGTCAGATTACTCTCCTCGTTATTCTTTTCTGACTGTGATATATTATTAATAATTTCGTTATATCTTGCATTGTCCTCTGCCCCAATCAGTGTTGCAAGAATGTCGCCTTTCTTTACTGTATCGCCAAGATTTACATATATGTTCTCGATTATCCCCGGTGTGTTAAAGCCTATCTCTTCGGTATATGGAACAACCTGCCCTGCAAAAAGCTTTACATTGCATATGTCCTGCCTTTTTACCAAAGCGCTGTCGCTTACATCCCCGACAGGCTCAATAAGCTCTGGAACCGTCATTACATTCTTTTCAGCCGTACAGCCTGTTAACGCAAAAGCCAATACCACACAGGCAATACAGATACCAATTTTCTTCATTACACTTCTCCTTACCTTACGATTACAGCGTCTCCAAATTCCAGTCCGCCCGTAATCTCTACCTTATTATCAGCCTTAAGACCTATAGTTACCTCTTTTGCGCTCTTAAGCCCGTTCTCATCTTCGCAGTATACTATGTATGAATCTCCCATTTTATTGACTGCGCTGTCAGGAAGATATAATACATTCTTATGCTCCTCAATTATATACTCAGCGTTAGCCGTATTGCCGTCCTCAATATTATCGGGCGCATAATCAAGCAGAAAATATACATACTTTTTATCGTTTTCCGGGAAATGAACCGTAACATCATATTCATTACCGACAGAAGTCACTTTTATTTTATCGCCCTCCGAGAGATTACTTATATATTCAGAAGAATCCTTTGGGGCGGCAAAATAAGGCATTGAACCGTCTGATACCGAAACAATTCTTATCTCGTCGTTCTTAAAATCCCATGCCATAGCGCCAGGACCCGTCTTATTCATTTTACCTCCGCCCATTATACTGTTATCAACATATGTAACCGTTCCTGATATTGTGGCCGTAACCTGATACGCCTCCTGCATTGCAACAGCCTCATCATACTGTTTCTGAAGTACCGAAAGCTCTCCTTCATACGACGATATCTGTGCTGCATAATTTTCGCGTATCGCCTTAAGCATCGTCTCATCATCAAGCGCTTTTTTCTGCCGCTGCACTTCAAGCTCACGCATATTCTCCGCCTGTCTGATAAGAGTTTTTTTCATTTTTATCTGATAGGATATTTCTTCGATATCCGAATCGTTTTCTTCTGATACGAATTTGACAAGGACGTCGCCCTCTTCAACCTTATCTCCAACGCTTACGCATATTTTTTCAACTTCCATCCAGGGGCTTATAACAACGTTGTCTATATTAGATTGTCTGTACTCACATGGAATATTGCGATAATCCCGTATATCTCCACGCCTGACCGTAGTCATTTTAAATTCTTCGCCTTCATATTCCTGAACTATTGTCGTTGTTCTGAATACTTCTTCTTCAGGAAAAAGCGCGCACGCGGATATAACAGGAAACGTAAGAAAACATAAGAACATGACGCATGCAAATTTTTGTCTCATAATCACTTAGTTCCTTTCAGCCTGACTTATCTGTAAGAATTATAACATACGATGGTTAATATACAAAATTATTTTTTTTGTTTCCGGCATTTTTTGATGTTCCACAGATAAACCTAAGCACGATAAAATAAGCAAACCTACTAAGCACAGCATAACAGGCAGACAAAAATATGGCTTCAATTTTGAAGATACCAATATTACCAAAAAAATGTCGTTTCATGCATAGGCTATTGACTTTACTGTTTATATTTTTTATAATCTAAAATATAACTATTCTAAAGTATAATTAAAAGAGAATATGAAACAAAGAAAGTTATCAGAATCTATGGCAAGAGCAGCTGCAAATGGGTGTTTTGATGAAAAAAACATAAAAAGGAGCGATTACAATGAAAAAGAATAAAAGTAATAAAATAATAGTAAAGGTATTGGCAATATGTTTTCTGTGCGGAATGTTTCTTATGACAGGCAGTGAAAATGCTAAAGCAAATGAGGCAGGTATAATACGCAGCGGAGATTATGAATATCAGATACTTAATGCTGAACATAAACTTGCTGTACTAAGAAAGGTATATAATTACGGAACAGAAGTAACCATACCTAAGTCCATTGACGGTTACAGCATTACACAGATAGGAGCAATTGATACGCCTGTCACAAGCGGTAATACTGTAGGTGTTGATTTTGCAAAAGCGGCGGTATTCTCTGAAAAAGACAGCATTGTAAAAAAGCTGGTGATTCCTGAAGGAGTTACGACAATATATATGTTTGCATTTAATGAAATGAATTGTCTTGAGGAGCTGTCTTTGCCAAAAACACTTCGTGAAATTTGGGGGTACAATTTTAGAAACACGACGCTTTTAAAGAAAATTGAATTTCCGGCAGGGATAAGCGTAGGTGATGCATGTTTTGAGAATGCAGTATTTGACGAGATTGTTTTAAATGGCAGCTTTGGCGGTTATGACGATGATGACTTCGGACATATGAGGGGCAGGGCTGAAAAAATTACAATCAATGCTGATAATGCCGTTGTGGATTTTAATTTCAAAACAAAGGATTTTGTTATAGGAAAAAAAGTTAACAATATAACCTTTGGCCCATGTACCTGCGATAATATTATTCTCAAAAATCCTAAAACTAAACTTAAGTTTTATGAGAAGGATGAAAGTTATGTAAATAACATATCTGCTGTTATTACAAAAGACATTAAATGCAAAAAAAGTCCAAATGGATATAAATACAGCTGGAAGCCCGTAAAAATAAAAGGTGTAAAATATGTGCCGCGCTATGTAATAAGCTGTAAGAAAAACAATGGCAGATTTCGCAAAATAAAGACACAGAAAAAAACATATATTATTTTAGATAAAAAGACAAAGCTCAGAATTGAGACAAATGTTAAGTTAAAAAAGTAAAATCATTTATAATTTGAGAAAATGTGGTTTAAACGGTCGAAAACGGTGCATGAGCTATCAAAATGTCCATCATGCACCGTTTTTGACTGCTAAAACATGAAAATGTTTTATTTCATCTTTGGATTAAATATAAAAGAGGACAGATATCCTATTATAAGCGCTCCCGATATGCCTGCAGCCGCAGCCGTAAATCCACCGGTAAACAAGCCAAGAAATCCTTTTTGTGCAATCTCTTCTTTTATACCTTGAAAAAGCGTATTTCCAAATCCTAAAAGCGGCACTGACGCCCCTGCTTTTGCCCATTCCTTAAACGGCTCGTATACTCCGGCGAAACCAAGCACCGCGCCCAGACACACAAGACAGACCATAATATTACCCGGCTGAAGCTTCGTCGTATCAAGAACAATCTGTGCTGCCGCGCATATTAATCCTCCAACCACAAATGCAATAATGTAATCCATTATATAATCCTCCTAGTTTCCTGACTCTAATATGATTCCATGAGCTATACCCGGAACTGTGTTTCCTTCGTTATAGCTCACGCTTGACATAAGGGCGCCTGTTGGTACAAAAAGAACTTTTTTCCATACGCCATTTATAAGATTGTCCATTATAGGTCCACATAATGTTATTGCCGAACAGCCACACCCGCTGCCTCCGGAATGAGAATCCTGCGTACCACTGTCGTATATCTCTATTCCGCAATCCATATATTTATCTGCTATATCAATATTTTCTGCAGAAAGCATATCAAGTAATATATCCCGTCCTATAACCCCAAGATCCCCGGTAATCACTTTATCATAATCACTAAAATCTGTTTGAAAATCGTTTGCATGCACCTTAATTAAATCATATGCCGCCGGAGCCATAGCAGCTCCCATATTATTAGAATCCTTTATGCCATAATCTACAATTTTTCCTGTAGTTATACCGGTAATACACACTTGCTTTGATTTTTTCTCGTTTACAGCTTTCGGTGAACAAAGCACAATCGCTCCGCTTCCTGTAACTGTTGTAGTAGCTGAAAGAGGCCGCTGGTTGCCGTAACCCAGTGGAAAGCGAAACTGCTTTTCGGCTGTTGCAAAATGACTTGAAGTAAGTGCAATGCATCTGTCCGCATAACCGCCGTCTATCAGCATAGAGGCAATCGAAGACGACTCACCCATTGTAGAACAGGCTCCATATACTCCAAACAGCGGAATATTAAGACTTTTAATTCCGAACGAGGTCGCCATAAGCTGTCCCAAAAGATCTCCCGCAACTATATAATCAATATTCTCTTTTTCTACACCCGCTTTGCTGAGTGCGGCACGTACAGCCGACATCTGCATTCTGCTTTCTGCTTCTTCCCAGTTTTTCCCCGAAAACATATCCGTGTCTGCCGCTACATCAAAATACTTTCCAAGCGGACCCTGCGACTCTTTTTTTCCTGCAACTGACGCCCATCCGGTAATAACCGGCGGATTAGAAAAGGTTATGCTTTGCATACCTGTTTTTTTAGTATCCGACATAAAATCACTCCACTTTTTCTAACTAATGTGTAGTTTTACCAAACAGGGTGATAATTATGTATTTTGTACCTGATAATCATTGATTTATAAAACTGATACAAAAAGAAAACCAATCTACGGGAGATTTTGATATTCAATATTTCCCGTAACGATTGGTCTTCTTTGCCGGATTTCTCCTATTTTTTACAATTTAAAATTTTTCTGCACATTTCTTTACATCTGCATCTTATAGAATGCTTCATCACACGGAAAATCCCCCACATGCCCGATTCAACGTCCCAGCCAAAGCTTCCTGAACGATACAGATAATCACCCGGACATGAAGCCCCATCTTTCAGTTCCATATCAAACCTGTTGCCAACACTGATTCCTCCCTGGAGCGGAATCTCTCTGGACAAGGCGTCCTTTGGCTGTTCTCTCCATAAATGTCCATGCACAGTCAAGGACACATTTCTTGGCTTATCGGCCGGCATCATGGTCCGGAAAATTACTCGATCACCGGAATAAGCCTTCCATACAGGCGTTGCCGGGTCGCCATGAACCCTGCTGCTGAATACTTTCCACACCCGTGCATCCTCCGAAAGCCGATTCTCAAACCGTTCTGACCGATAATTATAACCCTTTTCTCCCGTATCTTCCGGGTCAACCGGCTCCTCACTGCCTGCAGCTGCGGTCTGAATCAGATTTCCCTGTGCATCCAAAAGCCGGATTCCATTCTGAATGAACAACACGTATTCTCGAAAACTTTCCATACCTGGCGCGGTTATTACCGCCTGTTCCGCAAATGGATTCTTCCTTTTTGTAAAGTTTTCATACCATTCTGCCCCTGCGGGTTCTATTATCACGGCTCCGAATAATCCATGATATCTGTGGTTTCGCATATCCCCGAACGACTGCAGAATACAGGCTCCATACTCTCTGTCTGCCTTCCATAAATAACGCTTGCTCTCTCCTGCCCCAACAGTCTGCTCATTCGGATTATAGCCCACATTGATTCCCGAATCACAGACAGGGTCATATTGCAGAAACTGTGGATTCAGAGAAACCCTGTTCGACGGCTTATGCTTCAAATCAAGCGGTACTCTCGGATAATCATAATAAGGCACCGGGCGGTCCGGGTCCCATACATTATACAGGGTAACCTCCAGCCAGTCTCCCACATTTGCACGCAGTATCAAAGGCTTTGGAGTATATTTTCCGGAGAATACAAGGTCCACGTCCTCTAAGGGAACAAAAATCAAGCCGTCCGGATCATGGTCTCCATACCTGTTATATACCAGCTCTGTCTGAACCGCCGCCACTTCATAACGCCTTATCACATCATCCTTGCCCGGACCTGGTGGAAGTGAAAAAATCATATCTTTTCCTTTGCAGAGCGGTTTTAAGCATTCCTGATATTTGTCATAAGCACGAATGATTCCCCATAGACCGAGCCATACGTCGTCAATTCCTCCAAAATAATACAGATAATCCCCCGCCTGATACGATTCTTTAATATTAAAATTGAACGCCTCCGAAACTCCGGTTGTCTGTGATGCTGCCAGTGGGGAGCTTTCATCAGCAGGTTCTTTTCTCCATGACATTCCGGTTACATTAAATACATGCTGCTCTTCATGCGCTCCATCTATAAGACGTATCATCAGCTCATCTTGCGGATACGTTTCCAAAACAGGCGTTGCCGGGTCTCCATGCACAAAAGAGCTGAAAACATATGCCGGGTCGCCTTCCCTTTTCAGTCTCTCCCGCATCGGTTCCGCGCGGTAATTGATTCCCATTACTCCCGGGTCATCATGAGAACCTGGAACTGCCGGAGCATTTAACGGCTTTTCGTCTTTATCAAAAAGGAATGCGAAATCGTGGACAAAAAGAGCAAACTCCCGGAATGATGAACCGTCTCTTCTTCGTATCACAGCCTGCGTTCCAAAGCGCAGTTCTTCCCCGTTACGTATATTGTGGAATGTTGCGCCTGCCTCCTCTATCACCAATGCGCCAAACATTCCATGCATCTGATGTGCATTAGCAAATAAATGGTCGTGGAAAAATACAGTCCGTAATTCTTCATCTGCAAAGAATCGTTCTACTAATGTTTCATATTTTCTTGCCCCGGCAATATTATTCCAGCCGTTTGCCGCCCCATCGGAAGTAATAGTATCAAATTTCACCAAATGCACATGGTGGCCTACAATGTCTGTTTTTGTCCTGAGCTGAAACGCATTAGCCTCCAAAAATTCCGGCAGCAGGTTCGTTGTACGCAGTTCAATACAATCTCCTGCATTTGCACGTATTACCAGTGGTTCTACCTGAATTTTCTGTTCTTCAACCATACGGATATAAGATTCCAGACCGCCGCAACGCTCCAGCTCTTCTTTTAAAACAAAAAAGCGCCCTTCCGGATCGTGCCAGCCGTACTTATTGTATGTGAGCTTCGCCTGTACAAGCGCGATTTCAAATACTTTCACATTCTCACACGGCATATCTGTCTTAGGACATTTTTTACAATCGCTCCCCTCCGCACAATCATTACTTTCTTTACAGCCGCAGGCTTCCTTATCATTATCGCATTCGCCTGCTGTATGGCAAGGACAGGTGTCTGTATATAATGCTCCCAAAGCTGCATTTTTTACAAAGGTTGCCTCTTCAAGAGGCGTCGGACATACTACGGCGTTTCCCTCTGCGTCCAGTACCCCGCAAGGCGGCTGGCGCGGCGGCGTTCCCGCCTCTCCGCAGATAAAATTTGGATAACCCGGATGGCACTCATCTTTTTTCGGAGGCCGTTCACGGTCTTTTAACGGCAGGAGCGCCGGAACAGGCGTCCCATCCGGCAATTTCCCGCTTCCATCTTCCAGCCGGTCATGAATTCTCCATAAAGTCCACATACCCTCATGAAAATGCGGATACAGATGGCAGTGAAAGATAACATCGCCGATTACCCGGTTTCTGCTTCCAGCCCCATATAAAATGTCCAGCGTATAGCATTCCTGCGGACTTATTGTAATCGAATCAATTATCGTGGAAACCGGATTATCCGGTTCCAGCCTCCACTGGTGGTTGTGAAGATGGAACACATGTGTTTCCTTGATTCCTCCATGAATCAGACGAATTTTCGCCGGGTCTCCCACATATGCCCTAAGAATCGGAGGCGCCGGGTCTTTATATACCCATGAGCTCATAGAGATTTCCTCTCCCGAATCTGCAGGGTCATGGGTAAACGGCATACGGTTCCTCATAGGTTCAGAACGGTAGCTGATTGCCGTCGTTGACGAAGGAAGCCCTGTCCTGTGGTCTACAGGCGGATTTCCATCCTTATCCAAAATCTCCAGTTCATCATGGAAAAATACTGAATATTCCCGAAAAGCCGGCTTGCCCGGCTGATAGATATCCGCCATTAATCCGCTTTCGATTTCTTCCCCTGTCTGTGGATGAAACCATTTTGCTTCGGGCGGCTCCACAATTACTGCGCCAAATAGTCCATGAATATTCGTTGCTTCTTCACTGCTTCTGGTATCCGCCATATCATGGAACAGAAAAACGCCCTCTGTATTGGCATACCATGTGTATATTATTTCACTACTTGTCGTGCTGTCCTGATTAAAACCTGCGCTGGCACCGTCGGAATCTGACACATCATATGCCAGTCCCTGTACATGAATTGACAGCCTGCGGTTTAATGTGTTGCGAAAACGTATTTTTACCGTATCGCCAAGATTCACACGGAGCACCAGCGGCTGTACCTCCTCACAGGGCTGCGGCGGCGTCTGCCGGAATCTGCGGTTTGCTTCTTCCTGTATTCTCTCAGAATCCTTTTCCAGTACATACATAAGTCCGTCAGGATCGTAATCACCATACTGATTATATACAATCGGAATCTGTATCGCTTCTATCGTAAAATAGCGGCACTTGTTTTGGCAGGGATATTGACATAATTCCATGACTTATTGTCTCCCCTCGTTCTTCAGGATTCTAAGATAATGATTTGCTTCCCGAAGTACGTGGTCTGCCAAAAGAGGCAGTATAATGGAGCGTATATCGCAGCCTGTAATTCCTTTCGTGCCCGCCGCCTTAAAATCACGATACTGCTTTGTTGTTTCCAATGTTTTTACCCTCAGCTCATTCATCGTCCGGCAGTCCTTTTTTTCCGCCTCTTTAAGCAGACGGCAATAATCGTCTGCGAAGCCGTCTGCTGTTTTCATAAGCTCACATTCCGTCGGATCAAGCAGCCCCCTGATAAACATCGCATGCTCCATCATAATCTGATTCCAGAACATCTCTGCCTTTTGTAAATCTTTTGACGGCATACATCCCTTTTCTTCCAGCTCAGTTATAATCTGACGGTACAATTTTGCCTCACGGAGAATATGCTCAATCAACAGCGGATAATTCGCTGTATACAGGCTGCATGTTAAAACCTCCTGCAATACCTTCTGCTTAAACGCAATCAGCCCATTAAGCAAATGAAGAACGTTCCTGTTTAACTGGCGTACATGCTGCACCATTCTTGCATCCGGACTTTTTCCATACCCTGCGCGCAGCTTCTTTTCTGCCTGCGTAATCCTGATATCAATTGGAATCTTTGTCAGCCTTCTTGTCTGCTGCTCCGCCATTTCTGTAAATTCTGTAAATACTTCTCCTGAGCACAGCACATCTTCTCCTACCATTCCATTGGCAAGCCGGACTGTATGCTCCAATGCTTTTTCAAACTGTGCCCGAAACCAGTCCGCTTTGTTTCTGTATCCTGTTTCCCCTGCCGAAAAAGCAGCCAGCAGAAACAGTGCGTGCTCTCTCATGATTCTGCTAAAAAATAAATGTGTTTCCAGTGATGTTGTTACATATTCTTTCATTTTTCTGCATACCTTATTATTTTATAGATTCTCTATATAATATATGCAGGTATACAAAGTTTGGGTCCTTATGCTGCTTGCCGCAACGACGTAAAAACGAATGTAAGCAATGCCAAAAGCTATTAAGGCGTAATTTACAATTCGCTATTCACATAGCGCTTATCCGTAACCATATCCATGACCTTTAATATATCATAACTCTCTAACATATTTTTATCTTTTCTGAATCATTTCCAAACTCCTTAAACATATTATTTGGATGTTTATTCCATAATTTTGATATTTCAAATTCACATTGACTCAATCGTGCACCTAAATTAGTACACCTGATTATATCCTTTTTATAATTTGTTTTTGTTTTACTTTTAGTCAACTCTTCAATATTGCTTATATTGCAAGCTCGAATTAATTCATCTTCTAAATTCATTACCTGCGGTATACAAATTACATCTTTAATACCAGATTTTCCTTTCAAAAATGCTACATTCCACCTTAAAATATCAACAGTATTCTCAACATATGTATCGTAGACTAAAACCACTGTCGTTCCCTGTTTTAATGGGCGTATTCTTGCATTAGTAAAACGATTCTGAACAACATTAAACTTGTCAATCTTTCCACTTTCTATACATCTTAAATCTGTTTTCAATGTCATTAATAAACTTTTATCATCTTCACCTTCTACATAATATTGAAAAATTCCTTTTTTCTCATTTGCACATCCTCCTGGAATTATAAATCAGCCATGTCAAACAGCCTATGCAATTCTGGAGCCGTACAAAATAAATCATTTTCAACAGCATTCTTTAAAGAATCCGTATTCCTTTTTAAATATTGCGATGCATCAATACATTTAATTGGCATATTCATATCTTCTGGATTTTTTTTAAGAAATGTAAATGAATGTTTAGGTAATTGCATATCTAAAATGTCCGTATTATGTGTAGTAAAAAACAACTGTTTTCTATCCGTCAATTTATCAATTATGATGGACAAGCAAGCCTTTTCAACATCACTATTTACATAAGAAAATAATTCATCACAATAAAACAAATCATGCATATCACATATAAGCGATGTGATAATATAGGAAATATCAAGTCCAGCTTTTGTACCACTTGACATCACATCTCCATTAGCAATTTTACCATCTTTAATAATGGCTGAACAGTTTATCCACTTTATAATATACGTGTTTTCAACTTCTGCAACCTTTATCACATCTACTATTGATGGATCTAATGTTTGCAATATTTGCTTTAATATATACAAATATTTATTATCTTCTTCAATTGTACGATATGTTTTGTCCCCCTCCCCATCTAATGGATAAGAAAAACTCCAACCATTTGCATATATATTTTCATATGTAGTTTCTAAACAATCATAGGAATCTAGTTTTTTTGCACACATTTCATAATTATCTCTTTTTGCTATTGGCGTATAATATATATTAATATCTACATTTTCCTCCGAATAATCATTTTTTCCCCTTGGTTCAACGAGCATTTCAAATCTATAAAGATAATTAACGTTTGTTACAAAGTCAATTTTTAGAGTGGCTTTCTTCTTTTTATCATCTATCTTATTTGTAAACCTTCTATATCCACCATCATTTAAGTAGTTTGTAAATAACATTAATAATTTTCCTAGAGTTGTTTTCCCTGTTGCATTTCCCCCCATAATAATATTAACTTTCTTGTACCGAAAATTAGGCCTATCTTCTAAAAATTCTTGTTCTATAGTTGAATCAACTATTTTTTTAGGATATGACATATTCATGTGAAAATTTTTAAATGCATACAAGTTGTCCGCTTTAATATCCATAATAATCATAGCTCGTCCTCCTTTGTATATTTGTTCGTGATTTGCGAAATAATATCTTTTCATTAATTATACCTCTTTTATCTGATAATTCAAGCCTATTTTAATATATATTCACTCATCACTTTTTTAGAACTCTATAATTCTTATTTTGTCAATGTTTTATACTTAACACTGTATCTGATATCCTTCGCATTCCTGTTATATACATATACTTTAAATCTCCCATTCATACAATTCCCTATACAGCCTGCTTCGTATCTCCTCATTATCCAAATCTTTTACAGATATTCCTTCGTTATCAACCACAGACGTATCTGCGCCATGATTCAAAAGAAACTCTATTA
>CABUPO010000009.1 GCA_902493385.1 uncultured Lachnospiraceae bacterium
ATCTTTATATAATATCTTTATTACATATGTAAGATTTGGAGGGAATTCTATGAGTAAATTACCACAAATTTCAGAGGCAGAGTTTGAAGTCATGAAAGTTGTATGGAAATATGCCCCTATCAGCACAAATGAAGTGACTGATAAACTAACAAAGACTACCAACTGGAGTCCAAAAACCATACAAACTATGTTAAAAAGACTGGTTGCCAAGAAAGCTCTTACTTACGAAAAGCAAAGTCGTGTATTTGTTTACACTCCTTTAGTAGATGAAGGCGAATATATCCGTCAGGAAAGCAATTCTTTTCTGGAACGGTACTATAATGGCAATATTGCTGCCATGTTGTCTTCTTATCTTGAAGATGATGATTTGTCCGAAGAAGAAATTACTTCACTGCGTCATCTTCTATCCGATCATAAGCAATAAAGGAGGCGGTCTGCTTGTATCACTTTGGGATTCATTTCCTTATATGCAATGTACTGATATGCTTATTTATCGGCATCATTATTACTTTCAAAAGATTGTTAAGGAATCATTTATCCGCCCGTATGCAGTACAATCTTTGGTTCATACTGCTAGTTATTCTTGCAATCCCTTTCCTGCCAATCCGTTCCTTGCCCGTTACATCTTTCCTTTCATGGTTTAACTTTCAATGGGGAACACAGGCAGAAAATGCAGCTACCGATATGTCTGGCACAACTCTCACTGCTTCAGATTCTGCTTTCAGCAAAGTGAATGACTTTGCGGTTTCTGTCAGCAGCCGGACTCCAGCCTATGTAAATATTTTTCTTTTGGTTATTTGGGGGATTGGAATATTTGCAATGATATTACTGATTTGTCGCTCATTGAAACGACTGCGTACCATAGAACAATCTGCACTGCCGCTACAAAACAAACAAGTAAAAGTAATCTTTCAAAACTGTATTGCCGAATCCGGAATTAAGAAGGAAATTCCTGTGTACAGTACTGCTTTTTTGAAATCTCCGGTAACTGTCGGTTTTATCAAACCTCGCATTTACATTCCGATCCATCTGATTTCCGACTTGCACCCGGCAGATATGCGTTTTATGATTTTGCATGAACTGCAGCACTATCGATATAAAGATGCCCTGATTGGACATCTGATGAATTTGATTGGTATTTTGTATTGGTTTAATCCTCTGATCTGGTATTCCTTAAAGGAAATGCGCTGTGACAGAGAAATTGCCTGCGACTGCTCTGTATTGCAAATACTAAACGAAACTGATTATGAGGCATACGGAAATACATTGATCAATTTTGCAGAAAAAATATCTCTGTCACCATTTCCCTTTGCCACCGGAATCAGCGGCAGTATGAAACAAATGAAAAAGAGAATTTTAAGCATTGCAAATTTCAAAAAACAATCTCTGGCTAAAAAAATACAGGGAATCATCGCATTTGTCTTTGTTTCCTGCTTATTGTTAGGGTGTGCGCCGGTTCTTTCTATTCATGCCTCCGGCTATGACCAATACACCTTCAATGAAGATGGGAAAAATATCACTTATATTGACCTGACACGAAATTTTGACGGATACGAGGGCTGTTTTGTGCTATACGATTCCAATGCAGGCTCGTGGAACATATACAATATGGAGTCAGCACAAAAACGTATAGTGCCAAATTCTACTTACAAAATTTATGATGCTCTGCTGGGTTTAGAAAATGACATCATCACACCGCAACATTCTAACATGGTATGGAATGGAGAGGATTATCCTTTTGATGCCTGGGAAGCGGATCAAGATTTGAATTCTGCTATGCAAAATTCCGTAAACTGGTACTTTCAATCCATTGATTCACAAATAGGACTTGACTCCGTAAAAAAGTATCTGCATGAAATAGAATACGGAAATCAAACAGCAAGCACCGATACGGATTTATACTGGACAGACGATTCTCTGAAAATATCTGCGCTGGAGCAAATTGAAATGTTAGAAAAATTTCATGATAACGAATTTGAATTTTCTCCTGAAAATATAGCGGCTGTAAAAAATTCCATTCTCCTGATTTCTAACAGCGAAGGTTCATTTTACGGGAAAACAGGAACCGGACGTGTCGATGGGCAAGACGTGAACGGATGGTTTATCGGTTTTCTTGAAAAATCCGGAAATGTCTATTATTTTGCCACAAATATTCAAGGTGAATCCGAGACAACCGGAAGCAAGGCGGCAGAGATCACTACATCCATTCTCTCTAATCTGCAAATATGGAACTAATCTGCCATCTCCTTAACATTCTTTGATAATATATTCTACAGGGAAGACTGTTATATGCTTATCAGTCTCCCCTGTAACTTCGTCTCTATCCTATTCTGTTTTTATTTCAAGCAATTTTAAATAATTCATCTCTAACCATTCCTGCGCCTGCTTTTTGCAAGGCATTGTGTTCCCATATTGTTTCACATATTCCATGCATTTCTTAGCCGATTCCTGCTCTCCCAATTTATCATAGCAGCCCCCTAATAAATAATTTCGATTCACTTCATTATAAAGAAATTTCTCTTTATCTCTACTTAAAAGTTCTTCAGCCTTTAGATACTGTTTCTCTAAAATAAGCTTTTCTGCAATAAATATTCTGTTTTTCCAAAAAACCTTATGCATTGCAAACACACTCAAAAATTCTTCTGCATCCTGATGACGGTATGAGTGGATCAATCTAACATTTGCAGACGTTCGCTGATAAACTCTGGAATCTTTTTTTCCAACCCATTCACTATCCAGATACCTTTTCGCGTCTTCCGTTTTCCAGTCCGCTGCCATAGCTAACACATATTTCTGCTGTGCTAGCATAAATATTGTTTTTTGGAATCCTTTGAAATCAAGTTGTTTCCCATAGGATACTGCATATTCCATATTGTTTAAATATTCCTGTACATCACATTTCTGAAGTAATATTTGATCAAACATTTTAAATTTTTGCATAATCTCATAAATAACACTTCCTATCCCTGCTATCAATCCTATTCCTGCACAAACCAGCAATAAATATATTTTTTCGTTAATCCAGCCTTTTTGTATCGTCTCAAAGAAAAGCACTTCTTCTTTATGCGGGAATGGATTTCCATAAAATAAACTTATCACACCAATCATCAAAACATAAATGACCAGAAAAATAATCACAGATTTTACTCTGCCTGCTTTTTGTCTCTCATACATTCTTTTTATTTCTTCCATCATCTTATCTTCCTACCTTTCTATCTGTCCATCAAAATACAGAAGTATTTTCTCGTCTCCTTGTTCTTCACCTGAAAGAATCACTTCTACATAATCCTCATACCATGTAACTTTCCAACAAGTATCGCTTATTGACGCACCATCATTACACAATTCAAAATCTGCCTGAACTATTTTTCTATTATTCCCCACAAGAATCAACCTCCCGCTTGCCGATCCAAATGGCCAGTCTGGTTCTCCGATTTGCTGAAGCGTCAACTCATAGTTTTGATTAGGAGAAACCGAAACATCGCAGTCAATTTTCTTACAATTTGTTACATAAAAAAGACTCAAATAAAACACAGCAGCCAGTATGACAATTATGCCCACAAAATATATTATAATTTTAATTCCTTTTTTCATATGGTTACCTCATGCAACTACTTTACCTGAATACGGTATTGATAATCCGGTATGTTTTGTATTCCATCATCAAGTATTTCATTTCTCAAATATTGAAATGTTCCATCGTCTTTAAATTGCACAGTAAGTTCATGTGTGATAACTGCGTCATTGCAAATAACCATATCGCACACTGCTTCTACTGTTAATGTCATCGTTCCGTCATCATTTTCCCGTATACCCGTCACTTCCGGCATAGAAGTTCCAAAATATGTAGGCGTATAATTCATACATCCCAACCTCGCCCACGCATATGTTTGTCTCTCCTCGTCAAATACCGCCCACTCACGTATTTGTTCAACTGTAACAGGAAAATATTCCATAATTACGTTCTCAAACTCTTGTTTTGGTATGCCATCCGGGTACTCCTCTGAATCAAATTTCTTTTGATATTTCATTGAATAAAGATATTCATACATTCCATTGTAATCCAGTTTTTGCATAGTATCATGATCCCAGTTAGAGCATAAAATGTTGTTCCCCTGATAGCCTAATGCAGATACACATTTTTTTGACAATTCAATCAGTCGTTCTCCTAAAGGTTTTACCCTGATCGCTGTACTCCCGTCAACAATTTCCGTTACATCCGGTGGCTCCGGCACACACAATTCGTAGCAAAAATAGCCTTTTTCTGTATAAGTCCATTCCTTAATTCTTGTATAAGAAACATATGAAATTACTATTTCGCCAGAATCACCCCACATTGCATTCGTCCACAGTACATACATTTTCTCTCCATCACAGATAAATTCTTCCTGTGTAATACCTCCGTCATAATTAACATGATACAACAATACGTTTCCTTCTTTGCCATCTTCAGAATCCAATAAGAACTGTTCCATTTTCTGATAATTTTCCATATTAGAATACCGTTCCGAAGTAACTACCGGATTGCCAGTATTCTTAATAATATTCTTCATCTGATTCAATGTTTCATCAGAAAGAATTGCGTTTGAAGCATTTCCCTTATCTGCTGCTATATAAATTTCTTTTATCTGCGCCATAACATTTTTACAATCTCCCATCGCTTGTTCTTTGATCTCATCCTCAACGGGCAGATTATAGCCTTTTTCCCACGCATCTGTTTCATTTACTGTTTCAGATAAACTATTTTTTGGTTGTTCCGCTATTTCTGCCGGAGGCTCCCACACTTCTTCAATCTTTTCCTTATTCATTTTGTCATGAAAAACGCAGCTCATAATTACTACAATGACAAGTAGCAAAAATATCAATCCATGCTTTTTTATTAACCACTTTATATCTTCCAAATCAAGATACCTCCATATCTTACTCTTGCTTTCCTCCGTAATATATCTCCCATTCTTCATCTGTCAGACGGGGCATATACCAGACCGGCTCCTGCTTATCTCCTATCTCAATCACTTGATTTGATACATATTGATACCGTCCATCTTCTAACGGACGTACAACTAATTCACTGAAAAAAGCCTGATCCTGCTTTTCTTTTTCCCAAACTGCCTTTATTGTCAATTTTACTGTCCCGTCTCTTTGTTCTTCATAAGCAATCACTTCCGGATATGGTTCATATGGGAATTCAGCATCATATAGCCCTCTCGCCCGATAGCGATATGTCTGTCGCTCTGTATAATAGACGGTGTGATTTTCTATTTCCTGACTCTCTATTTGAAAATACATCTGGATTACCTCTTCAAAATCTGATTTCGGTATCTCATACTCCGTTCCATTATAATTATTTTCATAAGAAACATAACTGCCAGTTTCCAAATAATACAAGATTTCATACATATCATAAAAATCCAAATCCGCATAATCCTGTTCATTCCAATCTGTAACCAACATATTGTTGCGTTCGTACCCAATCGGTATCACATATTTCTGGTTCAATTCCCTGCAAGTTTTATCAAGGGGCATGACACGAAATCCTTTTTGTCCCGGAGCGCCATCATAGCCAGACGGATGATATTCTTCAATAAAAAGATAACCTCCATCTGTGTATTTCCATGTGTATGCAGAAAATTCATGATAGTAAGTCACTTCGGGGAACCCTTCTTCCCACCGAACTGTAACTAGCGTTACTTTTATTTCTCCTTTATCTGCTTTCAGATAATAATGTACAAATCCATCTAATGATAACAGTGAGACAATATCTATCTCCGCATTTTCTCCATTCTGAGCGCTTTCACAAAATTTTATTACTCTCTCATAATGAACCATATCAATCTGATTTTCTCCGTCTACTGCTACATATCCTGCACTTCCCAGACAATTTATAATTTCTTCCTCTATTTCCAGTGTATTCAACGCATTTTCTTCTACTGCTCTTTCATAAATATCTCTGTAAGTTTCCGCCACTTTTATGGAATTGTCGCAAACACTCGACTGGCTTTCACTCATATCCTGCTTCTCTGCATTATCTTGCATTTCATTTGCAGTTTCTTTTCTACAACCAGTACATATGCATAATACAATAAAAATAAATCCCAAAACCTTTTTGGTTTTCATACCATCCCTTCTCTCTTACGATTGTAATATTTGAAATTAAATTTTTTAGAACTATTCGCTCCAATACTGTTCCAATACTGACTTATCCTTTCCAACAACATAACCGCTGCCTCCCATTCCTTTTACATCCTCAACCATACTTACAATCAAAATTGGTTTTTCTATATCTGCCTCTGTTGAAAATACGCAAAACCATCCTACCTCACTTCCATCTGTATCGTCTTTTGTTGCCTTAATTTCCGCAGTCCCCGTTTTTCCAGCCAACACAACATCTTCCCGATATGTTGCGTATCCTGTACCATTCGGATCATTGATAACACCCTTTAATCCTTCCATTACAGTATCAATCGTATCTTCTGTAAAAACATCTGCTATCCAAATATCACTGATTGCATCTTCTTTATATTGCAAATATGGCTTTATAACATTTCCGTTATTTAAAAATGCAGTATACAGACTTGCAAGATGCAATGGGTTTACTAAAATCTGTCCCTGCCCATAGCCGCTGTCCGCCAACTGTATTTCTGTCTCAATATGTTCTGTATTAGAATATTGTGATTCTGACATTACGATTTCAAAAGGAATTTCCTGATTAAACCCAAGTTTATCCAACGATTTCTCTAAATTTTCTGCGCCTATTTTTAACGCTAATTTTGCAAAATATATATTATCCGAATAAATAATTGCATTTTTCAGTATAACTGGCTCATACGCATGAAGTGTCGTAACTTCATAATCCCCCCATGATGAATCTTTCTGCCATGCCAATCCCTCGTTTCCAAAATCTTCATTCGGATCAACCGAATCTGTTTTTAATCCTATCGCTGCAATTATAGGTTTAAATGTTGAACCGGGACACCATATCTGTCGAAATCGGTTATACAAAGGTTTATTCTCATCTTCGTTCAAAAAAGTCCACTTCTCTGTTGAAAGACCTTTAATAAAATCATTATTGTCATAAGAAGGTGTGCTGACCATTGCTAATACTTCCCCCGTATATGGGTTAATTGCTACAGAGCAGCCACGATCATCTTTAAATTGCTCATACATTATTTCCTGAAGTTCAGAATCAATAGTCAACTGTATATTTTTCCCATCTTCTTTCAAGATTTTCGCAACCGTACTTTTCTTATTTCCATTCTCATCCACAATACTTATTTCACATCCATTCGTACCTTTTAATTCCTTTTCATACAGCGACTCCATTCCTGTTCTTCCTATTTCACTGTTAGAATTGTATCCTTCTCCAGCATGATTTTCTAAATCTTCAGCAGTTACTTTCTGCACATAACCAATCAAATGTGCCGCCGCTTCCCCCAATGCATAAGAACGGACTTCCACATCTGAAAGCATAACTCCCGGAATATCCAATAATTGTGTCTGCCTATTATATTCTTCTAATACCGATTCATCTGGCTCAATCGTCATCAACTGGATCTCCTGCACTTTTGGTATTGTAGCAATAGGCACAAAAGAATCTTCTTTAACCCATGATGCCTCTAATTTATTCTCTATACTTTCAACACTTATTTCCAATAATTCAGACAAGCCCTTTAATGCAGCATCTTTATCTTCCAGTTTCCCCGGTACAATCCCAACAGATGACGCAGTTCCTTTTCCGGCTAGTACTTTTCCATTTCGATCTAATATTTCTCCTCGCTGTGCCTGCGTTGTAGACACCCGCACTTTATCTGTTTTTGATAAATCGGGGAAGATTAAACTATCCTGCCAGATTAACTTATATCCATCTGCTGCTTTTGAAAACATTGCTGTATTATCAAATTCAACTGCTCCGGCAACCGTATCAAAAGATGTGGTATAGGAAATCTCCACTGTTTTTCCGTCTTGTTTTTCTGTAAGAACATTATTGATTTCCATATTGGTCACTTCGATTCCTTCATATATCTTGGAGTTTCTTTCTATAAACTCTGTTCTGTCAAGTTCCGAAGATTCTTCCATATCTATCATAGAAAACATTTTCTCATATTCTCGATTTTCGATATACCCCATGTATTCTACCAGTAATTCTTCCGGATTATCTGCTAATACCTTTTTCGCAAAATTTACAGCAAATATACCTATTCCACCTACTAAAACGATAAAGACCGCTCCTGCAATAATCCGTCTCTTTCTATTCTTTTTCTTCCTATATTTTTTCATAACAATTCGCCTTCTCTTATTTTTGATATAACAAGTTTATTAAATATTACACCTGTAATATTTGAAAGTCAAGTATATATCGCTATCTATTTTCCATAAACAAGAGATTATATCTCATGTTTATGGAGATTTCACATCGTTTAACTAGAACTATTATTTCTGTAAAATAAAGAAGTTAGAGTATTCAATATAGGTGGTGAAAAAATGGAGAAAAACACGGAAAATTTTGATTTAGAATTCGACTTTACACCGATAGGTCTAGCAATAAAAAAGGCTCGTGAAGCAAAGGGAATTACAAGAGAACAAATTATATCTGAACTTGGCATTTCCGTCAGACACCTAACCGCTGTTGAAAACGAAGGACAATTCCCAAGTTTTAAATTATTTATCAAACTTATTACAATGTTTGATATTCCTGTCGATCAATACACAGGCTCTTGATGTTCCCGATATTGACAGCTATATCGGTCTTATGCATACCTTATTTACCCTTGAAGATATTTACGGTTTGACTGTCAGCGAAATAGACGGAGAGGTGTGTCTGAAAGTCAATGTCCGTAAAGGCAAAGAGGCGGCTCATCTGCATGAAATGCTCTGTGTATGGAAAGAACAGGCGGACAAACTATCTTCCGAGGAAATCAGCAGGGAAGAATACGACAACTGGCGTTATTACTATCCGAAGTTCGATACCACACAGCGATGGGCGAAAGTTCCCTCAAAGGAACTCAGCGATGCTCTTGTAGACGCTTTCAAGGATAAACTGAAAGCAGACAAATAAGGTAGGTGCATTATGGCTTCAAGTAAAGATTATTTAACCTTTGTATTAGAACAGCTATCGGATTTAGATGGTATTTCCTATCGTGCAATGATGGGCGAATATATCCTCTATTTCCGTGACAAAATCGTTGGCGGTATCTATGATGACCGCTTACTTGTAAAACCTGTTCAGTCTGCAATCTCCCTTATGCCGACAGCAACTTACGAATTACCCTATGAGGGTGCAAAAGAAATGCTCTTAGTTGAAGATATTGACAACAGAGAATTTCTCTGCAATCTGTTCCTGTCCATGTATGAGGAACTTCCTGCGCCAAAGAAAACCACCTCCAAAAAATAACGACAAAAAGCCCTTAGCCATGAGTTACTACCCACAGCTAAGGGCTTAGTTTATAATATGGATTTATTTGTTGCACAGCCGCCTGTCAATCATTCTGTAACTCTAAAACCACTGGATTACAAGAATAATGGCTCTTATACAACCGTTATCAAATTGTTATCAAAAGACCTATTGAAACGCCGCAAACCCGCATAAACACTGGGTTTTTTCGACCTCTCAATTTATTCAAACTCCTAAACACAAAGCAGATATTAACTACTTCCGTTTAGGCGTTTTGATTTTATTTGATACAAAATGATATGTATTATCCTAATTCTATCAGGTATTTTGACTTCTGCTATCAAAAAGCTATCACTTAAGCGCTATCATCCACTCCTTATCCATGTCCAATTATAAGCGTTTTTGCTTAGATAATCAATATGTATTTTCTAAATCTTCAACAACTGATTTAGCGGCATTACTGCCAAGTTCTTAACATCAACCAAAGTTTCCTGCTTACATTTCGGACAGTATAGCGGATAGTTTTTCAAAACAGTATCCTCCCTTATTCTGTTACGAGTTTTATTGCCACATACAGGACAGCGTAACCATTCAATCTTCATTGTATCCTCCTCATTGTTTACAGCGAATACAGCGCATTTTCATAATCCTTAACGTAATATCTGATATTTTTCCTGCCTTTTTGAATAACCGTATGTCCCTCGTTTTCAAGCATCTCTTTCTGCGCTTCAATACCGCCGGGATATTTTGCGTTTAGTTCTCCATTTGCTTTCAGAGTACGCCAATAAGGCGTTTTGTCATCTTTACGCTGAAAACTCGCCCATGCTACAATCGAAACAAATATGCCTGCTGTAATCGGCTCTGTAAAATCAGCTCCGCTTACCTTTGCAAAATGTTCTCTTATTACACCCACCGTAAGCAGTTTTCCATATGGTACAAGCCGCATTACCCTGTCATAATCAATGGGCGGTGCAAAATACATTCTGTCTCCGCCATATTTCTCTATGCTTTTTTCGTCTGTAATCACTTGAAACTTAGGCATATCCTTGTTGTCATGCAACATCGCATTAAAATCTTTTTTATCTTCATTTGCCATGATAAACACCTCCTGCACAAGAGCATAATCCAAAAGAAAGAGATAGGCAATGAGACAGTTTGAAAAATTTATATCTTTTCTTCTCTTAAAAGTAATTTTTTTACTGTCTTTACATAATTTTCTGCAACTTGCTCATCAAATGAAATCACTCTTGACCACATCCGCAGTCCTTGATAATAATATAATATCAAATCCGAAACTCGCTCTACATCAACAGGTTGAAACTCTTTCGTTTCCATCCCATACTTCAGCAGACTTATCCAACGCTTTTTTGCTTTATTATTGATACTTGTAAAAAAGTCCTCATTCCCAAGATTGGCATATTCATAAATTGCAAGGCTCAAAGATAATTCTTTCTCCATAATTTCTGTTTTTATCGCCTCTAGCATATCTTCTAAAATTACGCTTGCCTTTTCCTTTTTTTCGATACGGTCTGCAATCACATATTCCTCCGAAAGAATTTCAGAAAAAATTTCCTCTGTTCCTGAATAATATCTATAAAGCCCACCTCTGCTCAAGCCCGTTTTTTCACAAATATCAGTCATCGTTACCGCTTTAAATCCTTTTTCAGCAAACAATTGATACGCTTGACATCGGATTGTTTCTTTTGTTTTTGCTCCCTTTCTCCCCATATCAGACAGCAAGCTCCTCCCGCAAAACAGAATACATACAGTAGGAATGCACTTCTCCGTTTTTGTAAACACCATTCCGCATTGTTCCCTCATATGTAAAACCTGTTTTTTCTAAAACACCTCTTGAGCCTACATTATCCGCAAAGGGTTCGGCATATATACGAAAAATATCAAATGTTTCAAATGCCTCTTTGCAAATCTCCTGAACTGCCTTTGACATGATACCTTTTCGCCAATAACTTTCTGCAAGCCAATAGCCTAACTCCGCAGATTTTTCATATACATCATCTTTTACAAATATGCCTATACCGCCGACAACCTGCCCGTCAACCACAATCGCATAATTGATTTGTTTCTTTCCAACATTGGCAATACTGTCATTGATATACCAAACCGCATCGTCTAATGTATATGGATTTGGAAACGCATTACGCAGATTTTTTGCAATATTAAAATTATCAGCAGCTTGTGCTAATGCTTTTGCGTCCTCTATCTCCCATGCTCGTAACTGAAACTCTTTCATCATCATATTCTCCTTTCAAAAAGCGACACTACTGTCTTTTTATTATAAGACAGTAGTGTCGCTTTTGTCAATTCCGTTTTTTCCTTAACGCCAGTCTATTCATGAATTGATGTTCCAAGATAAATTAGTCCATATAAAGCATTTATCATTTTACAACAATCTGATTTTGTTGCAATAATTGTTTTTCTGCCATGAGCAATCCAATGCCTATTTAAGTCTTTGGGTTCTGTTTCAGGCTTACTAAATTCACTACGTTTCTGAAATCCTTTCATTGATTCAGTCCATGTAATATATATACCAAAAGCGGTTATCTCCGCCTCGTCCAACAATTCCCATTCTTCCTCAGATAAATCGTTTAGCTTATCTTCAATTTGATTAAGCCTCTTGGGAATTTTAGTAGTATCATCATTTGTTACCGCCGACAAAACTCCGTCAAAAACAGCTACCACTCCAACCAAGGTCAAATCATATAATCCGATATTCATCGCCTGAACACTCTGGCTTAATATTGCCTTATTTGCATCTGACAATAATTCAGATTGAATCATCTCATTACACAACATATCATAATCAACAAATGACCTATCCTCTATTTTCCCCGCAAGGTATTCATCTATATCGTTCGCATTAACTATTTCTTCAACTTCGTAATCACACAATGGTTTCCAATATGTAAATTGATGTTCCGCCAGAATATAAAATGCTCTCACAGGTTTTATTTTTTCTGCAAATTCTTGAACAACACTTCTCACATTCTTTTCTATTATTTTCCACTGCTCTGCATATGGTTTCAGTTGTTCACAAAAAGAATTTATAACACTATACAGTCCTGAAAACCTATCGTCTTTTAAATTTAACATTCAACTCTTTCCTCCATGACTTCAAATTTACATTTTTAAATATTATTTTGCAGTTCTTTTTTATGATTAAAGTGGATTCCGATATGTCCTATCCCCAATATTATTGTAGCTACAAACAATATTGGATTACGTCCGTATACAGCAATCAGACCACATGCAATAACCGGCAACGTAGCACCCGCAACAGGAATCCCCATTAGACTGCTGTAAAAATCCTTCATAGTTTTCTGACTCTTAAAATATCGCACCCAATATACTTCATACATAATCATCAGTACAAATGCCGCAATCAAACAACTTAGCCATGCGGAAAATCCTTGAATATTAAAATCACTGAAAACCAACAGCAGACAAGTCACGAGTACCTCTCCAATCCTTTCAAATAGCAACAAGATTTTATTTTCGTTATTTACATATTTCTCGTAGTCCTTCGGTTGATTTCTCGACCAAAGTAAATTTGGAACTATCAGCATAGCCAAAAAGAGCAAGCCAATATATGAAAATCCAAAATGCATTCATTTTCCTCCCAAAACACCGATTTAATCGACTCCCAGTTTCTTCTCCATAATTTCATAAACTAACTTCACACCATTTTCTAATTCACAGACGCCATGCCCCACTGTCTTATACCCCCTATGCTCATATAGGAATACTGCTGAAAGTGAAGCATCCAAGATAGCCACATCATAACTTTTTATGATTTCTGCTTCTAAACAATCCATAATCTGCGAACCACAGCCTTGTTTCTGATAGCAGGGCAGCACATATACCCCTGTAATATGATTCTGGTCATAACAGCCCGTTCCGACAATCACATCCCCATCTGTTAGCACACCCATATTCCCAGAAGCTATGCCCGCCAAAATGTGTTCTTTACTATGAAGCTGGCAAAAAAACTCCACTGCCTCTTTCGGATAATATTGGGGATATATCGCCTTAATCGTTGTATGTAAAATATCATAAATCGCATCCGCCATGTCGGAAGTTGCTGTTATATATTTCATACTTCCCTCCAAAAATAATTCTTTTCTCTACCCAAAATTCTTTTTCAATTATACACGAAAGCATGGTAAATTTCAATTCTCCTACCGCCTTTAAAGTGGCACTCCTGCAAAATACAGAAGTACCACTCACTCTAATTATGCGTAAATTATCTCATTCTCCACAACTTCCCTCACACACGCCCGAATATTCCCCATTTTCCCAATCCATTCAAGCTGATTTTCTTCTTTCAGCCGTTCCGTTACTCCCTGCCTGTCCGGCATATTCCTTTACCAGCCGAGAAAACATATCTTCCGCCTGTTCATCAATACCTGCAAGATATTCATTCAGCCTGCCGTTCGTCAGCAGATTGAGATAAACGAGCCGCTTATGCTCTTTGAGATAGCGCAAATGCCTCTGCCCCCACAAGCCTATCGGCTTTTCTTCTTCGGCTGGTAACGTAAGGCAAGGCAAATAATAATCGTCTGTTTTCTCATACCAAAGACCGTTTGTGTCATCAAAAATCATTTTTTCCATAATGTGTTCCTACCTTTCATATTTATTATTTCTAAAGCGTTCCCGCTTTTTAGACTGTAACATTTCTTTCGCCTGCACTACTAATCCGTCCATCTGCTTATTTCCAAACGCCTTGCGGAGCAGCCTGTAATTCTGATTTTGTTCCCGCAGATTTTCATTTTCCTCCGCCAGTTTCACATTGATTTTCGTCAATCGTTCATTCTCCCGATGAAGATTGCCATTCGTGATATTCAGCCGATAGTAGTTGTCCCACGCTTCAAAGCACCTTGCCAACGCTCTTTTAAGCAGTTCTTTCAGCTTTTTTACCAACGGCTCCGCCACCTTATTTTTATAAGATTTTGCCGATGTCAACCCCTGCGGCTCAGATAACTGAAAGTCTGGAAAAGTGTCCAGTACACTCTCAAGCGTTTTCAAATCATCAATGCCCTTATCATAGTTCCTTACTCTATCAGACAATATTTTGTATTCATCCTGCTTTTCTGAAACCTGAATATCCAATCGTTCAACCTCTTTTTCCCGTTCCTGCTTCTTATAATCAAGGACAGACAAATGTTTCTCATGCGTTCCTTTATGCTCCCACTCAATTCCATGACGTTCCATCACAGCGGCAAGTTGCTCTTTTTCGGACTGTACCCACTGATTCCACTCTGTTTCGCTGCGGGAGCCGCCTTTAAATCCCTGCGCCGCCAACGCTTGCTTTAATGACACTCTCGTATCCAGTCCCCGCTTACTGCCTGTGGTAAACGGTACAAAATCAATGTACAAATGCGGCGTTGCTTCGTCCATGTGTAAATGAGCCGAGAACACATAGAGATTAGGATTCCTCGCTTGAAATTCCCGATAATACTCGTCCAAAATCTGCTTTGCGAGTTGTCCGTTTTCGCTTTCAGCACTCATATTTTCTTTATCGCCAATCTGTAAAATCAGCTCATGGAATGGTTTTTCCTGCTTTGAGTTCCGTATCTTCTCATAATAATCATCAATACGGCGGTCAGCCCTCGTTTGTTTTTCGTTATATCTCTGTAACGCTTCATCAAAGAGTTTATTATACACTTTCTTGATATTCTCGTTGCAATAATCTACATTGAGGTGGGAGCGTTCAGCATCCACATTCTCCGCTTTAAATTTGCGGCTATTATGATTGACCGAGCCTTTCCCCACCATTGCGCTAATCGTTCGTTTCATAAATCACGCCCTTTCTTTCTAATCCCATTCCTGCGCCGACAGGCGCAAGCCTTTGTTACTTTCTGCGAAAGTAACGCAAAAGCGCTTTTGTCAGCTTCGCCAACAAAAACGCAACCTGCAAGCAGGTTTTGCGCTCTCCGAGGGGTGGGCGTGTGCCGGTGGCACACACGTCTACGAACCGACCGAGTCGGCAGACGAGACCGAGGGCGGCTTTTTGAAAAAAGCCCCCTGCACCCCGCAAAAACTTTAATATTGTTCACTCCCAACCGAAAAAGAACATTGTAAGATTGCACTTGTCCTAAACCTTTGCAATGTTGCAATCTTAAAGGTTACTCGCTTCTTTTTCTTCGGGAAGTTCCCAATACCACCCGTTGCCTTCCTTTATCGACTTAACACCAAGAGATTTTTTTGCTTCGTCAAGTACTCTTTTTGAGATACCGATATTCTGCGCTTTCTTTAAAATAAGCTGCTGAGGATATTTCCCATCGGACAGACAATCCATGATTAATTTCTCTGCTTGTTCGGATTTCTTTTCACGACTAACACCGTTCAATAAATCGTCGATAGAAATATCATAATAGCCTTTCCACACAAATCCCGTTTCTTTATTCAACTCAAAAGCGATAGGCTCGCCTTCAGGTGCAAGAGAAGATTTTTCATGTGCAACTACTCGCACTTCCTTATTTCCCCTAAGCCTGCCGACAATGAGTACGCTTCGTGCCGCTGCCTGAAAGTCGATTGAGCCAAGTCCTCTGTAATTTGCTTTGCCGCCCTGTGCTTTATTCAAGTGTCCGACAAGGATAACGGCGCACCCATGTTTTTCTGCTACCCGACCTAACTGCGAAAGAACATTACGGACTTCATTTGCTCTGTTCATATCAATTTGTGCGCCAATATACGCTTGCACGGGGTCTAAAATAATTACCTTTGCACCCGTTTCAATAATCGCCTGTTCAACTCTTTCATCAAGCATTGAGAGTGCGGCTTCCGACTCGTCGATTACCTTGATTTGCGTACAGTCGGCATTGCCTGCAAGCAGACGAGGTTTTATTGTATCGCTAAGTCCATCCTCTGCGGTTTGGTAAATAATTTTTATCGGCTCACGCTCCGTATCATCACAAGGCAGTTTATCTCCCCTTGATAAGATAGAAGCTAACTGCAAAATCATCATTGTTTTTCCGTCGCCGGGGTCGCCGTGAACAATGGTTATCTTTCCATAAGGAATATACGGATACCAAAGCCACTCGACCTCGGTTGCAGGTATTTCATCCATATTTAAAATTTTAAGCTCAGCCATTGCAACCACTCCATTCTTTTATGAAAACATTGAATTTTGCAGTTTTTGAGGTTATACTATTATTGTTACTTTTTTGAATTGTCTGCCTTTCATCTGCGCCAACAGATGAGCCAAAGGCAGGCATTTCTTTTTTATTCTCCATTTCCATTCTCCCCTTTCAGCCCGCCGAGAATAGCAGCAATCAGTTCAATATCGTTAAGCAGTTCCTCGTCAACCTCTTTTCCCGCTTCAATACGCTGTAATTCCAGAAGCACAGCGGCAAGCTCATTTTTTAACGCTTTATACACCCTCGGATTTCCCTGCACAACCACATCCCGATTCAGGCAGCGGCGGTAACAATACTCCTGTTTTGGCAATCCCGAAAGCCTGACCGCCCTATTGATTTGCTCGTTTTCTTCGGGCGATACTCTGAACCCTACGGTAATATTTCTCCAACGGTTGCGGCTGTCTACATTTTTTGCTGACATCTTAAAAATCTCCTTTCCCCAATACATCTAATTGATTTGCCATTTCCGTCTGCTTTGACGGAAACAAGTGTGCATAGCGATAAGTCACTTCAATGCTTTCATGCCCCAATCGGTCAGCGATTGCAAGGGCGGTAAATCCCATTTCTATCAGCAACGAAACGTGTGAGTGCCTCAAATCGTGGATTCTAATGCGTCTTACTCCCGCTGTTTCCGAGCCTCTGTCCATTTCATGATGAAGATAGCTTTTCGATACTGGAAAGATACGGTCATCTTCTCCCGCTGTATAAAACATATTGATATACTCCTGCATTTCTTCGCATAAGAATTTCGGCATTTTGATTGTTCGGTTGCTTTTCTTTGTTTTCGGCGTAGTAATCACATCTTTCCCTTTTAACCGCTGATAGGATTTGCTGATTGTTACTGTTTCTGCCTTAAAATCAAAATCATTCGGCGTAAGGGCAAGCAGCTCTCCCTCTCGGATACCGCACCAGTAAAGCATCTCAAAAGCGTAAAAGGAAATGGTTTTATCCATCATCGTTTCAGAAAACTTTTTATATTCCTCCAACGTCCAGAAGTGCATTTCCTTTCTTTCCTCCGTCCCCATGTTTCCTGCGATTGACGCAGGATTGGCTTTCAGACCATAATACCGCACCGCATGGTTAAACATTGCGCTCAGTTGATTATGAATCGTTTTCAAGTAAGTCTGCGAATACTTTTTCCCATTTTTGTCGGTAAGCTCCCTGATTTCATTCTGCCATTCAATAATATCCTTTGCGGATATATCGCATAATCTCCGCTTTCCGAAATAGGGCAGGATTTTCTTCTGTATAACGCTTTCCTTTGTCAGCCATGTGTTTTCTTTTAACCTCGGCTTGATATCCTTTTCATAAAGTTCTGCAAAACTGTCAAAAGACATGGTTACATCCGCCTGTTTCTGCATGAGGAACTCCCGTTCCCATTCCAATGCTTCCCTCTTTGTGGCAAATCCACGTTTAAATTTCTGCTGGCGTTCTCCTTTCCAGTCCGTATAACGGAACTGTACAAACCATGTCCCGTTTTTCTCATTCTTAAATGCCGCCATTTTAACCTCTCCTTTCTCCGTCTGGCTTTGTCGAATAGAATTTCTCATGAAAAAATTTTCTGTCTATCCGTCCTGCAATCGTAATACACCCTGTTTCCTGCAATTCCCTGTTCAGTTTGCGTATCAGCTTATAGGCATATGGAATTGATACACCCATTTCCTCCGCCACTTCCTCAACACGCATAAACATTGTTTCTGCCATTCTCGTGCCACCTCCTTTCTCATCTTTCATTAAGCTTATATGCTTAACTATCTATTAGAATACTAAGCTTTTTTGCTTTTGTCAAGTGGCTTCGCAGAAATATCTAAACTTTTTTGTTTTATTTTTCTTGCTTTTACTAAACATATATGCTATGATACTCACAAGTACATAGACAAGGAGTGAACATACTATGGCAATCGGCGAAAGAATTCATTTTTTCCGCACCATGCGGGGCATGACACAAAAATATCTTGGTATGGCTGTTGGCTTTCCTGAACGGAGCGCAGACGTCCGTCTGGCTCAATATGAAACAGGCTCAAGGAAACCAAAAGCCGATTTAACAGCTTCGCTGGCGCAGGTACTTGACGTTGCGCCACAGGCTCTTGATGTTCCCGACATTGACAGTGAAATCGGGCTTATGCACACCTTATTTACCCTTGAAGATATTTACGGTCTTACCGTCAGCGAAGCAGACGGAGAAGTTTGTCTGAAAGTCAACAAGGACAAAGGCAAGACAACATATGACCTGCTCCAAATGCTTACCGCATGGCAGGAACAGGCTACAAAACTCGCTGCTAACAAAATTAGCAGGGAAGAATACGATAACTGGCGTTACCACTATCCTCAATTTGATACCACGCAATTCTGGGCGAAAGTTCCCTCACAGAAATTAAACGACGCACTGGTTGAGGCGTTTAAGGACAACCTCAACGACTGATAGCAAGAGAAAAAGGCACTACCGACTACAAAAGTCAGTAATGCCTTTTTCAATTAGGATATTTTATTTTACTCGAAAACCACTTGAAACACACAATAAATGCGTTTTTACGTCTGCTATCATTTTGCTATCAATTCAGCGATTTTTAATCAAGAAATCCAGTATTTATGCGGGTTTCAAGATTTTTCAACTTATTCAAACTCGCTCCTCGAACCTTTAACTTAAACAATTTTGTATATGTCATTTAGTTCAAGGTATCAACATTATTTAGACTATCCCTGAAATATGGACTATCAGATTTTTTGTTGTCACTGTGTTGTCATATATTATACTTTAACTATCTCCCTCGTCATCATCTTCTTCCAGTTCGTCATCGTCAAAAAAATGCGTCACAGACTTTTCTACTGAACTTAAAGCACTATTCATTGCCAATGCTCCTGCACTTTCCTGAAGTATTCGGGAAATTCCTGTTAATTGTTGGAAAGCACTACTTTGAAAGAATTTTTGGGCAGCTTCTTTAACTGGATTTACAATCTGATTTAATCTTTCCGCAAAATTAGAAAGAGCTTCTCTCAAAGTCATATTATTTTTCTCAACAAAATCTACTTCCTCTGTTATCTTAATAGCAGAAAGTATTGCTTTATTAAATCGAGCAACTAATTTATTGCAATTTTTATAGTCATTCTGATTAAAAAATTTATAGTGTGCAACTGAATTACGATATTTTCTAATCTTATCAATCATGCCCTCTATATCGTCAATCGCAACTTTTTCGCTGAAAAAGCGTTCCCAATCGCTTTTGGGCGATAGTTGTATAATTGCAGTTCTTAACTCAGCATCAGAGAGTTCCGACAAATCTTCATGTTCAGCAAGGAACTTCTGCTTGTCTTTTTCATCTATTTCAGTCCACGTTGGTTTAAATAAAAAATTTTGTATATCCCCAAGTTCAAAGGAATAAAAGAACTGTTGCAAACAACTTATAACTGCCGCCTGAGTATTACTACTCACTTTATATGCCTTCTTAATAGCATTTTTCTGTTCACTACTATTACTCGAATTAATCAATCCTTTGATTTTTTTCTGCAATTCTATATCCATTGTCGCCTGATAATAGTCTTTTCCAAAGTTTAAAACATAAATATTAAACAATAACTTCCGAAGATTTCTCTCTAATGTATTAAGTTTTACCGACATTTTATTGCAATAATACTCCGATATAGAATCATATGAAATAATTTCGACATATGTTTCTCTAATACCCGAATTTAAAAGGGTATCTTGAATAAATTCTAAGCAACCAATAATTTGTGATTTACTCTTTCCCTCTACAAAAACATCAAGATATTTTACATCGGCAACATCTGTAATAACAAACTCTACATTACATACATTTTTATCATTTTGAATCGTTCCTATATATTTTCTCTTATAAAAATTCCCAGAATCCTCAACTTTAGAAACAAAAGGAAATGCCTGCTTTATGTAACTATGTACATTTTTCCCTAACTCAATAACAATAGTACCATCCTTATCCTGCGATGAAGATTGTGTTTCTTTATACGGATGCTTTAAAAAGATATAACTATTTTGTAATTTCATTTTATTATCCCATCTTTTTTATAGAAGCACACTGACAGCTTATCCATCAATATTGTCCTATTCTTTTTCTTTAACTCACATTCCCAAATCCGAATGACCGTCCAACCTCGCCGTTCAAACAACTCCGTTATCTCTTTATCATGCTTCATATTACGCTCTCGCTTTTTTGTCCAATAATCAGCGTTATCAGAGGGGCGGGTATTCCTGCAATCATGCCCATGCCAAAAGCAACCGTCAACGAATACGGCAATTTTTTTGTCAAGAAAGACAAAATCAGGATGCCCTTTTACAGGATAATTGCGTTTCCAACCTGTAATACCGTTTTCTTTAAAAACTTGTATCAACTTTAACTCTGTAGATTTATTATTTTTCGAGCGCACCTTACTCATAATCTCGGAACGCTTTTTGTTATCGAATACGTCCGCCATTTTTCTATCTCTCTATATGGTCGGAAACAATCTGATACCAACTACTGTCAAAATTTACGGCTCTTAAAATAGTTTCCTTATCGACTTTTTCAGGCTTTTTTATGGAAAGGTGTAAACGCCTATCAGGAATATCTTCGATAATCGTAAATTGGCTACCGCTTGGCTGCCATGTAAATTTATGCTTTCCAGTAGATTTTTCATATCCTTCTAAATTCATTCTGGCGTTCCATTCAAAACGATATAATTCGGGATCGTATCTTATCGTATCAAACTCAAATACCAAATAATCCGCATAACCCTTTGATTTTACCAAAACAACGGTACGCACAAACTTGTAAATCTGTCGTACTGCCGAAACACGCTCGTTCCATATATCAAGAACTAACCTACCGATTTCATCAGGATTTTCACTCGTAATGCTATCCACTCCATAACTGTATGTAGGCGAATTACGTCCTGAAATCAGTCTTACCGTCTGCTGTTTCTCAATATTGGTTGAGCCGAAAACTGTTTTCGCTCCCCAACAACAATTATCTAAAACAACGTCGTCCAACCCCACGTTAGACGGTTTCCACTCTGCGCCGATACACTCCGCAAAAATCTGTTCCCACTCGTTTCCCTCTAACGACATAGAAGATTTTGTCGCCATCATATACACGATTTCTTTCGCCAACGTATCAATGAATTTCGTAGGAAATTTATTCAAATCAAACGGCGCTACGGCTTTATTTACAGTTCTTAATCTTGGCTCTCTCATGGTATCCCTCCGTACATAGACTTATACATGATATAGTCTACCACAAATTTCGCCAAAATTCTATGTTTTCGTACCTCAATCAGAACGCCAGAGGCAAAAATTTTTCAATAACTTTCGCTACCATATCGACGGGTATTGCGTTTCCCGCCTGCTTTCTTGTCTGCGTATCGGACACAACCATCTTAAAACTATCTGGAAAACCTTGTAACCGCAACATTTCTCTCGGCGTTAATCGTCTTTCCCCGTTTACCAAAAGATAGTTATAACTCGCTCCTGCTCTTAAAGCGCAACTATACGGATAAGAGGATATATTTCCCGACTTATTTTCATGCCAAATCGATGGATATACGGACGCCGTATGCTTTGCCTTTCTCTTTGCCACTATTTCTGGCGAAGCATAATGTTTCTTATCTACGTTCGTTTCAAGAATGTCGTCCAATGTTTTCTTTTTGTCCACGTCAAACTTCCAATCCATAAGAAACGGTTTCTTTGACCCTATAATAATAATTCGTTCTCTTTTCTGCGGCAATCCAAAATCAAGAGCGTTTAACAATTCATAATCCACATGATAACCAAGTTCATCTCTAAGAACTTCCAATATCGTTTTTAGCGTCTTTCCATTATCATGGCTCGCAAGATTTTTGACGTTCTCAAGCACAAACGCCTGCGGCTGTTTTTCTTTTATAATTCTTGCGATGTCAAAGAAAAGCGTTCCCCTCGTATTATCTGCGAATCCCTTTTGCAGACCGCAAATAGAAAACGCCTGACATGGAAATCCGCCGAACAGAATATCAAAATCAGGAATTTCTGACGCTTCGATTTTTGTAATATCTCCCGCCGGTCGCTCTCCAAAGTTTGCTTCGTAACTCTCTTGAGCATATTTATCTATATCGCTGCTAAAAACGCATTTCCCTTCTAAACCTAATTTATCAAACGCATATTGAGAAGCGTATCTAAAGCCGCCTATACCGCAAAACAAGTCTATATAGCGTATAGGCTTAGGATATGCGACTGTTTCCGCTGAAGATAAATCTAAAAATATCTTATCTATAGAAACGTCCAAAGCCCCGCTAATTCTCATAGCGATCGATATTGACGGCGTAGCGTTCTGCCTTTCTATCATAGAGAGGTATTTGCGGCTAATCTCTGTATATCGCGCAAGAGTATCTTGCGACATTCCTCTTTCTTTACGAATTTCTTTCACTCTGTTCATTTAGGCGTTTTCTCCTTTTTTGAGAACTTTTTTACACAAAATATTATAAATCGCTTTTCAATATTTGTCTATCCCTATTTGAATTTTTTTCATTATTTTAATTATAGCGGGGAAAATCCCCGCTACGAATTTATGCTTGATGTATAATCTCTGCGTTTACAACTTCTCTCGCACACGCCCGAATATTTCCCATTCTTCCAACCCATTCAAATTGATTTTCCGCTTTCAACCGTTCCGTTACTCCCTGCCTGTCGGCATACTCCTTTACCAGCCGAAAAAACATATCTTCCGCCCGTTCGTCAACGCTTACAAGATATTCGTTAAGCCTGCCGCTTGTCAGCAGATTGAGATAAAAAAGCCGCTTATGCTCTTTGAGATAGCGCAAATGCCTCTGCCCCCAAATGCCGATAGGCTTTTCTTTTTCGGTTGGTAATGATAGGCAAGGCAAATAATAATCTCCTTTTTTCTCATACCAAAGACCGTTTGTTTCATCAAAAATCATTTTTCCCATAGTGTTCCTACCTCTCGTATTTATTATTTCTAAAGCGTTCTCGCTTTTTAGACTGCTGTGTTTCTCTCGCCTGCTCTAAGAGATTATCTATCTGCTTACTGCCAAACGCCTTGCGAAGCAACTTATAATCCTTATTTTCAGAGCGGAGCGTTTCATTTTCGCTTTTCAGTTTTTCATTTACCTTTGTTAATCGCTCGTTGGCGCGATAAAGATTGCCGTTCGTGATATTGAGCCTGTAATAATTATCCATAGCGTCAAAGCATTTTGCCAGAACCGCTTTCACGAGGGATTTCAATTTCTTTACCAACGGCTCTGCCACTTTTGTTTTATATGAACGCGCCGACGTCAGCCCCTGCGGCTCTGCAAGCTGATATTCTGGCGCTGTATCAAGCATATTTTCCAACGTCTGCAAATCCTTAACGCCCTTATTAAAATTGCTTATCCTATCGGAAAGCGCCTGATATTCCGTCTGTTTTTTCTCTATGGCAACGTCCAATTTTTCAACTTCTTTACTACGCTCCTGCTTCTTATAATCAAGAACAGACAGATGTTTCTCATGCGTTCCTTTATGCTCCCACTCTATATCGTACCGTTCCATCACAGCGGCAAGCCGCTCCTTTTCGAATTGTACCCACTGATTCCACTCTGTTTCGCTACGGGAGCCGCCTTTAAATCCTTGCGCCGCCAACGCCTGCTTCAGAGATACCCTCGTGTCCAGTCCCCGCTTGCTTCCTGTGGTAAACGGGACAAAATCAATATGCAGATGCGGCGTTGCTTCATCCATGTGTAAATGAGCCGAGAACACATAGAGATTAGGATTCCTCGCTTGAAATTCCCGATAATACTCGTCTAAAACCCGCTTTGCAAGCTGTCCGTTCTCGCTTTCAGCGTTCATATTTTCCTTATCGCCAATCTGTAAAATCAGTTCATGGAACGGTTTTTCCTGCTTTGAGTTCCGTATTTTTTCGTAATAATCAGAAATGCGGCGGTCTGCCCTCGTCTGTTTAATGTTGTACCTTTCAAGCGCTTCGTCGAACAATTTATGATATACTTTCTTGATATTCTCGTTGCAATAATCCACGTTGAGATATGAACGCTCTCCATCCACATTCTCTGCTTTGAATTTGCGACTGTTATGATTGACCGAGCCTTTCCCTACCATTGCGCTAATCGTCCGTTTCATAAATCACGCCCTTTCTTTCTAATCCCATTCCTGCGCCGATAGGCGCAAGCCTTTGTTACTTTCTGCGAAAGTAACGCAAAAGCGCTTTTGTCAGCTACGCCAACAAAAACGCAACCTGCAAGCAGGTTTTGCGCTCTCCGAGGGGCGAGGGCGGCTTTTTGAAAAAAGCCCCCTGCACCCCGCAAAAACTTTATTCGCGACGGTATGCGACGGTTGCGACAGTTATTTTGATACCTCTCCCGCTCCCTCGGATACCGTCGCGACTGTCACGAGCCGTCACACTGTTTTCTCCGTATCTTTCCATAAAATTATCTTTCGCCCCTCGTGACAGCGACCTTTTTTATAGTGGATACCATGCTCGTCATATAATCGTCCTGAAAGAATATTTAACCTCTTTGTGATAATATTCGCTTGCACCTCTGTCTCCAGCAATGCGACAAGTTCCGACGCCGAGCCTTCCCAGTACGATATATTTTTCATCACACGCCCCGCAATCTCATCTAACAGCGGCTCCGGCGGTTCTTTCCACAACTCTGTTTCCGCTTTTTCAAACTCCCAAAGCAAAGTCTCCGTATTGCGGATAAGATATACTTTCTGTTCCTGCTGATCTCTGCCCGACACTTCAAGAGTAGCCTTATTGCCAGTCCGTCTTTCTTTCTGTAAAATGAACGCCCCGTCCGCCGCTCCGAGCAATCCCGTCGTGCCTGAAATCTTATCAAACGTATCGTCGGCGTTCTGCTTACGGGTATGGTGTACGAGAAGAACACAGACGCCATAATCATAAGCAAACCTTTTCAAGTCTGTAATCACTTTATAATCGTTGGCGTAACTGTAATTGTCCGTTCCCATCCGCCGCACCATCTGAAGCGTGTCAATGACAATTAGCCTCGTATCGGAATGTTCCTCTATAAAATTTTCAAGCTGTTCTATTAAACCGCCGTCCAGCGTATCCGCCATAACAGAAAAGAAAAGATTATTTGTTCCCTCTATGCCGAACATACGGTAAAATCGTTCCTGCAAGCGGCTGTAATCGTCCTCAAGGGCAAGATATAACACCGTGCTCTTACGAACCGAATACTCCCACAACGGCTCGCCTCTGCTGATGTGATAAGCAATCTGGGCGATTAAAAAGCTCTTGCCAACCTTCGGGGCGCCTGCAAAGAGATAAACGCCCGTATGGAGCAAACCGTCAATCAACGGCGGTTTGCTCGGATATACGTTGTCGTATAACTCCGACATGGAAATTGTTTCCAGCATTTGTTTCTTGCTTTTCGGCTGGTAATTGGATATACTATTAGCTGATACATTGGGCGGTCGCCTTTCGTCTGTTGCCGCAGACGATATATAGGCGGTCGCTTCTTTTTTGTCGCTCATTCTTCGTTCTCCTTAAACTCATATAAAATTTCTGTAATCAATTCGATATTGTCAAATAGTTCCTCGCAGATATTCCCGCCCGCTTCAATCCGTTTCAGTTCTTCAAGGACGGCGGCGAGTTCGTTACGGAGAGCTTTATATACCCTCGGACTTCCCTGCACCACAACGTCCCGATTCAGGCAACGCCGATAACAATATTCCTGCTTCGGAAGCCCTGAAAGCCTGACCGCCTTATTGATTTGCTCGTTTTCTTCGGGAGATACCCGAAACCCCACCGTAATATTTCTCCAACGATTGCGTTTGTCTACGTTCTTTGCCGACATAATCACATCCCCGCCTTTCTGAAATCGTTTAATTTATCCGCCATATCGCTCTGCGTCGATGGGAACAAGTGGGCGTAGTTATAAGTGATATTGATACTTTCATGTCCAACCCTGTCGGCGATCGCCACCGCCGAATATCCCATCTCGATTAAAAGCGAGATATGGCTGTGCCTCAAATCGTGAATCCGTATGCGCTTTACGCCCGTTTCTTTCGCTCCTCTATCCATTTCGTGATGAAGATAGTTCTTTGTAACCTCGAATAATCTGTCGTTCTTTTCCACATGGTACAGCTTCGTCATATATTCCTGCATTTCTTCACAAAGGAATTGCGGCATTTTGATTGTACGGTTGCTTTTCGGCGTTTTCGGCTCCGTAATAACGTCTCTGCCGTCGATACGCTGATAGGACTTATTGATTGTGACCGTACTTTTTTCAAAATCAAAATCGGTGGGCGTGAGGGCGAGAAGCTCCCCTTCTCGTATGCCGCACCAGTAAAGCATTTCAAAAGCGTAGAATGATACGGGTTTATCCATCATCGCAACGGAAAATTTCTCGTATTCTTCCTGCGTCCAAAACAGCATTTCACGTCCTTTTTCTTTCCCCATACTCCCCGCTTTAGCGGCTGGATTTTCTTTCAGTCCGTAAAACCTGACGGCATGGTTGAAAATTGCGCTAAGCTGATTATGAATTGTCTTGAGATATACGGAAGAATACGCCTTGCCGTTTTTGTCTTTTGCTTTCAGCATTTCATTCTGCCATGCGATAATATCCCTCGGCTGGATTTCGTTGATTTTCCGTTTTTCAAAATAAGGCAAAATCTTCGTCCTGAGAATATGCTCTTTCGTATGCCATGTGTTTTCCTTAATACGGTTTTTCATATCTACCGTATAAGTTTCGACAAAACTCCCGAAAGTCATATCCAAATCCGCCGTAACCTTATTGAGCTGCTCCCGTTCCCACGCCAACGCTTCTCTTTTCGTGGCAAATCCCCGCTTTGTCGTCTGCCTGCGGTTGCCCTGCCAGTCGGTATAACGGTAATAAACTTTCCATGTGTTTGTTTTTGGCTCTTTGTAAACCGCCATAATCTAATCCCTCTCTTTCTTCTTTACGCCATAACAGGCTCTCTCTAAAAAATACTGTTTATTTATGCGTCCTGAAATCGTTAAAAATCCCTGCGCTTTCAATTCGGCGTTCAATTTCTGAACTATCTTATAAGCATAAGATTTTGAAACGCCCAGTTCTTCCGCAACTTCTTCCACCCGCATAAAGGTTGTATCCGCCATGCAATCCCTCCTTCCAATTTGTATATTTTTCGCCGTTTCCCCCGATTGTCGTTCCTGCCCCTGCTCCAGCGGCGTCGCTTCGCTCTTTTCCTTTTCGGAAAGTCCTTGCAAAGTCATATCCCAATCGGACGGTCATTCATTTTACTAAGCATATTTATTTAATTCATCGTCATTATACTAAGCGTATTTGCTATTGTCAAGTGGTTTTTAGGAAAACATTAAACTTTTTTGTTTTATTTTCATTGACTTCTGTTAAACATATATGCTATACTCATTACGAGTTAAATACTCTACACCAAAGTATTTGCCATTTGCGGCAGACGCCGCAAAATACATACGCAAGGAGCGATACACTATGGCTATTGGCGAAAGAATCCATTTTTTCCGCATGATGCGGGGCATGACGCAGAAATATCTTGGCATGAGCGTCGGCTTTCCTGAAAGGAGCGCAGACGTGCGTCTGGCGCAGTACGAAACTGGCTCCCGCAAACCGAAAGCGGACTTGACCGCCGCATTAGCGCAGGCTCTCGACGTTTCTCCGCAGGCTCTCGACGTCCCCGACATCGACAGCTATATCGGACTTATGCACACCTTATTTACCCTTGAAGATATTTACGGTCTTACCGTCAGCGAATCGGACGGAGAAGTCTGCCTGAAAGTCAACAAGGATAAATGCAAGGACGCCGCCGAGTTATTGAAAATGCTCTACGCTTGGAAAGAGCAGGCGGATAAACTTTCTTCCAATGAAATCAGCAGGGAAGAATACGATAATTGGCGTTATCATTATCCAAAGTTCGATACCACTCAAATCTGGGCGAAAGTTCCTTCGCAGGAATTAAGCGACGCATTGGTCGAAGCGTTCAAGGACAAACTAAAAGACTGATAACGCAAAAAGAGCTAACAGACTTCCTCTCAAAAATCTGTTAGCTCTTTATTCTTGAATAATCTTAAAATGTTGTCAAACTGTTGTCACAAGGGCTTTGCGCCTCGCAAGAATCCAGTATTTATGCGGCTTTCAGCCGTTTTCGATACTACTCAAACTCGGCAAGTTTCTCTTTTATCTTAAACTATTTTGTTTAAGTTTTGTTCTAAAATGCCGATTTTTTACTTCAATTACATAATTTATTTGGGCTTACTGATTTTCTGTTGCCAAAGTGTTGCCACAAAATTATTATAAACAAGCAATTCTTAAATAACAATCTCTATTTTCATAACACAAATTTCTATGTTTCGCGAGCAAACACAACTTCTGCATATAGAAAATCGTTAAATATAATTTTTACATATATCTTTTCTTCCCTTAAAAAAGCCTGATACTTATAATATCCGTTTTGAATATCTGTCCAGTCAAGCATACACATATTTATTTTTGTTTTTTGCGCTGTATCTATATTTTGTGTATCTAACTGAACAACAAAAATATTACCAAACACACGCGAACCTATTTCAGGCAAAAAATCATCATCAATCACTTCTGCATATTCAAGTTCTTTCCATGCTTCATCCCCCACCATAGGACGTATAATATATGATATACTCTCTGGTTTACCTTGCCAATCATCGCAAAAAAAGCCAACACTTATCTCATATGCAGCATGACATATCGCTAACTTTCGGAATACATTTGCCATTCTTTCATCAAAATAAGGCTTTTTAATAAACTCTTTAGTTGCTTCCCTTGCCTCTTTCGTTTCTCTATCATCATCCATACAAGATATATTAAATGAATCATCTTTTTGTATGTAATACATATACAAAAAATCTATCACTTTCTTTGTGTATCTCTCATCTGCCGAAAAACCATTATTACATTTCTTACAAGCAGGAACAGTTGGTAAATCTGTTGGGAGTGGTTTCTTCAAAAAAGCTTTAGAAGGGCAATGTTCTCTCGTATCAGCCTTTTCTCCACAATATACACAATACATTTCAGAATCTCTCCTAAAATCAACGTAGGGAGCTAACAAAGAACTTCCCCAAAATTGCCTCATGTTAAATATTTTATCCTTTTTAGAATTTTCCTTTTGCATCTTACACCTTTTTAAATAAATTACAATTTATTTGCGTTATGAAACTACTTACATACTTTCTTTTATCACTATTCTTCATCGATTATATCATCCAATTCTAACTGGTCCTTCTCGTCTTTTCTTGCATCAAGCAAATGATTCATATCTTCTGTTATCTTTTTTAACGCCGCAAAAACTTCTTCACCATCTTCAGCACAAATCTTATATAAAATTTCAAATCTAATTGTCCTATTAGCAACTTTATTAATTCCCTCTGAAGATGCCAATTTATATTTTTTAATATCAGCATATAAAGCAGACATTAAATCATCCTCATAATCCAGTGCAAACTCATTTCTAAATTTACTATATGCTGTGACAAATATTTTAATTTTTTCAAAGAAATCATTAAATGCCTTTCCCTCATCAAACATTTTGAAAACAACGCAAAACAATGTATACATCTGTGCCTTCTTTGAAATAAAAGATATTGTTGTTTTATCCAAAATATCCTCGATGACAGACATAGCTTCTAAGATTTTATTTTTTAGCTTGTCGTCTGCATCAAAATCATTTTTATAATCATCATAATAATTATTTATTTTTTTACCATTAGTCTGATCAATAATACCTTCATTTGCCAAAATGTATATTGAGCAACAGTATTCAACATCTTTCATTCTTTTTGCATCCGCAGAACTGAATAGCTTTGTCTTTTTCCAAAAATCATATGTTGATAATGCTTCACATTTATCTCCAAATACGCTATCCTTGCTATTTCTTTTTTCTTGCTGATTCAAATTGTAATTAGTTAAATTCAGCCTATAAAAAAGTTCTTTTATATCTGCCATTGTACATATAGGATCAATTTCAACTATAGAAATAGGATATTCCCATATCTTATTTTTATATGACTGGTCAAGTTCTTTAAATGCTTTCTTCCCACAAAGTTGTTTAATTTCATCATTCATAAGATATCTCTCATTTAATGAAAATTCTCCACCTATAAAATCAACGATGGCATTAATTCTCTGCTGTCCATCTACAATATGGGTAGAAGCTACGCCTGTGTCCGGATCCCTATCTGTTGTCCAAAAAAATACTTCTGGCATAACCAATTCCATTAAAATTGTTTCAATCAGCCTAACTTTGTCTTGGTCATTCCAAACTTTCCTTCTTTGATAAGAAGAATCGGCAAATAACTTCCCCTCGGTAAAATCTCTATTAATCTCTTGTATTGTTTTCGTATTTCTTCTAAATAAATACTTCATTAAAAATCCTCCCTCTTAATTTTTCTGATATTTTGAATATTGTAATCTTCAAAGTCTTCCCAATTACGATATATCCTATATGATATTTCATGTCTAAAATACAAGTCTGACCTTAATTTTTTCTTAGATATTGCTGCAGTTTCATTCCATTGTTTCCTGCAACCGTCCACTTCCATAATATTCCGTTCATTGATATATCCTCTATAGAGTTCATTATATAAGTGAATATATGTATTCCTAAATCTTGTTTTATAGGAGTTTCTAAACATTTTCCAATATTCATGAAAGATATCACTAGAAATAATTGCTATGTCTAAATCAGATACCTTTCTAACATTCTCATCATCATTAAACGGCAAAAACATTTTAGACTTGTCTGGATGTTCTATATCTGGCGGCGACATACTAAAACCTAATTTCCCACTTCCCACCATCATTACAGAATTAAAACTCACTCCAAAACTTTCGCTTACTATCAAACGATAATCATCAATTAAATGAATGACTTCATCTGGGTTTTTCCCCAAATATTCTTCAAAGTACCAATTATCTGAACGAATAATATGCTTTGTATAAAACTGTTTTTCTGTTAAATTTTTCAAATCAGCTTTTATATCTTCAAGTGAATAAACCATTACATCCTCCTCTATTGTAATTCATTTTCTAAAAAAGTCCTTATTGAATGAGCAATTTCTTTTGCCAGCAGAAAAGGCACACCATTTCCGACCGTTTTAAACATATCGCTTTTAGACAAATCCTTAGCAATTACATATTCCTTAGGCAGAGACTGTATAGCAAGTGCTTCAGCGACTGACAATCTACGTGCGTAATAGGGATGTAAATGCACTTCATTATTTCCATATGCGGCAGTTGGAGAATAGCGCCACCTATGCAATCTTTTAAATGACTTTTTACTTACATCTCCTTCTTGAATTGATTCAAATCTTTCTGTCGACCAAGGCTGAAAAAAATCTGTTGCATTATAATGTCCATATACATCATTTTTTTCAAACCAATATTCAACACATAATTCAGGAATAATATTTGCAGGCTGAGCCATAGTTGAATTTTCATTAAATTCACTTGTCTCAGGCCATTCACATTTTTCCCTAACCTCTTTTTTATATGCTTCTTTAATTCCCCAATCAAATTTCTTTTTTAATTTTTGTACTGCATTTCTCCTATCTACATCAACCAAATTATATTTAATTCCAAATAAAATCACTCTTTCTCTGTCTTGTGGGACACCATAGTCTAGCGCATTTACAAGTTTATCAACTAATATATATCCTTTTCTTCGAAACGCTATTTTTATCTTATCATATTCTTTTCGATGTTTTTGAGTTGACCATAAACCTTTGACATTTTCAAACACGAAAAAGTCTGGCTCCTGTTCTAATATTATACGCTTATAGCTATTTGTTAACATTCCATTTTTTCCTGAAATCCCCTCATTTTTTCCAGCTATTGAAAAATCTGGGCAAGGAGGTCCTCCAATAAAGCCAACAAGTCCCTCCTTTTTCATATCATGAACTTTTTTTTCTAACTCTTTCCGCTGTTCACCTCTTAATAAATTATTAATATCTCCACAATAATACCCTAGTCTTGGAGTCTTCATTTTCATTTTTTCACGAGCAAATTTATATGCCGTCAAAAACTCAACACTATACTCATTTACAAATACAACTTCATAATTTTCTTTTTCAAATCCCAAGTCTAAAAAACCTGCACCTGAAAAAAAAGAAAATATCCTTAATTCCATATCGATTCCTTCTATCATTTATTATTCTTTCTCAACCATAAAATTATCAAATATTGCTTCCTCAACAACCTTCACGCATTCGTCTACATTTTTCTGAATATCCTTGCCCCAAAACCTAATAACCGTCCATCCCTGAAACAAAAGCTGTTTATTAATTTCTTCATCACGCTCTCTGTTTCTGGAAATCTTACTAATCCAGTACTGGCTATTATCACTCTTTTCCAATCTTGGTTTTAAGACTTCCCAATCTTTTCCATGAAAAAATTCTCCATCGCAGAAAATTATTATTTTGTATTTGGTCAATACAATATCTGGTTTTCCCGGCAATCTACTATCATTTTTTCTATAACGATATCCCTTGTGCCACAAAGCTTTTCGCAATTTTACCTCAATACTCGTATCCTTCGAGCGAATATGTTGCATATTTTTTCTTCTCTGGGCTTTTGTTAAATCATCCATTTCTCTGCCTTATAAAATATCACTTATCAACACTTGCCGATTTAAACTGAAAATGTCGCGAATTTTTTGGTGACTATATGGTGTACATTCATGCTTCTCTACCATTTTTATTATATTAGACACACTCATTGCAGAGCCATTTACCCCTGTTGCATCAACAATATTGTTCAGCTGTTTGTCAATATTGCTACCAAATCCACCTGCAATATATGAGAAAAATGCCAACGATTTATTTGACTTGCTGTAGTTTTGAATGTTTCCAATATAGTTATGTACCATCCTATTATAATGATCGTTATTGATGGTATATTTATGATATGCCTTATTATCTAGTATTGCTTGATAGCCTTCAGAATCCGAAAGCAACAACACATCTGGTGTAAGACCAATTGGTCCAACATGCTTTGCTTCAAACCCAAATACATCTTGAAACAATTCAACTGTTGCTTTTTCAAATTCCGTTGCTTCATCACGTCCCTTAAAAGCCATCTCAAAATATTTGGTCATAAATGCCCCAACAGAGCCATGTGGATATGTTTCAATCAAAATATCCTCAACAGTTTTTCCATCTATTCCAGTTCTTTGTACAATGTAGTCTACAACCGTCGGAGTAATCTTTGTAATGGGACGTTCAAGCGACTCTGCAATATAAGCCTGTTTTACTTTTTGTTTTGCAATAACCATTGCGGTAATTGTCTGTGTCATAGCAAGATTTCGGTTATCTTTTTTATGTTTGGGATCAATGCCATATTTTCTCTGAAAATACTCATGTTGTTCTGGTCGATCAATAAAATTAGGTTTATCACAAAGAATTTTTCTTACTTCTTCCCTTTTATCAACAAGAATTTCTACCTTTCCATCTTCTTTCTTTGCAAGTTGCGTATATTCGAGCCAGTTGATTATTGTATTTGCCAAATCCATCAAGTGACTATATGGGTGTTCTGGATTTACTTCTCCCTTAGAAGACTGATATTTTTCAAAAAAATCTTCTTCTAGACAACTGTCTCCAAAATTTCTAAATTGAATAATTCTGTCAACAATATAGTTATAACATTTATCACTTTCATTTTCGGCTTCTGTTACAATAACCTTTGCAATCTCTTCCTCTGTTAAGTAACCAATTTTACTGTCATCCAGAAGTTTTAATAAAAATCTAAATGGTCTAATTCTAAACCGATTCGACACTTGTACTCCCCTTCCAGTTGAAAAAGAAGATGGAAACTGATATTTCAATATTTGATTTGTCAAAACCTCCACCGGAGAATCGCCATTCATAATAGCTTCCCCTGCAAGCGTCAGTTTAATCTTATTTGTTGAATCTTGCGTAAAAATCAATCCTAAACTAACCAGCCACGCTTTATATGTTCTTGCCCCACCACCGGTTTGATCTCTCCGTTCTCCTTTTCGCTTCAATCCAGCAGTTTCCAAAGCATCTTCATATGCAAGATGAGAATCCCGTTGTCCCTCCCACTCCTGATTGAGTGACATGTCTGCAAATGCAGCCAACACTTCCGGTACAGAATTCAATTTTCGCTTCGGTCTAGTTACCCACCAATAATTCAGCATATCTTCACCTCATTTTTTAGTCATCGCATCCGGTATAAGCTTCAATACTCTCATATGGTATTCCCGCAAAAGTATTTAATATAGCTTCAAAAATGACTTTTGCTCCTTTTGACGGAACTGCCATACCAATCTGCTTTCTAACAGATTCTTTAGAACCCTCAAAAATATACGTATCTGGAAATGTCTGTAATCTTGCACGTTCTCTGTTTGTTAATGCCCGAGGCTCAGCATAATGATATATATGTGTTCCTCCCCCGCCTGAACCAGTAACTGTATAGGCTGGTTTATTGGGATCAAGGCGCTTATATATTTGGCTTATTTTAGCACCTTTAACATTCAATCGTAATCTTTCTGGCAAATCAGCAGTAAAAGCATTTTCACCCGGTTTAATATAACTCAAGCGTTCTATTACTTGAGCTGATTGTTTCGTCAGTTCATTATTCGAAGCATCTTTCGGAATAGGCGGAACCTCAATTGCAGTTTTACAAGTAACATCTATATCTTTATACGGTTTGGAACTTGGTATCTTAAATTCATATGGTAAATCTTTTCTTATTCCAACAATTATCATTCTATGTCTAGCTTGTGGAACACCGTATTCTTCAAATTTATATAAATTGGGATATATTTTGTATCCAGCTTTTATAAGATCATTTTGAATTTTTTCAAAGGCTTTTCCTTCATTTGCACTCTTTAATCCACCAACATTTTCTGCCAAAAACCACAAAGGCTGATAACATTTTAAAACTTTAACCCCATATGTATAAAGAGGTCCAAAGGTTCCATTAAATCCTTTTTGTTCGCCAACCACTGAAAAATCGTTGCACGGAAAACCAAATGCCAGCGCATCAATATCTCCTAAAGTTTCTATATCAAGTTTTCTTACATCTCCACAAATTACACTTTCTTCATTACCTGGGCATATATTTCTGCGATATGTATTACATGTATCCACGTCATAATCATTTGCCCATTGATGAACAATTCTATATTCTGGATTACTTATTTGTGCCGTAACGGCAGCAAGTGCAAGCCCACCCGGTCCACAAAACAATTCTCCAAGCCTAAATTTTTTTATTGCAACATTATTCATTAGATTTGATCTCCATCTGACAAAATAAATTCTCTTTTAAATGAAACGCCTAGCACATCTGCAATTTGTTCCAGTTCTGGTATTGAAAAACTACCCCTTTTCATTTTTGAATTGAAACTTTGTGGAGATTTTCCTAATCTTCTTGCCAATTCAGCTTCACTCACATTACATCTCACGCACAAAACCTTAATCTGCTCTGAAATAGTCATGATTTACCCACCTTTCCTCATAAAACAAATTATAAATCTTTTTTTTGATGTTGTCAAAATATTCTTTTAGCTTAATATAACTTATGGCAAGTAATGCAAAACATACAAATAGTACAAGGTAGTTTCTTTACAAAACCGCCCTGCACCTAACAATATACCACCTCTCTCAGCACCAATTCCTCTGCCGCACTCCGCACATTATTCATCAACCCTACCCACTTCATCTGGTCTTTTTCCTTTAGTTCTTCTGTAATCCCCTCACCAGCTTTCATCTGCTCTACAATCAGCTCCATTCTTGTATAACACTCCTCATCAATCTCATGCAAATACTCATTCAGTTTTCTATCTAGCAACAGCCTGATATATTCCCCTCTACGGTGGGTTTTCAAATATTCCCACCGCAGAATCCCATACTTTCCTATGTTGTAATGTGTACCCTCCGGCAGCTCCAAATTAGGATAGTATAAACCATCTTCCCCTAACGTGTACCCTATACCATTCTCTCCAACTATATGTTTCTCCAGTATCTTTGTATTTTCCATCATATCAATCCATCTCCTTATCTGCTCATTCCTCTGTTATAGCTTCTCTGCAAGCATTTCTGCTCCCTATCCAGCCTTTCAATCTCTTTCATACTGTCAATCATTCCCTGCACCTTTTCTGCTCCGGCACAACGCTTTACACGCTCCAAATCGGCTGTTTTTTCCTGCAACTGCTCCACAACACCTGCCTGCTCTCTTAACTTTCCTTTGTACCACTCAATATCCGAAGTCTGCTGCGTTACTTTCTCCGTCAGCTTTCTGACCTGCTCCATAAGATTGACACATTTGATTGTCAGGCTTTTTACAAGCTCTTTCAGCCTTGTTACCAATGGTTTTGCACTATTATCCCGATAGGACTTTGCACTTGCAAATGCCCCCGCTTCCGGAAGCTGCCATTGTCTGTCCTCGTCATAAGCCCTTACATTCCGTTCTAATTTGCTCTTAGAACCTGACATAGCTTCAAGCTCATTTTGGAGCTTCTGCTGCTGTTTTTCCAGCTCCTTATTGCCAGATTGCAGCTTTTTCCTTGCTTCGTCCAAATCTTTGTTTTCAGCTTGTAATATCAGGTTCTTTTCAGATAAATGTGTATTGCTCTGCTTTGCTTCACTATTGGCTCTTTCCAGCTCCAAATGCTCTGATTGCAGCTCATCATTTTTCTTTTGGAGCTGCTCACTAATCCCTGCCAGTTCTTCCGCACGATCCAACCGACTGTCTACTAACTGCTGTACTTCATGGAGCGTTGTTTCAGACCGTTCTATCTGTTTATCCAGCTCTGCGACTTCCCTTACTCTTTCCTGCTTCTCAAAGTCCAGTACGGATAAATGCTTGTTGTGTGTTCCCTTTTGCAGCCACTCGACACCATACCGCTCCATGACCTTTGACAATTCCTGCTTCTCGGCTTCTATCCACTGATTCCATTCCGTAGCTCCTCTTGTGCCACCATGAAATCCTTGCTCTCCCAATGCTCCTTTGAGTGATACCCTTGTATCAAGTCCACGCTTACTGTTACGGATAAAGGGCACAAAATCAATGTGAATGTGTGGCGTTTCCTCGTCCATATGCAGATGAGCAGAAAATACATATAGGTTGGGATTTCTTCTCTGAAAGTCCTGCATAAATTCTATGAGAATTTCCTTCGCAAGCTGTCCCTCCGCACTTTTCACATTCATATCATCTTTATTGCCAATCTGAAATATGACCTCATGGAATAGCTTTTCCTGCTTTCCCTGCCTTATCTTCTCATAGTAATCATCAATCTTCCGGTCACTCCGTTTCTGCTTTGCGTTATATCGTTCTAAAGCTTCATCAAACAATTCGTGATAAACCTGCTTTATATCCGAATGGCAGAACTCTACATTATCCCTGCTTCGTTCCTTGTCAACATTTTTTGCTGAAAATGCTCTGGTGTTGTGATTGACCGAGCCTTTTCCCATCATTCCGCTAATCGTTCTCTCCAATAAACACTCCTCCATTTTTATCTGTCCTATCAGCGCCGGATATCGGCGCAGAGCGAGGTTTCCTCGCTCCGGCTTTGTTACTTTCGCCGAAAGTAACGCAAAAGCACTTTTGACACTTCGTATCAAAAGCTACCAAGCCCGCAAGCGGGTTTTGCGCCCTGCCGGGGGCTTGTCGTTCCCGTTCCGGTCACTCCATTATCGCTGCCACCACACCATATTTCTCCTTAACCATATCTAACGGGAGCGTGCCACGCACCCGTCATTTACAATTAAGGAAAATTACCACCGAAAGCTGTCCGGCACACCACGCTTGTCTAAATATTCCCTGCGCGCTTTTTCCCGTTCTTCTTCGGTGGGTGCAGTTTTATACTTCGTATACAGCTCCCTCATTACCAGAGAGTCCAGTTTCTGCTCCAATCCCTTCTGTATCTCCGGTAATAATTCCTCCTGTCCAATCAAAAAGTATTTCATAAGTGCAAAGAAAAGCTCCTGCGAAATCTGCACATTTTTCATATCAATCCATCAATCCTTTCTATCCTGCGTGACGGTGGTGACGATAGTGACGATTATTTAGCTACCGACAACGCTATATAAAATACCGTCACAACCGTCACATATCGTCACGCTTACACTTCTATTCTTGCCAGCCTAATCTTCCTACCGCCATGCCCTCTGCTGCTTTCATAGCTAATATGGTAATCTACATACAGCCTTTCCATGCTGATATTCAACTTTCTTGTCAGCACATTTGGCTGCATAGTAAGTTCCGGTAACTGTTGTAATAAATCTGATGCTGTACCACTCCACTCCGGCTGTTCCTCTGATACCACCTTTGCAATAGCTTCCAGTACCGGATCGTCAGGTTCTTTCCATAACTCCGTTTCCGCTTTCGTAAGCTCCCACAAACATAATTCCCGATTGAAGTTAAGTAACAATCTTTGGTCTTGCTGGTCACGCCCCGCAACCTCTAATACCGCCTTATTCTCTGTCCGCTTTTCTTTCTGCATGACAAACGCCCCATCCGCAGCTCCTAGAAGTCCATTTGTGCCGGAAATCATATCAAAGCTGTCTGCCGACTCCATTTTTCTTGTATGGTGTACCACCAACAGACAAATACCATGTGTGTCACTAAACTGTTTCAGCTTCGTCACAATGTCATAATCGCTGGCATAGCTGAACTTGTCCCCTCCGACTTCTCTGACCTTTTGCAGCGTGTCAATGATAATCAGCCTTGCGTCCTTATGCTCTTTAACAAATTGTGTAAGCTGTTCCTCTAATCCCTCATTCAAAGATTTAGACCTTGTTGCAAAATAGAAGCTACTGGTGCTTTCCATACCGAACATTCGTGATAGCCGCTTTTGCAGTCTGCCATAATCATCCTCCAGAGCCAAATACAGCACCGTCCCTTGATTAACCGAATAATCCCATAAAGGAATACCCCTGCTGACATGATAGCCTAATTGAGCCATAAAAAAGGATTTCCCCACCTTTGGCGCACCTACAAAAAGGTAAGTGCCATTATAAATCAGACCGTCTACTATCGGTACTTTTGGTGGGTAGACCGTATCATACAATTCCTCCATTGTGACCGTCTGCAATTTCTCCTGTCCGGATTGCCCTGCTCCATTGTTTTTTGTGGCTTGCAGATTGCCCTTATCGGGCAAATCTGCTATACTTTGTTTGTTAGTTTTACATAGTGACTGCTTCCCATCTGCGCCAACAGATGATACCGGAGCAGTCGCTTTTTTGTTTTCCGCCATCAGTTTTCCTCCCTTAATCCATTCATCGTTTCTGCCACCAGTTGCAGAGTATAAAGAAATTCCTCACTCAACTCTCCTGCATGAGCAACACGCTGTAATTCCTCATAAATATCCGCCATCTGATTTCTAAGTGCCTTGTACACTCTCGGATTACCCTGCACCACCACATCACGACATTGTAAACGCCTGATGATATAGTCCTGCTTTGTCAGCCCCGAAAGCCTGACCTGTGTATCAATCAGCTTGCTTTCTTCCTCCGACACCCGAAATGCCACCGTCTTATTTCTCCATCTTCCCTGATAATCAAGACTTCTTTCCATAACTGTCAATCCTCCTTTCCAACCCGTTCAATTTCCAGCCTATTCGCCATTTCCGTCTGTTTATTTGGAAACAAATGTGCATAACGGTAAGTGATGTCAATGCTCTCATGCCCTACTCTGTCCGCTATGGCAAGTGCCGAAAAGCCCATCTCAATCAACAGGGAAATGTGGCTGTGCCGCAAATCGTGTATTCGTATTCGCTTTACACCTGCCGCCTTTGCCCCTCTGTCCATCTCATGATGAAGATAGGATTTTGTAATCTGAAATATCCTTTCGTCCTCTCCGACTTCATACAGCATACCGATATATTCCTGCATTTCTTCACAGAGAAACTGTGGCATTTTGATTGTCCGGTTGCTCTTTACCGTCTTAGGGGAAGTAATGACATCTTTTCCCTTTAACCGTTGATAAGATTTATTGATTGTAACCGTCTGCCTGTCAAAATCGAAATCTGCTGGAGTTAAAGCTAACAGCTCACCCATTCGTATTCCGCACCAATAAAGCATTTCAAATGCATAATAGGACTGTGGCTTATCCATCATCACATCGGCAAACTTCAGATATTCCTCTTTCGTCCAAAACAGCATTTCCTTGTGTTCCTCACTTCCCATTGTCCCGGCTCTCTGCGCCGGATTAGAGGGCAGATGATAGAACCTTACCGCATGATTGAAAATAGCACTAAGCTGACTGTGAATGGTTTTCAGGTAAGTCGGGGAATACACTTCCCCGTTTTCACCTTTGTGGGCAAGCAGCTCATTCTGCCACGCTATCACGTCCTTTGGCTCAATCTCTCCAATCTTACGCTGTCCGAAATAAGGAAGTATCTTCGTCCGTATCACATGGCTTTTGGACTCCCATGTGTTTTCCTTTACTCTCTTTTTCTTATCTGCTTCGTAGATTTCAAAAAAGCTCTCAAAGGTCATATCCAGCTTCGCTTCCTGCTTCAGCATGATTTCCCTCTCCCACATCTGGGCTTCCCTCTTAGTTGCAAATCCTCGCTTCTGTGTCTGCTTCCGTTCCCCTTTCCAGTTGGTAAAACGGTAAATAACACGCCATTTATCTCCGTCTTTATATACAGCCATAACATCATCTCCTCTCCTGCTGCATACTCTTACGCTTCGCTGTAACATAACTTCTTGCGGAAAAAGTTTGTGTTTACCCGTCCTGTAACGGTCAGGTAGCCAAGCTCCCGCATTTCTGCATTTAACTCTCTGACAACCTTATAGGCATAGGATTTTGATACATTCAATTCCTGCGCCACTTCATCAACGGTCATAAAGTTTTTATTCTCCATTCGTTTTCCTCCCTTCTCCTCATCTCTAAACTTATTTGTTTAAGTCTATGTATTGCATATATTACTAAACATTTTAATTTAAGTCAAGTGGTTTTCAGAAAAATAATTAACTTTTTTTGTTTAGTTTCTTCTTGCTATCCTCATTCGCTCATGTTATACTGTACTCAAACAAATTTGTTTAGGAGGTTTCATTATGGCAATCGGGCAACGAATTAAATTCTTCCGCAACCGAAAAGGAATGACACAAAAGCAGCTCGGCGAAATGTTAGGCTTTTTAGGAAAGACCTCTGATGTCCGTATGGCACAGTACGAGTCAGAAGCCAGAATACCCAAGCAAGAGCTTGTCAAAGAAATGGCTGGTATCTTTGATGTCAGCACCCATGCCCTGACTGTACCGGATATAGATACCTACATCGGTTTAATGCACACCCTTTTTGCATTGGAAGATATGTATGGATTGAAAATCGGAGAGATTGACGGAGAAATCTGTCTGCGTTTGGACAAATCCGACTATTCCACCTACATCTCTATGCTGAAAATGTTTGGGGCATGGCAGCAACAGGCTGCCAAACTGGAGAATGGCGAAATCAGCAAAGAGCAGTATGACGAATGGCGATATAAATACCCGGAGCTTGACACTTATCAGCATTGGGCAAAGGTTCCGTCACAGGCGGTCAGCGATATGCTCATGGAAGAATTAGAAAAGATAGAAAAAGAAGAAAAGAAAACATCAAAAAAGAAAAAGCAGAAATGAGCATAAGAAAAACCTTACCGATATTCAGTTTTCAATCCTGAAAATCAGTAAGGTTTTATTATGCTCTTGAAGTATATTTATTCCTTGAATAATGCAAAAATGTTGCCAAATCGTTGCCACAGCTTAAACAAATTTGTTTGGAAGCCGCATAAATACTGGACTTTTTTGCACCTGCAACTTACTCAAACTCAATCGTTGCCGGTGGCTTCCCGGTACAATCATACAGTACCCTGTTTACGCCTTTAACCTCATTTACAATCCGGTTAGTCACCTTGCTCAGCACATCCCATGGGAGCTGTGCCGCTTCAGCAGTCATAAAATCAGAGGTACATACAGCTCTTAGTGCAACCGCATAATCATAGGTTCTGAAATCTCCCATTACACCGACGGAACGCATATTAGTTAAGGCGGCGTAATACTGTCCCAGACCCTTGTCCACTCCTGCATTGGCAATCTCTTCACGATAGATATAATCTGCGTCCTGAACGATGCGGACCTTTTCAGGTGTAACCTCGCCAATAATTCTTATTCCAAGTCCCGGACCCGGAAACGGCTGTCTGTCAACAAGATAATCCGGGATTCCAAGCTCCCTTCCGACTTTCCTTACCTCGTCCTTAAACAGCATGCGGAGCGGTTCAATTATTTCTTTAAAGTCTACTACGTCAGGAAGACCACCTACATTGTGATGGCTCTTGATAACGGCTGATTTGCCAAGTCCGCTTTCAATAACATCAGGATAGATTGTGCCCTGAACCAGGAAATCTACACTGCCAATCTTTTTTGCCTCTTCTTCAAATACACGTATGAATTCTTCGCCGATAATTTTCCGCTTCTCCTCAGGTTCGGTTACTCCTGCAAGCTTCTTATAATATCTTTCCTGTGCGTTTACCCGAATAAAATTCAGTTCATATGGTCCGTTTGGTCCAAATACGGCTTCTACCTCGTCACCCTCGTTTTTACGCAAAAGACCATGATCTACAAACACACATGTCAGCTGCTTTCCTACCGCTTTTGAAAGCAGAACAGCCGCCACAGAACTGTCAACTCCGCCTGATAATGCACACAATACCCTGCCTGTTCCAATCTTTTCACGTAAGGACTGGACTGCCTGATTAGCGAAGCTGTCCATTCTCCAGCTGCCAGTACAGCCGCATACGTCATATACAAAATTCCGAAGCATCTTAAGCCCCTCTCTGGTGTGCATAACCTCAGGGTGGAACTGCGTTGCATACAAACCGCGCTCCGGGCATTCCATAGCCGCTACAGGGCAATTGTCAGTATGAGCTATAGGCTTAAAGCCTTCCGGAACGTCTGCGATGTAATCCGTATGGCTCATCCAGCATACGGTAGAATTCAAATCAGACGTCTCTATATCTTTAAATAATACGGAAGAAGAATCCACTACAACCTCAGTATGTCCATACTCACTTACCGGCGCAGTCTTTACGGCGCCGCCAAGACTGTATGCCATAAGCTGAGAACCATAACATATTCCAAGAATAGGTATGCCAAGATTATATATATCATTATTATACTTTGGCGAAGACGAGGCGTATACGCTGTTAGGTCCTCCTGTAAATATTATGCCCTTTGGATTAAGCGACTTAATTTCATCAATTGACATAGTGTACGGCTTAACCTCACAATATACGCTGCACTCTCTGACGCGCCTTGCAATAAGCTGGTTATACTGGCCTCCAAAATCCAGTACGATTACTAATTCTTTTTCCATATTATTTATATCCTTTCATATGTAAAATCTGTATTATATCAAAAACACATCTGCTGTCTCCTCGTTTATCGCTGCAGTTCATCAAGCGTAAGGCTGAACGACTCCAAAAATTCCTCTTCAAAAACTGCAGCCTCAGGAAGCCCCATAGCATCCAATGCTTCCTGAGTGGATAAATGAGCGCTTGCAAACTCAGAATTGCCCATTTGTTCCTCTTTGATACATTTAAGAAGGGCTGAAATCTTATCGGCAGCCTTTACCAGTCTCCAAATATATTCGTCCTCTTCCTGTTTATAGAACAGATTAGTATAATATTCCCGCATATCGTCAGGAAGCATGTCAAGAAGCTTACCCGCAGCAATATCTTCCACAGCTTTATATGCTGATTTAATATCAGGGTTAAAATATTTTACCGGTGTAGGCATATCTCCTGTAATAATCTCAGTTGTGTCATGATACATTCCAATAAGCGCCGCTTTTTCAACATTAACGTCATTTCCAAAACGAACATTACTGATAATAGCAAGCGCATGAGCTATCATTGCGACTTCAAGTGAATGCTCGCTTATATTCTCATTATCAGAATTACGCATAAGCGACCAACGGTTAATATATTTCATTCTTGACATCATTGCAAAAAAATGATTACCCATCTATATTTACCTCCATGATATAAGACGTTATATAAAATGTCAAACTAAGATTTTTTTCAGAAATTCACCTGTATAACTTCCCTTTGTGTCGGCAACCTCTTTAGGCGTTCCGGTTGCAATAACCGTTCCGCCCCGGTCTCCGCCCTCAGGTCCGATATCAATAATATAATCTGCCGTCTTGATAACGTCCAGGTTGTGTTCTATTACTACAACTGTATTGCCGCTTTCTGTAAGCCTTTTTAGTATATCAATAAGCTTGTGTACATCCGCAAAGTGAAGTCCTGTCGTCGGCTCGTCCAGTATATATATAGTCTTACCAGTGCTTCGTCTGCTGAGCTCTGTGGCAAGTTTTATTCTCTGGGCCTCGCCGCCTGAAAGCTGCGTTGAGGGCTGTCCAAGCTTGATATATGAAAGCCCCACGTCGTACAACGTTTTTATTTTTCTGTAAATAGCAGGTATTGGCTCAAAGAAATGAAGCGCCTCCTCAACTGTCATATCAAGAACATCGTATATGCTTTTTCCTTTATATTTGACGTCAAGCGTCTCTCTATTGTAACGCTTTCCACCACAAACTTCACAGGGAACATATATGTCCGGCAGAAAATTCATCTCAATCTTAATTATACCGTCGCCGGAACACGCCTCGCATCTTCCACCCTTTACATTAAATGAAAAACGGCCCTTCTTATAGTTTCGCATTTTAGCGTCGGGTGTTGACGCAAACAAATCGCGTATCATATCAAATACGCCTGTATAAGTCGCGGGATTAGAACGCGGCGTCCGTCCGATAGGCGACTGGTCAATATTAATAACTTTATCAAGTTGTTCTACACCTGTAATATCCTTATGTCTGCCGGGTATTGTACGCGCACGGTTAAGCTTTTTCGCAAGAGATTTGTACAAAATCTCATTTACAAGGGAACTTTTTCCTGAGCCTGAAACACCCGTAACGCACGTCATAACACCTATAGGAAATTTCACGTTAATATTCTTTAGGTTGTTCTCACTTGCTCCTTTTACCATAATCCACCCTGACGGTTCTTTTCTTTCATTCGGAACAGGAATAAATGATCTTCCGCTAAGATAAGCTCCAGTTATAGATTCAGGGCAGTTCATAATGTCTTGTGCTGTTCCACAGGCAACAAGTTCTCCACCGTGCTCGCCTGCTCCAGGTCCGATATCAACAATATAATCTGCGGCGCGCATCGTGTCTTCATCATGCTCAACTACAATGAGTGTGTTTCCTAGATTTTTAAGATTATTAAGCGTTTTAAGAAGCTTATCGTTATCACGCTGATGCAGTCCAATGCTTGGTTCGTCAAGTATATAAGCTACTCCTACCAAACCTGAACCAATCTGCGTTGCAAGCCTTATACGCTGTGCTTCGCCGCCTGAAAGCGTTCCCGCCGCCCTTGAAAGAGTAAGGTAATCCAGCCCAACGTCCATAAGAAAACCTATTCTCGCATTAATCTCTCTCAGAACAAGCTCTCCTATTTTTAACTGTATATCAGTCAGCTGCAGCTCATTCATATGCTTTTGGAGTTTACGCACAGGCATTTTTGTTATCTCGGCAATATTTTTACCGCCTACAGTAACGCCTAACACTTCCCGCTTAAGTCTTTTTCCGCCGCATTCCCTGCATGGCGTAATCTTCATGAATTCCTCATATTCCTGTTTAGTAACATCAGACGACGTTTCTCTGTACCTTCGCTCCACATTCTTTATCAGGCCTTCAAACATCACATCATAGACTCCGACGCCTCTCTGGCCTCTATAATGCACCTTAACTGTCTTATCAGCTCCATAAAGTATAATATCCTTTATTTTTTTACTATAATCACAAAAAGGTGTTGACAGGCTGAAACCATACTCCTCTGCAAGAGCGTCCATAATACATCTTGTATAACTTGAAGACTCAGTGACAGACTGCCATCCCATTACAGCAATTGCGCCTTCATCAATACTCATTGTCGTATCCGGAATCAAAAGCTCCGGGTCAAATTCCATTTTAAATCCCAAACCCTTACAAACAGGACATGCTCCAAACGGATTATTAAACGAAAAACTTCTCGGCTCTATTTCGTCAATGCTTATTCCACAGTCCGGACACGAAAAGCTTTCACTGAAATTCTTTCTTTCCCCATCAACCACATCAACAATCATAAGGCCCTCGGAAAGCTTTAAAACGTTCTCAATAGAATCTGCCAGCCTCTTTTCGATTCCTTCTTTTATAACAAGTCTGTCCACAACAATCTCTATATTATGCTTTATATTTTTATCCAGGGCAATATCCTCTGAAAGCTCGTACATATTACCATCAATTACAACTCTGACATATCCGCTTTTCTTAGCGTTAGAAAGAACCTTTGCATGAGTTCCCTTACGTCCTCTCACTACAGGTGCAAGAAGCTGTATCCTTGTTCTCTCAGAAAGCTTCATAATCTCATCAACCATCTGGTCAACCGACTGCTTTTTTATCTCTTTTCCGCATGAAGGACAGTGCGGTATGCCAATTCGCGCATATAACAGCCTGAAATAGTCATATATCTCTGTTACTGTTCCTACAGTCGAACGGGGATTCCTGTTAGTTGATTTTTGGTCGATTGATATTGCCGGAGACAATCCTTCTATATTATCTACATCAGGCTTGTCCATTCGTCCAAGAAACATCCTTGCATATGAAGACAGGGATTCCATGTACCGTCTCTGTCCTTCCGCATATATTGTATCAAATGCAAGAGAAGACTTTCCTGAGCCTGAAAGTCCGGTAATAACGACAAATTCATCTCTTGGAATATCAACATCAATGCCTTTAAGATTGTGCTCTCTGGCTCCCCTTATACGAATAAAGTTATCTTTCATTGTGTAATCCTCCATCTATGTCAGCCAGCTGTCTTCTAAGTTCTACAATAGTATCTCTCAATTCTGCTGCCATTTCAAAATTAAGCTCGGCAGCTGCCTTATGCATACGCTTGCTGAAATTATCTATAAGTCTGGTAATTTCTTTTCTGCTCATTGACTCAATATCTTTTTCCAGATCTTCCTTAACCTTTGAAACCTCTTTTGAAATACGTATAAGCTCACGAACTTCCTTTTTAATGGACTGCGGAGTAATACCATGCTCATCATTATACTGCTTTTGTATCCTGCGCCTTCGATTAGTCTCTGATATAGCACGGCTCATAGAATCAGTCATATTATCAGCATACATTATAACATGGCCGTCTACGTTTCTTGCCGCCCTTCCTATCGTCTGTATAAGAGATGTTTCCGACCTTAAAAAACCTTCTTTATCTGCGTCAAGAATTGCTACAAGTGTTATCTCAGGAATATCAAGCCCTTCCCTGAGAAGGTTAATTCCAACAAGCACGTCGAATACATCCATACGCATATCTCTTATTATCTCAGAACGTTCAAGAGTATCAATATCAGAATGTAAATATCTCACTCTTATTCCATTCTCTGCAAGATATTTGGTAAGCTCCTCCGCCATACGCTTTGTAAGCGTCGTAACCATAACCTTATTATGCTTCTCGGTCTCCTTCGACACTTCACTAAGGAGATCGTCTATCTGACCTTTAACCGGACGCACGATTACCTCAGGATCAAGAAGTCCGGTCGGTCTTATTATCTGCTCTGCCCTCAACATCTCATGCGTGCTCTCATATTCGGACGGAGTTGCAGACACACACATAATCTGATTGATATGCGACTCAAATTCATCAAAATTAAGCGGTCTGTTATCAAGCGCTGAAGGCAGTCTAAAACCATAGTCTACAAGAGTAGTCTTGCGTGACCTGTCGCCCGAATACATTCCCCTTATCTGAGGTATAGTCATATGCGACTCATCTACTATTATTAGAAAATCATCCGGAAAATAATCAATAAGTGTATTAGGAGCTTCACCCGGCGCCATCCCCGAAAGATATCTTGAATAGTTCTCTATTCCTGAACAGAAGCCTGTCTCACGCATCATTTCTATGTCAAAATTAGTCCTTTCAGATATTCTCTGCGCCTCTATAAGCTTATCCTCTGACTTAAAAAACCTAATTCTTTCTGCAAGGTCATCCTCAATATTCTTTATTGCATCAGACATTTTATCAGGCGCAACCACATAATGTGAAGCAGGAAATATTACCACATGCTTAAGGTCGCATTTGACAGCTCCTGTGAGAACATCTATCTCAGAAATTCTGTCAATCTCATCTCCAAAAAATTCAATCCTTACAGCTATATCCGTAGCCGCCGCAGGATAAATCTCAACTACATCACCATGCACCCTGAAAGTTCCACGATGAAAATCTATATCATTTCTCTCGTACTGTATATCAACAAGCTTTCTTAAAACTTCGTCCCTGTCTTTTGTCATTCCCGGACGTACCGAAAGTGTCATATTCTGATAATCAATAGGACTTCCAAGCCCATATATACACGAAACACTGGACACCACAATAACGTCATTACGCTCAGTAAGAGAAGCTGTTGCTGAATGTCGAAGCTTATCTATCTCATCATTAATATCTGAATCCTTTGCAATATAAGTGTCCGTTGAAGGCACATATGCTTCCGGTTGGTAATAGTCATAATACGAGACGAAATACTCGACAGCGTTATTGGGGAAAAATTCCTTAAATTCACCGTAGAGCTGTGCTGCTAATGTCTTATTATGGGCAATTATGAGGGTTGGTTTATTTAATTGTTGGATAACATTGGCCATCGTAAAGGTCTTGCCGGAACCGGTGACGCCAAGGAGAGTCTGACACTGATTGCCTTCCTTAAAGCCTTTCACTAATTGTTCAATCGCCTGCGGCTGATCGCCGGTTGGCTGATATTCTGATACTAATTCAAAATGATCCATGAAATCCTCCTTTATGAATGCATTTTAATTTCCCAATGTGCTCTTCTATGCGAACCTATATTAACAATAACCCCTTTATTTACCAATTTTTTCATTGTTCTTTGGACTTTACTTCTGGAAATTTCAAGCCGTTTCTGTATTTCTGATTGCGTTATTTTAGAATTTTCTTGCAATAATTCGCACAATCTCTTTTCAAGTTCGGTCAAATTAATGTTTTCAGCTTCACTTTTAGCTTCACTTTTAGCTTCACTTTCAGCTTCATTTAACATCATTTTATAATTCAGATTTTTTAATGTTACCATAAACATCACTCTGTCTGAATAAAATTCCGGCTCCATTCCCATCTCATAGTTAGCCGCATTTTCATATGCTTCACAGATTTTGTTGAGTCCGCTTCCCTGACGTTCCATATATCCCAATCGTCCAAAAATATCCGCTAATACAGGATTTCTTCTTGTAGATGGAATAGTATCAATATCTCTTTCCTGTATTTTTGTTCCATCGGGCATCCCACCCGGAGAATAAATTACAAGGCGGTCATCAAAAATATCTATATGGACTTCACTGCCATTAACCAGATAATCCCGGTGAATCAACCCATTCACAAGACTTTCAAAAACACTTCTCTCACAAAAATCCGGCATTTCAATCCGAGAATTTGCTGTCTTTTTCCAAAGCATTTTCATATTTCTTTTCACAAATCCAACGCCTTCATTCAGTAACATAATCAAACTCCCACTATATTCCGCACTGTCCAGAGCGTCTACCTGACCGCCGCTCTTATCCAGTCCATTCCAGTGTGTGCAAAACAACCGTGAATAACGAATCGGGCAGTTATCCGCAAGCAAGGCACCGGCATTTGTCAATTTTCCCTTTTCATCAACAATTCCAAACGATTCAAAACTCTTTTCCGGCATACTTGTCCCATTCCACTCTTTATAGCGTTCCCGCAATTTTGAAAAAGAATAGTCTTTGAAATCATAATCCGTCATCAGGGAATCAAAAGAAGAATTTTTTCCACGCAGCACAAGCCTTTTTAACTCTGCTGCATTTGCAACAACCGACTCATTTCCTATCCTGACAAAAGCCTCGGTACTTCCATCTCCACGATAATAATACGGTGTTTCTTGCCCTTTCATAACTTCTACAGCAAGCAAATTTTTCCCATCCTCTGTATTGTAAATCCGAATTGTAACCTCTGGAAGTGGATCAATACGCTCTTTTATTTTCTGGCTGACAAATTCAGAAGTACCTTTTATATCCTCAATTCCGATTACTGTATCATCATCTGCAGTACCAAAAATCAGTGTACCTCCGATTCCGTTTGCAAATGCACTGACACTTTTCAGCCAACTTTTAGGCTTTTTCATTTCTACTTCTCGTTTTTTATCATATTCAGTAGTTTCCCCGATCAGTTCTGATATTTTCAAATCTACACCTCTTTCCTTAATTTGTCAGACACCGTCTGACAAATGATATGCCCGTAATTTTCATTCTTAAATTCATTCCTGATTTCTAAATTGTGCAGACAGTGTCTGTACAATTTCCAGCTCTTTCATGTCATTCTTCGTAAATAAATCACAAAAACCGTTTCAATTTTATCATATCTCCACTTTAGCGCCTTAACCTCCATAATCCCCATATACATCGGTGCCGTGATTTTATCCCGGTCAATTAATGTGGAGTCAAACTCAAAACGCTCCAGAATCCAACTGCTTTCTTCATCCACCCAGGCATACTATGGGGATTCTTTTAACAACTCATTCCTGCCCCCTCTTCAATTTCATCTACAATCTTTCCTAACTAATCGGCTATGTAATCATTCTTTATGACATAGTTATTATGTACAGCAGTTAAAGTAACATTTTTTAATTAAAATCCCATTTTTCTTCCATTTTAATGCCTTCGTTTTCGCAATACTTCATTCCTAACTTTTTATACTCAGATACTTCCCAAATCATACGTTCAAAAGTTTCATCTAGTTCTCCACAAACTATCAATTTTAGTTCTTCACAAATTGCTTTATTTTCATCCTTTTTCAATTCACAAATCGCATTGTATGGTTTATCCCCAGATTGTAAATAACCAAAAAACTGTCCTTCAAAATCTGGTATACTGACAATCACTTGATTATTTTTTCCTTTTTCAGATTCTAGGAATATTTTTTCATTAATCGTCCACATAGGGTTTTTATTCCATTTATCTTTTCTTTTCACTTTAGGTGCATCTAAATCATGAATTACGATATAACTCATTCCAAAATGATTCAAAATTTTCTCAAACATAGGTATATTTGCCTTGCCACGACAATTCAAAATTGTAGTATCTTCACACTTAACTTGCATATTCTCCATACTGCCACATCTTCCTTCCGCATTCCACACAATATCTTTATTGAAAATTCAATAAAAATTCGCACCAAATACAACCTTATACCTCAATGTTTTACTAACAAACTACTTCACATATATCTGATTGAAAAGTTTATAGAACAAAATATAGCAAAAGAAACATATATTTTCAGTTCCATTTAAAACCTCTCCAGCCTTAATCTTAATTCTTCCTTCTACAATATTATCCATATATTCCTTTACTTGTCTTATTGGATTCTCTGTATCAGAATAATTTGTTCGTCCTGGACGTTTAAATTCTATAATTGAAATATTACTAAACGGCTGTTCTTCTTCGTCTGTAAATGCAAGTTCGATTATAACACAAAATTGCATATTTGTATATAGAAAAAAGAACATTTGTTCTTAAATCATTACTAAACATATCGGTTTATCAAGTCAATATTTACTCACATCTATTTTTCAGCAAAAGCGTACAGAAGGTACTTATAAGATTATGCCGTTTGATATCCGGTAAACCATGCCTATTATCCGCATGTGAAGCACGAACCAATTACATACCAGGCTGTCTGATAACAGTTAAGGTGTTCAAGGAGCGCTTTCATCTGCTCCCACATTCTCTTTCTTTTCTTTATATAATACTTCAACTGCGATAAATGATGTAATCGGCACGGTCAGAACGACTCCGGATGTACAGGCTATTCCCTGAAGTATCTCCATCACGATAGTATCTGTAGACAACAGCTGTGCAAACTGCATACTATTTGCCGCTATCACAATAAGACTGACAAATGATCCTCCGACAAATGCAAGTATCAGAGTATTGGCCATTGTACCGATCATATCTTTTCCGATATTCATACCGGCAATGAATAGCCTCTTTCTGCCAACACCTTCACTTATCTGTATCATCTCATAAATAGCTGATGTTATTGACATGGCAACATCCATTACCGCGCCGAGCGCCGCTATGAGTACTATACAGAATAATACGTTCTGCGGCTTAAGTCCGTGACTAAGATGTATGGCAACAAGAGTATCTGCGTCGTTAAAATTATATCCGTTCATATGAGTAAAATATGAGAAAATACCGTATATCACTCCTGAAAGCACAACACCCGAAAGTGTTGATGCTATCGCAACCAGAGTCTTCCGGCTGATACCGTTAAGAAATACCAGAGTAGTTACAGTAATAAATATCGCACTCATTATAGCTATATACACCGGCGAGCTGCCGTGATATATGAGCGGCAGCGTAAAAGCCAGGATTGTATATAGCGCTAATGAAAGCGATAATATCGTCATAATTCCTTTCTTTCTCCCTATTATAACAATAATAAGGAGAAAGAAGGCTATAAGAATATAAATTGCAGTTGGTCTGTAATATTGGAATATATGAAACGACGGTCCAAGATCCGTGTATTCATTTTCATTAATTCCAACAAGTACAGTATCTCCTTTGTGAAGCAATATATGGTGCGTTGAGGAAACGTAATTGGTCATCTCTATTTCTTCTCCCCTGTGCTTTCCACGGAGGATCTTAACCAACACCTGCTGCTGTCCTATCTGACCGCCTTCCTTGGAGCTGTCATCAAAAAGATTGTTCTCAAGTACTTTCTGCACCTTGCCTTTGACATATTTCATCTCGTCGGCCTTTCCCTGATCAGCCGAATATGTATGCGTACAGTTATATACAATCGTATATACAAAAAATAAGATTATTACCGTTATGAAAATGATATATGCCGTTTTTTTATTTTTCATATTGTTTCACTATTTTCCTTTTGCCTTGACAACAACCTTAATCTTCAGACTCTTTTTTGAGCCGTCTGCTGCCTTTACTGTTATAGTAGCCTTACCGGGCTTAACTGCTGTTATCTTTCCTTTTGCTGAAACCTTCGCAACCTTTTTGTTGGAGGTTTTATATTTAAGCTTCTTATTAGAAGCGTCGGCAGGTTTAACCTTTACTTTGAGTGTGTACTTTGCTTTTGCCTTTAATGTTATCTTCTTCTTGCTTACAGACAGCTTCCTGACAAGCTTTGCAGCAGGCGTCTCAGGCTTCTGACCATCGTTTGGTGTTACTGTTGTTTTACCTGTGTCATCAGGTTCTGTCTTAGCAGCGCCCTTAACACCCAAAGCATACGTGCCTGTTTTGGAAGTCTTGAATGTAACTCCAAGCTTTCCGTCTTTGTTCATAAGCTGTGCAGCAATCTTAACTGCTTTGCCTGAATCATCCAGTGTATACACTGCATATGGTTTATCTGCAGATGCTCCGAGACCCTCGGGAAATTTAATAAACACATCAGCTGCTTCCCTGAATGTCATGTCGTTTCCGCACCAATCGGTCTTTACATCAAGTGCTGAACTATTGATATTAGCTCCTGTAAATAAAGGATCGTTCTCAAGCGCGCTTTGCAAGGTGTTGTACTCATTGCCTGTCGTAACAGGTTTCACATCAATACTTACCTGATCCTGTGAGAATACGTTCGGTACCGAGAATACAGTTACACCGTATTCATCATTGCTGATATTCTTCTCTGATCCCATATACTTCGCATCACTGTTCTTGTGTATCGTAAGCTCATCAACAACTGTCATTGAACCTTCTGTACCGGTGTATCTGCTGTCTTCAGCAGTACGGTATGTTGTCATATGAAGTGTAGTCTCATATGGATCGGTCGTTATATCGATATTCGAGATGTTCGGCGTATACTGCTGCTCCATAAAATCAAGATAATCATAATCTATCTTAACCGTATCATTGTATAATACACCACTTGCTGTATTACCCGTAACATAGAATATTCCATCCGGATCTGTGAATTCATTCTGACCCTTTGTATCCAAATCGGCGCTCGTTCCATGCATGAGATAAGATCTGCTGTAATGATGCTCATGTGCATTAAGCACAAGATCGATTCCGTACTCATAATCAATATCATCAAGCAATGGTATAAGTGTGTTTCTCATTGTTCTTGTTGATTCCTCGGTAGCATGCCAGCCTGCACTGAACAATGCTTCATGGAATACTATTATATGCCAGTCAGTATCAGGATTAGCCTCAATAGCTTCCCTGATGAAATCCACATGCTGGTCAACATATTTTAAAGCGGAATTAACGTCGTTTCTTACGCTCATTGTAAGATGAACGAACAGGGCATTGTTGTATGTATACCAGTAATCGCCCGGCGTATTAACATATGATCCTATGTCAGTCTGATTAGGATGATTGAAATGTTCATCAAACGGAATACCCGATGTATGCTGGTCATGATTTCCTACCGTTGTTCCTATAGCAAGATTTCTAAGTCCTTCAGGCTCAAGGAATCCATGAATATACTGATATTCATTACCGCCTCCGTCATGCGCAAGGTCTCCTCCTACTACCATAAGTGAAGAATCGGGATTGACATCTCGAATCTTATCTACAGTGCTCTCCCAGCGCTCAACGACATCATTCTTCTGTCCATACGGATTGTTAAGCTGAGGGTCACATGCATAGTAGAAGCTCCATTTTGGAATTGTTCCCTTTGATTCATAGTCATATGCAGGTGAATATGTATCTCCGTTTCCTACTCTGTATACATATTCAGTACCCGGCTTAAGTCCCGAAACTGTGGCCTTATTAATTGTATAGGAAGCATAATTACTGCTGTTTCCGCTTGTATAGCGCACAGGTTCTCTGTCAGCCTCCGCCGTAAACTGAACTTCTTTTGGAAATCCGTCATCATCAAGAAGAGACGCATCATCAGTTTTTTCGGCAACATAAACAGTTCCGTCTTCTCCGGTATCATCGTACCATGTAAAATTAATCTCCGTTTCATCTGTTCCCACATTGAGCGCTACCGCCTGAATATGCGAGCCGTCATCTATAACTGCAGCATTATTGACTGCCTTGTTATTGTCAGAACCAAGCATCTGCAGCTCATACGGCATTGTTACAATGAGTGCTGCGACAGCAAATGCCATCATACGTTTAAATATCTTTCTTATCATAAATCATTCTTTTCCTTTCATAACCGTTATCCGGTGTTATGGCAGATTTACCATCTCAGGCAAATCCCAAAGCATATACTACTGTCTCCTCTTTTATAAACGTGTACATTATTATAACATGAAAAAATTTATTTGTACAGAAAAATGTGAACATTTGTTCTTAAAGATACAGAAGCGCACTAAACCATCGCCTTTAACAATTCAATTAAAGCTTTACGCTGCTCATGCGTTATCAGAGACCAATACTCAAGCAATATTGATTGTTCTTTAGAAAGCGATACCATATCATTCTCACTAAAAAATTGAGATAAAGTAATTCCAAAGGCATCACACAGTATTTCCAGGGTAGGTATCCCCGGAATAGTATTACGATGATAAATATTTGCAATAGTTGAAGGTGCAAGGCCTGATTCCTTAACTAAACGGTATTCTGTCCAGCCCCGCTCTTCTGCCATATGCTTTATTCTATCAGTTATATTCATATAAACACCGCCTTTGAGAGTTATTTTATTTCTCAATGAAGTGCAAAAACAGAACTTGTTTGAGCTGTAAAATCACTCTCAATTTAGTATACTGTTAAACAGTATCAAAAAAATTTGATTATATTATTCATAAGAGCTATAATTGAGTGTTGTAGTTATGTGTTACAGGGAGGTTCCACATGCATACGCTGAAAACAATGATTAACAGATATATACAAAAAGTAACATTTATCCTTGTAATAGTAATACTTGCTATTATTACTGTTTTACAATTAATCAATGAACAGATACGGGCCCGCGAGAGCGCCGCAAGAATATTTTCACAAACCGAGCAGTTATTGGCTGAAAACCAAAAGGAACTTACTGAGGTTGAAGCTGAATACAAACAGACATGTCTGTATAATGCAGAAACTATTGCACGCATTATCGAAAGCGACCCGGATGTATTGAATAGTATCGATGAATTAAAAGAAATTGCAAAACTGGTAGAGGTTGACGAAATACACATATTTGATCAGACAGGACGCATATTTACCGGAACACATCCTGAATATTATAATTATACTTTTGATTCCGGCGAACAGATGAGTTTCTTTAAGCCAATGCTGGAGGATAAATCATTACAGCTTGTACAGGATATTATGCCAAATACTGCCGAATCAAAAATGATGCAGTATTCCGCTCTCTGGAGCAATGATGAAAAATACATTATACAGGTAGGTATGGAACCAATTAACATAATGAAGCTAACGAAAAAGAATGAATTATCATATATATTCTCTTTGTTCCGTGTTAATTCCGAAGCAGATTATTATGCTGTTGATGAAGAAAGCGGGAACATTGTCGGTTCCTCTAATTCAGATTACACAGGAAAGAGCATTACAGAAATAGGTTTAAAGCTTGATAAGATAACGGGCAGCAAAAACGGATTCCACGCCAAGGTTGACGGACGCTATTCATTTTGCGTATTCAGTAAAATGGGAACCAATTATTTTGGCCGTATTGTTTCATGCAGGCGTTTGTATCAGCGGATTCCGACCCTGGTCATTTATCTTGCACTGGGCCTTGCCGCGATTACGATTATACTGAATTATGCTGTCATAAAATACATGAACAGATATGTCGTAGGCTGTATCAATGATGTGAATAAAAAGCTTAAAATAATTGCTAATGGCAATTTTGACGAAACTGTTGATATCCAAAGCAGTAAAGAGCTTTCTGATTTAAGCAGATACATTAACGCTATGGTAAAAAGCCTGTTAAAAAATAACAAGAAAATGTCCTATGTGCTTAGTAAAACGAATATGTATATTGGCGCATATGAATATAATATAAACATGAAAAAAGTTCGTTTTACAGAATATATTCCAAAGATATTTTCACTGAATAATACAGAAGCCGAACAGCTATCCTGTAATCAGGAAATGTTCAGGGAATTTATTGATAATGTACGCAGAAATCCTATATCAGACGAGCCGGGCGTATTTGGGTCCGGCAGCCATCCTGAACGATATATAAAAATTGAGGAGCTCAATGAAAACGATGAAATATTCGGTGTCGCAATTGATGTTACAGAAGATATCCTGAAGCGCAGAACACTGGAAGCAGAAAGGGATATTGATCCTTTAACAGGCTTATATAACAGACGCGGCATGGAAATAAGGCTTTCTCCGTTATTAAGCAGGCCAGAGGAGCTTGGCTACAGCGCGTTAGTTATAATAGATGCCGACGGATTAAAAACAATAAATGATACATATGGCCATGAATCAGGAGATATATATCTTAAGAAGCTTGCCGGAGCAATCAGGAATTTCGGTATTAAATCAAGCTTATCCGCACGCTTTGGCGGAGATGAATTTCTATTATTCCTGTATGGATATGAGGACCATGAAGAGCTTATGAATACTCTTAATACGCTTAAATATATACAAAACAACAGCCTGGCACATATTAGTGCGAATCTGAATGTTCCTCTCAGATTTTCGTTTGGTTACTGTACAACAGAGAGTACCCTGGAGTATCCAAAGCTTTTTAAAACAGCTGACAAAATGATGTATGAGAATAAACGCCGCCGTAAATTAAAATAGCACATTCTGGTTATGCTTACATTGCATTATGCCTCTCACAATATCCTCTGCAAGCTGCTTTTGGTAATCGTCGTCCGCAAGCTTTTTCCTTTCATCTTTATTCGACAGGTATCCCAGCTCAATAAGCACTGCAGGGCTTATTGTGTTTCTGAGCACAAAAAAATCCTCTTCGCGCACGCCGCGAATCGTATAGCGCCCGGCCTGTTCAAGATAATCGACTATACTGTCGGCGTACTCCATGCTGTCGCATCTGCCCTCCATGTAATAGCATTCAAATCCACGTATCTGCGAATCATATTCATAATAATTACAATGTATGCTTACAAACAAATCTGCACCCTCGTTATTAGCAATATCCGTACGCTTTTTAAGCTTCATAAAAGTATCGTCTCTTCTTGTAAGAATAACATGAATCCCTTCATCTTCTAACATTTCATTCATGTAATTAACAACAGACATCGCGATATCCTTTTCATATACATCACCAAAATGGGTACCTTCGTCCTTTCCTCCGTGTCCGGCATCAAGCATAATAATAAAATCATCATCGCAGCCGTCGCCCGGCAAAAGGCCACTATTATATTTCTGCTCTTTATCAGACGCATTTTTATACGATTTTTTCTCATCTGAAAAACCCGTTTCAGCCGAAACTTCGTCCGCATTGCTTCGGTTATCCTTTATCCCTGCAATTATGCACAGCATTATTACAAATAAAATGACACATATAAAAAATAATATCAATATAACATTATTGTATTTTCTCATTGGTATTCTCCCTCACTATACTTATCTGCGCCGCTTTGCCGCTTCTCAAATATAATAGCAGGAAGATGTTTCATACTGTTTATAAAGATGTCTCATAATTGTAAAGAATATGATACCATATAGCTTGCATCACTGCTCATATAAACACTTGCGGAATTATCAAGAGCTACTTTACTTTTCGACTCTGCATAAACTGCTTCACTGTAACAGATATTGGCAAATATATCTGTATTTTCTATACCTACAGTCAGACTGTCGTCCGTATAATCACAAACCGATACCTCTGCTTCGGAAATTCCAGACAGCTCTACAAATTCAGTAATACTGTCATAGTAATTTTGTGCAAGCATACTTTCGTCTCTTTCATTGTATAAATATACAATATCTGCATTCCACACTTTAGAAGTTACTGCATTTATGTCCAAAGTAATATTTGCTTCCTCCGTATACAGAGCAATTCTCCAAAAGCTGTAATATGGAGCAATCTTTCCCACATTCTCTTTTGATAAAGTAACCGCATAGAGCATCGCGTTTACATAATTTAATGCAACGCCTTTTTTTTCTGTCACAGTTATATTCATTTTCTTTAACCAGTCATACCCTGCCTTAATTGCTTCATTCATAGAAATCTGCCCTTCAACCGGGTCATGCACAACCTCTTTTCCTTCATTCCTGCATATAAGCACCGACTGCATATCCTCTGTTGTAAGCTCATAGATTTCATCAGCCTCTTCATTCTGCTGTGCATTTTCTCTGTCCTCAAGAAGCTCTTTAAGCGGCATAACAGGCGATTCCACAGCAGCTTTTCCTTCTTCCGTAAGAAGCTTTCTTTTCTGATATCCTAAAAACTCGTTAAATATATACATATTTCCGAATACAAACGCTACGGCAAGCAGTAAAGACATTACCGTATATATACATTTATTAAGCATTATCTTCGCCTCCCTTAAACGGAAATGTAAAAGACAGTACTGTTCCTGATTTTCCGTCGCTCTCAATATTCATGTCCGCCCGGTGAATCGCCGCAATCTTTTTCACAAGCGCCATTCCGATTCCTGCTCCGTGCTGCTTTCTTGATCTTGATTTGTCTACCATATAAAACGCTTCTGTTATTCGTCCGAGTTCATTTTCAGGTATTCCTTTTCCATTGTCGGCAATCTGTATAACGTATCCTTCTTTCCTGGCCTTTCCAACAAGCCATATGTCGCTGCAGTCCGCCTTAACAGCGTTGTCAATCATATTAAGTATCATAGTTTTCATCAAATCAAAATCCGCGTATATTTTGCCGTTCTCCAGTCCTATATGAAATTTCACGTCATTTTTTTCGCATACCGGGTATATTCCTTTGGCTATGTCGTTAAACAGCTCAACCGCGTCCATTTTCTCAAGCTTAAAATCCTGCTTGTCAAGAACAAAAAGGTCCATGAGCTTAAGCGACAGCGCTTCAAGCCTCATACCCTCATTCCATATGTAATAAGCCGCATCCTTAACCTGACTGCGCGACAAATCCTTATGATAAAGCATATCAGCATATCCAATAACCGACGTCATAGGAGTCTTTAATTCATGTGCAAAATTCGCCGCAAATTCTTCCTTTTGCTTTGCTATGCCTGAAAGCTCTTCTATTTTTTCCTCAACACGTCCGGCCATCTGGTTAAAGTTGTCGGCAAGTTCACTTATCTCATCATGCCCTCTGAAGCTTATTCTCTCAGAGTAATTTCCGCCCGCCATCCTTTTTGCCGCTTTACTGACCTTTTTTATCGGCGCCGTAATCATTCCTGTCAATAAAAAAATAACAGGGAATACAACACACAAAATAATTATATAAATACGCTGAAAATAGTTGTGCAGCATTTCCTGTTTATCGACTACCTGACTGATATCAGTTTCCGTAACAAGATATATTTCATTTTCATCCGAGCTTATGACGTCATGGACAAATATACTGTACCTGTCGCCGTTTTTTTCTATCTTAAAAAAAACACTCCCATTGTCAGGACTATACGAAGTGTCAATATCCGGAAGCGCCGACATACTGGTAAATATACATTCGCCGTCCTTATCATACAACGCAACCGGCACTGTAAAATTGTTGTTAAGCGCGGAATTTTCTGTCTCTGAAGCCGTTATATATTCGGGGTCTGAGCATAAAATTGACTGAAGTATATATTTATTATACTGAAATTCCTGAAACGCAAATTTCTTTTCCTGTTCAATCGAATTATTATAAGCATAATTAATTAGGAGGAACCCGGCTGCGGAGAAAGTAACGCTGAATATTATGACAAAATACAGGAATATTTTATGAAACAGCTTCATTATTATTCCTCCAGCCGGTATCCTATACGGAATACCGTTTTTATGTACTTCTCCCAGCCAAGTTTTTTTCTGAGCCGCTGTATGTGTGAATCAAGAGTGCGCGTATCGCCGAAAAATTCCACGCCCCATACCTTTTCATAAAGCCTGTCCCTGTATAATGCAACATTTTTATTCTGTACAAGCTCAACCAAAAGGTCAAATTCCTTAACTGTCAAATCTATAGGCTTACCCGCTTTGCTTACTGTTCTTGATACAATATCAATCTCAACATCCGCAAAGGCCAGCTTCCTGTTAATCTTTCCGTATCTTCTTAGCACGGCTTCCACACGTGCAAGAAGCTCTCCTATCTGAAAAGGCTTTACTATATAATCATCCGCACCAAGCTTTAATCCTTTAATTCTGTCCTGTACCGCACCCTTTGCCGTAATAAATATTACAGGCATCCCTAACGGCTTAATATATTCCAAAAGCTCATATCCGTCAATCTCCGGAAGCATAATGTCAAGCAATACCAAATCATATAATTCATTTTCAATGTGATCAGCCCCGTCTTCTCCGTCATAACATACCGTACATGTATAACCCTCAGAAGTAAGGTTGATTTTTATAAGATTGGCAATTGCCTCATCATCTTCAACTACTAATATCTTCAAATACATTACCTCTTTGCCCACATAACTAATCTAAATATATTGTATTTTCCACTTGTGACTTATACGTAAAAAAGATGTGTTATACCTGTAAATTAAATCCAAAATACCTTACCGCATTGTTATAGGAAATTCCTTTAACAATTCTTTCAAGATTCTTTAAATCGTATGGATATTCTCCGTTTTCAACCCACTCTCCGATAACATTGCACATAATCCTTCTAAAATACTCATGTCTCGGATACGACAAAAAGCTTCTGGAATCCGTCAGCATTCCTACAAAATTTCCTAAAAGTCCAAGATTTGCAAGCGATATCATCTGATGCTCTATACCCGCCTTGTTATCATTAAACCACCATGCAGAGCCCTGCTGTATCTTTCCGCACGCGTCTGAATTTTGAAAACATCCTATAATACTTCCAAGCGCCGCGTCGTCCGAAGGATTGAGGCTGTAAAGTATCGTCTTTGGAAGATTGTCCGCTTTATCAAGCGCATTCAGCAAATCGGCGGTCTGCGCAGTCGGCGTATAACTGCTTATACAGTCAAAGCCTGTGTCAGGCCCGATTTTGTCATACATTTTAGTGTTGTTATCACGCTTGCATCCGTAATGAAGCTGCATTACCCAGCCTCTTCTTTTATATTCTCTTCCGAAGAACATAAGACATGCTGTCTTAAATTGAAGTTCTTCAAGCCTCGATATTGTTCCGCCAGAAATAACTTTATCAAAAATGTCTGCAATATCCTTCTCATCTGCCGGCTCATACATTACATAATCCAGTCCATGATCTGCCGCCACACATCCCATTTCCGAAAAATAATCCATCCTTTTGCATAAAGCCTCGCAAAGCGTATCAAAGCTATCGATACGTATTTCTGCTGCCTCTGACAATTTGTCAATATAATCTGTATAATCAGGCTTATCAATGTTCACTGCCTTATCAGGCCTCCATGCAGGAAGGACACAAACGTCAAAATCCGCATCCTGTGCAATTATTTTGTGCCATCTAAGGTCGTCTGCCGGATCATCGGTTGTACATAACAGCGTGACGCCCGAATTTTTAATAAGATTTCTTACGCTCATCGAAGAATCCGCAAGCCTTTTATTGCAAAGCTGCCATACTTCTTCGGCCGTATCTCCGTTTAATACGCCATGATAATCAAAATATCTCTGAAGCTCCAGATGGCTCCAGTGAAACAACGGATTGCCTATTGCTTTTTCAAGAGTTTCAGCCCATTTCTGAAACTTTTCACGGTCAGGCGCGCCGCCTGTGATATAGCGCTCTTCTACGCCGTTTGAACGCATCTGACGCCATTTATAATGGTCGCCTCCAAGCCATACCTGCGTTATATTATCAAACCTTCTGTCCTCTGCAATCTCTTTAGGGCTTACATGGCAGTGATAATCAAGCACAGGCATTTCGGCTGCAAATGTGTGATATAACTCCTTTGCTACATCAGTTTTTAACAGAAAATCTTTATCCATAAACGCTTTCATAAGCTGTATCCTCCTGTTATCTCTGTACGCGCGCTCCCATTCCGCCCATAACAGCCTCTACCTCTTTTTTGCTTGCCATAGTAGTATCTCCCGGAGTCGTCATTGCCAAAGCTCCGTGCGCCGCTCCGTAATTAACGGCAAGCAAAGGGTCGTTAGTTGTCATAAGACCATATATAAGCCCTGAAGCAAACGAATCTCCGCCGCCTACACGGTCCATAATTTCAAGTCCCTTATAATCCTTTGCTTTATATATCTCACCGTCTGCCCAGCATATCGCGCTCCAGTCATTTACCGTAGCAGTCTTTACTTCCCTGAGCGTTGTTGCAACCGCTTTGAAATTCGGATATGCATTTGCGGCCTCATTAATCATCTTTTTATATCCGTTTAGATTAAGCGTCTTAAGATTCTCGTCATTTCCTTCGACATTAAACCCAAGACATGCAGTAAAATCTTCCTCGTTGCCAATCATTACGTCTACATATTTCGCAATCTCTTTATTAACGCTCTGAGCCTTTTTTCTGCCGCCTATCGCACTCCACATAGACGGCCTGTAATTAAGGTCGTAGGATACTATCGTTCCGTATTTTTTAGCGGTTTTTATGGCTTCTACTACTGTCTTACACGACTGCTCGGACAAAGCGGCGTATATACCGCCGGTATGAAGCCATCTAACTCCAAGCTTGCCGAATATATATTCAAAATCAAAATCCTCCGGAGCAGCCTTGGAGATAGCCGTATTAGCCCGGTCAGAACAGCCTACGGCCCCGCGTATTCCAAAGCCTCTCTCTGTAAAATTCAGTCCGTTTCTGCATATACGTCCGATACCGTCTGTCTCCATCCACTTAATAAGCGAAGTATCAACTCCGCCCTGATTAATTAAATCCTCCATAAGCATACCGATTTCATTATCGGCAAATGCTGTTATGACAGCCGTCTTCATTTTAAAGCATTTATGAAGACCTCTGATAACATTATATTCTCCGCCGCCTTCCCATGCCTTAAATGACCTTGCGGTACGTATCCTTCCTTCTCCCGGATCAAGCCTGAGCATAACCTCTCCAAGCGATACCGCATCAAATGTACATTCCTCTTCTGGTCTCATATTAAGCTCTAACATAATCAGTTTTCTCCTTTTGCAATACTGACAGCCGTAACGGTCATCTCTTTTATCCTGTCAAATTCCTTTGCTTTAATCATATTTCCTTTTACCATCCAGCTTCCGCCGCAGGCGATAACAGACGGGCATTCAAGATACTGCTTTATATTATCTGCATTTATTCCTCCAGTAGGCATAAACTTAAGCCCTGTAAAAGGAGCTGCAAGAGCGTTTATCGTATTAACGCCGCCAAACTGTTCTGCAGGAAAGAATTTTACGACCTTAAGCCCCCTCTTTACAGCCTGCAGTATATCAGACGGAGTAACACAGCCCGGAAATACCGGAATATTCCGGCCAATACAGTAATCCACAAGCTCAGTATCAAATCCGGGACTTACAATAAAAGAAGCCCCTGCGCTTACCGCACGGTCCGCCTGTTCGGCAGTAAGCACTGTTCCAGCGCCAACCACCATCTTTGGATATGCCTCGTGCATTATCCGTATGCTTTCCTCAGCAGCTTCAGTACGAAACGTTACTTCAGCGCATGTCAGTCCTCCCTCGCATAAAGCCTTTGCGAGAGGCTTTGCATTTTCTGCGTCATTTATTACAACAACCGGTACAATTTTTATAGCTTCAATCTTTTTTATAAGCTCGTCAAACAATATATTCCCTTCTTTCTATACATACTTTAAAAGTGTATTTCTTACAGCGTGCACGCCGTCTGTAAGCTCTTTAAGATAACTGCATACAAGCTCTGAAAGACCCGCCTCGTATAGGTCAACTCCAAAGATATTTTTCATATGAAGTATAGGTTCTACTGCTGTCTCCACATCCTGCTCGTCCGTAAGACTAAGCTTTGCGGCATACGGACATACAGTATCAAGAAGCGGGTCGGGACTAAGTTCAAATGGTCTTCCCTCATCATCTACAGCCATAAGATATCTTATCCATCCCGCGTATACAAGCGGTATAAGCTTAAGCTCTGATATGTCAAGTTTATCAGATTGCATATATGCCTTAATCGTCTCGCCAAATCTTATACCAAGCTTCTGCGAGGTGTCAGTAGCTATACGCTGCGGCGTATCTGGCATAAACGGATTAGGGATTCGTACATTAATTACCGTATCGATAAATTCCTCAGGCTCTATTACGCCAGGATTAACCACTACCGGAAGCCCCTCTTCATATCCGATTCTCTCTACAAGCTTTTTAAGCGTATCATCCTTCATTTCATCAGATATTTTCGTATATCCGAGCAGACATCCATATACTGCAAGCGAAGTATGCAGCGGATTAAGGCATGTACACACCTTCATTTTCTCAACCTTATCAACCGTTTCCCTCTCTGTAAATAACAGGCCGCCTTTTTCAAGCTCGGGTCTTCCGTTAGGAAACGAATCCTCTATTACAAGATATTCGCACTCCTCCGCATTAACGAACGGCGCTATATATGTATTCTTTGAAGTCACTACAAAGTCAAGACCTTCTATACCGTCTTTTCTTAATATATCTTCTACGGAAGAATCCGGTCTCGGAGTAATTTTATCAATCATAGTCCAGGGAAAAGCAACCTTTGATTTATCATTTATATAATCCGCAAAGCCTTCCTCGCATTTTCCCCGCTTTACCCATTCTGCGGCAAATGTATTAACAGCATTGTAAAGCTTGTCCCCGTTATGCGAACAGTTATCCATGCTTACCATTGCCACAGGCTTTCTGCCCGACAGATATCTTGCGTATAACAATGCCGCAACCTTTCCTATGTAGCTTTTCGGCGTCTGCGTACCAGAATCAAAATCCGACAAAACATCAGGAAGAACCTCTCCCTTGCCGTTTACAAGGCTGTAGCCTTTTTCAGTAATGGTAAAAGAAACCATCTGAAGAGAATCGCTTTCAAATATTTCTTTAAGCCTGTCAAATTCACATTTATTCTCAGAATCAAGTATCAGAGATTCTGCGATGCTGCCTACAACCGTTTTTTCTATGTTTCCGTCAGCCTTTAATGTAACAAGTATACTGTAATCGTCATGAGGACGGTTCATTTTTTCTATAATTTCATAATCGTAGCCCTCCGCGACAATAAGCCCGCGCTCAAGATATCCGGCATTTAACATATTCTGCACTACATTTGCCTGAAAAGCGCGGAATATATTACCCGCCCCAAAATGAATCCAGAATGGCTTTTCTTTTGTAGCGCAGATAACCTTTTCCCTGTCAAACTCAGGAAGCCTGTATCCTTTTTTTACCCACTCGTCTTTATTCATCAAACCGGATTTGTCTAATCTCATCATTTTCACCTTTCTTTTTTTGCTTCACTTTTAACTATTGCTTCCCAAAGACCGTTAAGATACGTAGCTCCAAGCGCGCGGTCATAAAGCCCGTACCCCGGCATTGCAACCTCGTCCCATATCATACGTCCATGATCAGGTCTTATCGGTCCTTCAAAGCCAATATCATAAAGCGCTTTCATAATCTCGTACATATCAAATGTACCGTCCGATGACAGATGCGCCGCTTCCTCAAAATCAGTAGGAGAATTGAATTTCAGATTACGTACATGAGCAAAATGTATTCTTCCTTTAAGCGACCTTATCATATCCGGCAGGTTATTCTCAAGATTAGTTCCATACGAACCTGAACAGAATGTTACGCCATTATGAGGATTGTCTACCATAGACATCATCCTTAGTATATTTTTCTTATTAATAATTATTCTTGGAAGTCCGAATACACTCCACGCCGGGTCGTCCGGATGTATAGCCATATTGATATCATACTCGTCGCATACCGGCATAATCCTTTCCAGAAAATATTTCAGATTCTCAAAAAGCTTCTCATCGTCTATATCCTTATACTGCTCAAATAATTCCTTAACATGCGCCATTCTCTCCGGCTCCCAGCCCGGCATCACCGTTCCGTTAGTATCTGACGATATGGATTCAAACATTTTCTCGGGGTCAAGCGCGTCTACGGCTTCCTGTGTATAAGCAAGCACCGTTGAACCGTCGGGACGTTTTCTTGCAAGCTCTGTTCTTGTCCAATCAAATACCGGCATAAAATTATAGCATACAAGATGAATGTCTTCACATCCAAGATTTCTAAGAGTTTCAATATAATTATCTATGTACATATCACGCTCAGGCGCGCCGGTCTTTATCGCATCATGTATATTAACGCTTTCAATACCTGATATATGAAGACCTGATGCGTTTACTTCTTCTTTGAGCTTCCTTATACGCTCTGTCGGCCACACCTCGCCCGGCGCAGTATCATAAAGAGTAGTAATTACACCGGTAACGCCCGGAATCTGTCTTATCTGCTTTAATGTTACAGTATCAAATTCCTGGCCGTACCACCTTAATGTCATTTCCATATCTGTTTACCTTACCTTTCGTTATTTTATCTCATTTTTAAGAACGGATATAGCCATAAGCAGCTGGTTATCGTAATATAAACCGTCTTTTTCTTCTGTAAGCTCGTCGTTATATTCAACAGTAATATCCGGCGTTATTCCAATACCGTGAATATTACGGCCGTTTGGCGTATAATATCTTGAAGTTGTCAGCTTTATTGCAGAACCGTCGCCGTATTTGTTAAGGGAAAAGATGCTTTGCACTATACCCTTACCATAGCTTGTTGTTCCGATAATCGTTCCCGCTTTGTAGTCCTGTATCGCTCCGGCAAATACCTCGGACGCGCTTGCACTGTATCCGTTAATAAGCACCGCCATTGGCTTATCATAGTATTCTTCATTAGTAGAATAATACTCTTCATCTCTTCCCTGATTCGTCTCGGTGTATACCAGAAGGCCCTCTGGAAGCAGCCTGTCAAGCATATCTACAACTACGTCAAGCCGTCCTCCTCCGTTGTCTCTTATATCTACAATAATGGCTTTGGCGTTCTTCGCCTCAATATCGTCAAGAGCTTCCCGAAACTGTGACGCCGTAATTTTATCGAATCCCGACACGTAGATGTATCCTATATCTCCGTTCTCAATTATTTCATGCTTTACGGTAGGAACGTCAACTACTTTTCTTGTAATATTAACATCAATATACTCGCCGTCTCTCAGAATCCTTACGGAAACGTCCGTGTCCGGCTCTCCCTTCATAAGAGTAACAGCGTCGCTAAGCTCCATTCCTGACACCGAAGTTCCTTCAATTTCGACTATAATATCTCCAGGCATTATTCCGGCTTCTTTTGCCGGAGCATTATCAAATGGATTAACTATCACAATATCGCCGGTATCAGCATCCTGTGATACATACGCGCCGATACCGCCATACTGCCCGTTATTGGTTTCCTGAAAATCATTATATTCCTCAGGAGTGTAATACTGGGCATATTTATCGTTAATTGAATTCATCAGTCCTTTATACATACCGTTCTGCATATCCTCTTTTGTCACCTTATCGGCGTCAAGATAAAAGGTATCAATATATGCGGCAAGGTTATTAACCTTGTCTTCAAAATTTTTATCAACAATAGTATTGGATTTGTATGAACCGGAAACCGCGCTTCCGATTCCGATTACACCCGCGCTTACTAATACAGCTGCTATAGCGCCGGTTATAACGCCTTTTAAAAATCCTTTCTCCATCAGCTTTTCCTCCAACACATATATTCCAAAATCTGTTACTGTGAAACATAACCCAGAGGATTCACATAACTTCCATTAACCGACACTCCAAAGTGCAGATGGTTACCTGTCGAGACGCCTGTAGAACCTACATATCCAATGGTTGTTCCTGCTGCCACCTGCTGCCCCTTTGATACTGCAAGAGACGAACAGTGCATATATACTGTAAAAACTCCGTCACCGTGATTCAGCATTATATAATTACCGGCTCCTGAACTATACGATGCAGTAACTACCGTTCCTGCCTTTGCCGCTCTGATACTCGTTCCTGCCGGCGCGCTTATATCTATTCCCTGATGATATGTGCTCGCACCCGCCGTAGGAGCAGTCCGCCCGCCAAAATATGACGTGATTTTCCCTGACACAGCAAGCGGCCAAACAAACCCTCCGCTGCTTGCTGTCGGAGCTTCAGACTGATCTTTTTGCTCAGTATCCGCAGGAGCTGCCGTCTGTCCTGCCGGTGCGTTTGATGCTTTTGCTGCGTCTTTAGCCTCCTGGGCTTTTTTTGCCGCTTTTGCCGCTTCCTCTTCTTTTTTCTTCCGCGCCTCTTCTGCCGCAATTCTTCGCTGCTCTTCAAGAAGTGCGTCTTCTATTATTCTCTCCTGCCTTACAAGTTCATTATCATATTCGCTTAACTGGTTTTCAGCAATTGCAATATTATCATTATAGTTTGCAAGTTCAGCATTCTTTTTTTCAGATATCTTATCCAGCGCCGAACGCTCGGATTCAAGCTCTTTCTTTGATTCTACAAGAATCTCTTTCTTTTCCTCAAGTAAGACTTTCTTTTCTTCAAGAGCAGTTTTGGCATTATTATAATTATCAAGCATTGCCGAATCATATTCTGATATCTTTTCTATATACTCGCTGCGGTTCAGGAAATCTGAAAGCCCCTCAGAAGCAAGCAGAATATCAATATAATCAGAGCTGCCCTTCTCATACATATATCTTATGCGCTTCTTCATTGTCTCATACTGATTTTTGATTTCTGTTTCAGATTCCGCTATCTTAACCTCAAGCTCATTAATAGCGTTCTTCTTTTTACTTATTTTTTCTTTAATATCCCTGATGCTTGTGGAAAGATCCGTCATCTTAGTATCAAGCTTTTTAATATATGACACAATATCAGATTTGCCGGATTCGAGATCCTCAAGCATCTGGCTTGTTTTACTGCGCTTATTTTCAAGCTCCTTCTTCTCTGCCTGCGCCTCGCTCAGTGTGACCGCAGAAGAATAACTGACAGTAGATACAGCTGTAACGGCACACATTAAAAGCGCCGCAGTTCTAATTGCCATTTTTGAAAATTTCATAGAAATTCTCCTTTCAGTTTATACCTTAAGGTACTTTCTCATAGTTGATATGCTTCCGACAAGTCCAATTCCCACTCCCACAAGCAGAGACAGAGGAATAAGTATTCGGAATACAACGCTTCCGTCAACAAATACAAGTATATTTGACAAAATACTGAATTTATCCGATATAAATCCAATAATTCTGGAATACATAAAATACAGTATTATAATAGGTATTGCCGCCCCCAAAACGCCTATAATCATACCTTCAATAATGAACGGCATCCTTATAAATGCGTCTGTCGCGCCGACAAGCTTCATTATCGCAATCTCTTCCTTACGTACATTGATGCCCATAGTAATCGTTGTATTAATAAGAAATATTGATACTGCAAGAAGTATTATGATAATTGCCGCCGAAATATAACCTACCAGCCGGTTAAAATTACTTAGTCCTTTCGCGGCTGCGTCTGAACCGCGCACTTCTCTGACCCCCGAAAGACTGCTGATATATGATATAAGTTCATTCTGCTTTGAAATATCTCCCAAATACACCTCATAAGACGCCGAATCCTTAAGCGGGTTATCATCTCCGAACGTCTCTGACAGTGCGGCTTCGTCATTTGAAAACACTTCATGCTTAAAATTTTCCCAGGCTTCTTCGGCTGAAATAAACTTTATTCTGTCTACCTCTGTTCTGGCTTCTATACTTTCTCCTATCGACTGTATAACGTCGTCAGTTGTTCCTTCCTGAAAGAACACCGTTACGCCTACTGACGTCTCTGCATTTCTAATCATATATTGGAAGTTACATACTATACAATAAAAAATACCAAATAAGAACAGACATGCAGATATCGTTCCTATTGATGCAAGTGTAAATAATCCGTTGTGTTTTATATTCTTTAATCCCTGTTTCAGGCTATATAAAAGAACGCTAATACCTTTCATACAAGTATCCACCTTTGCTTTCGTCATGTATAAGTTTTCCGTCTTTCATCATAATGACACGCTTCTGCATCATATCCACAACGTCAGGGTTGTGGGTGACAACGATAACAGTTGTGCCAAGCTTGTTAACCTCGTCAAGAAGCTCCATAATACTCCAGGCATTCTTAGGGTCAAGATTTCCTGTCGGCTCGTCGGCAAGCAGTATGCTTGGTCTGTTGACAAGCGCCCTTGCAAGAGCAACTCTTTGCTGCTCTCCTCCTGAGAGCTCCCTGGGATTAGCCCTAAGCTTTTCCGTAAGTCCTGCAAGAGACAGTACAGACGATACATTTCTGTTCATGGACCATCTGGACACTCCTATAACTCTCTGTGCAAGCGCAACATTTTCAAATACATTTCTGTCATTTAACAATCTGAAATCCTGAAAAACCACGCCAATATTGCGTCTGTATCTGGAAATATGCCTTCGCTTTATGCCGGCGCAGTCCTTGCCAAATACTTCTATTGTGCCGCTCGTAGGCTTAATTTCATTAAGAAGCAGCTTAATCAATGTAGATTTACCCGAACCACTTGGGCCTACGATAAATACAAATTCACCTTTATTTATAGAAAACGAAACGTTATCCAGGGCGTCAACGCCTTCTGAATAAGTTTTAGACACATTATTCAGAGCAATTATCGGCTCTTTTTCACTATACACAGCAGTACCTCCGTAATCAGTAATTATTATTCTCCATGTACTTCATATACTTTGAAACCATATATGCAATCTTAAATGTAACTGCATCGTCAAAGTTCCTCAAATCCAGCCCTATGCTTTTCTGAATCTTATCAAGCCTGTAGACAAGCGTATTCCTGTGAATAAAAAGCTGTCTTGAGGTTTCGGACACATTAAGGCTGTTCTCGAAAAATTTTACAATTGTAGTAATAGTCTCCTCGTCGAAATCTTCAAGAGAAAGCTCTCCAAAGCTCTCCTGTATAAAAATGCTGCACAGCTGCACCGGCAGCTGGTATATAAGTCTTCCTATCCCAAGGCTGTTATATGCGATAACATGCTTGTCGCTGTAAAAAATATTGCCTACGTCAAGCGCCATCTTGGCTTCCTTATATGAGCGCGAAACCTCTTTAAGGTCGTCAACTATAGTTCCGTATGCAACATGCACATTAGTCATTGCCTCGGTATTAAGCATATCTATAATCATACGCGCGGTTTTGTTAAGATTATCATAGCCTTCCTGCGGCTTCAGCTCCTTTACAACGATAATACTTCTTTCGTCTACAGCTGTAATAAAGTCCTTTGTCCTTGCAGCAAACAGGCTTCTTACTATCTCTAACGCATTATTGTCGTCGCTTTGAGGCGACACAAGAAATACGCCTCTTCTTGCGTTCGGGTCAATATGAAGCTTCTTTGCACGGTTATATATATCGACAAGCAAAAGGTTATCAAGCAAAAGATTCTTAATGAAATTATCCTTATCGTACCGCTCCTTGTATGCGGTAATGAGACCTTGAAGCTGGAACACAAGAATTTTGCCTATCATATATACATCATCACCGTCTCCGCGCATAACAACCGCATATTCAAGATGATTATCATCAAACACCTTAAAATAATGCACTCCCTGAACTTCCTGGCTGTCGGCCTGCGAATCCATAAACAATTCTACAGCGCTCGAATAAACATCAGTATTCGTAAATGTAGACGCAGCTACCTGCCCTTCCACATCCATTACACATATATCTATTCTGGCAATATTCTTAATACCGTCTATAGTATTTTGGATAATCTGGTTAGATATCATATAGACACACCCCCATAAAACCGCATATTTGTTTAAGTGTAACATTAAAATATCAAAAAGTAAAGGACACAAAAAGACCGCAAATCCGAAAATATATCAGAATATGCGGTCTTTAAATAATTAAAACTATTAAATACGCTCAGGCATACTTAGTTAATAATAATCTGCTCAGTCTCTTTATCAAACAAATGAGCCTTAGACATATCGAATGCAAGCGTAACGGTATCTCCAGGTCTTGCTGTTGTACGTGGATTAACTCTTACGGTAATATCGTACTTATCAACTGTGAAGTAAAGGAATACTTCTGCACCAAGCATCTCATAAACCTTAACGGTTGCATCTACACAGCATCCTTCTGCCTGTGATATGAACATCTCTTCGTCCTTAATATCCTCAGGTCTGATTCCAAGTACGATAATCTTGTCTTCATAGCCGCTATCAAGAACCTTCTTAGCCTTTGCTTCAGGAAGCCTTACTGAATACTCTCCGAATACAAGGTCGACATTATCGCCATTCTTAGTAACTCTGGCGTCGATGAAGTTCATCTGAGGCGAACCGATGAAGCCGGCAACGAAAAGATTCTTAGGTTTCATATAGAGGTCAAGCGGTGAGTCAACCTGCTGAATAACACCGTCCTTCATAACAACGATTCTTGTACCAAGCGTAAGAGCCTCTGTCTGGTCATGAGTAACGTAAATAATCGTTGTCTCAAGTCTCTGATGAAGCTTTGAAATCTCAATACGCATCTGCACACGAAGCTTTGCGTCAAGGTTTGATAAAGGCTCATCCATAAGGAATACCTTAGGATCACGTACAATTGCACGTCCCATAGCAACACGCTGTCTCTGTCCACCTGACAAAGCCTTTGGTTTACGGTCTAATAAATGTTCAATATCAAGTATCTTAGCTGCTTCATGAACCAGCTTATCAATTCTGTCCTTAGGAGTCTTTCTGAGTCTGAGTCCAAAAGCCATATTGTCATACACTGACATATGCGGGTACAATGCGTAGTTCTGGAATACCATTGCGATGTCTCTGTCCTTAGGCTCAACATCATTAACCATCTTGTCTCCTATGTACAATTCTCCTTCTGTAATCTCTTCAAGTCCTGCAATCATACGAAGTGTTGTTGATTTTCCACAGCCTGAAGGGCCTACAAAAATTATAAACTCCTTATCTGCAATCTCAAGATTAAAATTCTTTACTGCGACAAATCCGTTAGGATATGTTTTGTTGATGTTTCTTAATGATAAACTTGCCATTTTCTTCATTTCCTTCCTGGAGATTTACACGCACTTAAGCGATATGTATATATTACACCAAAAAAGAGCAAAACACTATGTATCTTTTACACAAAATCAAGTCCTATATTTTGTGAAAATTGCACATAGACATTATGCTCATGTGTTTTTGTTTATCAGTTTAATCGAGATAATTTGCCGTTCTTATGAAACCTTCTCCTAACACTTCCCTTGCGTCTGTTATAACAACAAATGCCCTTTCATCTATTTCATTTACTATTCTTATCGCTTTAATACACTCTTTTTTAGACATTATGCATATAAGCATATGCTTATTATTGCCGCTGTACATACCCTTTACGGAAACATTGGTAATCCCTCTGTCAATATTTTTCATAATCTCTCCCGCAATTGCATTACCATTTTCCGTTATTATCAAAAGCATCTTTGAATACCGTACTCCAGCCGCAACCCCATCCATAACTTTTGACGTTATATAGACCGCAATAAGCGCATAAAGAGCTTTTCTAAGCCCAAATTCTGCCGCTCCAAAAGCAACAATAACCGCGTCTATAAAAAATATAATCGTTGCAACGCTGTACTCCGGCTTAAAATGTCTTATTATAGCTCCAAGAAGGTCGGTTCCTCCGGTTGAAGACATTGTCGTCATAACAATTCCAAGTCCCGCTCCATTTAACACGCCGCCGCACACTGCCGCCATAAGGAGGTCGTTTTCGGCAACAGCAATTTCCGGTATCAGCCCAAGCTCAACAGTAAATATTATCACCGCAAAAAACGAACGTATAATATAGCCTTTTCCCTTGACAAATATCCCTGCAATAAATAAAGGAATATTAATAAGAGCAGTAGTAATCCACACTGGCGCCCCACCGGACAGAACCGAGGAGGTCCATGATTCTACAACAATAGCAAAGCCCGAAACACCGCCGGTTACAAGTCCAAGAGGTTCATATATGACTCTGACCCCGACAGCCATCAGGCTTACTCCAATCACTATAAATATATAATTAACAAATCGGTTATTAGTAAGCAGAATATTCAGAAGTTTCACTCCTTTTTATTATTATATTCTGCCAATAACTCATTAAATATACGCTCCCTTTTACCACTTTTATAGTATTTTTTTACAACAAACTTATTATATACATTTTCAAGGCCCAGCTTTGTAATCCATCCCGCCGGCTTAATATTCTCTTTAACTATGCCCTCAAGTATGTCGCAGAACACTACGCACAGCTTTGCATTAAGCTTAGACTTATGCTCCTTCATCCAGTTCTCAAGCTCCGGACTGTCCATTGCAAGTACGATTACATCAGGCACTTTACTATTGACGTCATTTATTACAGCTTCATCATTGCCGCCCGGCTCCAAAACCTGAACTCCGCATATATCGATATTGACATTTCTGTCATGCAGCACTTCGGCAAGCTGCTCGGTATAATTCTGCTCAGAGCCTATTACATATATTGTATCAATAAAACATCTGTCCTTTAATAAATGCAGAAACGCTCTGTAATTCGTCACTCCAAATCTCAGCTTTTTGATTTTTGACTTGCTTAATATAAGCTTTTCGGCCGGCAGTATGAGGTCAGAATCCTTAAGCGTTTCTGAAATCTCCGCCATACCTGCCATATGCGAAAGCGTATCTACCGAAACCATATATATAACGTTCATAATATCATTTTTCAAAAAAACATTTACAAGCCCGGCAAATTCCCTTTCGGTCATCACATTTACAGGAAGACCCATAACGTCTGCTATACCATTCATAAACGTCCTCCAAAATATACTAATACTATCTGGTACTTATAAGCCCGCTGTCTTGTGAGCCTACGACCACCATTATGTCAATTCCTTCATCAAGCTCTTTTACTTCAATCTGTGCATTATCAAAATGATATAAAAGATCGGTTCCCATTCCCTCTTCAGTTACATATACAATAGTATTCTCAATTACCTGAGGATTATCAGCTATCTTTACAACTGTCATACCCGAATCCTCAAGTATCGCCTTTACAGCCGCTGCAATTCCTTCCGTACCGCTTCCGTTAAGCACTTTGATATTCTTACCTTTTGAAGACACGTTAGCAGACTCAGACTGAGGAACCTTATAGGCAGGCTGAGAAAGTATCATTTCATATTGTTCTTTTGCAGCCTCGGCGTCAATTATGTATTTTCCGCCGTTTGTAACACCCGGCACAATATTCTGATATATGAATTCCGGGTTAACATTTGAATATGCTTCAATATATTTAAGCTTATTCTTCACATTAAGATTAGATGTAAGGGAAGCATATTTTGTTTTAATAAACGCCTCAAGCCCATCATTCAAAGCAGCCGCCTGGGCTTCTGCAACAAGCTGGTCCGACGGTCCAAAGCAGCCAGTCTCTTCCGACTGTACAAACAGGCTGTTAAACACGCTGTTTTCCATGCTTGTATAATAACCTATATCTATACCGATATAATCCTCCAGAAGAAGTATACCGTATTCATACGCCGTATCATCATCAAAATATTCATTTAACTGCGACAATGTTATAATCTGCGGCGCATCTGCTCCGGCAGCACACATTCTTTTATATATTTCATTACTTACCGTAATCTGTGAATCCGCAGGTATAGTAACAAAATCCAGATTACCGGACTCGGTATTAAGTATTTCAATAACAATTGCGTCAATCATTTTTGAAGCCTGATCATACGAATATATAATATTGCGCGAAACAGCGTCTGCAGTAACATCCCCTACTATGTCAAGCACCTCGTCCTTATCCGCGCTGTCGTCGCTTACTTCATAATATTTCATAGTAACCATATAACTGCATATGCCTGCGGCCAAAAGAAGCATTACCACAAAAAAAGAACGTAAAAACATTACAACGACAATCCTGCCCATGCTTTTTTTCTTCTTCATAACATATTTCTCCATTCATGCAAATAAATTTCTAACGGCTGAACCACTTTTCCAGTTCGTCATATACTTCGTAATATTTAACAGGCTTGGCAAGATGAGAATTCATTCCTGCCTCCTTAGCTTTCTTTATATCTTCAAAAAATGAGTTGGCGGATAATGCAACAATCGGAATATTTCTGGCATAATCACTCTTCATACCCCTGATTTTTCCTGCTGCCTCATATCCGTCCATTCGCGGCATCCTGACGTCCATAAGGATTATATCATAATATCCTTCACTCTTTTCAGAAAATATGTCAAGCGCATCAGCGCCGTCATATACCGAATCAATCTGCGCTCCTGTATACATAAGGTACTCTTCCATCATCCTTACGTTATCCCTGTTGTCGTCGACAATCAGAATCCTTTTTCCTGAATAATCAGGAAATGCCATTTTACCTAATTCTACTTCTGTATCAATACTCTTAAGAATACTTAAAAACTCTGAACAGAATATCGGTTCCAGCATAACCTTATTAACTGCTGCAAAATGCGTATCAAGAACCAACTCTTCATGCTCTAAAGAAGTCTGTATAATAATCGGAACATCATTACCGGCAATCTTTCTGACTCTTGCAGCCAGCTGTGTGCCGTTCATCCCCGGCATCTTCCAGCCGAATATCATAAGCGTAGCGCTTTCTGATGCCTGATACATTTTTTCTATCCCGGTTATTGCAGAATATACATCATTATAACATACCGCCTTCATTTCAAAAACATCGGCCATATGCTCCATCCACTTCAAAAGCGCGGCGTCATCATCGACTATAACTATAATCTTATTATTATATTTTTTTCTGACGCTCTCATACAGTTCATAATCTTTCGTTTCAACAACATTCATTACAAATTTGATAACGATACGATTCCCGGTCTCAGGGTCTGACTCATATATGAATCTGCCGCCCATCTTCTCAACCATCTCACGCGCTATCTCCATACCGAAGCCCATACCTTCCGAACCGGTATCGGTAATTGTATATACATACTCCGAAACATTATACTCATCCGTCATGTTCTCCGAAAGACATATATATATACTTCCGTTCTCTTCAACATTGTCGCCCTCATTATCCAGCACATTTAATAAAACTCTGTTAAACCTTCTTTCATTACCAATGACATTCTCATGCTCAAGGCCGCAAAGAGTAATCTTCAGATTAATATTCTTTTCCTTAATTCTTTTACTTCCAAACGTTACAAGCCCGTGAAGCTGCTTTGCAAGGCTGAATACCTTTTGGTTGTTATGCTCAGCGTCATTATCATACGACGCCGCGTCAAGTATATCGTCAATAATAGTTAAAAGCTGAACGCTTGCCATTCTCTGGCTGGCGATACATTTCTTAACCCTTTCGGGATTGTCAGCGTTAAGCTCGCAAAGGTCCATCATTTCAATCATAGCGTTAATCGGCGTCTTAAGTTCGTTAGACGCTTCCGCAAAAAAACTGCTTCTTATATCATTTTCCGCATTGAAAGCAAAAAGCTTAATACGTTCTTCTTCATCCTTTTTGCAGTTTCTCTGTATAATATAGAACATAAGCAGCAATAATACAAGAAATACCGCCGACACAGCGGCAGATATTATTAACATTTTCTGATGAAACCGCATAACTTCATTATCAATAATTTCCTTTGGCATAACCTGCAGAAGATACCAGTCGTTATATCCTATAGGCGCATATGACAGGAAATCCACCTGATTATTATCGGATATCGCTCCTATATAACCCGAAAAGCCTTTACTTATATCCTTCATCATGTTATCAATAGAATAATCATCAGTAAATTCAAGGTTATCCAGATAATTATACAGATTAAACGGAAGATAGTTACTGTTCACGACACGCTTGTCTGCATCTAATATAACACGCCCCTCATTTGATTCAAACAAAACAATACGAACAATATCTGTATTGGCAGTACTTATAAACTTCGCCGTACTCAAAAGGTCTATATCGCCGACAAGCTCTGCTTTCCCATCAACTATAGGCACATACACCAAAAGATTATTCTTATTATTCTCCTGAAGCTCCGATACCATCGATACGCCGTAACGATTGCCAAATACTTCCGCCGTCATGGCGCTGTCAGCCTGTGTAACTTCACCATGCGAATTTACCATGCTTCCATCGCTGTACAGTATATTTAATGCATAATAAGCAGTATTCATTTCAGATATACGAAGCGTATTAAGCGCTTCGCTGCTCTGAAGGGAATTAAAGCCCGCAAGACTGTCTGCAACATCCGACATGCTGTTAAGATTATCAGTCACCGCATCTGAAAAAGACTCAGCCGAGACTGACGTATTATTTTGAAAAGCAGTAATTTTTTCATTAAATATATATCTGAAAGAAATATTCTCACAAAAAACAAACATGCCAAGACTGGCAAGCACATATATCACAATACATATACACAATCCGCGTGTGTTCCTGCTAAGCTTCTTCATTTACGCCTCCTTACCGGCACATTAATTACGACGATTTTAACATAATAATAAAAAAATTACAAATCATATTGTTAGCAGCCATAAAAACCTATATAATTATTCTGAAATTTATGTGCAGATAAGGAGATATTTATGAAAACTGTCGTAGTAACCGGAGCGTCTCGCGGAATAGGCAAAGCCATATCGCTTCGTTTCGCAAGAGAAAGAGTCCACATGGCAATTGCATGCAGAAACAACCGCGACATGTTAAACGACGTAAAAAAACAGATAAACATGCTTGGCTCAGACTGCATATGCTACACCGGAGACCTTTCTTTATCAGACAATGTGAATGAATTTTTCAATATAATAAATGAAGCTTACGGGAATGTAGATATACTAATTAATAATGCGGGCGTTTCCTATATAGGGCTAATAAACGATATGTCGGACAAAGACTGGCATAATGTCATGGCAAGCAACATGGACTCTACGTTCTACTGCTGTAGGTCAGCGCTTCGTTATATGCTGAAAAAGCATTCCGGGCGTATCATCAATATATCCTCCGTGTGGGGAAGCTTCGGAGCCTCCTGCGAAGCGGCCTATTCAGCTTCAAAGGGCGCGGTTAATGCATTTACAAAGGCTCTGGCAAAGGAAGCCGCTCCAAACGGAATAGCCGTAAACGCTCTTGCCTGCGGTCTTATTGACACCGATATGAACAGCTGCCTTACTGATGAAGAAAAGCAGGACATAATACAAAGCATACCGGCGGGACGAATGGGTAATACAGAAGAAATAGCAGATTCTGTATATGCCATAAGTCTTTTAAGCCCATATATTACAGGCCAGATAATCACTGCCGACGGAGGCTGGCTGTAAGCGTATTGCAATTTATATGTTTATCAGTTGCCCCAAAAGTCAAAAAATGCTATAATGCGAAAGATAATGACTTTTAAAGAGGAGGATATCAAAATGAGTACAGCAAACATATGTATACTGATTTCCATTATTGCTTACCTTATTTTTGTAATTGGCATCGGTATATTTTTTGCGAAAAAGAACAATTCAACCAAAGACTTTTATCTTGGAGGCAGAGGACTCGGACCTTTTGTCACAGCTATGAGCGCCGAAGCGTCCGACATGAGCAGCTGGCTTTTAATGGGTCTTCCGGGCGTAGCTTATGTAAGCGGTATAGCGGACGCCGCATGGACTGCAATCGGCCTTGCCGTCGGTACATATATCAACTGGCTTATCGTTGCCAAGCGGCTCAGAAAATATACTGAGATTGCAGGCGATTCTACCACAATCCCGGAATTTTTTTCAAAGAGACACCGCGACGGCAGAAATGTTTTATCACTTATCGCTGCACTTGTTATAGTAATATTCTTTGTTCCATACACCGCTTCAGGCTTTGCGGCATGCGGCAAGCTGTTTAACAGTCTTTTTGGTACGGATTATTTTACCGCAATGATTATAAGCGCGGTAGTAATCGTTCTATATACAACGCTTGGCGGATTCCTTGCCGCAAGTACGTCAGACTTTATGCAGAGTATTGTAATGACCATAGCGCTTATAGTAGTACTTGGCTTTGGTACTTTTTCTGCAGGAGGTATAGGCGCGGTTATGGAAAATGCCAAAGCCATACCGGGATATTTAAGCTTTACAAGCCTGTACTCAGACGGCCAGGCAGTAAGCTACAGCCCAATATCAATAGTGTCAACATTTGCATGGGGACTCGGATATTTCGGAATGCCTCACGTCATACTCCGCTTTATGGCAATTAAAGACAGCAAAAAACTTAAGCTTTCAAGAAGAATTGCTACAGTGTGGGTTGTAATCTCCCTAACCGTTGCCGTTTTCATAGGTATAATAGGTAATTCAATGACTAAAGCCGGAGTTCTTACCAGCCTTTCCGATTCTGAGACAATTATAATCGAGATTGCAAAGCTTGTAAGTATGCACGGAGTTCTTGCGGCAATTATTGCAGGCGTTATACTTGCGGGTATTCTTGCAGCAACGATGTCTACTGCAGATTCCCAGCTTCTTGCGGCTTCCTCAAGCGTTTCAAAAGACATCATTACAGATTTCTTTGGCCTTAAAATATCTAACAAAGCCGCAATGATAATTGCAAGACTGACAGTAGTCGCTATATCTGTCGTAGCAGTATTTATCGCCCATGACCCTGACAGCTCGGTATTTACAATCGTATCCTTCTCATGGGCAGGCTTCGGAGCTTCGTTTGGTCCTGTAGTATTATTCTCATTGTTCTGGAAGAGAACAAATAAATGGGGAGCCCTTGCAGGTATGTTAAGCGGCGGTATAATGGTATTTGTATGGAAATTCCTTATAAAGCCTCTTGGCGGAGTGCTTAATATATACGAGCTTCTTCCGGCATTTATTGTAGCCTGCATTTTCGTTGTTGTAGTAAGCCTTATTACTCCTGCTCCATCTAAGGAGATAACAGACGAATTTGAGCTGGCAAAAAAGGCGGCTTTAAACTGAGTTTAACGCCATAATATATACTCTGATGAAACAGGTGAATATATGAAAACCGGTCTTATTATGGAAGGCGGCGCCATGCGCGGCATGTACACCGCCGGAGTAACGGACGTCCTTATGGAAAATAATATAGCATTCGACGGAGCAGTCGGCGTCTCTGCGGGCGCCGTCTTCGGATGCAACTTTAAATCCCGCCAAATAGGACGCGTTATACGTTATAATAAAAAATACTGCAAAGACAAAAGATATAAAAGCCTTCGCTCCCTGCTTCGCACGGGCGATCTTTTTGGCGTCTCTTTCTGTTATCACGAAATTCCTGAAAAGCTTGATATCTTTGATACCGAGACCTTCAGGAATTCGCCTATGGAGTTTTATATAACATGCACTGATATGAAAACAGGCAAACCCATATACCACAAATGCGAAACAGGTTCCAATGAAGACATTGAATGGATGCGCGCATCAGCTTCCCTTCCTGTAGTATCAAGACCCGTATATATAGACGGCGGCATATATATGGACGGCGGAATGTCCGATTCGATACCGCTGCAATATTTTCAAAGCATAGGCTACGATAAAAATGTACTAATACTTACAAGACATCTTGGCTACACCAAAAAGAAGAATACCCTTCTTCCTATAATAAAACGTAAATACAAGGCTTATCCTGACTTTGTGGAAGCAATTGCCACAAGGCATATCCGGTATAATGAAACCCTGGAGTATATTCGCGGCGAGGAAAGCAAGGGAACTGCCTTTGTTATAAGGCCAAGCATTCCTATAAATATAAGCACTACCGAGAATAATCCTGACGAACTTGAACGCATATACCAGCTCGGACGAAACGATGCAGAAAATTGTATCAGAGAACTTATATTATTTCTCAGGCAGGATTAAACTGTAATTCCGAAATAATTGTCCACATCTTTTTTCATGCTTATATAGTTCTCCGTCTGATTACTGATATACGAGCTGTGCTTATCAAAATAGCGTACAATCCAGTCGTCCAAATCAATATCATTTTCAAACGAATATGCGACTAATGCTATAAGTGAAAATCGGTTCTGTATATCCAATAACCCGGACGAATTATCTACATTTAACGTCAAATCATATAAGACCTCGCTATACTGCTCTATATCCTCCCCTGTTATATAATATCCAACGCTCTCACGTACAAAATCCAGCAGATTCATATCTGTGCTGTACTCCACAGCATCGCTCAGATAACCGTTCATTAAGGCTTCGAGTATATTAAGCCTTCTTATAACTACTTCTTTATCCTTTTCACCTTTATGCTTATCAACACTGTCAAACAGCTTTCCGTCTACTTTCTTATATCTAAGTCCGTTCTTAAATTCTGTTACAAATTCTGCAAACCTTATATCCGGTATTCCCCTGTCTGCGAACCTGTCAAACAGCGCAAACCATAAAAATGAATCCTTGCCGGCATATATCTCTTTGATGTCTTTAGTAATCACTTTCTCAAGCCTGCGTATATTATTCTTAAAATGCAAAAACTCCCGTCTGGAAGCGTTCTGATTCAGATGTCTGCATATCTGCTTTGTCTGCTTATTCCAGAACTCAGGATAAAACATACACATGACAGCTTCGACAACTATCTTTTCCAAAACTCCTTTTGTTCTTTGATTCTCATTGTATATGCCATATTTATTAAAAAAGTCCATCTCTGTAATTTCTCTTATATCTTCCGCGAAGTTATCAATACATGTAAGCGCCTTCTGCGCGGCGTTCATAGAAGTATAATTATTATATATTTTGATAAGCCTTGAAATTCTCTGCGTATCACATTCCTGATATATTACCTCTTCTATCTGATATGCGTCAAATCTTTTCTTAAGCTCACACGGAAGCTTTTCATATGTTTTGTTCCTGATATCAAAGCTGCTTTCCTTACATACAATACCGCCATTCTCATCTTTGACTTCTTTTATATATGTTATAAAAGACTTGTCTACAGATGATGTTATTTTGTAATTCCCATATCTGAATAACATTAATGATACGCTTCTTTGCAGTCCGTCGATTATCCAAAGGCATGATTTTTCTTCTTCCTTTAGAATCACAGGCGGTATATAATCGTTATTCAAAACTGAGACTACAAGCTCGTTAATCATTTCGTTGTTCCATTGTCCCGCAAGTCTTCTTGCGCCTGTGCCTGAACGTATATCCCCATCAATCATCTTTTTTAAATACATATGCATTGTGCATGTCTGTTTTCTTGGTTCGGCCATAAATATCTCCTCCGTACTTTTAAAATAATATAGATATATTCCTATAGGAACGTATAACTGCAAAGCAGTCGCGATACTGCTTTCTGCTTATATTAAGCTCTTTAATTATCTCCTCCGGCATATACCCGTCTGCACTGAGAAGCAAAATATCCCTCTGTGTATCGGACAGTCTGTCCAGATATAAAAGCATCTTATAACTATATGTATCTTCTTTTTCCTCTGAAAGCGCCTCTTTTTCCATATCAAAGCTGTCTCTTAAGGTCTCTCCAAGAGTTATGCTGCTATTATCAGATACAGGCGCGTCAATAGATACAGAAATCCTGTCCGCTCTTCTTTTCTTGCTGCAGCGTTTGGTCACTTCCGTCTTAATTCTGTTACTGAGACACGAATACAGATATGCTTCAAACGGCTTTGAGGAATCATATTTCTTAATAACCTCTGCGAAAACTTCATTAGCAAGAGAATAAAAATCATGCATATCCTTATCAGACAAGCCGGTAACCATCAGATTGGACAATATACCTTTAACAAGTCTTCTAAGCTTTAATGCATTATCCGAATAATACTTAACTAATATGTCTTCCACATACTCACCACCTTTTTCCATAAATTACAATTATTTCTGCCGGCAAGCACATTATAGAACATTTGTTCGTATATGTCAACAGTCTTATTTTTCATATTTTCTGAGACGGCTTTTTGAGAAATATATAGTATACCGCAACTTAATTCTCAGTATTTTTTACTTACAGAAATTGGAGGAATATATTATGCAGACTAATCAGTATACACTTTTAAAAATGCCGCTTACGGAGCTAATTGAAAATAATTTTGACATAGCGCCCGACAGAGACTATGAAATTCAGAATGATTATCTTGTAAAACAAAGTCCGTCCCTTTTATTTGACCAGATAGAGCGAATCAGAGGAGCATTTTCATCACATATAAGCGAGGTCATATTAATTGTCGCCCAAAAAAGCCCTAAATCAGAAAAGCATCTAAAATATATCTTAGATAACGGCTTTAAATACAACAGCATATTGTACCGACGTTTCGGCAAGTCGGCTTCACAGGCAAAGGAGGGAATAACAGCCTTCGTATGCGAAAGCATATATGACGAGCTTTATAAAATTTCCCAAATGGACATAGAAGCAACCGACTGCGTAATATCCAAATACGAATCACAACGCGGTCTTTTATTCAGCTCCTGTAACATAATCAGGGATTATACGCCTAACATTGTCATTGTCGGAGAATATGAGCACACGCTTAAAAACCGTCTTATCAAATATATATCCGAGTCTGAAAAGGAATATACAGACAAAAAAACAGGAGAAGCCAAAAAATATACCGCGTATGAAATAAAAGAAGGCTTAAAGGATATTAAGCTTTCCCCATTTGACGGCTGTGGATGCCATGAACACGAATTTACAGGCCAGATAAGCTCACAGCTTGGACTTTCATATGAGGCCGCCGGATTTCAGATAAGAATGCCTTTTATGAAAGGATATTCGGCATATGTTCCATTCAGAAAAATCTTTAAGGAATGGGGCGTTAAGTATATTACTGATATATACGGCCACAAGCATAATATAGACAGTATTGACTGCATATGGAACATATCGATGTTTAAGGGACACAGCATTTTCAGGGAAAAATACGGCACAGACGCATGGAAAATGTATATGCGTACCTTTAATAAATACCGCTTTAAGCTTGGAATAAGCAAGTACAGCCATCACATTGACAGCCTCAACAAATATACCCGCATGAATTTTCAGTATCTTCAGTGCCTTGATTTGTGGAACGAGAAATATATCAAAAGCTATGAAAACAATAAGGCAGACGGATACGACATACTGAATCCTGACAATGACGGTAAAATAATCAGCCTTGCAAAATACACAACCGGGCTTTTTGAAAAAATAATTAACGGCAGCAAATTTTACACATATAAATTCATGGGAATAACCGATACCGACGCCTGTAATCCCGAAAGCATATATCTTAAGGCGGCGCTTATAAACGATATAATGCTTTCCGACCCGGCTGTAAGGCAGTTCATATACCGTAAATTAAAAAAATTGATTGATGAAGCCAAAATAGGAAAAATATACTGCCAGGGCTTTTATCACACAGGAATAGGCGACATGATTGGATATCTTCAATACGCTGCGGGCAAGAATCCCTTTGGCTGCCTTAAAGCCAATGAATTATACAGCGGCAACTTTGAAGCCGGAGACATTATTTCGCTGCGTTCTCCTATCGTAGACCCATCCGAGGTAAACAAAACCACAATCGTACATAATTCTGTTACCGATAAATGGTTTTCACATTTTAAAAACCAGGATATCGTAATGTTCAATATGCACGATTTATCAGCTCCAATGCAGGGCGGAGCCGATTTTGACGGAGATATTTTTCTTCTGTGCAGCGAAAAAACTGTAATAGATTCCAAAATAGAAAAAAATATCATTCTTGATATCAACGACAAAAAGGCCGCAGAAAAAAAGCCTTACACTATAGAAAACATAACGCAATACGAGATAATGACACGCGACAGCCGTATTGGAGAAATCACCAATGCCGCAACCAGCATTGAAAACAAATATACAACTAACGAAGAAATCAAAAAGCTATACTCTGACTATTCGTCGCTTCTAAGAATTTATCAGGGAAAAGAGATTGATTTCCTAAAAACAGGTTTCCGTATGCATATGAACAGCGCCCTCAGAAAGCATATGAAACGGCTGCCGTATTTTCTGCTTTACAATTATCCGGATAAGCTTAAAACCTATAAAAAGCTGTCTGAGAAAAATAAAAAAGCCAAAAATGACGACGAAAAAATCCCTCTGAACGCATACCGCTCGCCCTCCCCGATGAACGAGCTGTGCGATTATATATGCACATGGGAAAAGAAAAATATTCTCTGGAACAAAGAAAGCATACGTCTTTCAGATATACAAAAGCTGATTATAAACGACAGGCTTTCTTTGGATGACAGGCAGATTATAAGAAAAATCCGGCGGTTAATAAATGAGTACGCCGAAGAACTGCGTAATTATACAGCCTCTTTAAAAGACAATGACTCCCGCGAAGCAAAGAAGCTTCATATGGATATGCTTACGGATAAATACAGAAAAAAGCTGTCCGATGAAATAGACGCCAACGAAGAGACCACTGCAAATTATGTTATAAAGGTTTCTTACGGCAGCCTGTCAATAAGCAAATCACTTGCATGGCACGTATGCGGCGAATACATAATCAAAAACCTTACTGAAAAATCCGGGCAAAAACACAGCGTAACCATTACAGAAGCGCAGGAAAACGTAAAAACCGATTACGAATATCTCGGCAAATATTATTACTTTAATGAAGGGAATGATTAAAATAACTGATTATATTTATTTATATGAACTGATTGACGATTATAAAAATACGGAGCTTACGCATGAGAAGGAAGCCATATTCCATACCTTCTGCTCTCAGATATGGTCATGCGCCAATAAAAGACGCGTATACACAAAAACAATAAAATATTCCGTAAACTCAGAGCTTCTTAATACAGATACGGGCAAAGTCTTTGATACATGGTCTGAAATTGAATACACAGGCTTCAAATCCACAACAAAAGACACCGGCTGGCAAAGCCTCATACGGCAGAAAATTAATAATATATATACCATATACTTTGATAAAGAAGTAGTTATTAAAAAAGATTATATGCAGCTTCTTAATACTCCTAAAAGACTATATTACCAGTGGGCGGGCGGCGTATCCATGACGCCTGAATATGTAAGCTCGGCAATAGACGACGCCATATATAATGCAGGCCAGCTGAAAATAACATATCAGAAGCAGAAAATGGATTTGTCATGGGAGGAATATATGAAGGTTATTGAAGGAATGCTTAAAAAAGCCTTTAATAACTGCCGTATGTCCTGCGAACTCGAAAACAGCTCCGATTTTTATAATATATATGACTTCATAAGTGAAGATAACTTATATATAAGATACTTCTGCAGGTACCTCGATTACGAAATAAGACAATGGCAGAAACAATATTATAATATAAGAAGCCACAAACAATATAAGCGCTGCATAGTATGCCAGGCTCTCATCGAAGTTACCGGAAAAAATACCAGATACTGCCCACAGTGCAGAAGAAACGCAAGGCTTCAAAGCAAAAGAAACTGGTGGCATTCCCACCGCTAGACTTTTTTAAAAACACAGCTTCTTCCTGATTTTACGGCATTTGTATATGTTTTTTGCTTCACATATATACAGTAGTGGAAACCCAGATATTTTCTGTACATCTCTTATCCGCAGACGGAAACGATTTCAATCTGAAACCGCCTCCGTCTGCATCTATCTAAAAAACAAGGCAGGTGCATACTATGAAATCAAATTATTTTGAACTGTTATCACAGGAACCAATACACATAAAAAAAGTTGGAGGAGTAATTTCACCCCGATTAAGAGACATAGCCTCTGTCGGAATAAATACTTATCAATATTTCCTTAGTATTCTTCTTATGGATTCAGACATATATTTTGATTTATTTACAATTAACGAAAGCATGAGCGCTCCACTGCAAAACGCTTTAAATTTTTTTATTAAAGAAGATGTTGCATATTCAGCCAGCCACAAATGCTTTTTAACTACGGGTAACAATTTTACAGGAATTATTAATAAAGATGTGTACCCTCAGGTATGTGATTTGATATTCAGACGCAACTATATTAAATCAGAAGCCAATGAAGATCTGTCAAAGATAGATAATCCCAAAACACTTGAGATAATGCAGAAAATCAAGCAAGGAAGAGCTCTTAAAGAAAAGCATACAGAGAAAAACGATAACATGGAGCTTGGCAATATAATATCCGCCGTAGCTAACAAAAGCAGCTCGTTAAACATATTAAATATCTGGGATTTGACAATTTTTCAGCTGTGGGACTGCTTTATGCGGCTTTCCAATAACAGCGTATATGATATTCAATCCATGAGCGTTGCAGCATGGGGCAATAAAGATAATTACTTCGATGCAGCTTCATGGTTTAAACGAATATACAACAACTAAAAGAAATGGAGGACTTAATTATGTCTACTACTACTAACATGGCGAACCGAGAGGTTTGCGACCTTATCTTTGCAGATTACGCTACAAAGAAACCTTTTTTAAATCTGGACTTTGCCAATGTCTCAACAACTGAGCTTACAGGCGAGTCCGTATTTGCCTACGGCGGAAAGGGACACCCTAAGCGTGTTCAGTTTGCCGGTGAAAAAGGCGGTACATTAACTATCGAAACACAGATTCAGACAGTAAAACTGTGGCAGCTTATTACCGGAGGCGAAATAAACGCCGCTGCAAAATATGTTACACGAGTTGAAGCTGTCACAGACAGCGCCGGAGCTATCATCAACCTTGACGACACTCCTGTAAAGGACAGTGTGGTTGTGTATGCCGGCGACGACGACTGCGGCACAGAACTTGCTCATACGGTCTCAGCTAATAAAATCACTCTCACTTCTGAGCTTGCGGCAAATTCTAAGGTAATCGTATACTACATGAAGGAGCTTACCGAAAATGTTCAGAGGCTTAATATCAAAGCTACAAGCATGCCTAAGAACTTTACAGTTTACGGCGATACCGTAATGAAGTCAGAGGATGACACAATACTTCCTTATAAGCTTGTAGCATATAAGGCTGCTCCTCAGAGCAACATGTCTCTCAGCTTTTCTAATAACGGAGACCCTGCTTCAATCACGATAACATGCGACCTTATGGCAGATGAAGACGATAACATTCTTGATCTGATTCTTATTGAGGAATAATAGCTTTTACCGCAGTTTTTACAACATTGGAGGATATTTATTATCCTCCTTTTTTTTCGAGAAGGTGAAAATAATGAAAGAAATACTTAATCATCTGCCCGTCTTATTTATTGCAATATCAATGAATATGATTGCGGGCATATATTATAATATTGGAAGAATGCGGTTACGCTTTAATATCAGAAAACTTATCTCAGGCGCAGTAAAAGCGCTTATTATTGCAGGTCTTTTTATTGGAACAGCTTATTGCTTTGAGGCTACCGACATGTCTTCCATTGGCATAACCCCACTGTTTATAATGGTATCCGCCATTACATTATATGTAGGAAAGGCCTTGATATCGCTTGCCAAAATTCTGGGGGTTGAAGTCTCCGATAAAATATCAGACAGGGAGGAATAATATTGAAAATAGCAATTACGGTAGGCCATTCTATTTTAAAAAACGGCCACACTACAAGCGCAGACGGAACGGCATACGGCGGGTGCAACGAATACAAATGGTGCAAAAAATTTTCAAAGCAATTATCAAAGACGTTGAAAAACAACGGTCATAAAACCCGTGTAATTATATGTCCTGAGAAACGTTTTCAGTCAAGCATCGAAGAAAAGCCTTATAAATTAAATATAATTAATTCAGGCAGTTACGACTTAGTTATTGAGCTTCATCTTAACGCCGCGTTAAAAACTGCAAACGGTACAGAAGTTCTTTACCGTTCTGATTCAGCCAAAAAATACGCTGCAGAGATTCAGAAGCAGCTTTCAAAAGTTTTCAGAGACAGAGGAATTGTTAAACGAACCGATTTGTATATACTAAACGGCTCCAAACCGCCCGCCGTCCTTATTGAAACATTTTTCTGTACCAACAAAAACGACTATATGAAGGCAAAAGGCCTCGCAAATCGGAAAAAACTCGCCAGGCTCATAGCTAAAGGAATTGAAAAGGCGGTTTAGAGAGGAATGATTGTAATTGAATAGTATAAATAAAATTATATGCGATATGATTACGGACGCCGTACAAAAAATAAACGATACATCCGGCAGAGACATAACCTATCCCTGCATTGTAACCAAAATATATTCAGACGAAAACACTTATCAGTTATCCTATAAAAATTCTAATTATGTAGTAAAGCTTTCAAATATCAGTCTAAAGCTTTACGATACCGTCCATCTTGTACTGCCTCAGGGCAATTTTAAGGACAAATACGTTCTTGAAGACATATGCTGTAAATATTCAAAAGAATAATCATCCATAATAATACCGGCCTCCAACTGTCAGACTTTTGGGGGCCGGTATTATTTGCAACATTTTTCAAGCATCTAAAATCAGATATTATCTTCAATTACATCATATAAATGTATTGGATGCAGCTGATGAAGCGTGCACCTACGGCAAATCTTTTTGACCAAAGCTTTGTCTACAGAAACATCAGAGATGTACTTAGTCTCATGATTTGACAAATCATGAACTTTTATACCAAAAGATATGTAAGAACCAAGTTCATCAGAATATAGTTTTTCTTTAGATAGAAGATACCAAATCAACCAAACCTACCTCCTCCCGAAAGTCTTCAATGTCCAGCTGAAGAAACAAAACTATTCGTAATGTTGTAATCGCACTCGGCATCCTTTGACCTGATTCAATTTTTTGAAACCAACGGACAGAAATAGATACTGCTTCCGCAACTTCACTTTGTGTGTACCCCAGCTCTTTCCTGGATTGAAGTACAGCGTTTGCAAATTTCAATGTTATCTTCATAATAAAAATCCTCCCTAAAATATGTGCCTATTATACCAATTTTTTCATATATGAAAACGTCCTATTGGTTCGTGTTGTGAAAATTTTTTCTAAAAAAATAAAAAAATTGTATCCTGTCTGCAAAATCTTCAAAATCTGCACCATTACGACGATATTGATAAGAATTATGCCAAACCACGCCCACAAAACGATACCAAACATGGAATTTCACGCAAATATTGTAGCGTTAAACGTTACATAATGCAATAAAAATCATGAAAAAAACAGGTAAATGGCAAATTTAACGAAAAAATACGTGCAAATCTCAAAATAATATAATATATCTGTCCTTTTGGCTTCAGTAAAACAAACCATTATAAACAAAAAACACATTTATATCAAAAAGGAGGCAACACAAAATGTCAAACATTAACTTTAACGCAGTATACGGCCTGATTTCAAAGCTCATCTCAATCATAGGTCCAGCATTAAAATCCGTAAAAGACCTTGATGCAGAGCTTGCAGCCCTGAAAAAAACCACCGATGCATCAGAAGCAGAATTAAAACAGGTTTATTATGATTCCTACGACATGGCAAAGCAGCTGGGATTAACAACAAAAGAAATAATAAGTCAGACCACCTGGTGGACAAAGCTCGGCTACAGCATAAAAGACGCCATGAAAATCATAAAAAGCTCAGAGGCGCTAAACTCCTTATCCCCCGGGCTTGACATGGGTGAAGCTTATAAGACAATTGCAGCACGTATTCACGGATATGACGCACAAACACAGGCTCCATCCAAAAACCTCGAAAACATATCCGGCGATATTGCAGCTTTGACAAAGAGCCCTTCCACCCCTGATGGAATCAGCTTATTTACAGATGAAACAAACCAGTCCTGCAAATCCGTATACCAGATTTTAAAGGAAATAAGCGGGATATATGACAAGCTCTCTGATAAAAACAAGGCCGAGCTTCTTGAAAAACTGGCAGGAAGCAGGAGCATTCAGGCAGAAAGCCTGCTCACAGAATTCCAGTCGTTTGAAACGGCTCTGTCAGAGATTGAGAAATCATCCGGTTCAGCAGGCGTCGAAATATCAGATATCGAACAAACCCTGGAGCACAGAATCAATGCACTAAAAGAAACCTGGACCAAAACAGCCCAGGAGCTGATTAACCCGGATGATTTGGGCTCTATTGTCGAAGGACTGACAGAATTCTCAGAGGCCCTTGGTTTATTACTGAATAAAATAGGAATACTGGGAACTGCCGGAATTGGAGTCGGTCTGTTTGAAGGAATCAAAAACGTTGGTAGGCTTTAAAATGCACAGCCTCATTGTTTTGAACTGCCAACAATAATACGTGTTCTTTTGGATACAGAAGTTTTCGTATTGTGAAATGTGAGATACACATGGATAAATAAATAACAGGAACAATATGCGGGAAACTGAGTACAACGGTTGCATAACGGCAACGTATCACTACACTTCTGTCATGGCGACATGGCATGAATCGTAACAACGTGACGCTCTCACAATCCGCAGGGACAGTTCTCAATGAGAAAAGCCCTCACAGAAGCGACAACTTCCACAGTAAGTTATATGAAACGATGCTTACTGAATATGCGCTCGGTGCTGCCTGGCATGACAGGATAATCTGTGAAAAGATTATATAAATGTAGAAACTTATCTTCTATTCATGCATTGTGGAACTTACGCTGTCTGAGTTGATAAGATGGCAGCAAAACAGAAAATCAGATTATGAATCCCAACACTGAACAATTTGATTTGTATTTAGATGATGTTACTCTCTCATTCAATCAGACTGCTAAAGCACTTAAAGCCAAGATAGACAAAATGATGGAGTTTCTTCTTACAGTTTAACGATGCATTATTTTGGACGAGTCATACAAGGGAAGCACATTTTAGCTCCTTTACCACATATAACCACAATTATTACACTTAAAAGTTTTATTTATCTTCTTGCTAAAAATACCAAACATAGCAATACTTGCACCACTTTCTAATCCCGACATCTTACAAATATTGGTTGATTGACAGGTTGGACATTTGGGCACTCTGCTTTTTCCTTCTAATACTGCTTTTCCATGTTCCATTTTAGCTCTAAATTCAGCAGACTGTTTTGACAAGATTTCGTCTCTATGATCGAAAAGATATTGGTCAAAATTTGAAGAAGTTAGAACAAGGTCGTTTATAAGTTTTTGTTCCATATTTTTACTAAGAAGAAAACCTTCATTTGATAAATTTTCAAAATAATTATTAGGAACATTTTTTATTGTATTTTTACATATACTGCAAATTGTTGAATTTTCGGTATACGGCGGAAATATTATCCATATTTTACCGCATTTATCACAATACATTGTTGTTGCAAATTCCATAAATACATCTCCTTTTAAAATTATTTTACTACAAAGCTATAAAAAAATAAATATGCAACTACACATTGCCTTTAAGAATGTATCCACAATATTCTTGGTGATACTCCACATATCACATAATTACATAGTATGATAATCAAAACATATGAAAACGAATTAGAGGGTATTCTTAATAAAATAGGATTTAGTAAAAGAAGTTTTACTGAATGGGGAACACAATTAAAAACGTCTTTCAATGAAGGTGCAACTGTAATTGAAAAGTTTAAAAATGCCTTGTCTACTGCTTTTACTGTTCAAAAACAAACAAGTGACAAATGGGTTAAAACTTCCTCTGGTGAAATTGTTACAGATAAAAATGTTGATTCTTATCTTCCGACTATAAATGATACAACTGCTAATAATACCTTAAAATATTTGCAAAGTATACAATCTCAAGTGAATAAAGGAACAATAACTTGGAATGATTATTTTAATACGTTTAAAGGAACTAATCAAGAATACCTTATTGATTTTGTCCAAAACACTGACCTTCAAACAGCAAGTACAGAAGACCTCGTAAAAGCCAACCAGCAGGCACGCGAAGCGGCAATCGCACACAACCAGGCATTAAAACAACAGACATTAGGCGCTAAAGCAGGTCAAATTGCCCTCAAAGGTCTAGCATTAGCCGGTAATATGCTTGCCATGCTTGGCATCAGCAAGGTAATATCAGAAAGCATAGAGCTCTTCTCATCACTTGAAAATAAAGAAAAACAGGTCGCTGAAAACGCTGCAAACATGGCTTCTTCCCTAAAAGAACTTCACAATTCATATGGAGATGGTTCAAAAAAAATCATTGAGCTGTCCGCAAGATATGACGAGCTGTCAAAAGGCGTAAGCTCAATGGGTTATAATATATCATTAACTGACGAGCAATATACAGAATACAAAAATATTATTTATGAATTATCTGAACTTATGCCAAATTTAAACACCCTGTTTAACGAACACGGAGAAAAAATAGGCTTTGTAACCGGCAAATTAAAAAATGCATCTGATGAATACAGAAAATATATTCAGACAAAAGCTCAGGATTATCTGTTAAACGGTGACAGTGAAAAAAATACTTATCAGGATATCTTAGACAGCTATGATTATAGTAATGGCCGCAACGCCACTACCTGGAGCAAGGCATGGAGAGAGGCTGCCGGTATAACCATGCAGTTCGCCTCACTCTATGATTTTGTAAGAGGCTTCGCCGGTGACAACAACCCCGAATCTGTAGATTGGACCAGTGAATTATTTGGAGCTGAAAAACTTTATACAGAACATGAACAACTGGATATACTAAAAAAATTGGCTAAAGCAAAAAAAGAAGAATGGTCCGGTATTCTGAATGACAGCTCTTACGGAGACAGCAGACAAACTAATTTAGTTGAGGATATGTTCAAAATCGATGTTGATAAAATTGATACAATTTCAGATGATGAATACAAACAAATTCAGGCAAAGCTGGAAACAAAAATAGTTAACCTGGAAAATACTTTAGAATCAAAAGCAAAAGATATAACATTGGGAATGTCTAACATATTACTTGCTAATGATGATTACTGGGCAATTGAAAATGACGATACTAAAAATGCCTTATCTACCATGATTTCGGGTTTAAACCGCGATATTCTTGAAAGCCTGAATATCGACCTTAGTGACCAGCTGTCAATCGAAACATGGGTCACTGGCCTAATCGATTCTATTAAATCAAACGAAGGAAATGTCGCAGATGCCTTAAACAATTTATTTAAGCTGGATATCAAAAAATTAAACCCTAAAGAAGCAAAAAATATTGCAGAACAATATCTTTCAATCATTACAAATGCAATGTATGGAGGTTTTGCTAATGACAAACAAATAGAGCTTATTAAAAAAACATATGGCTTTGACATTGTAGACGAAAATTACAATGCATATAACAATTCCCTGTCAGCGTCAAGAAACCGACTCAACGCACGTGGTTATGATGATAAAGGATTTAAATTAAATGATGACGGCGCCCAGTTAGATATATTTTGGTCAGAAAACATCAAAACTATGGACGATGTTGCTTTATGGGATAGAGTAACCGGAAACATAAATAATGTTACAGATGCTATTGCAGCATTTAACAAGGAAAAAACAACTACCACATCCTTTAATTCCATTTGGAACTCCCTCGACACTTCAGTCGACGAAGCAGACAAAGAAGCCAAAACAAACC
>CABUPO010000010.1 GCA_902493385.1 uncultured Lachnospiraceae bacterium
TTATCAAATATATCCCCTCTTGTCAACACCTTTTTTTATTTTTTTTCTTTTTTTTACTGAGGGGTGTTTTTAAGGATAAAAATGCTGCCGCTTCAATGATAAATAATCATTTTAAACGGCAGCACTGTCCATTATTAAAGTAATGTCTACTCTTCTGCAAACGCTGCAAATTCTTCTGTAACAGTAATATCATCAGCTGCTATTTCCTGTGCTGCAGCTTCTTCTGATTCATCTGCCACATCTTCTGAAACATCAATATCTTCTGATACCTCAATATGGTCAAATGCATCTGAGCTTAAAGAAACTCCTCTGTATCTCTTCATACCGGTACCGGCAGGTATAAGTTTACCAATAATAACATTCTCTTTAAGTCCAATAAGCGGATCCACTTTACCTTTAATAGCAGCCTCGGTAAGAACCTTGGTTGTCTCCTGGAATGATGCTGCGGACAGGAATGAATTAGTTGCAAGGGCAGCTTTTGTTATACCAAGCATAACCTGCTTTCCTTCAGGCGGTTCAAGACCTTCATCTGTAAGTCTCTTAACCTCATCTTCATATTCAAGCGCATCTACCATAGTACCCGGAAGGAATGCAGAATCACCATTATTTTCAATGCGTACCTTTTTAAGCATCTGTCTTACAATAACTTCGATATGTTTATCATTAATTTCAACACCCTGAAGTCTGTAAACACGCTGCACTTCACGTATCATATAATCCTGCACGGAACGTACGCCTTTTATCTTGAGAATATCATGCGGATTAACGCTTCCTTCGGTAAGCTCATCGCCTGCCTCAAGCTCCTGCCCGTCCATAACCTTAATTCTTGAACCATAAGGAATAAGATAAGCCTTTGATTCCCCGCTCTCATTATTAGTTACAATAACTTCACGTTTTTTCTTAGTATCCTTTAATGTTACTTTTCCTGCAAACTCAGAAATTATTGCAAGTCCTTTTGGCTTTCTTGCTTCAAAAAGCTCCTCTACTCTAGGAAGACCCTGTGTAATATCATCACCAGCGACACCACCTGTATGGAACGTACGCATCGTAAGCTGTGTACCAGGTTCACCAATGGACTGTGCGGCAATGATTCCTACAGCCTCACCAACCTGAACGGCATCACCTGTCGCCATATTAGCCCCGTAACATTTAGCGCATATGCCAATGTGTGATTTACATGTAAGGATAGTCCTTATCTTAACACTTGCCTTATCGCCCTGCTCTATAATTGCTTTTGTATTCACGATACGGGCGGCACGCTTAGGCGTAATCATATGATTGGCTTTAACAATAATTTCACCGTTATCATCATATATCGTTTCACATGAATATCTTCCTGTAATTCTTTCTTCAAGAGTTTCAATTACCTCTTTTCCATCCATGAAGCCTTTTATATCCATTCCCGGAATCTCATCAGTTCCTGCACAGCAGTCTACTTCTCTTATAATAAGCTCCTGAGAAACATCTACAAGACGCCTTGTAAGGTATCCTGAATCGGCTGTACGGAGAGCCGTATCTGAAAGTCCCTTTCTGGCTCCGTGTGCTGAAATAAAATACTCAAGTACGTCAAGTCCTTCACGGAAATTAGATTTAATAGGAAGCTCTATAGTACGTCCCGATGTATCCGCCATAAGTCCACGCATACCTGCAAGCTGTTTAATCTGCTTATCGGAACCACGCGCGCCTGAATCAGCCATCATAAATATATTGTTATATTTATCAAGCCCCTTCATAAGCGCTACTGTAATATCATCATCGGCTGATTTCCATGTTTCAATGACTGCTTTATAACGTTCTTCTTCAGTAAGAAGGCCACGCCTGAAGTTCTTTGCAATTTTTTCTATTGTATTTTCTGCATTATCAAGAATCTGCTTCTTAGCTTCCGGCACGGTCATATCCGATATGGAAACCGTCATTGCAGCTCTTGTTGAATATTTGTATCCAAGTGACTTAATTGAATCCAAAATCTCTGCGGTTTTGGTTGCCCCATGTGTATTAATGCATTTTTCAAGAATCTGCTTAAGCTGCTTCTTTCCAACATGAAAATCTATCTCAAGCTTAAGGAAATTCTCATCCTTTGTTCTGTCAACAAAACCAAGGTCCTGCGTTATTATCTCGTTAAACAGGAATCTTCCTAATGTAGATTCGATAACTCTTGTCTCTTCCTGACCGGCTGCATTAGTTCCCGTACGTCTTACTTTAATACGCGAATGAAGCGTAAGGTATCCGTTTTCATAAGCTGTAATAGCTTCGTTTATATTTTTAAACGCTTTTCCTTCACCTTTAGCTCCCGGTCTTTCCTGAGTAAGGTAATATATACCAAGAACCATATCCTGTGACGGAACTGCAACAGGGCCGCCGTCAGAAGGCTTAAGAAGGTTATTTGGCGAAAGCAGAAGGAAACGGCACTCTGCCTGTGCTTCAACCGAAAGAGGAAGATGCACTGCCATCTGGTCACCATCAAAGTCTGCGTTGAATGCTGTACATACAAGAGGATGAAGCTTAATGGCCTTACCCTCAACAAGCGTAGGCTCAAATGCCTGAATTCCAAGTCTGTGCAGAGTAGGCGCGCGGTTAAGCATTACCGGATGTTCCTTTATAACCTCTTCAAGCACATCCCATACTTCCGGCTGAAGTCTCTCTACCATTTTCTTTGCAGATTTAATATTGTGTGCAGTACCCTGAGATACGAGCTCTTTCATAACAAACGGCTTGAAAAGCTCTATAGCCATCTCTTTAGGCAGACCGCACTGATATATCTTAAGCTCAGGACCAACGACAATAACTGAACGTCCCGAATAGTCAACACGCTTTCCGAGAAGATTCTGTCTGAATCGTCCCTGCTTTCCTTTGAGCATATCAGATAAGGATTTGAGAGCTCTGTTACCAGGACCGGTTACAGGCCTTCCTCTTCTTCCGTTATCAATAAGCGCATCAACAGCTTCCTGAAGCATACGTTTTTCATTTCTAACTATAATCTCCGGCGCACCAAGCTCAAGAAGTCTGTTAAGACGATTATTACGGTTAATAATCCTTCTATATAAATCGTTCATATCAGAAGTTGCAAATCTTCCGCCGTCGAGCTGAACCATAGGCCTGAGATCAGGCGGAATTACAGGTATAACTGTAAGAATCATCCATTCAGGCTTATTGTCTGACTCACGGAACGCTTCTATTACTTCAAGTCTTTTAATGATTCTTGCGCGCTTCTGTCCTGTAGACTCTTTAAGCTCTGCCTTAAGGCTTTCACTTTCTTCATCAAGGTTAATCGCCTTAAGAAGCTCCATTACAGATTCGGCTCCCATTCCTACCCGGAAATTATTACCATACTGTTCAAGCGCATCCTGATATTCCTTTTCAGAAAGCACCTGCTTATACTGCAGGTCCGTAGTGCCTGGATCAAGCACTATATAAGAAGCGAAGTACAGAACTTTCTCAAGAATCCTTGGAGAAATATCAAGCACAAGCCCCATACGGCTCGGAATTCCTTTGAAATACCATATATGCGATACAGGAGCTGCAAGTGAAATATGACCCATTCTTTCACGCCTTACACTTGCTTTTGTAACCTCAACGCCACATCTGTCGCAGATTACGCCCTTATATCTTATTTTCTTATATTTACCACAATGACATTCCCAGTCTTTGCTTGGTCCGAATATTTTTTCACAGAACAGACCGTCTTTCTCAGGCTTTAGCGTTCTGTAGTTAATAGTCTCAGGCTTTACCACCTCACCCCTTGACCATTCAAGAATCTTTTCAGGGGAGGCAAGTCCTATTTTAATTGCGTCATAAGTAATGTTTTGGCTTGTATTATTAGTACTACCGTTAAATGCTGGCATATGCTGCACGTCCTTTCTTGTCCGTTATACAACCGGGATTAAAATTTCAATGCATCGAGGTTAAGCTCTTCTTCATAATCATCAGGCTCACTAATAGCGTCCGAAATATCTGAAGCTTCGCTGTAACCGGCGCTTTCAAATGATTCGTCTTTGTTATACCGGTAATCCTCTCCCTCAATAAGCGGTGTAAGATCTTCTTCACCATAATCAATGCTTTCTGTCATCTTAACCTCGTTACCATCTTCATCAAGCACTGTTACGTCAAGGGCAAGCGACTGGAGTTCTTTCAGCAGAACCTTAAATGATTCAGGAATACCAGGCTCTGATATATTATCTCCTTTAATAATTGCCTCATAAGTCTTAACACGTCCTACAACATCATCCGACTTAACCGTCAGAATCTCCTGTAATGTATATGCAGCGCCATATGCCTCAAGCGCCCACACTTCCATCTCACCGAAACGCTGTCCGCCGAACTGTGCTTTACCACCAAGCGGCTGCTGTGTTACGAGAGAGTATGGTCCGGTTGAACGTGCATGAATCTTATCGTCTACAAGGTGATGGAGTTTAAGATAATGCATGAAACCTACCGTAACAGGACTGTCAAAGAACTCTCCTGTTCTTCCGTCTCTCAGCCTTACCTTACCATCCCTGTTAATCGGAACTCCTTCCCATTCTTTTCTGTAAGCCTCATTTGTCAGAAGATATTCCATAATCTCCGGGTCGAGTATATCTTTATATTTGTTTTCAAACTCATCAAGAGACGTATTAACATAGTCGTTAGCCAGCTCAAGAGTATCCATAATGTCGTACTCGTTAGCTCCGTCAAATACAGGCGTAGATACATTAAATCCAAGTACCTTTGAAGCAAGCGAAAGGTGTATCTCAAGCACCTGGCCTATATTCATTCGTGAAGGAACTCCAAGCGGGTTAAGCACGATGTCAAGCGGTCTTCCGTTAGGAAGAAACGGCATATCTTCCACCGGCAGCACTCTTGATACAACACCCTTGTTACCATGACGTCCGGCCATCTTATCTCCGACCTGAATCTTTCTCTTCTGTGCAATATATATACGTACAGTTTCATTAACTCCCGGAGGAAGCTCGTCACCGTTATCTCTTGTAAATACTTTTGCGTCTACTACGATACCAAACTCACCATGCGGCACTCTAAGAGACGTATCTCTGACTTCTCTTGCTTTTTCACCGAAAATAGCTCTAAGAAGCCTCTCTTCTGCGGTAAGCTCTGTTTCTCCCTTAGGAGTCACTTTACCTACAAGAATATCTCCTGCGCGCACTTCCGCTCCAATTCTGATAATTCCTCTTTCATCAAGGTCTTTAAGAGCATCATCTCCGACTCCCGGAACATCGCGGGTAATATCCTCCGGTCCAAGCTTTGTATCTCGCGCCTCCGCTTCATATTCATTGATATGGACTGATGTGTATACATCCTCCTGGACAAGTCTTTCACTAAGCAGTACCGCGTCCTCGTAATTATATCCTTCCCATGTCATAAACCCTATAAGAGGATTCTTTCCGAGCGCAATCTCTCCGCCCGACGTAGACGGTCCGTCTGCAATAACCTGCCCTTTAACAACTCTGTCTCCGTTAGAGACGATAGGTCTTTGGTTCATACAGGTTCCCTGATTACTTCTGACAAACTTCTCAAGAGGGAACGTAACGCTTTCTCCTGAATCATTTCTTATAATAATCTTATCGGAGGCAGAAAACTCTACTATACCGTCGCAGGTAGATACAACGCAGTTACCTGAGTCGACAGCAGCCTTATACTCCATTCCGGTTCCTACAACAGGCGCCTCGGTAACAAGAAGCGGAACTGCCTGACGCTGCATGTTGGAGCCCATAAGCGCACGGTTCGCATCATCATTCTCAAGGAATGGAATCATGGCTGTAGCTACAGAAAATACCATCTTTGGAGATACGTCCATGTAATCTATCCTGTGCTTTTCAAACAGCGATGTCTCCTCACGGAAACGTCCTGATATGCTATTGTTAATAAAATGCCCTTCTTCATCAAGCGGTTCGTTAGCCTGTGCAACATGATATCTGTCTTCCTCATCAGCAGTCATGTATACAACTTCGTCAGTAACCCTTGGATTAGCAGGATCTGATTTGTCAACCTTACGATACGGCGCTTCTACGAAGCCATATTCATTAATTCTTGCATAAGATGCAAGCGAGTTAATAAGTCCTATATTAGGACCTTCAGGCGTCTCAATAGGACACATTCTTCCATAATGGGAATAATGTACGTCTCTGACCTCAAATCCGGCCCTGTCTCTTGAAAGACCGCCCGGTCCAAGAGCTGATAAACGTCTCTTATGTGTCAGCTCACTAAGAGGATTGTTCTGATCCATAAACTGCGACAGCTGCGAACTTCCGAAAAACTCTTTAACAGCGGCAGTTACCGGCTTAATATTAATAAGCGACTGTGCTGAAACATCATTAATATCCTGCGTAGTCATTCTTTCGCGTACTACTCTTTCCATACGTGAAAGACCGATTCTGTACTGATTCTGGAGAAGCTCTCCAACGGCACGGATTCTTCTGTTGCCCAAATGGTCGATATCATCATCATTACCTATTGCATATTCAAGATGCATATTATAATTAATAGAAGCAAATATATCTTCTTTGGTTATATGTTTTGGAATCAGTTCGCCTACACGTCTCCTGATATTCTCAATTCTCTCGTCCTCATCCTCATATTCTTCAAGAATTTCAGATAATACAGGATAATATACGGCTTCTGTTATTCCAATTGCTTTTTTATCAACGTCAGGAAGAAAAGCATTAAGGTCTACCATCATATTGGAAAGTATCTTTACTTCGCGCTCTTCTGTCTGTATCCATACCGCAGGCACAGCCTGATTCTGAATATCTTCAGCAAGCTCCTCAGTAAGCACCGTTCCTGCTTCTGCCAGCACCTCTCCTGTTCTTTCATCCACAACATCTCTTGAAAGCTCACATCCGGCTATACGGTTACGGAATGCCAGCTTTTTATTAAACTTGTATCTTCCGACCTTGGCAAGATCGTATCTCTTAGGGTCAAAAAACATGCTATTCACAAGATTCTCAGCGCTTTCAACCGCAAGAGGCTCGCCCGGACGCAGCTTTTTATACAGCTCAAGAAGACCGTCATGATAATTATCAGACGCGTCCTTTCCCATACTTGCAATGAGCTTAGGCTCCTCGCCAAACATATTCAGAATCTCATCATTAGTTCCTACACCGAGCGCTCTGATAAGAACAGTAATCGGAACTTTACGGTTTCTATCTACACGAACATAAAATACATCATTGGAATCAGTTTCATACTCAAGCCATGCACCCCGGTTCGGTATTACCGTACAGGAATACAGCTTCTTACCAATCTTATCATGTCCAATAGCATAATAAATGCCAGGCGAACGAACAAGCTGGCTTACAATAACACGCTCTGCGCCATTGATTACAAATGTTCCCGTCGCAGTCATAAGCGGTAAATCACCCATAAATATGGAATGTTCTTTTATCTCGTCAGTTTCCATATTATGAAGTCTGACAGTCACCTTCAAAGGCGCTGCATATGTTGCATCTCGTTCCTTACATTCTTCTATGGAATACTTTACGTCATCCTCGCATAATTTGAAATCAACAAACTCCAGACTCAGATGCTCGCCATAATCCTTTATCGGAGAAATGTCTCTAAATACTTCGCGAAGACCTTCCTCAAGGAACCATTTGTAAGAATTTGTCTGTACCTCAATAAGATTAGGCATCTCCAAAACTTCTTTCCTTTTGGAGTAACTCATTCTTACGTTGTTGCCCACTTTGATTGGTCGTATTCTGTTCTTTTCCATTAATGCTTTCACTCCTTATATTTTAGAGTCAGGGTGCTCAGACCGGTGTAAAACTATTTGTCGTAAAAAGTCGTTGCTTTTTATAGGAATTGTGCTATAATGTAAACAAATTCAGCGATAAATAATATTAAATCTGAATATTCCAAGGTGCATTACACCACAATGAGCACATTCCATGATACCACACTATTTTTTTCGTGTCAATAACTTGTTTTATTACAAAAGTATAAATTTACATATATTTTTCCAAAAAATAATCCTATAGCAAAAACCGTGCAAACTTATAGTCTGCACGGTTTTTAAATTCATTAGTAAATAATCTGATAATTATTTAAGAGTACATACAGCGCCTTCAGCCTCAAGCTTAGCCTTGATTTCATCAGCCTCTGCCTTTGAAGCAGCTTCCTTAATAACCTTAGGAGCTCCCTCAACAACTTCCTTAGCTTCCTTAAGTCCAAGACCTGTAGCGTCACGTACAACCTTGATAACCTTAACCTTGTTAGGACCAACGTCTGTAAGCTCTACGTCAAACTCTGTCTTCTCTTCTGCTGCTGCACCAGCGTCAGCAGCTGCTGCTACAACAACTCCTGCTGCTGCAGATACTCCGAATTCTTCCTCACATGCTTTTACTAAATCATTAAGCTCTAATACAGTCATGCCTTTAATTGCATCAATAAATTCCTGTGTTGTCATTTTTAATACCTCCATGATAAATAATGTAGTTTAATTAAGTAGTAATATTACTCTGCCGCTGCGCCGTCAGACTTCTCTGCAATCTGATTAAGCACACGCGCAAGATTGGTAATTGGTGACTGCAGACTTCCAAGAAGCTTGGAAATAAGCACCTCTCTTGATGGGATATCGGCGATAGTATTAACTCCTGCCGCATCATAATACGCACCTTCAACTACTGCAGCTTTAAATTCTATTGCCGGCGTATCCTTGGCAAATTCCTTAATAATTCTTGCAGGAGCCGTAGCGTCTTCCATTCCGAATGCAACTGCCGTAGGTCCTTCAAGATCAGGATCGAGCTGAGCAAAATCTGTTCCTTCAAAAGCAAGATGAAGCATTGTATTCTTGTATACCTTGTATACAACGCCGGCTTCACGAAGCTTCTTACGAAGAATAGTATCCTGTTCAACCGTGAGACCTCTGTAATCAACAAGCACTGCTGATGTCGCATTAGCAACATGCTGCTTAATCTCGTCAACGACAGGAGCCTTAAGTTCAATCTTTGCCATGTTCATATACCTCCTGTATTATTCTGCATTGTATAAAAGAAAGGTTCTTTCTGCGAAGACACAGAAAGAACCCGGAAATAATCAATGGTATCATTCTCCTCGGCAGGCTGTAAACATTTGAACCAAATCGTACCTGCTGTCTTCGGCAACAATGCATTAGATATTCTATTATAACTGTACCCGTGCTGTCAAGCACTTTTTGTTACATAAACTGGTTAGGATTCAGCTTCACACCAGGACCCATTGTTGCTGCAAGAGTAACGCTTCTCAAATACTGTCCCTTAGATGATGACGGCTTTGCCTTAACAATAGCTCCCATAAGAGTACTAACATTCTCTTCGAGCTGCTCTTCTGTAAACGAAACCTTTCCTACAGGTACATGGATAATATTTGCTTTGTCAAGACGGTACTCAATCTTACCAGCCTTGATATCATTAACAGCCTTTGTCACATCCATTGTAACAGTTCCGGCTTTTGGGTTAGGCATAAGACCTTTAGGTCCAAGTACACGTCCGAGGCGACCTACAACACCCATCATATCCGGAGTAGCTACTACTACGTCAAAATCAAGCCAGCCGTCGTTCTGGATTCTGGGAATAAGCTCCTCTCCTCCTACATGGTCCGCGCCTGCTGCTTCTGCCTCTGCTACTTTGTCTCCCTTGGCAAATACAAGAACACGAACCTTTTTACCAGTTCCATGCGGCAGAACTACAGCGCCACGCACCTGCTGGTCAGCATGACGTCCGTCTACACCCAGACGAATATGAGCCTCAACTGTTTCATCGAATTTGGCAGTTGCTGCTTTCTTAATAATGCTGATTGCTTCTGCAGAATCATACTGCTTTTCACGATCGATTAATTTAGCTGCTTCAGCATATTTTTTTCCTCTCTTCATTCCTCATTACCTCCTTGTGGTCTTAACGGGAGCTTTATACGCCCTCCCACGACGTTCTACATGAAATAGTCTTTTTAATAACTTTATTACCAATGCGATGATTAATCTTCTACAACAATACCCATACTTCTGGCCGTACCTGCTATCATGCTGATAGCTGATTCAATGCTTGCTGCATTAAGGTCAGGCATCTTAAGCTCTGCAATCTTCTGAACCTCTGCCTTGGAGATTGTAGCAACCTTCTGCTTATTAGGTACGCCTGAACCACTTTCAATCTTACAAGCTTTCTTTAAAAGAACTGCTGCAGGCGGAGTCTTAGTAACAAAGCTAAAGCTCTTGTCCTGATATACGGTAATAACTACCGGTATAATCATACCCTCCTGATCTGCTGTTCTGGCATTGAAATCCTTTGTAAACTGTACAATATTCACTCCATGCTGACCAAGTGCAGGTCCAACAGGAGGAGCCGGTGTTGCCTTTCCGGCAGGAATCTGTAACTTAATATATCCTTCAACTTTCTTAGCCATTTTATAAATGCCTCCTTCAAAACTTCATATGAATAACTGTCTTCTACCTCAGGATTATGTGACCTGTCACACCTTTTCGATATCTACAAAATCAATCTCAACAGGCGTCTCTCGCCCAAACATATTTACATTAATCGTAACAATCTGGCGGCTCTCACTAATACTCTGAACAACACCGGTTGTATTCTCCCATACGCCTGATGTTACAACAACATTATCCCCTACCTTGAACGATATAGACTGTTCCTCTATCATGAGTCCCATCTTGTCCATCTCTTCTTCAGTAAGCGGCACCGGCTTTGAACCCGGTCCTACAAATCCTGTAACACCGCGAGTATTGCGGACAACATACCATGTGTCGTCATTCATAACCATGTTAATGAGAACATATGCCGGAAACATTTTCCTTTGAACCTGCTTCTTGGCACCATTCTTTTCCTCAATCACATTCTGAAGAGGTATTGAAACTTCAAGTATCTGATCCTGAAGATTCCTGTTCTCAATTGTTTTCTCAATGTTGGCCTTAACCTTATTCTCATATCCCGAATAAGTATGAACCACATACCATCTTGCTTCAGACATGTTAACCTCCTTGCGCTGCTAACGCATCAAATACAAAAGAACCATTACAGAATTGCATCAAGCCCAATCTGAATAAGGAAATCCATTCCGGCAATAACAAATGCAAGAATTACACTTACAACAAGTACAGCTGCGGATTCTTTCCATACGGTATCCTTATCGGGCCATATAATGCGGCCAAATTCAGCTTTTAGTCCTTTAAAAAAACTCTTCTTCTTAGGAGTTGTTTCCGTCGTCTTAGTTTCAGCCATATAACAACCTCTCCTTACTTTGTTTCTTTATGCAGCGTATGCTTTCTGCAAAATCTGCAATACTTTTTAGTTTCCATTCTGTCCGGATGGTTCTTCTTTTCCTTTGTTGTGTCGTAATTACGCTGCTGGCATTCTGTGCAAGCCAATGTAATCTTAACTCTCATCTGCGTCACCTCCGTATTATTTTCTTGGAATAAAGCGCAAAAAAAAAGACCTATTTCATCGCTAGTTTAGAATAACACAACGATTCTGATACGTCAACTTGTTTTTTATATATTTTTATGCTAGTATGGGTCTGACATGAAAAAATCTGATTATATACTAATATCCGCCTTTATAATAATAAGCGCGGTTCTCTATACTATATATCACGTAAGCAGTACGCCCGGCCTATATGTAACAGTAAATACAGACGGCGGCGTATACACATGCCTTCCCTTAAATGAGGATTCGACAATCAGAATACCACACACGGGCAAAGATTACAATATTATATGTATAAAAGACGGATATGTTTCTGTTACCGGCGCCGATTGCCCGGACCTAATCTGCACAAAACACGCCCCGATATCCAAAACCGGCGAAACCATAATCTGTCTTCCCCACAAATTATCAGTAACCATTACTGACGCCAAACCCAAATAAAGGTGCAGGCCCGGAAATAATCCTACTCCCAGGCCTGCTATATGAAGCAGCTTACACATGCATACTGCCGCCTGCCTTTGATACATAATATATTCACCTGCAGCAGAATTGTGCTATCTTAAGAAAATAAGCGGATCGACATTTTCTTTGCCGCTAAGCATCTCCATATAAAGATTGCTTCCCTCGTCAACATAATATTTGGTAGGTTCTGCAATAACTCCTATAATTTCGCCTTCTGCAAGGCTGTCGCCTTTTTGCACCTGTATATTGTCAAGCTGTCCGTAGATTATTTTATAATTATCGCCGAGCGAGGTTTCAACATATTTTCCTATCTCCTCATTTTCTCCGACCTTGGTTACAACACTTTCTACTGCGCTTGCAACACTGGTTCCCTTTTCAGCGGAAATTATAAGCGCCGGATTAGTTTTATACTGTCCAAGCGTCTTAAAATACACAGCCTTATCTGCCGAATATTTCATAAGAACTTCTCCGCTTACAGGCCACATAATGCCTTTTTCCTGATTAAAACTCAGATTGCTGACACTTTTTCCGGAATCCATAACAGCTATTCCAACATCCTCAGACTTCTCATCTTCATTAGTTTTCTTATCTTCTTTTTTCTTCGTTTTGTTTTCCTTATGTTTTATTTCCGGCGCTTTCGTCGGAGATACAGGAGCCTCGGTTATTACTTTCGGAATATAAAAATCATCCTCGTTCTCTGCGACCTGTTCCCCATAATTGTCATTTTCAAGCTGCTTATTATCATTAATATCGTTCTTACCGAATGTATTAAGACATATCGCAGCTGCTGCAACTATACATATCGCTCCGGCCATAAGGGAAATATAAAAGCCCTTCGTTTTCATAACAATCACCTCTGTATCTAGCATTTCCAGATACAGAGGCGATTATTCGTACATGTTTAAATAATTGATTTCACATAATGGACTTCACATAATCCACAGGAACTACATCTGAATATATAACACGGGTATCAGACAAATGATCACATAAAGTGCGTTTTTCCTTATCAGGCAGCATCATAATATATCCTATGTAAATAATTATCTTTGAAAGATATCTGCCAATCGTTTCCCTGAAAATTACTGTCCAAAGACCAAGCCTTCTTGCATCGCTCGCAATGACTTTTATACGAAACAGCTTCTTTCCAAGAGTGCTTCCGGTAAAATATGTCATTAATATAAAATACATTTTCAGGGCAATATATAATATTATGTCATATACCGAAAAATTATACACAACAGGAACCGTAAGAAAAATATCGCCGGCAGACAGTTTTATAAGAAAAAAAGGTATTTTTATTATTAATAGTATTATTCCCATTATTACTAAATCAATAACATAAGCCGCCAGTCTTACCCCAAACCCCGCAAAGACAACTTTTTTTGAATTAAGGCTCTGCATAATACATCGGCACCCCATTTCCTGATTTGTGCAAGCTCTTAAGCTTCTCTATGGTTTCGTCATATTCTGTCTTTTTTACTAATTCAGTCGCTTTAGATACTGACTTAAAAAGCAAATCATATAATCCTGATACTGAATTAGATTTATTTTCATATATAGTAACATCGGCTCCAATTTCAGCCTTAACCATTTTTTCAAACTCTTCATACTGGCATATTCCGTCAATAAGTCCGTTTGACAACGCCTGATTAGCTGTATATGTACGTCCATCCGCAAGCGTTTTGACATCATCTGCGCCCATATTTCTTCCTTCGGAAACAATGCCGACAAATTGTTCATAGCATTCGTCAATCTGTGACTGATATATAGCTTTTTGCTCCTCAGTGAGCGAAGCTCCCGACGAACCCATAGCTTTATTGCCGCCGCTTACTATGTCAATTTCTTTTATTCCTATTTTTTCATATAATTCAGTCATATCATACAGCGACATTATAACTCCGATGCTTCCCGTAATACTGTTGCGGTTAGCATATATTTTATCTGCCGCCATTGCCGTATAATATCCGCCCGAGCATGCATACTGCCCAAAATATGCATATACAGGCCTTCCTGTTGTTTCTTTATATTCCTTAAGCTTAAGATACAGCTCGTCAACGTCATACACAACGCCGCCGGGACTGTTAATATACAGAACAATACCTTTATTTATACTGTCCTCCATATACGTCTCTATATCAGAAATGGTTTTCTTGTGAGAATAATCTGATGAGCCGGCAAGTATAGACTCTCCCGATTCTTCCGACATTATTGTTCCTTCTATTCTGATAAGTCCTATGTAATCTGTAAGAGGCGCCTGCGCTATATCTGATGTTTTACTGCCAAACAGTCCAAGAGTATCTGCTTTCTTATCTGTAAAATTATTTACATATATCCCGGTTAAAGTTACGATAACAAATACCACTGCAGCTATAATTATGCCTGCAAGTTGTTTTATCTTCATATAATGCGCTCCGTTTCTTATTAAATATATTACAAAACATCGCATAGCCTGTAGAAGCTATGCGATATTTTGTATTTTTTAATTTGTTATATTATATTAATCTCCAATACGTGAATACATCTTATCCTTATCAGATATTCTTGCATCGGTATTAACTTCTTTTCCGACATAATAGCTTTCTGCCGGTGAATTGTATACATTTGCAAGCGAATCTTCGTATACCGTCATACGGATAAGCGCCATATTAGGGTCACACTGATAATATCTTATTGTATGTGTTCCCGCTGACAGGCTGATATTGGATACAACAGAAGCTCTTCCATTCTTCTCGATATCCCTTGTCCATGTTCCTGAATATGCGCCTGCAAGGTAATCGTTTCCGATAGAGTTAGTAATTGTTATATCTCCGCCGTCAACCGATATACCGTAACGAAGCTGCTGATTGCCGTATTCCACATTACTTGTAGGATTGAACTGGCTCTGAATATTATATGTTCCGTCGTATGGTACGTATACTTTATATTCAACATAAGGAGCTGTCTCAAGCTCTGATGCATCCATATATGTAATTGTACTGCTTGATGTCCTTACAGATGACATGTATTTACCATTATCAGGCACAACGACCATATTGTTAGAAACAAACTCATTTCTATTATTAAATCCGCTGCCATTCTGAATAGCCGAGTAGTTGCTTACATCAATAGCTGCATATCCGTTAGCCATCACATATGTTTTATCTGAAAGACCTGTAGTATCAATCACCTCTGCTGATACATTAATATCAACCGAATTAGCTCCATCGCTTACGGTAACAGTTCCTGAAGCATTACCTGTAACCTTACTCCAGTCAACACTTACTTCGATATTATCTATTGTATTAACCGTACCTTCCGTCTTAGAAAGCTTTATCCAGTCAGCGCTTGCCGAAGCTGTGTAAGCATAAGCTGAAGAACCTGTATTTGCAAGCTCTACCGTATATGCCTCTTTATTAGTGCTTGTAAATGTTGGAAGAGACGCGCTGCCTGATGTATATACTGTGTTCATGCTTCCTGTAACGCTTTCAACAAGAACATTCATCTCTGAACCGTTCTTTGCTGTTACAGTTTTAAACACTGGTCTCGCACCGGTTGTACCTGCTGGCTTTGTTTCATCCCATCCACTATCAGTAGGCCAATTAGTCATTCCAATGTGATATTTCTGACTTGCCGACTGCATGCCTTTCCACTTATCACCTACGCCTGGCATATCGTTATTATATGTATCATATAATTCCTGATCTAAATCAAGCGCTTCTGAAATCAAATCCTTATATGTATTGGCAACCGTCAGATTTTTTGCAGCATATTTCTCATTAAGAGCCGCATATATCTGAATCTTAATTACATTAGGCACTGCCATTGCAGGATAATATACAAGCTGATAGAACGCTGCCTGAAGGTCGTCAGGAACCTGTGCCTTAAGAGCCTCTGCCCTGTCCATAATATCATTACATTTGATAAGTATATCCTGAGCTTCGCTGTAATTATCTACACTGAACATATCCGAGCATGAATCAGCAGTATTATAAAGAAGATGCTCAACCTTTCTTGACGTCTCAAGGTCAAGGTAATCATCTATAAGCTGAATAGCTTCATCAAGCTGCTCATTATTAAGACCTGAGCCGTCAGCCTTTCCAAACTGCTCTTTAATCCACTGCTCTTTGTACTCGTCAAGCTTTTCATTTCCGTTAACTCCCCACTTTTCATAATCGTATCCAAGGTCTAAGAAATATGAGATGTTATATTCCATAGGCTTAAGGTCGCCAACGTTTACAATCCACACATCATCAATTCCGTAATCATATGCCACCGACATCTGATCCCATATTTTTGATATCTGCGCTGTCTGAATCCATGTATATGATTTTGGTCCGCCAACATAGTCAAAATGATAATACATTCCGAGTCCGCCAACCTTATCCTGCTGATCTACAGTAGGAAGCGTACGAAGGTATGCCCAGTTATCATCAGCAAACATTGCTATTGTATCTTTCATACAGTCCTGATCATACAAAGCGCCTTCATTCCATGCATTTTCAACTTCCTTGTAAATAACAAGCTGAGTAGGATTAGTATCTCCCTCTTCATTAAGAATGTTCTTCTGCTGAGTAATAATATAATTAAGAAGCTCTGCATACTTTGGAGGATTATCTGCCGCAGGAAGTGATGAATCGGCTTCACCACGCATACCTACTGTACATATATTATCAAATTCTCCGTTTCTCTTAACGCCGTCTCTCCAGAAGTTTTCTATAGCTGTATTGATTTTTTCGTTATATTCTTTTTCAGTCGGAATATTATACTTATTCCATGCATCGGCTGAACTAAGCGATAACGTTCCCTTATACTGGCCATATTCCTGTCCCCACTCATTACCTGCACGGTAAAGAGGCTCATGATGTGATGTTCCCATAACAATTCCATACTGGTCAGCAAGCTTTGCATTGGCAAGAGTATCGTCGCTTGCGCCGCCGTCAGTTCCGTCCTTGCTGAACTCATTGCCCCACATTGCAGGCCAGAGATAATCTCCCTTAAGGCGCAGTATAAGTTCAAATACATGCGCGTAGAACTTGTGGTTTCTTCCGCCATATTTCTTATCCGTCCATGATGTAAGCGAAGGCGCTTCGTCGTTGAGGAATATACCTCTGTATTTTACCGAAGGCTCCTTTGAAGTAACATTAATATCCACTCCGTTAAGGTCTACCTTTGACTGTACCGCAGGCGCTGCGTCAGCCCACCATACCCAGGGAGATACTCCCATAAGCTCTGATATTTTAAATATACCGTATATGGTTCCACGCTTATCACTTCCGGCAATTACCAAAGCTTCATCAACTCCTGCAACAGGATTCTTGACAACCTGAAGCTTATAGCACTCCCATTTTCCTTCTATATCTGATACATCAATCTTGCCCTCTGATACAAGCTGATTGATAAGGTCATTTCCGTTAGAACCGATTGTTCCCGCTATAATTGCTTTACCTTTAAGCTGTGATTTATCGGTAACAACCAAAAGGCCATTCGGGCTTTCATTTGCAACGCCCTCATCATCAACTCCGATTCCGGCAACTCTTGCAATATCGGCCTTAAATGCCTCTGCAATCAGACTTAAACCGTCATACTCAGAATCATTTGCATCAATATACATCATAGCATTTGCTTTTGAATTGTCTATGATTGTAAATGGTTCCGGCGTAGGAGTAGGTACAGGCGTAGGGTCTGTAACTATTGGCTGCGGATTATTGCCGCCGCCGTTCTGTGTAGGTACAGGGGTCACAGAAGAGTTCTTTTTGTTAACTGTTACAGTACATGTAAGTTTCTTCGTTTTCTTTCCAAGCTTATATACTGCTGTCACTTTTGCTTTACCCGCCTTTAATCCTTTTATAGTTGCAAAAGCATTTTTGCCTTTTTTAGATTTTTTAGTAATCCTTGCAACCTTTTTCTTGTTAATTTTCCATGTTACTTTTGCCTTTTTATTACCGTTCTTAAGCTTAATTTTGTATGTTTTGCCAACATTTACAGATATTTTTTTCTTATTAAGCTTAGGCGCTTTTGCTGCTTCTGAAGCTGCAGGCGTATATGCTATACTTCCTATAATCATCGCAGCTGTGCAAAGAGCGGCAACAATCTTATTCATTTTTTTCATAAGCTTCCCCCTTATATTTTTTATTCAAACATTGTTAAATCAATCGCATCAGCCATTGCTTCGTATCCGTCATATGGATGAAGCCCGTCGTCATGTGTATATTCTGACAAAATATTCTTAGGGTTATCAGGGTCGGCTACAGCGCTTTCAAAATCAATTATTCCGTCCATCTGTGAATCCGAACTCCTCATCCATTCATTAATCATTGTCCTTACCTGCTCAGAAGCTTCGCTGTAATAGCTGCTTGTTCCAAACGGAAGAATTGGCGCGCCGTATACTTTAATTCCATTTTCATGGCAAAGCTGAACCATCTTCTGATATTCAGGAAGCAGCTGATTATATTTGCCTGTATCGGAAAGCGCGTTAAGGTCATTTACTCCAAACAGGATAATACAGTAGCCTACTCCGTCGTGTTCAAGAAGGTCTCTTGCAAATCTGTCCTTTCCCGCGTCCGTAGGATAAGCTCCTAACATTGAATTAGAGCCGATACCTTCATTGATTACTGAAATATGCTTTGTTGCTTCATTAGCCTGAAGCCTCTTTGCAAAATAATCTGCCCATCTGGTATAACTGTCAGGCTTCTTTCCAAGATAAGAAGCATCTGTTCCATAACCGTCTGTAATAGAATCTCCGAAGCATACTACGGCCTTGCTGCCTTCCGGCGACATAAGCGAAACGTCAGCCAAAAAATACCATGCCGTCGTTGTCGAAGGAGATGAAAATGTCTCTGTCGAAACTTCATTTCCTGATACCTGGTATGTAGTCGCTCTCGCACCTCTGTGTCCTGTCATTTCACTTGTTGTTGTCGGCGCAGAACCAAAGTACATAGTCACGGCAACATTATCAAGAGCATCAACACTAAAATCTACAGAATCAGTTTCAACAACCTCTCCTGCAGGAATAACTATCTCTTCCGAACCAAATGCTTTAACTACAGTGTCAGTTGAAGTATCAATTGTAGATTTGTCTGCTTCTACCTGCTTTGCAAGGTGCATTGATTGTATCACAACATCACTTTTGCCGTACTGATTGGAAAGCCTGAGCTTCATCTTGTCTCCTGATGTTGTAACCCTGATAATCTGGCGGACAGTTGTACCTTCAAGAGCCTGAGGCATGCTGTTCGGACTGGCGTTAAAATTCTCCTCTGCCGTTCCCCACGTTGTGACCCATGAATATGGTACTTCTGTAGGAGTCTCTGTAGGAGTATCTGTAGGCTTCAAAGGTTCAGGCGTAGCAGTAGCTGCCGGCGCAGGCGTATCCGTTGCATTCACTAAAGGCTGCGTCGTACTCTGCAAAAGCACATTATCTTCACCTGTAACAATTATCTTGCAGGAAAGAGTCTTCTTTGTCTTTCCTGACACATATTTTGCAGTAACCCTTGTACTTCCTGCCTTAACTCCCTTAACTTTAGCAGATGTCTTAGTCTTTTTAGTTATCTTTGCAATCTTCTTTGACTTTGACTTCCATGTTACCTTTGCTTTTTTTGAAGTGTTCTTAAGCTTCACGGTAACTGTCTTTCCTGCTTTAACTGAAATTGTCTTCTTAGCCATCTTCGGAGCTTTTGCCCCAATAGTTCCGTAAGGAATAAAAAGCGACAGTAACATAGCAAAACTAAGAACCAAAGCGCTTAATTTTCTAACTCTGCTTACATGTTTCTTTTCCACGTTTTCATACTTCCTCTCTTTTTATTTTAGGTATTTATCATTTTATCATATATATATTTATTTAACAATTATTAAATCTAAATGCAAGATTTTCTTGATTATTTGCAAAGTTATTGCTAATATGTAATTATAAGATTGAAGTATATGCAAAGGAGCATGGCTATGAGATATCTATATTCCGAGAATGACAATCCCCTTGCAAATGACTATTATTATGAAACATCTTATCATAACTTAAACTTTTTCCCGCAGGTGCCTACACATACGCATAACTATTATGAAATATACATATACCTTGCAGGCTCAATAAAACTACAGGTAGAGGATACTTTGTATGCCGTAAAAAAAGGCGATATTATAATCATACCGCCTTATACTATACATAAGCTTATTACATCGGACGAGCCCGGCGCGCTTCCTTATGAACGAATCTATACATACATTACCGAAGCATGCCTTAAGAGCTTCCAGTTTAATGAACACGGACTGTTAAACTCACTTCATCTTGCTACGGAGAATAAAAGATATCATTTCACTGTCAAAAACCAAAAAGAATTTGATACAATATACGAATGCATGCATCAGATATTTGAAAATAAAAACTCTACCCTTTATGGAACACAGCTGATTAACAGAGCTAATATTCTTAAAATGATGACTCTTATATGCCGCAATATACATGAGGAACTAAAACCGCAGGGTATGCTTCATATGAATCCTCTTGTAGAAAATATACTGTCATATATCAACAGCAATTATAATGACGACATATCTATGGATTCTCTTGCGGAACATTTTTATGTCAACAAATCTACCCTTGCAAAGGAATTTAAGAACTATACTTCGCAGACTATACACAGTTATCTGATAATGAAGCGTATAAACGTTGCAAAGCAGGAAATGTCAAGCGGAATCCCTCCTTCACAGGCTTATCTGCTTACCGGCTTTAAAGAATACTCCACCTTTTACAGAACCTTTTTAAAATTCGAGGGGATTTCTCCGAAAACCTTCTATCAAAACTGTCAGATGTCAGACTAAGCTTTTCAAAAAAAATCCGGCAGGACTTTTAGTAATCCTGCCGAATATATATCTTCCAGTCATATTTACATATCCACAACGACCTTATCAAGATGCCATATGTCATGTGCATACTCTTCAATAGTTCTGTCTGATGAGAACTTACCGCATTTGGCAGTATTGAGCATAGCCATTTTTGCCCATCTGTCCGTATTGCGATATGCTTCTTCGACCCTCTTCTGAGCCGCCTCGTATGAGCGGAAGTCTTTCAATATGAAATACTGGTCTGCACGCTCGCCGCCATTACTTTCAAGAAGTGAATTATATAATTCGCGGAAAAGATTCATGTCTTCTGACGAATAAGTTCCGTCAATAAGCTGTGTCAGAACGGCGCGTATTTCATGGTCAGTATTATATATCTCTTTTGGATTGTACTGGTTATTATGCTCATATGCAATTACTTCATCTGAACTAAGTCCAAAAATAAATGCATTCTCTTCGCCGACTTCTTCCACAATCTCAACGTTAGCGCCGTCCATAGTTCCGAGCGTTACAGCGCCGTTAAGCATAAATTTCATATTACCGGTTCCTGACGCTTCTTTACTTGCAGTAGATATCTGCTCTGATACATCCGCTGCCGCAAATATGATTTCTGCATTTGAAACTCTGTAATTCTCAATAAATACAACCTTAATCTTGCCATCAATGCTCTTATCATTATTGATTACATCAGCAACGTTGTTAATAAGCTTGATTATTGCTTTTGCCCTTCTATATCCCGCAGACGCTTTTGCTCCGAATATAAATGTTCTAGGATACATATCCATTCCCGGATTCTGCTTAAGCTTATTATAAAGATACATAATATGAAGGATATTAAGGAACTGGCGCTTATACTCATGCAGTCTCTTTACCTGTACGTCAAATATTGACCTTGGATCAACTTCAATTCCGTTATGCTCTTTAATATATTTTGCAAGCCTTAGCTTATTCTGATATTTGATATTCATAAATTCCTTTTGGCACTTTAAGTCATCCACATATACTGAAAGCTCGGAAATATGTGAAAGATCGGTAATCCACTCATCGCCAATCTTGCCTGTAACCCAGTCTGCAAGAAGCGGATTTCCGTGAAGAAGGAATCTTCTCTGAGTAATACCATTAGTCTTATTATTGAACTTCTCCGGGAACATCTGATAAAAATCATTAAGCTCCTGATTCTTAAGAATCTCCGTATGAAGTCTTGCAACTCCATTTACAGAAAATCCCGCAACGATTGCAAGATTAGCCATCTTAACCTGTCCGTCATAAACGATAGCCATTTTGCGAATCTTTTCATAATCATCAGGATATTTCTTTTGGATTTCAATAATAAATCTTCTGTTAATCTCCTCAGTTATCTGATATATTCTCGGAAGAAGGCTTGAAAACAGTTCAAGCGGCCACTTCTCAAGAGCCTCAGACATGATTGTATGGTTAGTATATGCACAGGACTTATTAGTAACCTCCCATGCTTCATCCCATTCAAGCCCATACTCGTCCATAAGTATTCTCATAAGCTCTGGAACAGTAACTGTCGGATGTGTATCATTAAGCTGGAAACATACCTTTTCATGAAGCTTTCTAACGTCGTCATGTGTTTCCATATATTTTGCAACCGCACGCTGTACGCTCGCAGATACGAAGAAATACTGCTGCTTAAGTCTGAGCTCTTTACCAGCGTAATGATTATCATTAGGATAAAGGACTTCGCATATTGTTCTTGCAAGATTTGCCTGCTCAACCGCTTTATGATACTCTCCTTTATCAAACTGATCAAGATTAAATGTATCTACTGCCTCTGCATCCCATATTCTAAGCGTATTAACGATATTATTATCATACCCTACAATCGGGAGGTCATAAGGTATCGCCCGTACCGCCTGATATCCTTCCTGTACAAAACAGTCTTTACCATGCTCATCCTTTCGTACAGCAACATATCCTCCAAATTTAACGATTTCTGAATATTCAGCTCTCTTAATTTCAAACGGATTGCCGCATGCTAACCAGTCGTCCGGCGCTTCTATCTGAAATCCGTTTTCAATCTTCTGCATAAACATACCGTATTTGTATCTTATGCCGCATCCATATGCAGGATATCCAAGACATGACAGGGAATCAAGAAAACATGCAGCCAGTCTTCCAAGACCACCGTTGCCAAGAGCTGCATCCGGCTCTTCATCCTCAATAGCATCAAGATCAAATCCAATCTCATTAAGCGTTTCTCTTACAACATCATTAGCCTTAAGATTGATAATGATATTTCCAAGCGCACGTCCTGTAAGAAATTCCATTGACAGATAGTATACCGTCTTTGCATCCTGCTTCTCATACTGTTTGTGTGTTGCAATCCATTTGTCAACAATGTCATCCTTCAGCGCATATGATAATGCCTGAAATATCTGCTGATTTGTAGCTTCATCTATAGATTTTCTATACAAAATCTTCAGATAATGCGCAATCTCATCTTTCAATTCTTCTTTGCTGAACTCTTTTTTCATAATCCGCCTCCTATGAATAATTATAACCCCCTGATATAATATTATATACGTTCAACACCTATAGAACATTTTTCTCCGTTAATGTTCCATTCTTTCACAATACCCCTGGCTGATGTTATATCTATTTTCTCAGCCAGCACTTCTTTCTTTATAAAATCGGCATTTCTCTGAAGTATGTCTCCTATGATGTCATTGCCGCTTTCATATACATTTATGTGGTCCATAACCTCAAACCCTGCGTCCTTGCGCATGTTTTGTATTTTGCTTATGATTTCACGCACAAAGCCTTCTTCAACAAGCTTTGGCGTAAGGTTAGTATCGAGTACAACAGTCATTCCGTTATATGAATCTGATACATAACCGTCGCTCTGTATGCTTTCGATAAGAAGATCCTCTTTGTCAATCACTTCGCAGGTTCCGTCAATATTAACCTTAAGAGATCCAGTCTCATTAATCTCTTTCATTGCAGAAGGCCCATCCAGCTCAGAAAGTACAGTCTTTAATGTATTAATCTTTTTGCCAAATCTCTTTCCAAGTGTACGAAGCTGCGGCTTAAATGAGTAATCAGTATATGCGCTTACATCATCTGTAAAACATACTTCCTTTACATTAAGCTCATCTGCAATAATATTTATATAAAAATCTGACAGACTCTCAGCAGCCTTTACATACATTTTTCCAAGCGGCTGCCGATTCTTTGAACCCGCCGCATTACGGCATGCACGTCCAAGCACAACCGCATTAAGAACCTCTTGCATCTCTGCCTCAAGCTCTTTGCATATCATATCTTCACATACAGCAGGGAAATCGCACAGATGAACGCTCTCCGGCTGCGTATCGTCAATACTGCATACAAGGTTTCTGTATATGTCTTCCGTCATAAACGGTATCATAGGCGCTGCTGCCTTGCTTATCGTAACAAGCACATTATACAGAGTAAGATATGCGTTAATCTTATCCTGCTCCATACCCTTTGCCCAAAATCTTTCACGGCAGCGTCTTACATACCAGTTGCTTAGTTCATCAACAAAATCCTGCAGCGCTCTGGCTGTCTCAGGTATCCTGTAATTAGCAAGGTTCTCATCAACAGTCTTAACCGTAGTATTAAGTCTTGACAAAATCCACTTGTCCATGACAGCAAGGCTGTCATAATCAAGAGTATATTTTGTCGCGTCAAAATTATCAATATTAGCATAGAGCACAAAGAATGCATACGTATTCCATAATGTACCCATGAACTTTCTCTGCCCTTCGGTTACAGCTCTGTCATGGAACTTATTAGGAAGCCAAGGCGCGCTGTTCACATAGAAATACCACCTTATCGCGTCCGCTCCGTAAGTCTTAAGCGCGTCAAACGGATCTACCGCATTACCCTTGGATTTGGACATTTTCTGTCCGTCCTTATCAAGAACAAGACCAAGAACAATTACATTCTTATACGGCGCTTTATCAAATATAAGGGTGGACAGCGCAAGAAGCGAATAAAACCATCCTCTTGTCTGGTCGACTGCCTCGCTGATAAAATCAGCCGGGAAGTTTTCCTCGAACATCTCTTTATTTTCAAATGGATAATGCCATTGTGCAAAAGGCATTGAACCAGAATCAAACCAGCAGTCAATAACTTCCGGAACACGCTTCATCTGCTTGCCGCATACCGGGCACTTGATTGTAACCGCATCAATAAACGGGCGATGAAGTTCAATGTCCTCAGGACAGTTATCAGACATCTCCTTAAGCTCTTCTATGCTTCCTACGGCATGCTTGTGTCCGCACTCACACTCCCATATGTTAAGAGGAGTTCCCCAGTAACGATTACGGCTTACCGCCCAGTCCTGAAGATTAATAAGCCAGTCTCCGAATCTTCCTTTACCAATGCTTTCCGGAATCCAGTTGACCGTATTATTATTCTCAATCATCCTGTCACGGACTTCTGTCATCTTAATAAACCATGATTCCCTTGCATAATATATAAGCGGGGTATCACATCTCCAGCAGAAAGGATAACTGTGTTCAAACTTAAGAACTTTAAATAAAAGCCCCTTTGCGCCGAGCATTCTCAAAATAGCCTCGTCGCCCTTTTTGCAAAATACTCCGGCAAGCTCAGTTACCTCCGGCTTAAATTCTCCCTTATCATCTACAAGCTGTACAAACGGAAGATCATATTTCCTTCCCACATTAGCGTCGTCCTCACCAAAGGCGGGCGCAATATGTACTATACCTGTACCGTCGGTAAGCGTAACATAATTATCACATACAACATAATACGCTTTCTTATCAGGCTTCGCATAGTCAAATAACGGCTCATACTCCTTATATTCAAGCTCTTTACCTATATAGCTTTCTACAATCTCATAAGCTCCTTCAATTACTGAAAGAAGAGCCTTAGCAAGATAATAATACTCTGTCTTAACAGCGCAGTCTGCTTCCTCTTCGCTTACAACATCATTCTGCTCATTAAGTCCGACTTTTATTTTTACATATTCCTCATCAGGATTAACGCAAAGCGCAACGTTTGACGGAAGCGTCCAAGGCGTAGTCGTCCATGCAAGAATATATTCATCATCCGCACCCTTTGCCTTAAATTTGGCAATTACGGACTTTTCCTTAACATCCTTATACCCCTGTGCAACCTCATGGCTTGACAAAGGAGTTCCACACCTAGGGCAGTAAGGCACAATCTTATATCCTTTATAGAGAAGCTTCTTTTCCCAAATCTGCTTTAACGCCCACCATTCCGATTCAATAAATGAATTATGGTAAGTAACATACGGGTCGTCCATATCAGCCCAAAAACCTACGGTCTCTGAGAAATCTTCCCACATGCCTTTGTATTTCCATACGCTTTCTTTACATTCCTGAATAAACGGCTCAAGACCATATTCTTCAATCTGCTCTTTTCCGTCAAGACCCAGCTTCTTCTCGACTTCAAGCTCTACCGGCAGTCCATGCGTATCCCATCCGGCCTTTCTGATAACCTTATATCCCTTCATAGTACGGTATCTCGGTATCATATCTTTAATAACACGGGTAAGAACATGTCCTATATGCGGCTTACCATTAGCTGTCGGCGGTCCGTCATAAAATGTATAGGATTCACCATTTTCCCTGATTTTGATACTTTTTTCAAATATATCATTATCATTCCAGAATTTTAATACGTCTTTTTCTCTGTCAACAAACTTTAAATCTGTAGATACCTTCTTATACATATAAGACATCCTCCTACTTTAATAGAAAATAACATTGCAATAATATTATATTATCGGGAAGTTGTCAATAACTCTTCTGTTGACATTCCCTGTAAAATTGGGTACATTATTCTATAAAACTGCCTTAAAGGAGACAAATATTCAATGAGTAATGAGAATCTTACGCTCTTAACTGACTTTTATGAACTGACAATGATGCAGGGGTATTTTAAAAATAAAACCAATCCCACTGTTGTTTTTGATATGTTTTACCGTATTAACCCGAATAACGGCGGATATGCAATCTGCTGCGGTCTGGAACAGCTTATAAACTATATCAAGGAGCTTCATTTCAGTTATGAAGACATCGAATATCTCAGACAACTGAATATATTCGACGAAGATTTTCTTAATTATCTGGCAGGTTTTCATTTCTCGGGCGATATATACGCAATCCCTGAGGGCAGTATAGTATTTCCAATGGAGCCTCTTGTAAAAGTAATCGCTCCTATTATGGAGGCGCAGCTCGTAGAGACGGCAATACTATGCATAATGAACCACCAAAGCCTTATCGCAACAAAGGCTGCCAGAGTATGCTATGCCGCACAGGGCGACCCGGTAATGGAATTTGGCTTAAGACGCGCTCAGGGCCCTGACGCCGCAACACTCGGCGCGAGAGCTGCCGTTATAGCCGGATGCGTTGGCACAAGCAACGTTCTCTGCGCCAAAAAGTTCGGACTTCCGGCGCTCGGAACACATGCACACAGCTGGATAATGAGTTTCCCTGATGAGCTTACTGCTTTCCGTAAATATGCCGCTCTTTATCCTGACAATACGACATTGCTTGTAGATACTTACGACACTATCCGTTCAGGAGTTCCTAATGCAATTAAGGTATTTACCGAATTAAAAGAAGCCGGACGCATGCCAGCGATGTACGGAATACGTCTGGACAGCGGAGATTTATCATATCTTTCAAAAAAAGCAAGAAAAATGCTTGACGAAGCCGGATTTACCGATGCTGTCATCTGTGCGTCAAGCGACCTTGACGAATACCTCATAGAGTCTCTTAAAGCACAGGGCGCCGCTATAGGTTCGTGGGGAGTGGGAACTAACCTCATCACTTCAAAAGACCATCCTGCTTTCGGAGGAGTGTATAAGCTTGCCGCAATAAAAGACGGCGATACCTTTATTCCCCGCATCAAGCTTTCCGAAAACCAGTGGAAAATTACGAATCCGTGCGATAAAACAATCTACAGAGTCTATGACAAAACAAGCGGCAAGATTCACGCAGACCTTATATGTCTTGCAGACGAAACCTTTGACGAGAATGAACCGTTACTTTTATTTGACCCTGTAAATACATGGAAAAAACTTACTTTAGAGCCTGAAACATATACAATGCGCGAAATGCTTGTTCCTATATTCAAAGGCGGCACATGCGTATATAACTCACCTGACGTTATGGATATACGTAAATACTGCGCCAAAGAACAGGACACACTATGGGATGAAACAAAGCGATTTGTCAATCCTCACAACGTATATGTAGACCTTTCTGAAAAACTATGGAATATTAAAAATGAGCTTCTTACCTCGTATAGCTCATCCCATGCCCACAGGAGAGATATAGATGCTTAAAAAATTATGGCAAAAATACTGGCACATACTTTTTGTGCTTTATATACCAATATATTTGATTTGTTTCGTTTTATTAGAAAGCAGACCGGTTGATTTAGGAACCAATATTCATATTGCGCTTGATGATTATATTCCGTTTTGCAAATATTTTATAATTCCATATATGCTGTGGTTTATATACATTGCGGCAACCGTCATATTCTTTTTCTTTTATAACAGAAGCGAATTTATTAAATATGCCGTATTTCTTATAACGGGCATGTCCATATGCCTTGTTATATATTACCTTTGGCCGTCTTATCAGACGCTCAGGCCAAAGCTTACCGGCACGGATATTTTTACAAATATCATCAGCTTTATATACAGCGCGGATTCCTCTTCAAATATATGTCCAAGCATTCATGTACTAAACTCGCTCGCCGCCCATATTGCAATATCAAAAAGCAGCTTTTTTAAAGACAAAAAAATACTGAAGGCAGGCTCATTTATTCTTATGGTACTCATTTGCCTTTCAACAGTATTTTTAAAACAGCACTCCGCTTTGGACGGAATATATGCAATTGTTCTTGCTATCATATTATATATACTTATATACAGCAGGATAAGTATATTTGAGTTTGTTAATTTATACGGCAAGCTTACCAAAAAGACGCTTTAAGAAAATCCGATAATACGTCTTGAAAGCATATATCCGTATACGATAATCTTACGCCCCGCCGCGCTCTTCATCTGCATAGGCCTTCCGAGCAGACAGTGGTTTACCATATCCGCCATCTCGGGACTGGTATTTCTCAAATAATCCCAAAGCTCATCACGCTTTTCAAGGCTTTCCTTTGTATCCTCTTTTACAAGAAATGCCGAGCTTATCGTCATCATCATTGTAAGATACTTTGTCATATATTTTCTTAATTTCTCGTCCTTAATCAAAGTAAGGTCATGCGCGTCAATCATGATTTTGGTAACTATAATCTGCTGGTCAATACGCTTTATCATGATATCTTCATTAACGGACTGGTCGGCTCTTCCGATATAATATCTGTATAAGTCAACATCTATATAATACATCTTTTTAACATACGGAAGCGGCTGGTATACAAATATATTGTCCACATAAAATGTATGACAGGGAAGCTCTAACCCACAGTCTCTTAACAGCTTTGTTCTGTATATGACAGAATGCATAAGAATATTCTGGCTCACTTTGAAGTGCTTTAGGTCTTCCCATGTAAACACCTGCTCCACCGGCATTGCGCTCCGGTAATTAATAACCTTCTCTTTTCCTGTATTCTGGTTCTCATACACATAATTAGCAATATACATATCTATACCTTCTCCACAAAGCATATCGCGCCTTATAATCTGCATAATATACTTAAGCGAAGCTTCATCAAACCAGTCGTCACTGTCAAGAACCTTATAATACATTCCACGCGCATGCTTAAGCCCGGTATTGACCGCACTTCCGTGCCCGCCATTCTCTTTTGAAATACACCTTACTATATCAGGATATCTGTTCTCGTATTCTCTTCCAATCTTTTCTGTATCGTCTGTGGAACCATCATCCACAACTATTATCTCTACTTCATTACCTGCTTTTAACACTGATTCTATAGCATTACTCATATACTCAGCCGAATTATAACACGGAATTGCAACGGTAAGTAATTTCATAATAATCAACTCGCTTTTTGATATTGTGTACATACTAACATATCATCTTTCATGAAGCAACCCGTTATTACATATAAAATTCATCCTCCGGAGACTCCGCTCCATCAAATTCAAACGTAAAACAGCTTCCTTCACCAAGCTTACTTTCTACCTCTATACTTCCCCCATGTTTTATCGCAATCTGTCTTGCAATCATAAGTCCAAGCCCCGAGCCCTTTTCATTCATGCGAAGCTTGGAACGATAAAATTTATCAAATATATTCGGAATCATATCCTCGGCAATTCCGACTCCATAGTCCCTTATACTGATACGCATCCTGTCAGCATTTTCTATGTTTATCTCAACTTTTCCGCCTTCGTCAGAAAATTTTATCGCATTGTCTACAATTATCATAAACATCTGCTTTAACCTGTCATAATCACCAAGCATGAAATGATATGGGTCGTCGGCGTTAAACTTTATTTCTATATTTTTTTCTTTGCATAAAACCCGTGCGCTTCTTATAACGTTCTCGATTATCTGCACAACGCTTACAGGTTCTTTATCCACCTCAAAATCCGGATTCTGCATTTTGGACAGCGTAAGAAGGTCTCCGACAAGTCTTTCCATTGTGGAACACTCGGAAAGCATACGCTTAAGCGAATAAGATATCTTGTCCTTGTCCGTAACATATCCGTCTGCAAGTGATTCCGCATAACCCCGCATTACTGTTATAGGCGTCCTCAGCTCATGTGATACATTTGCAAAAAAATCCATTCTTCCCCGTTCTATTCTGTCGCGTATACGTTCATTTTCAGCAAGCTTGTCAGACAAAATATCTATAGTGTCTTCCAGCTCTCCAAGCTCCCCTCGTGCATTTATTCCTGTCTTTATAGAGTACTCGCCATTAGCAAGACGGTTCGCCGTCTCTCTAATCTTTGTTATCGGATACGATATCTGTCTTGCAAAAAACAACGCTATCAGAAATGACACAACCCATGCAATAAACAAACTCATTATAATGATACTTTTGCATCTGTTAATAACGTTAATACGGCTTTCTGCTATTCCGTTCAGAAGGACGACGCCTATTACACGGCCTCCGCCGTCATGCACTGGCGCCGCCGCATATATCAGGTCAGTCTCATATATTTCATCATAACTCTGATTTACCGCAGACTCATTATTCTCAAATACATATTTTACAGTTTTTTTCATTCCTTTTGACAGCTGCTTGTATTTTACCGAAACATTAGTATATCTTTTCTTAAGACGGTTATCTGACTTGTAATTTGGCAGAATCCATGCGTCAACCATCTGGCTCTCAAGCATTGAAGTAGCAGCATCCATGAAATTAACAAATTCTGACGGTTCTTCATTTATTGCATAATCTTCTACATTATAGGCTATCTCCTCCGACTCGGTAATAAGCTGCTCTTCATAATCTCTTATCACGCTTTCGGAATATATCTCCATAAATACTACGCCTACAAGCAAGAGCAGCACCGAAAATACTATACCGAAAATTAACAGCACTCTGAAATATATAGTATTATAAAATCTGATACTTTTTTTCAATTCTTTTCCTGCTCCTCTATTTCAAACTTATAACCTAAGCCCCATATAGTCTTAATCCGCCATTCAGGATGCGGAACTTTATCCAGCTTTGCGCGAAGCCTTTTTATATGCGAATCCACTGTACGGCTGTCCCCGAAATAATCAATCCCCCATAAGCTGTCAAGAAGATTGTCCCTTGTAAATACTTTGTTAGGATTACCTGCAAGAACCCACATAGTCTCTATCTCTTTTTTCGTAAGCGGTATATTAGTTCCTGAAATATGAAGAGTATATTCTTCAATATTAATCGTCACGGTACTTATGCTGAGAACTCCCCTGGATTCTTCTGTATCCTGCCTGCTCATTCTCCTTAATATCGCACGTATTCTTGCCATTACCTCACTGGGACTGAAGGGCTTGACAATATAATCGTCTGCTCCTATATCAAGTCCCATAATACGTTCAAAATCTTCTCCTCTTGCTGTAATTATTATCACTGGAACATCCGATTCTTCTCTTATCTCTCTACAGACCTGATATCCATCCTTCTTCGGCATCATTACATCCAAAAGCACAAGAACAGGATTATATCTGTTAAACATCTGTATCGCCTCTGCACCGTCTTTTGCAACAAGCGGTTCAAATCCCTCGTTTACTACATAAGTTGATAAAATATCAGTAATATCCTGATTATCATCTGCAATTAATATATACTGCATATCGGCCCTCCTTTAAAATAAGTACAGTTTATAATAAACATTATATAACATATTTTTATAAAATAAAATGCCGTATATTTATGTCAATAAAATCGAAAAACTATGACATTATTCTGACAAACAATAACTTTATTTTATTATTAACATTCATTAAGGAGAATACTATATGAACCGCAGACGCATTATATCGTTTTTACTTATAATATCGCTGTGTATGGCCTTTTGCAATACAGCAGACGCGGCCGTATCAAGAACTCCGCGTCTTAGCATGAAGACTCTTTATATTGCAAAGGACAACACATATAAGCTTCACATTTATAACACAAAGCCTGAGTATACAACCGAATTTTCCTCAAGCGACTCAGACATTGTTATGATTAAAAAGAACAAAATTAAAAACTGCAGACTTAAAGCTAATGCAATTGGAACAGCGACCATTACGGCTAAAGTCTTCGATGAGACAGGCAGTGAAATAACCACTCTGAAATGCAAGGTTGTCGTATCGCCACCTGCTTTAAGCATTAAGTTTACCAAACGAAAGGTTAAACTTAATACAGGACGCTCCCGTATTATAAAGGCAGTTATAAAGCCTAATATATCTTACGAGCAGCCAAAATATACTTCTGACGACACAGGCATTGCAACAATAAGCAGCACAGGCGTTGTAACTGCAATATCTGAAGGCCAGACTACTATCCGTGCAACTATTGCCAATGGAAGCACAGCTTCATGCATTATAACTGTAGTCGGCAAAAAGCCTCAGAACCAGCCTGAAAAGACGCCTGATGCTCCTTCCTTCAGTCCATCACCGACTGCCGGCGATAAGCCTTCAGAAGACGAAATTCCAAAACCGTCTCCTAAAGCTACTGTCAAACCATTTAAGACATATAGTACCAATGACGATACCGATTAATGTGGAGGAGTTATGAAAAAACGTCATAACTAAAAATAGGATTTCTGATACGCATAAGCGTATTGGGAATCCTATTTTAGGTTTGGAAAGGTACCTTAATTCGCAAAACCGTCCGCATAGCGGACGTCGCTGCTTCGCAGCTTTTTATTTTGCTCATTATAGGGCAGTCACTGCTTCCATCCAAAAAAATAATCACTGACTTTTATAAGCAAGCTTATAAGCCAGGGATTTTTTTTGAATGTGAATAGTAACTTTTTAGCGAAACTTGCGACGGTTTTTGCTTGAATTACAGGCATATGATTATTACACTTATATCAGTTACATTAATAATACGAGGTGATTTTAAATGCTTAAAGTATACATATGTCCTATCTGCGGCTCATACCGTTTTGTCACAAGCTATAACTATACCTGCTACAAATGTGGTTGCAATATGTCTCTCGCCGATATAGAATATAAGAATTATATAGAGCTTTCTTCTGATGAAAGACAGGCTATTACAAAAAAATATGCAGGTGGACATTATGAATAAAACTTACGAAATAGAAAAAAAATATCTTGTTAAAAAGCTTCCTGAGGCGCTGCATTCATATCCCCACTATGATATTGAACAGGGATATCTTTGTACCAATCCGGTTATACGTGTACGAAAAACCGACGCCGACTATATTCTTACATACAAATCTTCCGGCATGATGATGCGCGAAGAATACGAGCATCCGCTTACATGCGACGGATACAATCATCTGATTAAAAAAGCGGACGGAACTGTAATATCAAAAACACGCTATCTTATTAAGGGAAATGACAGGCATACAATCGAGCTGGATATATTTCACAAAGACCTCAAAGGAATTGTTCTTGCAGAAGTGGAGTTTTCTTCACTTAATGATGCTCAGGAATATATTCCTCCGGAGTGGTTTGGCGAGGAAGTTACAGACAATATCTGCTTCCATAACAGCAGAATAAGCCGTATGAAAGCAGATGAACGTCTTGCCTTTGTCGCTAAATACGCTGCTGATTGACAAATACCGAAAACGGTGACGCCGTAAGTCCCTCACCGTTATACAGCGGCGGTCTGCATGGGTCGTTAAACCATGCGTACCGCAGCGCATCGATATGCGGCGCATCCTTATCATATAATATTTCCATTGTATCTTTAGCAGTTACGTTAAAGCCCGAGGCCTTAAACCATTCAATATTACCGCTGTATATGTCGTCTGCCTTACAGCCTTCCTTTATAACTCCTAATTCAAAGTAATCAACATTATCATTTACTGCCAGCAGACCGCCTCTGCAATGTGAAAATGTTAATCTGACCGCCGGTTTGTCCTCATCACACACCGCACGGACAATCTGAGGGCCACTGTATTCATTATCCTTGCCATATATCATCGAAAGCGCCGCAAGCGCAAGCCTTTTTCCGACAGCTTCTTTATTCTGAGGATGCAAATCATTACTTTCCCCGATATCAATAGTAACCGCCATTGCCGTATTATTAATTGCAGCTGCACGTCTCTGCTGTTCTCTTATCTCGGCCCAGTTATCGCTCATAACCAAAGCCGCCGGGTCGTCAAACTGCGGAAGCTGCACAAAGAAAAACGGCAGGTTTTCTCCAAACCAGCTGCGCCAGCAGTTAATCAAATCTGTCATCAGACTTTCATATCTAAGCGGGTCTCCCGCATTAGATTCAGCCTGATACCAAAGCCCGCCCTTAAAACTGTATTTTAATAGCGGATGCATCATTCCGTTATATATCGCCGTAGGCTTATACTGGAAAAACGTCATAAGAGGAAGCGTCCTCATATGAGCGCCTTTAATATATTTCCATTCACCAGACACATCAAACTCCCAGCGCCCGCATGAAGGAGCGGCATCCTCAGGATTGCATGCATTCCCTATATATGAGCCCTCAAAAATATAAGCATTCCCCTGAAGACAATATTTTTTGCCACGAATAAATCCTCCCGTTCCTCTGTTCACAATAAGACGTACTGCAAGCACGTTTTTTCCATGCTTTAATACGCCGTCGTTAAGAGGATATCTTCTTGGAGGATAACAGTAATCCACACTTCCAGCCTGTACGCCGTTTAGATATGTCTTGTCACCGTCTACCATAGCTCCAAGTCTCAGCATAACACCGTGCAGATTATAATCGTCAGGAATATAAAACTCTTTTCTAAACCAGACGGAACCCTGATAATCTTCAAGCCCGGTATCGTAAAACATTCCCGGAATATTAATAGTATTCCAGTCTGAATCGTCAAAATCTGCTTCGGCATACACTGCTTTACCGTCCATAATACCAGGGTCGGCTTCATCAAGCTCTGCATACCAGTCGGAAAGATCCTTTGCATCATATTCTTTTACTCCGGCAACAAAGCTATCGTCTTTAAGACGCTCAAGCTCTTCATCATACACCTTATACTTCTTTATCACATCCTCCGGAAGATGCGCCTCAATAGGCGTGCCTCCTATAGCCGTATTTACAAGCCCTATTGGAATATGCTCACTAATATGTATATTTTCAGCAAAATTAAATCCTGTTGCACTCATTTTTAATATATCATTATAATCAGACGCTTTAAGCCACACGCCTCCCTCAAACTGTTCTTTACTCTTTCCAAAGCATATCTGCTCCGGAACACGAAACTCCCTTATATGCGGATAATTAATCTGTGAAAGCCCTGGGCCTGTAAGGTCAATAGTTCTTTGAATCGGAAGCTCCATATTGGACTGCCCGCTTATTATATACACATCACCGATAAGAATGTCGTTTATCGTAAGCGCGTCCTCTCCTGAGCTTATTGTCATGGAAAACGGCCCTCCCGCTTCATGTGTTCTGATATTAAATACGAACTCGCCATTATCATCTGTGGCCGCGCTGTATTTTTCACCACAAAATTCCATATCCAATGGAACTCCTGCGTCTGCAAAGCCCCATATCTTTACGTTACTTTCTCTTTGAAGCACCATTTTATCCTGAAAACATGCAAACATTTCAAATTTCGCCATTACATATCCTCCCCATACAAATCAAATATCCCACAGATACTTTTCCTCCAGGGAATAAGCTCTGCGGGATATTCTTTATATACGAATCCTTAATTTCTAAATCAAGCCAAACACTGTAAATTATTTGTACTCTTTTGAAAGAATTACGTTACCGTCTTTGTCAAGATACTCAACTATCATTGATTCAGTATCAGCAACCTCTGCCTTTACCTGAGAAAGAGCTGTTGTAAATGACTCTTCCATTGCATCCATCGACTGCTCAAGAGCGGTCTTTACAGTTTCAGTATCTCCTACGTCAGTTGTATACTGATATACATAAACGAGAGAATTACCTCTAACCTCAACAGAAAGCTTCATTCCCTGTGCTTCTATTGCAGAAGACATCTCGTCAATCTGTGACTGGCTTGCGCTTATATACTCCTCAAGCGCAGAATTATTAGCGCCGCTGCTTGCTTCTTTCTTTCCTCCGCATGCTGCCACTGAAAGGCAGAGGCTCAGGCAAAGAACAAAACTTGTGAAAATACGTGTTACCTTTTTCATACTTAATTTCCCTCTCTTTTTCTAAATTATGTTAGTTACTATATCACATAAATATACGCTTTTCAATATAAATAATTAGTTTTAGATATTTTTATTATTATAATACACACAATATTTTATAAAGTTTTAAAGTACAGGCGGCGTATATTTATACATCCGGCACAGCTATATATTTTAAACAAAATATCCTATTAATCTGTATGTTTTATCAAAAAGTCCATATATAAGTATAATTTACTCGTATACGGTATTTTCTCAGATATTCTTTAATAGTATTATTTTATTACACATTTATACAGGCAGGGAACAATGAAAGATAAAGTGAACAGAAGTATTCTTGGCATTAACATAAAACTTTTCCGTGAAAAAAAAGGATTTTCAGCCAGACAGTTAAGTAATATAACCGGCATATCAGAATCTCACATTAAAAATCTTGAAAGCGCAAGCGCCAATCCAAGCATTAATACGCTCGTCAGAATAGCTAACAGTCTGGATGTTTCATTAGATTATCTTCTGAAGGATTCCCTCTCAGCTCATCTTAGAATGACGTCCTACGCAGATAATATAATGAAGTCTCTCGAGGACTGCAGCGAACAGGAGCTTATGTTTATCAATGACATAATTATTTCTTTAAAAAAAGATATGAGAAAGTGACGTGACTTTATGCAGATAGCTATATGTGACAATGACGACAGATTTTGCAGTATGCTTGAACGTCTGATATATGCCTGCGGACACAACCATATGATTAATGTAGACATATCTATATATAACACCGGCGAATATCTTTTGCAGAATATGAAAAACAGAATTTGGTTTGATATGGTTTTTCTGGATATTAATCTTCCCGGAATATGCGGCATTACCGTTGCAGACCACATCAGAAACCGTCTTAATAATCTTTCAACATGTATTGTATTTATCTCAGAAAATGCAGACCGATGTATGGAATTATTTGATTACCAGCCGCTTAACTTTCATATTAAGCCATTTGGCCTTAAAACCGTTGCATCTGATATAAAAAAAGCTGTAAGCGCATTAAAGATAACAGACAATATTTTTCGGTATAAAAGCTTTGGCGCGGTAAAGCATGTAAATTATTCCGACATACTATATTTTTCTTCAAAAGATAAATACGTATATGTAAACACAGGGGATTACTCCGACAAATTCAGAGGTAATCTTGCAAATACAGAAAACAGCCTGAGCAAATCCCTGTTTCTCAGATGCCATAAATCATTTATAGTGAATCTCAGACACATCCAGTCATATCACTATAATCAAATTACTATGGATAATGGCGAGCTTATACCTATTGGAAGATATTACCACGACAATTTAATGGCTACGCTGGCCGTATATGAATAATGCAGTTCACATACTAAAACTGGTTGTTTGTCACAAATACAGATTAATCTGCATTTTTCGTGCTATATTTATACCGGACACAGGATTAGAATAATTCGGGCTGTGTTCAATCGGTACTTCCACCTTCTATATATCCATCTTTATATTTGTCAATATCCATTTCTATATTTCATTAACCGTATCGATTGAAGTCAGTCCCGGATATGCTTTCTTTTCTCTTCGCTTATTGTACGCGCTTTACAGTGTACAACATCATTATCATATGGCACGCATACAATAATTTTCTTAGGACATATGCCTGCACACAACCCACAGCCCGTACATTTTTCTCTGTCTATCACGGCCGTATTATTTATAAGGCTTATTGCCCCATGAGCACACATTTTTACACAAGAACCGTATCCCATGCATCCATATGTGCACGCTCTGGCGCCTGCTCCAAGAGTCTCTGCGACAAATACACAGTCTTTTGCACCAGTATAGTTATATTTTACCTTTACAGACGGACAATCGCTTCTGCAAAGCACTGTATATACTTTTTTCTTTTCAGCTTTAATGTCCTTTCCAATTATTTTACTAATATTGTTTAACTGCAAAGGACTAATCCCTTCGGTACACTTATCCGCCGTAACATTATCCGCCGCCACTGCCGCCGCAAATGCGTCGCAGCCCGCATATCCGCATCCTCCGCAGTTATTCCCCGGAAGATTTGCCCTGATAGCAGCAGTTTTTTCATCTGTTTCATCCGGAAAAGCCCTTTTAACTATTCCAGGCATAATTCCCGCAGCAAATCCTAAAACTGCAGCTATAAGTACCGCTGTTAAAACTGTAGCCATACTCTTTCCTTTCATATATAAATTTATTACAGACCCGAAAAGCCATAGAATGCAATTGACATAAGTCCGGCTGTTATAAGCGTTATAGGCGTTCCCTGAAACGCTTTCGGTATACGATTACTGTAATTTATCTTCGTCCGAAGTCCCGCCATAATTACTATTGCAATAAGAAATCCAAGCGAAACGCCGAGCGCATATACGATACATTCAAAGAATCCGTACCCTGCGCCTGCGCTTTTAATTGCAGTGCCAAGCACCGCGCAATTAGTCGTTATAAGCGGAAGATACACTCCAAGCGCATCATAAAGCTTTTTCATCTTGCTTTTTATTATTATCTCTAAAATCTGAACCAGGGTTGCGATAATAAGTATATAAAATAATGTCTGCATAAATTCTATTCCCAAAAAAGAAAGCAGCCTGCCAACCGGATATGTAACAGCATTAGATATCACAACGACAGCCGTAACAGCTGTTCCCATGCCGATTGCAGACTGGACATTTTTAGATACTCCAAGAAACGGACAAATCCCCAAAAACTGCGACAATACAACATTTCCGGCAAACATAGCCGATATGAGCATCAAAAACATTTCATACATACTTTAACATCTCCATTTACATTTATTACAGTCCATCGTGCATACTGACGCACTTTTTTCATCAGTATTTGATTTGCGGATAATAATGTGGTTTCGCAGCGCTGAAAGAAATGCAAGTACAAAAAAAGCGCCCGGAGCCATAACTACTATGGATACAGGCGCCAAATGCCCTCCAAATATATTCTTATTAATATTATATCCGAAAATGGATGTATTTCCTATAATTTCACGTATTGCGCCAATTAACGTAAGCGACATGGTAAACCCAAGCCCCATTCCAAGTCCGTCCGCCGCTGAAAGCGACACGCTGTGTGAAGAAGCGTACGCTTCTGCCCTGCCTAAAATAATGCAATTAACCACAATCAACGGAATATACACTCCAAGCGCCTTTTCAATATCCGGAAAATACGCTCGTATAATAAGCTCTATAATGCTTACTGTTCCTGCAATTATGACGATATAGGCAGGAATTCTTATAGTATTAGGAATAATGTTTCTAACGGCTGAAATAAGTCCTCCCGACAAAATAAGCACAGCCATTGTTGAAATCCCCATTCCCAGGCCACTGACCGCCGAAGTAGTTACTGCAAGCGTCGGGCACATTCCAAGCATCAGTACGAATGTAGGATTCTCCTTTATCATACCGTTCATAATACGCTCGGCATGCTGATTCATTAATTACCTCCATTATATATAATTATATTATTCATTCATTTGAGCATAAAACGCAATACAGGCATTAACCGCTCTCGCAACGCCTTTTGTCGTGATTGTTGCGCCGGTCAGCGCGTCTACATCACCTGCGTCTACATCTATAGGCTGCGATTTGCCTTTAAATTGATTTTTAAAATCCTCATCCGTACAGTTCGCGCCAAGTCCCGCCGTTTCATTCATAGACACAACGTCAATTCCGGTTACGATACCTTTTGTATCAATTCCTACCGACAGCGTTATATCATCCTCGTATCCTTTGGATTTTACAATAAATGCATAACCAATACTTTCTCCGCTTTCATCATAGGCGCCTGCCATATCGCTAATCATGGTCCTGTACTCATCATTTATCGTTTCATTATACGCCGCAAGCTTTTGGTTATATTCCTCACTGCTTTGAAAGCTTACCCCTTCATAGTCGGTAAATACGCTTTCATAACCGGCAAGCTTAGCCGCCTTAGACGCATTATCTATAGGAGTCTTTGTTTTAAGAAACACTCCTCCAAGTACGAGCGCAAAAACTGCCGCAACCGCAAGAAGTATCAGTCCGTCCCTTAAATAGCTGTCACCTTTTCTCTTTATACGTTTCCTCGCCATCTTACTGTCTCCTCTCCGAAAGGCTTTCTCATTGTACATTTTTCTATAAGCGGTACAATCATGTTAGAACAGATTATCGCATAAGATACTCCCTCAGGCAAGACCCCAAATTGTCTGAACACAAATGTCAGAAGTCCCGCGCTTATTCCATAAATTATCCTTCCCGCACCGGTCACCGGAGACGTCACATAATCCGTTGCCATAAAAAATGCACCGAGCATTAACCCTCCTGTGTATAAATTTGCCTGAATACAGTATACCGCATTTTCCTCTCCCGATACAGCTAAATATATGCTTAATATAATTGTAAATGACAATATATACGAAAGCGGTATTTTTATATCAATTACCTTTTTTGCAATCAGATATATTATTCCTATTCCTAACGCCGGCACCGAAGCTTCTCCAATGCAGCCGCCTCCTGTTCCGAAAAACATTTCCGAAAGCGCCGGATGGGCTCCCTCCTTAAGCACGGCAAGCGGGGTAGCCCCCGATATTCCGTCAGGGAAAAAAGCCGTCATTTCACGCGAAAACGATATTAAAAGAAAGCATCTGGCAGCAAGCGCGGGATTCATAAAGTTATGCCCCAGTCCGCCAAAGAGCTGTTTTACAATTATTATAGCAAATAAAGCGCCGACAACCGGAATATAAAGCGGCGTATATGGCGGCATATTAAGTCCTAACAGCAGTCCTGTCACCACTGCGCTCATGTCATTTATACCCGCGCCGCCCATGTATCCCGTAATACGAAGAAAAATATATTCAAAGATTATGCACGAGGCAACAGACACACCGACAATACATGCGGCGTACGCGCCATAAATATACACTCCGAATACAAATGCCGGAATAAGCGATATACACACATCAGTCATTATTTCACGTGTATGTACGGCGCTTTTTATATGCGGAGACGCTGATACTTCAAACAAATTTATGCCTCCTTGCTCTTTATCACTTTTTTTGCACCTGCAAACATCTGTGTAAGGCTTCTTTTTGCCGGACATATATAAGTACAGCTTCCACATTCACAGCAATTCATGCCGCCCGCCCTCCTGAACGAATCCCACTCATAGCGGCAGGCATATTCAGCCAGAATCTGCGGCACAAGCTTTTCCGGACATACATCCCCGCATTTGCCGCACCTTATACATACTGATTCAGGCGCCATATATGCTTCACGTTCATCCATGCATATAATAGCTGATGTTGTCTTAGTAACCGGAACGTCATATGAATACACAGCTTTTCCCATCATAGGACCGCCTGCAATAATCTTTGCGATATTTTCTTTTTTAACACCCGCAGCCTGTATAACTGTACCTATATCCGTTCCCAAGCTTACAAGATAATTATGTGGTTTAGCCAAAGCTCCGCCCGTTACTGTTACAATTCTTTTGATTAACGGCTGCGCGTCGGCAACAGCCCTGCATATTTCCGTAACTGTAGCGACATTACATACAATACAGCCTGCTTCCTTAGGAAGCTTTCCCATCGCAAGTCTTTTTTTTGTTACGGCATGTACAAGCAGTCTTTCCGCGCCTTTTGGATAGCCGCTTTTTATAACCTTAACCGAAATATTATTATAAGCTCTTATTTTTTCTGAAATTAGTTTTGCGGCGTCAGGCTTATTATCTTCAATTACAATAACCGCACTGGCATTACAAAACAGTTTTAAAAGTATCTGTATACCGCATATTAATCTGTCAGCTTCAGATAACATCAGCCTGTGGTCAGCTGAAACATACGGTTCACATTCCGCTCCGTTTATAATGACATTCCTTATATTCTCCCTGTCCTTAGACAGCTTAATGTGTGTTGGAAATCCTGCTCCTCCCATTCCTACAATGCCCGCATTATATACGGCGTCTATTATTTCTTGTGGAGACATTCTATTATAATTTCTTTGTGTTTGATTACTTCTGAGCTGCAAAACCTGATTATATCTGCCGTCATTTTTTACAATAATGGATTTCACGGTTTTTCCATCCGCAGTCATTACGGGTTTTATGTCAGAAACTATCCCTGAAACTGAAGCATGGACATTTGCCGATACAAAAGACGCATTACCTTTTGCAAGTACCTGCCCGCAGGATACGCGCTCGCCAACACTAACCACAATTTCAGCATCTTTGCCTATATGCTGCCTGACAGGATAGGCAAGATGCTCACCCGGCTTAACTATCTCAAGCTCAGGGCAGGTGTGACTGTCAAAACGATGCTTCACGAAAAATGCGACCGCTCTCTGAGATATTTGTCTTTTGTAGCCATTCCGCCTCTGATGTGTCTCTCTGATTTGTTAATGTCAAGAACCTGTCTTGCCCTTGCAGCAAGCGCCGGATTAATCATAAGAAGACGTTCTGTTACGTCTTTATGTACCGTTGATTTGGAAATTCCGAATTTTTTAGCAGTCTGCCTGACCGTTGCGTTGGATTCGATTATGTAGTTCGCAATAGCAATCGCCCGCTCTTCTATATACTCTTTCACTCAAAAACCCCTTGGTATCATACATTCTTTACATTGTATGATTAAGATGTATATAATATGCGGGCAAAAAGCCAATTAACATTATGTATACGGAATTAATTCTTAGAATTTCCCGGGCATAAAAATACACCGCCCGGCTCTCATGCTGTATATAAAAGCTGCCTTGCGGTGTACTTATTCATGAATTAAAAATCATACGCTCTGGATGCATTCCATCTGTGCTGTCATAATTATGATTTGTCCGAACCATTCTGAGTCTGGCTGCCCCAATCTGTTAATATATCATTTGGCTTATATCCGTTCCACTCCCATGCTGGTTTTCTCTTGCCAGCGTCAACATCGTATGTCTCTGAATAGTTTGAATCAACATAATGTGAGTTCAGACCACATCCGTTGGCTGTGTTGGCAGGACATCCTATACATCCATACCAATCTTTATAAGTAACCTCATTCGACCATGTACCCTGACCCTGCCAGTTGCCATTCATGTACTTACTATCGCATTTCGGAGCACTGATGCCTGCCTTACTTCCGCTTGCCATATACACGCTTTCTGCAACATCTTCAACTTTAATCACCATTGGTTTTTCATAATTCTTCATATGATTACATTCCCCTTTCTAAATTATATCCTAAACCCTCAAATTCCGATATATGTTATTAATAACATATTACATTGCCATAATAATCTTTTCAAGTTTTCTAACAAAATTGTTACCATTTAATCTGAAGCTTCAGATATAACGCTTTGAATTGGAAGTGAAAACTTAAAGCAGCTTCCGCAGCCGGGTACGCTTTTGCACCATATTTTACCTCCATGCTGTTCTATTATTCCTTTCGCAATAGCAAGCCCAAGCCCGCAGCCTCCGTCATCAGGCGTACGTACCCGGCTGGCGCGAAAAGACCTGTCAAATATAAAAGGCATATCTTCCTCTGATATTCCTTCTCCGTTATCCTCTACATATATCCATACCTCTTTATCCATTTTTTCAGCGCCAAAGACTATTCTTGCGCTTCCTTTGGAATACTTTAACGCGTTAGAAAACAGATTGTCTAATACTCTGTTCATTGCATTTGCATCAATCTCGATATAATACGCAAAATTTTCAGGCACTTTATTACATAATTCACATTGCATATATTTGGGGTCGGCAGCACACGAATAATAATATTCTTCTAAAAACAATCCGCACTCTACATATTGTTTTTTCAAACTCAGGGATTTACTGTCGAGCTTTGTAAGCAGAAACAAATCGTCTAATATTGCTTTCTGCATATTAATTCTTCTTTCCATAAGGTTAAGAATATCTTCATACTGCTTTTTTTCAAGCTTACGCCCGGATTTTAACAATTCTACCGAACTGGCAAGCGCGGTCATTGACGACCTTAAATCATGAGAAAGATTAGCAAGAAGCTCCGTGCGGGCCTTTTCTTCAGCTGCAAGACGTAAATTTGCACAAAACAATTCCTGTTCAAGCTGTTTTTTTGAAACCTCAGGTTTATTATATCTTCTTTTCTGCATTAACTATCTACCACATTATCCTTTAAAACGATAACCCTTTCCCCAAACAGTTTCAATCATATTTTCCATTCCAACATAACTCTCAAGCTTTTTCCTCAGCCGGCTTACGCTGACCATCACATTTTTTCTGTCAGAATCCAGATAGGTTCCCATTATTTCCTTTCCTATCTGTTCAAATGTCACAACCTCGCCTTTATGCTTTGCCAGAAAAACAAGAACATCAAACTCACGATTTGACAATGCAATCTCTTCATTTCCGTAAGATGCCCTGTGTTCTATCAGCTCTATTTTTAACGGTGTAAATTCCAAAACTCCGGCTTTTTTCTCTATTTTTTTCTGTCTGCGTATGTTAATGCCGATTCTAAGAGACAGCTCCTTAAGGCTGCAGGGTTTTACAATATAGTCGTCCGCTCCGATAGAAAGCCCTCTTATACGGTCGGCTTCATCAGTTTTTCCTGTCAGATAAAGAATTGGTGCGGCCGTTATCCTGCGAATAACCGAAAATCCGTCAAATCCGTCTACATCAGGCATCATGACATCCATTACAATACAGTCGGGATTAACTCTTTTAATGCTTTCTGCAGCATCTTTTATACAGGCTGCTATATGTACCTCATATCCTTTTTCCTTAAGATATTCACTGTTAACATTTAACACATCATTATCATCGTCAATCAAAAGCACCCTATGCACATTATTCACTCCTCTAAGATACCTTTTTCACTTATGCTCTGCAAAAACTCTTCAATGTCTTCTGCTGCCTGTTCAGCTTTTACATCATATTCCGACTGCAGCATGTCAACCAGCATCTTAAGCGTAGTTCCTTTTTTTAATTGATTCCAAATAAATAAACCTGTTTCATTCAAAGAAAACAGCGGTTTTTTTGGCGCTGCTGTTTTGTCAATAACTATATTAATGCCCGCAAGCCTGAGTATTTCAAAATTCTCTCTTATTTTTATCAATTACAATCCCCTCCTATGCGATATGCAGGCCTCTGTTTATGTACTGATTTCTTTCCGTACGCTGTCATTCCACTTTAAAACCTTAATATGAAATACTGTTGCAATTATACTGAAAAACATACGTATCATATATACTATTGGCTTAAGCCCGGAATGCATGCTCTCACCTGTAGTTCTGATATGCATAACTGCCGGTACTTCTTTTACCCTGAAGCCCAGAAGAATCATCTGTATAATCATATTGGCGTCAGGATACCTGTCGTCAAAATGGCTGAACTTTGAATAAAATAATGCGGCGCGCCAGCTAAGGCCCTGAAGACCTGTCGTAGGGTCCATTACCGTCTGACCCGTTGCCGTCTTAATCATTCTGCGAAATAATTTGAAAGCAATATTTTTAGCCGTTGATACCGGAAAAGGCGTACTTCCATCTACGAATCTTGAACCCAGTACGATATCCGGAACATGCCCATCTGCATCAGGCGTTATAAGCGCCTTATAAATAACCGGAATATTAGATACATCATGCTGTCCGTCTGCATCCATCTGAATAATATATTTATAGTGTCTTCTGATAGCATATTTATATCCCAGCCGCAGTCCTCCGCCATATCCAAGATTAAAAACATGTGTGACAAGAGCATGGTTATGCTTCTTTACTATCATGTTGGTTTTGTCCGATGAATAATCGTTCATTACAAGAATATCTGCAATTTCTGCGATTTCGGGTTTCTCTAACTGTTCTAATACAGCTTCTATATTACCTTCTTCATTATATGCCGGAATTATAATCAAAACATTCTTTTTCATTTGTTATCCATTATATCCTTTCCTGTAACTGTATTTAGTGTTTTAAGGACCTTTTCTGCCTCACAGTTCAGCAGCGAAACCTGCATTGCAAGCTCCTGATTCTTAGCTACAAGATCAGAAACAACTAAGCTTACACTAAATAATATCCATATCAAAATTAATCCTAAAATAATAAAAATGATTTCCACATCTAACGGCAGGCATCTGCTCCAGCCGCTCAGCTTAGGAACCAAACCCAATAAAACGATTACAGTGAAAAATACAGCCCATATAAATGAAAATTTTTCAATTAATCTCTTTTTACAGTAGAAAAGAAAATCAAACAACAGCATAATTATTCCTATTGCTGAAACAATTAATCTTAATACAAATGCACAATCCATGACGAGCCCCCATCTTCATATTAATTTATTAATACGATATCATATGAGAACTCATCTTTCAATATATTTTACCTAAAAACATCTTATCTCCAATACTGTTATTTGCGAATCTGATTGGCTCATTATCATATTTTGAAGACATACTAATGTATACACTATATCTTTCAGAAGGCACAATATATCCTGAAATATCTGTCTCAATACGTTTTTTCTGCCCACTCTTAATATTTCTCATATCATAATCAAATTTTAACCGTACAGTTTTACTTGTACCTGAGCAAAGCTCAAGCACACATTCCGCTTCCTTATACAAAGCTGCAAAACCGACATTCTCAATATCGGCAAATAATACGCGTTTTCTCGTAAGTCCGGCATTCCGTACAACAAATCTGTATCCAAGATGAGTTCCGATATAATCATATACCGAAAGACCGTTATAAGCGTCCCTGCCGGTGTATTTTTCTTTCCGCCATGCATTAAGCTGAACTGCATCGTAAGCGCTGTTCAGATAAGTAATGTGCATATCTTCAAAATCCTTAATTGCATCGCTTCCAGGTGTATTTTTCTCACCAAAAAGGACCTCTCCGCCATTAGGTACGCTGTGGACGCTGCCGTACTGCCAGCGCAGCTCAATTCTTCTTATCTCTTCCTCTGCATAATCTGCATATACATTTTTATCATGGCCATACGTATTCATGTCGCTCTCTGAAGCCCCTATTGCGTCGTTAAAAAGCGCCAGCCTGCTTACAGGAATGATTCCCTTTAATATTCTATACTGATCAGGCCTGCGCACTGCAATGCAGCATTTTCCATCTACAGCCTTGTACATGGTTTCTGCAAGCTCACGCAGAGCCGCATCATTTGTCAGATATTTTGAGGAATGCATCTCACCCCAGCTTCCTACAAATAATCCCTGCAGCGTAAGTATATATTCCGAATACTCCTGAAAAATTCTTCCAAAAAACTTCATATGTTCTCTTACAATATTAATATGTGCAGGTTCTTTATTCATTCCAAGCCCTGAATTATCATATGCCGCCCTTACTATCATATGCATTCCCCGGCTGACAAACACATTAAAAATTTCCCGAAGGCGCACAAGCACTTCTTCGCCGGGAATTTCATTACGGTATTTTCCTATATTAATGAATAAAAACGCCAGCTTCTCATCATCAGCAATAACTGAATATAATTCATCTTTGTCAACAGCATTCTGCGGATATATTGTATAAATATGATACCAGCCACAATCCGGATTATTTAGATACTGTGTGCATTCCCTGTAATCTTCATTAATAAATCTGTATCTGTGTCCCAGCATATTCCGCGTCCATCCTCTAATCTGTTTACTGTTAAGCTGTGCTCATCATATTTAAAAGCATTTCAATTTCCTTATCATTAACAATATTCTTTAAGCCTGCCTGCTTTGCACAGCTTTCCATAAGCTCATTATTATCAAGAAACCTCTCAACAGCTTCACATACTGACTCCGGCGTAAGCTCGCACAAAAGACCGTCCACACCGTTTATTATCTGCTCCTTGTTGCCGCTTCTGTCAGACGCTATTATCGGAAGTCCCAAAGTCTGCGCCTCCTGTATTGCTATACTCTTACCTTCAAATCTTGTGGCATGAACATATATATCAGCCTGTGCATAATAAGGATACGGATTATCAACTGCTCCACACAGCACAAAATCACCGCAAAGGCCGAGCCCTTCAATCTGTTTTTCAAGCGCCTGCCTTTGGCTGCCCTCGCCAAGTACATACCATCTTACATTACGTCCCTTGTCCTTAAGAAGCTTCATTGCAGCTATTGCTATTTCATAAGCTTTCTGATATGTAAGCCTTCCGACTGTAAGCAGTCTGATTCCGTTGTAATTATCGTCAAAGCCTCCCGGTTCTTTTGAATTACGGATAATGGCGTCCTGATTAATGATATTATGGAATACATAAGTCTTATCGGCACATTCCGGATAAACAGAAAGAAAATACCCCTTAATCTCATCAGATACGGTAAAAATTCTGTCAAATGACACATAACAGTCCTTATCAAGCTGTCTCGTATAACCGGCGCTTCTGTAATCAATATGCACAAATGCGGCTTTTTTGTCTGCATTAACGTGTTCGGCAACATAATATGCTGAGCCTCCTTCAATGTACGCCACAGCCAAATCATACTTCTCGTCAAATATCTCCGCTCCGTCTGACAAAGCTCTCCACAAAAGCTTTTCTATTCTGACGTTTCTTTCTTTCACCATTCTTGCCAGATTAACAATTATATATCCGCACTTTTTAAAAAATCCCCCGTTATTTTTAAGTGAACCAAGCACCCTCTTTACCATGCTTCGCCTGCCGGCGCCGGACAGAACTGATTCCGTACAAAAATCCTTATTAAGAAGATTTACATAATCAGGGATTCTGTCATACAATTCTCCCTGCCCCATAAGCACGTACAAATCAATTTTATATTCTTTCGGGTCAAGCTTATTAAACAGAGAAAGCATCGCCGTCTCCGCACCGGCTCTTCCAAGAGTATTAATAACAAACAGCAATTTCTTCATATCATTATTCCTGCACTTTTATATTTCCCATAAACACTTCATTTACCGGTTGTTCAAGAAGCTTTTGAATCCTGTCTTTTTCAGCCTTGGTCCTCGCAGTCTCCGTATATAATTTATCTGACATTTCATCCATTTCATCAAAGCTATCCATAATTTCAGCAACTGATTTACTGAAATTTTCCCTGGCCTTTTTTCTCATGAATGTATTTTTGTCCAGCATGGCTTCCATCTGCTTGTAAGCAGTTTCCCAGTTATTCACGAAATCATCAATAATCTCCGTCATATGCTCTTTAACAGAGGTCTTCATCTTCATAACGTCTCCGTAAGCCTCCTGATACATTGCGCCGATATCGTCCGCGCTATAACTCTGGCCTGTGCCCATTTGCTCCTTAAGTACATGAATCTCATTTCTTAGATTAATGGCTTCATTTTCTGCATCTTTAAGTCTGGCTTCAAGCTCATGTACTTCTGCCTCCCACTCTTCATCCGACTTCTCATTCCGTACATTATATAACTGGCTCTTAAGCTCCTCGACTTCTGACTGAAGTCTGGAATTCTTCTTAGCTATTGTTTCAAGCTCCTCATTAGTCTCTTTTTTACTGTAACCAAATAATGCCGTCTTCATAATTTAGTCCTCCAATCCTTCTTTTCTTTGGTACACCATATCCGATGGTCTCCTGCTTTTCCTTTTAGGCAGGATAGAACTTTTGCAGAATACATGCGCGTCTATATTCTTTTCTATCCACTGAAGCCGTCTGTACGCTATCGCAAATCCAGTAAACGAACCTGCTATAACACCGGTTCCATACCATATATCAGGCAGATAAGTTGCAATAATACTTCCGGCAAACGTCACCATACAAAAACAAAACGCTGTCAAAAGAGCTCCCTTTGTATCATTATAGTAATACAAAAATATTATTGCAGAATACATTAAAAATAATATAAAATATCCCGCGCAAACACAAGGATATATTCTCATAATCCTGCCTGCATAGCCTATCTGCGGTAAAATAACGACGCATAACAGATACAGTACAACCGATATTATGAACTGTATACGTACAAGATTCATAAGCTCATTTGAAAGCTGTCCAAACATACGCTTCTTTGCAGTTTCAATATCCGCACCCTTTCCGCCGATTACTGCCTCCGAATAATCTCTGTATCTCTCGTGAAAATGCATTTCAACTCTCGATATAAATATAACAGATGCAGATATATTGGTAAACATCGCAATACATGTCGCCATATCATACGACGGCGCGCATACAAAACTATTGGCAACCGTCATTTTAAGGTCGGTAGTCCAGAACACAAAATTATGTATGTACAGGCCAAGTATATAAAAGAAATTAGCAAACACAAGCTGCCAGTATTTTTTAAAATATCTCAGCACCGGTCTGTAACGGTTGCTGTTAATAACAAAATAACGCTTAATAAGCGCCGTCTCAAGACAGGCAATAATTAAAAATCCCGTTGCAAGAGACAACAGCATGCTTTCTGCAGCCGGCCATCCACATATATAATACAAAAACAGCGACTGTAAAAACGTCCATACCATACCAATGAAAAAAAACAACGATATCCTTTGGTAATCCTTACAAATAGAGAGATATATCATCGAATAAAATACAATTACAAGTGAAATATATCCACAAAATCCGATAAACACATAGAATATATCAATATGTCCTACAACATATTCCCATATACAGAACGGAATACCGATAAGACAGCTTAAGCATATATTCATAATAAGCCCCACATAATAACATGGAAGGATATCCTCATACCGCTCGTCGTATATTACGTCAGAAATATATTTTGACAATACAGCATTAAACGGCGACACACTCAAAAGCGCAAATATAAATATATATAAAACCGTACAGGAAAATAACATTCTCGTAGAATACAGTACGTCCGAAAATCCAAGAAAATGGCGCATCAAAAGAATGTTTACGATAACTACAAGCATAGGTGCGATAGTAACGACCGTACTATAACCAAAACCAATGATATCAGACGTTATCGTATTCTTCTGAAATATTTTATTTAACTTAACTCCAATACCTGCCATATCATTCTCCTTCTTTAAGCTTCATCCCATGATACATTGCAGCTTTTTGCAAAGTCCCTGTATATACCTGCATAAGTCTGTTGCATATATTCAGCTTTATATTTTGCCATAAGCCTGTTATAACCGTTTTCGCCCATTCTGTATCTCATATCAGAATCAGCCGCAAGGTCAGTTATGGCCTTTGCAATCTCTTCGATGTTCATTATATGTACTACTCTTCCCGCAATTCCAAAATCATCATTTTCACCATAAATAAGGCCTTTGCAGTTGCCAACGTCCGTAGCGATAACCGGCACCTTTGCCGCATAGCTTTCCAGTATTGTAAGCGGCTGTCCCTCGCTTATGCTTGTAAGAATCGATATATCCATCTTACCAAGATAATCTTTTATATTAATCCTGCCTGTAAACTCCACATCCGGAATATTCATTGTTTCTACAAGCTCAAAGCATTCATTGGCATACTCCTCATCCTCATCGCACGGTCCCATAATCCAAAGCTTAAGCCTGTCGTCCTTTTCTCTTGCAAAACCGAATGCCTGAAGCATTGTCTTTACATCCTTAATAGGCGTGACACGAAGGACTGCGCCGATATATATCTTTCCTTTCTCTTCCTCTGTCTTTTTGGGAAGATTCATAAGCTTTTCTACATTAATACCATTAGGCGTCACCATCGTTTTACTTACAGGACACCCAAGCTCTATCTGAAGCTCTCTGGCATGTTCATAAAGACTTGTGACAATATCGGCTTTTTCATATGCAAGCCGGGACATCTTTTTAAACTGGTCAATCCATATGGTTTTATATATACCGCTTACCCATTTTGCCTTTATAAGCTCTTCCTCGCGTTCTCTTGTATATATTCCATGCTCCGACAACAGCAGCCGGCTTCTGTGAAAGTATTTCGCCATACTGCCAAGTATTCCCGCATAGCCTGTCGCAACGCAGTGATACAAATCAGCCTTCGGCACCTTCATGCTTAACGTAAAGAATAACGGCAGATATATAGACCTCATTGTCCACAGAAAATCGGAAAATACAACCTGACTGTATTTGAGATTATAACAATCCTTTACAGCCTGAAGAAAATCTTCACCCATTACTATTTTATCAATAGATATATCATCCTTTGCAAACAATTCAAATAAGGTTTCCCAGTCAACATGCCTGTCAAGTATAAGGCTTCTGAGCGCCTGGTATTCTGTGCTGTTAAGCCTGTCTCTGCTCTTCTTTTTAGACCAGTCGTAATCCTCAAGATATAATTCGTAAATCTCCGTAACATTTTCTGGAATATCATATACAAATTTACCTCTTATCCCCCTGTTTGCAACTATAGCAAGGACAATAAATTCTGTATTAGGAAAAGAGTTAATCATACTGTGTATCCAGCTCGACACGCCGCCTACAACATATGGATAACATCCTTCTGCTACAATACATATCCTCATGTCCTTTACCTCCTGCTACTCGTAATAATATCTTTCACTATGCTGCTTAAGCTTTATAGCAACCGACTTTTCATCTGCCCTTATCAGATACGCCTCTTTTTCAATAAGCGTATAGCTGCCCCCGTCTATTTCGTCAATCACCCTGTTTTTTGTCCTGAAAATAAACCATACCGGCATGTTTTCGGCTTCAACTGATATATTAATTGTATCGCCGTCTTCTTCATAGCTGTAATTCATACTTAAAAAGTTACGGACTCTTATATCGCTTTCCGATACGGTAGCTGCGTCGAATGCTTTAAACGGCTTCCAAAAAGTATAAAGATTGCCGGAATATTTTTTGGAGAGCTTCTCCCACGTCTCTTCACCCTCCTTTGGATAAAGTATCCTTTCCATATCCGCACTGACACTGGAATACCCAAGCGCTGACTGAATACTTCTCATACAAAGATTTTCACTGTATGTATGACTGTAAGCATCAGCAAGAACAGCCTGTCTTGTAACATCCCCGTCAACATAACCCCAGATACCTTTCTGAGAATCATAATCCGTAAGCACGGTCTGAACGTTCTTTAGAAGCTCTGTATCAAGAGCTTTTCTTATCTGTGCATCTGTCATTCCACCCGCATAAAACGAAGAAAACGTATAACCAAAAACCGTTCTGTCAAACAGCTCATTGTCCTTGTCAAGCTTTTCAAAAATATCAGTATCACCGGAATGTATATACGAAAGCCCGGCCTCTGCCTTTGTTTCCTTAAAAAGCTTAAGATAATACTGAATATCATCTTCTTTTGGTTCTGCGCTGTCATTATAATATCTCTGCGGAGAAAACATACATGTTACTCCGAGATTATTCTGAGCTTTTACGGCAGATATACTTGGCCATATTACTTCTTTACACACAGCAGGCATCGTCTGGCTGAAAAGCTCATCCATCTTACCGCTGTTCTCATCCGTAAGAGCCGGATAATTGTTAATAACAAGGCTCTGTGCATTAACTACCGGATATACTATATTGGTAACTGTCTCTGCACGCATTCCCTGAAGTATGCCTATCGCAGTAATATCCTGCATAAAATTCCCGTTTACAGCAAATACATATGCATTATTTACGCTGTGCCTCCATATTGCAGGAGGATACTCCTCGGCTTTTACCGTTTCGTCCTCGATAATACCCTTCATATATACTTTAGTGCCTCCGCCAAGCATATACCACGGAAGCTCAAGCTCCATATCCTGCCTTTTTTCAGATTCTTCATCAAGCGCCATATACCGTATTTCCCCTCCAAGTATAAGCCCCTGAAAAAGATGATACCCGCATACCTCTATATTTCCTGCCATTAAATATTTTATTCCGAGCAGCTTTCTCAGCTTAGTGTTATTCATAATATGATAATATTCCGGCAGGCTGCTGAACACAACATTAATGCTAAGCATTGTATACTGCCGGATACGGTCTGCGTCAGCCTCGGAATATATATGCTTTCCATCTACGATAATCATTTCAGGAAGAGCAGCAGGATTCAGAACACTGTCATAATCTGCTATCGATTCATAACAAAACATGCTCATCTTGGCATACTTCGCCCACTCCTTCATAATATTCCACATTGCCCCCTCATCAGGGCCAATATATACCGCAAACGGTTCCCTGCTGTTTTCCACCTCAAAATACGATGCCTGTGAAAAACTATCGCTTTCTTTCGGAAGCTCCTCGGCGTTGGCCGCATATTCATTTGTTTTGTAATCGTTCCATATATCCTTTGCAACTCCCGTAAACTGAAACAGGAACAATATTACAGCCATAATTATAATCATCGAAAAAAAGTTTCTTTTGGTTATCATAGCCTTCTCACCTGCATTTCTTACTCCACGACAGAATTATATCCATAATCTATCGCCAAATTGAACAGGGCATAGTCTTCCTGCTCAATTGCATAGCATACAAAATCATCATTTTCAAAATATATTTCCATTTCATCAGGAAACAGTTTCATAAATTCCTGCGCCCAATAGTACATACGCGACATTACCACTATACGATTAGTTCTCATATAAGGATCAAGCCCTCCCGTGTTCGGCACCGCTTCTTTTGCCCATTGAGAAGACACCCTATGGTCGACGCTGTTATAATTACCCATTACTCCCGCATAATTAATTACATCCTTTTCAATAAAGAAATATATCATATGCGTAGGAATAGTAACCTGAGAATATTCTGATATATATTCAATTTTTCTTAGAAACGAAATTATCTCTTCATGATATCCGTATTCCTCTGTCATACGAAGCTCGTCGTTGGCAGAGCATATAGTCCAGGTGCCATTTTTCCCTTCATTGTCCTTTAATATATTAGCTACGCACATAATAGCTTCATTAGATTCAAGGCTGCCTGAAAATCTGGGTTCACGTACCATGTCATAATCTGCCGCAAGATATATTATACATATAATCATTGCAAATGAAGCAAAGTTCATAATCCACTTCCACTTAATCCATCCCATAAGCATGTATAAGACCGCGTCTATAATCAAGGTGATTCCAACCGGTATAAGATATGCAAAAAATATACTGCATCTCGCGCCATCCATAAGCTGCGGCAGTCCAAGGCCTGAGGCCGCCTGAAGGCACATTACAAGAAACATACATACAGATAGCGATAAAAGCGAAGCTGCGTAATCCGTTTTACGAAAGGCAAAAAATATCAATGGCAATACTGCAAGCAAAGCAATAATACCAAACACAGCGTACGTATATATATTACCTTCTGGATTTACTACAAATTCATCTACAGTCGAAAATACTTTCCAAAATACCTCCACAAGCTTATCTTTAATACTGGCTTTTACTACAGGTTCAGAAACAGCAGCGTTTGCATCCGGCGCTGTATTATCTGTCTCTGAATTACCGCTGTTTTGTATATTATTCTGTACGTTATCCGCTGCAGGCGCTTGCTCCGTACTTTGAGAAACATCCTCGTTTACTTCCTCTTCTTCATCTGAATCTCCGCCGCCGTTTATTACGGACATTCCCCAGCCAAGGGAGCCCTGAAGCGGAGTTCCGCAGACAAACGCTATAACCATCGGCGCCGCCGCTATGCATACGCTTATAATGCCGGTAAGCATTATCCTCTTAAAATATCTCCACCTGAAAAATCTGAAGAAAAAGCCTGCGGCAATACCCACGCAGAAGAAACCTGCAATCATTGTATTATAAAAATGAACCGCCAGCGTCATTGAAAAGCTTATAGCAAAAAGCATTAGATAACGTCTGGATTCCTTCTTATCAGGAGTATCTGTTTTATCTTTTCTATTCTTTAACTCAATACTGTACTGCCTGAAAAATTCTATTGCAAATAATGCTGATGGAAGAATGAATATCATTCCGTATTCCTGCGGAAGCGATGAATAAAATCTTGAATATGTATGAACCGGAAACAGCCCCGTTCCCACATATATTGCCGGACCTATATATGCGATAAAACGCGTTCTGCATACAACCTTTAAAAACGCCGTTATCATAAAAACAATATAGATAACCTGCACAAGCCAAAACAGCCTCAAAAGCACATATGTATGCATGCCAAATACCGCATGAATATAATAGATAACCGCATGAAAGCCCATAGGATATACGCCCGCTACGAACAGCTTATTATCACTAAGAGCATTAATCCAGTAATTATGCACCGGTATATCCGACGCGCCGTAGCCGTAAGAATTAAGCGCATTCGAGCCGAATATCCACAATACAAGGACAAAAACTCCCAATGCAAGAACTGCATCGATTATATGATTCTTAAAGAACCCTTTAATATTACCCCAAATCCATTTTCTAAATTTTGCAGACCACCTGTATAAATAAGTCTTAACGCCTATACGTCCACTTACAAGCTTCTGTATAAAATCCAGAAAATTCTCCAGTATTTTTCTCGTTTTCCCTCTGCATTTCTTTACAAGCAGAATAATAAAAGGCATTAGCGTTCCAATAATCAGGGTTATTCTATACGAAATATGTAAGAGTTCCAGAACAAACACCATATTCATTATATAAAAATTACCGACCATATAGCATATCAAAAGCTTCATGGTAAGACTGTACGATATAATCTTTTTTCTCAAATATAGGTATGGAATAACAATTGTAATGCTCGAATACAATACGAACATTTCAATAAATTCTAATATTGTAAGCATAGTCATTGACATTACAATCACCTGCCTTATTCAAATATTCTCATAAGTTGAAGAGTTTCATTATCTATTACAATATCTGATTCCCTAAGCTCCTGCAAAACGGAAAAAAAGTTTTCCTTATCTCCCATCGTAAAATACATCTTAAGAAAACATGTATAAGCGGCAAGCTCCAAAGGATACTGCTCCTTAAGCCTCTTACACCATATCTTCATTTCATCAAACAATTTACTCTCTAACAGCATAAGACAAAGATTCTCATATCTCTCTACAGTAATTTTTTCTCTGTCTTTTAAGTAAAGCTTATCCATAGTATCTGCAAGCATCTTTACGAATCTTTGCTGTTCAATATCGGCAAATATTTTCTGTCTCAGAACGCTTCCCATATAATCTATAAGCATTATTTCATATTCCGTATCATTTTCATCTTCATTTTCTATCTCTTTGTACAGCTTCTGAACATTCATACGGAAATCGTTAAGCTCATCTCTCAGAACAGAGGCCGCATAATGAGAAGTCTCGGAATCCTGACTGTTAAGAGCAAGCATTATTGTTGCCAGAGATTTAGTTATATCACCCTTGATTATATTCATCATAAGCGCTCTTAGATTCTTTTTATCACTTACTGCAAGCGCCTCCTCTAACGGAACCATATTACGTTCCATTTCCTCATCCGCCTTCAGATGCATTCTTACACGCTCTTTACTGAATATAACATCTTCAAGGTCAACCTGCTGTCTGAATACTATTTTATATATAAAATTACTAACTCCAACGAACATTGGTCCCACTACCGGGCACAAAAACATAACAACCGCACGAACAATATATACTACCCTTCTGTCACGATAGGGATTTTCATCATCCAGCTCTGCCGCCGGCACAGCAATTAATAAGCCCCACAGCAGATATGCTGCAGTTATAAGGGAACTAAGTATTATAATAATAAAAAATATCATTAGCCTACTCATCAAGCGTTCCCTCCCACAGTCTGCTCTCATATCCAATACCATGAAGACGTTCTATAAGAATTGATGCATTTTCTTTACTGGTATTACCTAAAAGAATATATAGTTTTCCGTCAGACATAATACCTATATAATCACTCTGCCTTAAATTCCCCGAAAGGTCCTTACTCGCTTCAACATAACGTTCCTGCGGAACATCCACTCTTAATATAGCGCACTCCGCAAGCCCTTTCTCGCCTGCTTCAAAAAATGCCTTAACAAGCGAAGTAAAAGCCTCTCCCTGTAATATACTGCTGCCTTCTACATGTCTTTTTGCATCAAGAGCCTCAAGATACCTGTTGGCTCTTACAACAGCATTCTGTATAAGATATCCCGCAATTGTCAGTACATTTGCCTGTCCCAGATTCATCCTGTCCCATGAAATATCCCATACCATAATTATGAACTCAATCTGATTTTGGGAAAATATAGCGCTTGCCATCAGAGGATATTGTTCGTCCATAGTTTTGTTGATATATACGCGCTTTTCTTTTATTTCATTATACATGTCGGTAAGCTCTTTATACGCAATTGAGTTGCCAAGCATACGCGCTTTTTTTGATGTGGACGAAAAAAGCCTTGCATATCTATGCTTAGATACAGTATATATCGCAACGTCTTTACTGTCTAAAAGCTCGCCAATAACCTGTGCGGCATAAAACAACACCTGTTCAGGTTCATATTTATCCAGCTTTGACGTAATCTCATATATTTTACCGACGCTGTCCTGCTGGTTAATAATGAGGTTTTCAAACGTATGCTTCATTCTGACATTGCTATCGTTAATATCTACAATATCTTCAAGCTGCCCATTAAGATAGTCTATTCTTTCATTATCCTCTTTTTTAATTACTTTAAGCTGATCCCTCATATATCCGATAATCATACCTAAAATAAATAACTGTGCAATCCACACATATGTATTATAATCCAAAAGCACGTCAAATCCGGAGCGTGTATACATCTGTCTAAAACAATAGCCTGCAACAGCAAGAAGCGCTGAAAATACAGCCTGGCCCTGGCCGTATACAATTGCGAACAAAAGAACATATAAAAGGTAAAAATCAAGCTTACTGAAATATTCACTGCCAACAGCTCTGTTATTTAACATAAAGAATGGTATAAAACATATTATATTCTCTATAAACGGAAAAAGGGCACGTATAACAGGCCTTATCTTATTCCATACTCTGCCGCCAAATCCGGCTCCGCTGTCGTCAACACCTGTAAAATAGCGGCTGTTGCGCTTCATATAATCAACAGCACGCCGTACTCCCTCCTCATATTGGCAGAACACTTCCATAGGAAATTCTTCCGCATATCTCTCAGCAGACAATACATTCCGGTATCCGGCTCCAACCGTATTATCAATAATCTCTACATTGCCGCCCATATTGTCTTTAATAAGCTGTGCAAGCTGTATTTCATTAATATCCTTCATTGAAGACAGATGATAAATATGATGCTTTGGTTTTTCTGCCTTTATAATATTGTACGTATATTCTACGGCGTCACTGATGTACAGCATAGAAAATCTGACGCGTTCATTCGCCGAAATTGTTCCCGTCTTTAACGCCTCAAGACACATATTAAAACATTTATTTTCTATATTCCTGTTCTTTTTCGGAACATCATATAGATTATCATACCTGATTATAACGCCGTCCATTCCGCTTGAATGAATATAATTGCTACACATATTTTCACCCTGGACTATGGCCATTGATTTAAAGCTTTTAGGTGAAACTTCCCTGTCTTCAGTTATATTATCATGATAATTGCTACTAAAAACTTCATTTGATGACAGATAGACAAAACGTCCCCTGTTAAGAAGAAAATATGAAGATAATATGTTCATAAGTCCCGCAGAAAATTTTACCGATTCAAGTCTGGCGTCTGACCAGTCATAATTCTCATCATACGGTCCCATAAATATAGTGGCATCCGGCCTTACTGTAGCAAAAATATCCTTAAGAATGTCGCTGTCATAAGAAAAATCAAACTGCTCAAAGACTTTTCTGTTATTGATTTTCCTGCCGCGTCCGCCGGTAACCATATATACGCGATGACCGTACTTATTAAATTTGTCAACTAATGCATCCGCAAGGCGTCCGCACCCAATTATTAATATATTCATATGTATACTCGCTTATATTGATAAATCCAAACCTACAGGAACCCATACTATTTTATACTACATCTGTAAAACGATTATGTCAACATTTTCTGATATTTATTCCTCTTTTTTCATGTTTCCCTGTACTGGACAAGCGCCCATCAATATTAAAATCTATTAATATTTTAATGCCAGCTGATATTAAATAATACAAGTGAAAATTCACTGCGGCGCAAAAGCCCCAAATCATTATTTTCCAAAATACTGAGTTGATTCCTTTAATATATCTGCCCTTTGCCATCTGCCGGATAAGAGCCTGTGCTTCCTCAAACGTCATATACTGCTTTAAAATACATTTTACTGAAGACAGTCTTTTTCCTTCATACTCATATCTCATTTTTGCGTCAAAAAATATTGCAAAAAATAATGTATATGCCTCTAAATCCTTATACTTTTCCTGTAAACCGTTATTATGTAATTTATCATCAAGCCCCTTTATTATTGCCATCCAGTTATTGCACCTGTTTTTAGTATATTTACACGAAACAGACTCTGTATTTTTTCTATATACATATACATTTTCATTAACAAATCCATATATGGCGCCTGATACATAACATTCAAAGTTGAACATCTTATCCTCTGCGTAGCAGTATTCACCAAAACATATATGATTATCATTAATAAATTGTTTTCTATATATTTTACACCATACATATGAAAGAATACCGCCCGAAAAGAACCCGCTGAATCTGAAATCCCTCTGCGACACATCTGTCATTCTGCCATATCCGTGCCTGCCTGCATCAATCTGCCTGTCATCTATTAATCTGCAGTAATTACCGCAGATTATATCCGCGCCTGTCCTCTCTGCGGCGGATACCATACCGCATATTACGTTATCGTCCGGAAAATAATCATCTGAATCCACAAACATAATATATTCTCCCAAAGCCTTGTTAAGCCCTGTGTTTCTCGCCTTGCCGATACCGCCGTTTTTCTGAGGAAATATCTTTATCCTGTTATCCGAAGCTTCATATTCTCTGCATATCTTTATGCTGTTATCTGCAGACTCATCATCTATAATCAATATCTCAATATTGGAATATCTTTGCGAAAGTATACTGTCAATACACTCCGAAAGATATTTCTCTGAATTATATACCGGTATTACAATACTGACTAGTCCTTTTTCCATTGCAATCTCCAAAATATCATATATTAACGCCGTCACATTTATGACAAACCATATGCTATGGTTCCTGCCGCCACTGAGATATTTGTCTCTGCTCCACCCAGTCCGGCTCCAACTGCCGTATATCCTCCATATACCGTTATATTGGCGCCGGATTCAACGGTTATGTTGCTGCAGTCTGTATTAGCATAAGTTCCGATAACAGCACAGTCTGATGTGACAACATGCGCTGTAATTGCGACGTCTCTGATTGTAATATTATTTCCATACAAAGCCGGACCATAACCTGAATACAGCTCTGCCTTTCCCCCTCCCTGAATAATCAGTCTGCCCGGAGCGTTATCGTCATCGCTAATCATATGAACATCAATTGGCGCGTTTTGAGCTGAAAAATAATTTTCCGTACCCTCCATAAACTCTATTATAATATCTCCCGGCCTTGAATAATTAAAGACATTTACGTATTCACCTGACATATGTACGTTGGCAAATGTAACTTTTCCACCGCCGATTCTTATCATATTACTCTTATTCGGATCTCTTTGTACAATAGTAACTCCTTTGGAAGTATTATATTCATACTCGTCTCCACAATACTTAACAGAACTGTTGGATAAGTTGTCTGCTAAAATAAGCAGCTCCCCTTTTGAAATATCGTATACATCGCCGCTTACCACTGCAATTTGTATTGACGTACTTTTATTGCCTGCCTTTGCGGTTATAGTAACGCCGCCATCTCCTACAGCTTTTACGAGACCGCCTGAGGTTACGGTTGCCACGGAATTATCGCTTGAAATCCAGCTTATCGTATCTGTCGTATCAGACGGGGTGACTTCCGCTCTTAAACTCATACTTTCCCCTGCCATAATATAGGGCGACCCGTCTATGATATTAACAGATGCGGCCGGTCTGCTTACTGATGCAGCGGTTGAATTGTCTGATTCTACTTTCTTATTATCTGATATACCTGATGGCTTTTTCTGTATGTCTTCAGATATCTGGGACGACTTCTTATTACTGTTCAGGGCCTTTACCGTAACCTTGCATTTTGCTTTTTTGCCGTTTGCGGTTATTATCGTTATAGTAGCTTTTCCCGCTTTTTTTGCTTTAATAACTCCTTTTTTACTTACTGCCGCCACCTTCGGTCTGCTGCTAATAAAGTAAACCCTCGTCTTTGCGCCATCAGGGAGAAAGGTATATTTTAATTTTTGCTTTGTTCCTTCCTTCATAATAAGAGCTGCGTTGTCAGGCTTAATTTTTTTTGCTTTCAAAGCAATGACGGTAACCTTGCATTTTGCTTTTTTGCCATTGCCCGTACTTGCCGTTATAACTGCTCTGCCTGTTTTCTTTGCCTTTATTTTTCCTGATTTATTAACGCTTGCCACCTTTGGGTTGCTGCTTTTTAATGTGATTTTTGTGACAGCTTTTTCAGGGTAAACTGTCGCTTTTAATTCTTTAGACCTTCCTACTGTTAAAGTTATTTTCTTTTTGCTTAATTTAATTGATTTCGGTTTTATCCTTTTTATTGTATTATTGGTATTGCCTGTATTATTGGTATTATTTGAATTATCGTTTGTCTTATCGTTCCCTCTGCCCGAATCATTACCTGTCACGCTCACTGTGCATGACGCCGACACTCCGTTTTTCGTTGAAATTGTCACCACTGCAGTGCCTCTTCCTACTGCCGTAATTGTTCCCGAATCTACCGTAACCACAGATGTGTCGGAAGAAGACCATGTCATTGGAGAAGACACAAACAATGAATACAGACTGTCCGGTGCGACCGACACAACCTCTATCTTTAAAGACTCTCCCTCTGCAAGAGACGCGCTGCTTTTTGACAGATTTATCTGACTGACAGGCTCCACAACCCTTATAGGGAAAGGGTTATCGCACCACTGTACATCATAAACCATGCCTATCGAATAAGAAGAAAGTACTCTTCCGTTCAAGGTGGCTGTGCCCGGCCGTACTCCCCTTACTGTTACTGTAGTCTGACACGAATTTACATCAGGTGTTCTTCCCACCAGAGATAGAACACTCCCCTTATCAATCTGCCAGTCAATAGCCGAAACAGACGAGTAAACCGTCTGAGTCGCAGTATATGTTGCCGTTTCACCCACTGCCAATATATAGTTTCCCTGCTTATCTCTGTAGCCGTTGCCCACTTTATATATAGCTTCATCATTATACTCTGCTATAAGATTTGTTGCCGCTTTCACCGGAAAACTGAAAGTTAATATCGCCATTAGCAGAGTAACTGTTATCAGAGGAACATAAAAGTATAATTTTCTTTTTTGATTGTTCATTTTGGCTTTCCTCCTATCTCTATATCTCTCTTATATGTATTTTTTAATTTTATCATATTAAAAATAACATTTCCACTTTTTCTTTATTTACTCAGACATAATATTATTATTTTCATTGCTATTAATTAAAAAGCTTGATAATATATTTATATGCTGACAATGATTGGAGTTATATATGCGTATAGGTATAATAACAAGATACTTCCATAATCAGAATTATGGAGGTCTTTTACAGGCGTATGCATTATGTAAATATATTAACACCCACTTTCCGGACTGCGAAGCCGAACAGATTGCCTTCGACAGCTATCCCGGAATTATTAAAAAACTTAAGGAGTTGTTTTTTGCTCCCCTAGATGCGAAAATACTTTTTACAAGGGAAAGCATGCGGCTTGTTTCAGATTTACTAAAAACAAACTTACACAAAAACGCTGTATATCCATATACAGCAAAAAGAGCTGACGCATTTTCCGGATTTGAGAACGCTATCCCTCATAGCAGTAAGACTTATACCTCCCGCAGTATTGCCGACGCTCTGTCCGAATATGATATTTTTATAACAGGAAGCGATCAGGTATGGAATCCTTTATGGTATTATCCCGAATACTTTTTAGATTTCGTTCCTTGCGGCATACCCAAAATATCATATGCCGCAAGCATATCGCAGCCCTCTCTGACTCCTAAACAACAGCATATATTCAAGGAAAGCCTGCAAAGCTATACAGCAGTATCAGTACGCGAAAAAGACGCCTGTACATTATTAGATAATCTTGCAGCCGTACCTGTAAAATGGGTTCTCGACCCTACTCTTTTATTAACAAAGCAGGAGTGGAATGAAATCTGTTCAGATAATATAATTAACGAACCTTACATATTCTGCTATTTTCTCGGCGAGGATATAGCTTCCCGCAATATATGCCGAAAGTTTTCTGACAAGCATAAGCTTCCTCTGGCCACCATACCTTACCTGCAGGGAAAATACCGGGCGTGCGACAAAGATTTTGGCGATATCTGTTTGGCGGACATTTCCCCAAACCAGTTTATTTCACTAATAAAAAATGCAGAATATATATTTACTGACAGCTTCCATGCAACTGTCTTTTCACATATATTTGAGAAAGAATACTTTGTCTTTGAACGATACGGGAAAAAGGGTATGAGTTCAAGATTATACAGCCTCCTTACCCTTTTTAATAAAACGGAACGATTTTGCGACAGCAACGGCAAAATATCTCTTTCATATATTGAAGCGCTGCCGGCTGTTGATTACAGCATAAAGCCGCAGGAATTAGAACACATGAAGCATACGTCATTTGATTTTATTGACAACGCACTTAAAAGCAAAGAAGGATGAAATAAATGTCTGCAAAGAAACATTTTTCTAATATAAACCAGCTTAAGGCAGGCGCATTTTTGTCATTTTTTCAAATGGCTCTTGGGTCTGTCGTAGTTTTATTTTATACGCCTGTTATGATACGCGAGCTTGGTAAAAGCGAATACGGATTATATAATACCGTCGCCTCTACGATATCTATGCTCTCGGTACTTAATCTTGGATTAAGCAGCGGCTATATCAGATTTTACACAAGGTATCATCAAAAAAAAGATTATGATTCCATATACAGACTTAACGGCCTCTTCATTTTAATATTTACCGCAATTGGGTGCATCGCATTTTTGTGCGGCATCTTTTTAAGCAATAACCTTGAGCTTGTATTCAGCGACGGACTCACCCGTGCCGAATACTCCAAGGCTCATATACTTATGCTGCTCATGTCGGTAAATCTTGCTATAACATTTCCTATGAGCGCATTTACAAGCATTATATCAGCCCACGAAAAATATATTATTCTTAAGCTTCTTGAAATGTTTAATAATGTGTTCGGCCCATTTATTACTTTTCCGCTTCTTCTCATGGGCTATGATTCAATCGCAATGGTGCTTGTATCTTTATGCGTTGCAATATTTACAGATATAATTTATATATTTTACGTGTTTTATTTTTTAAGGCAAAAATTTTATTTTAGAGGTTTAAAAAGCTCCGTATTCAAAAGCCTGTTTTCATATACAATTTTTATCGCGGTAAATCTCATTATCGACCAGATTAACTGGAACGTAGACAAGCTTCTGTTAGGAAGATTCAGAGGAACCGCAGAGGTTGCTATATATTCCGCAGGATTTACGCTGTATTCATATTATCAGCTTATTTCAATTGCCGTATCAAGCGTATTCACACCCCGAATACATAAGATTGTCTCTGGTACGCAGGACGCTTCAGCTGATATGAAGCGCCTCCTTACAGACTTATTTATAAAAGTTGGAAGAATTCAGTTTCTTATACTTGGCCTTGCATCTACGGGCATTTTGTTTTTCGGAAAAATATTTATTATAAAATACTGGGCAGGCAGCGGATATGACTCCGCGTACTATGTTACCCTGCTTCTTATTTTTCCTGCTTCCATTGCCCTTATTCAAAATCTGGGAATCGAGATACAGCGTGCACAGAATCTCCATAGATTCAGAAGCTATGTATACTCGGCAATGGCGCTTATTAATTTAGTTTTATCTGTTTTCCTATGCCAAAAATACGGACCAGTCGGAAGCGCTTTCGGCACTGCCGTTTCACTTATACTTGCAAATGGAATTGTTATGAACATTTATTATCATAAAAAATGCAATTTGGACATAGTCATGTTTTGGAAAAACATAATTTTAATGACAAAGGGGCTTATCCTTCCCGTAATATCAGGAATAGTTATTACGAAATTTTTTAAAATGACAAATATAACTACCTTTTTATGTGGTATAATATTATATACTTTATGCTACCTTATATCCGTATGGTTTCTAAGTATGAACAGCGCCGAAAAAAACCTTGTAATAAAGCCGTTAAAACGTATTGTCAGGAGAATTTAGTTATGATTAAGCTCGCGGAAAAAGAAAAATGCTGCGGATGCGGCGCATGTTACAGCATATGCCCCGTATCATGTATTAATATGAAATATGACAAAGAGGGTTTTCTTTATCCTGTTATTGATACAAAAAAATGTATAGAATGCAGCAGCTGTATAAATGTATGCCCCTCGCTTACTGACAGCGCCAGCGGGGATAATAATGAAGCTGAGTATCCTAAAGCATATGCCGCTTATAATTACGACAAAGACATGCGGTTAAATTCTTCATCAGGCGGTATATTTATGCTTATTGCCGATTATATATTAAAAAAGGGAGGCATAGTATTCGGCGCGGCTTTTAATCAGGACATGCATGTAGTACATACCGCTGCTGACAATCCAAACGACGTGCTCAGATTCCGTTCCTCTAAATATGTACAGAGCGACGTTTCAAATTCTTTTATCGACGCAGAAAAATATCTTGACGAAGGCCGGTGGGTTCTGTATACTGGCACTCCATGCCAGATAGCAGGACTTAAATCTTATCTGAAAAAAGATTACGATAAGCTCATATGCCAGGATATTATATGTCACGGTGTGCCGTCTCCCGGAATATGGCAGACATATATGAATTATCTCAGCAGAAAAACATCCAAAGCCATAACAGGCGTCAGCTTCCGTTCAAAAAAGGAAAGCTGGAAAAACTATCACATTTCCATAAAATTTCACAACGGAAAAATATACGATAAACCACATAAAAGCGATGCGTATATGCGTCTGTTTCTTAAAAATATCATACTGCGTCCAAGCTGTTATTCTTGCCTTTATAAGGGCGTCAAAAGAACTGCGGATATTACCCTCGCCGATTTTTGGGGAATAGATAAAATTCTTCCTGAAATGGACGATGATACAGGCACATCTCTGATATATATACACAGCAAAAAGGGATTGATGATATGGGAAGCAATAAAGCAAAATGTTAATTATCAGAAAACAGACGCAAAAAGCGCTGCAAAATATAATCCTTCGATACTTTATTCTGCCTCAAGGCCAATAGTACGCAAAAGTTTTTTTGCAAGGGTTACAGATAAAAACATCAGTTTTCTTGCAGCAGTATATAACTGCATTACCTTACTGGAAAGAATAATCCGGCGGCTGTAATGCCGCCGGTTCGCTGTTGTCTTACCAGCCTAATTCCATAAGCCAGTTGTTTAACATTCTTTCTCTGTCCTTTTGCTTTAACCCTTCACCGGCAGGACTTTTATATTCTCCCTTTATATTACCATCTACAATATAAAGAACTCTTGAACATTTCGCCGCCACACCTGCATCGTGAGTAACCATAATAATTGTTGTACCCTCTTTATTTAATTTCACCAATTCATCCATTACTTCATTGGACGCGGCTCTGTTTAGCGCGCCTGTCGGCTCGTCTGCAAATAAAATTTTAGGCTTATTAATCATACTTCTGCAAATACAGGCTCTCTGCAGCTGACCTCCGGACACTTCATTTATATCGTTATCTGCCACTTCGATAATATCCAATTTACGCATCAGCTCTTCTGCTCGTCTGGTTTTTGCTTTTTTAGTTTCTGTTGTTTTTCTGCTTTCAATTGCCGGTAAAACAATGTTATCTAAAATAGTTAAATTCTTCATCATATGCATCTGTTGGAAAATAAAGCCCATCTCATTCAGACGAAGTTCGGCAAGTTCTTTACCTTTTAATTTAGTAATGTCCTTTCCGTCAAATATTACTTTTCCACCGGTAGCTCCGTCCATACCTGACACCGCATACAAAAGCGTAGATTTACCGGAACCGGAAGGTCCCATGATTGCTGCCATCTCCCCGTCCTCTATTGAAAAATTTACATTTTTTAATACATTATTCTGTCTTTTATTTATAACATACGTTTTACATAAATCCTTTACTTCCAATAAAGCTGACATTTCTTTTTCCTCCATTTTTAATCCGTAATTATTCAATATCTGCCGTATCGCTGCTTTTTATTGTTCTGGTATAAAGCGACGTAATCCATGTCACAATAATAGTCATTATCAGCACAATACCTGGATACAGAACAAATATCTGCAGCGGAACGATATTAAATTTAACATCTTCCGCACCCATCATTCCAAAAATCGGATTAACACAAAGCTCCGTCATTGGAATAGATAAAGCCCCGGCTAAAGCCACCGCAATCAATGCTGCCAATCCAAAACGATATATATGCCACTTAATAATCGCGCTGTTTTTAAAACCAATTGCTTTTAAGATTGCAATCTGACTCTTTTCATCGGAAATAAAGCTTCTCTCCGTCAATACTGTAACCAAAATTACTACCACAAGAGTAATTCCAAGAAGCAAAAGCTGTACTCTCTCCAAAGTATCCGCTACCGACGTACAGTCAATGCAGTATTCCGTAGCATTCATAACTTTATCATTTTTGTACAGCTCCTTAATCCGCTCTTTCCGAAGTTCAATTTCTTCCTCAGACGGACTGTCCGTAAAATTTATTTGATAGGACATTGCTCCGGAAATATAGCTCATATCCGTAGGCGCTTCTTCATGAAGCCTTATTATTTCTCCAAGCTGATTCATAGTCTGAAAATATGCGGTTACTATACAATTCATATCCTCTCCGCCGTAATGAACAGTCACTGTATCGCCAATTTCTGCCCCCGTCAGTTCCGAAATCTGCGGCGTAATGGCAATTTCATATTCATTCTGCGGCGCCATGCCCTTAATATACACATATTCTGTAATCCTTGTATTAATACCCTGCTGACAGGTAAGAACGAACTTGTTTCCGTTAAATGTAACCGGATATTTGTACTGTAATTCAATACACAGCTCTGCCGGCATCCTTTGTGCAGCAAGCTCATCTGCCATCTCACTCAGCCGCTTTTTCATACCTTCCTTAGAGCTTACATTCATATAACCCATAACGTCGTCAACATCCGTCATATAAAGATGACTTTCCGTTCCAAAGGTATGAATCAGACTGGGACTTTTTATAGTTGCAGTAGTATTTACAAGCATCAGCACAAACAATGTGCAAAGCCCAAAAGAAATCATAATAGTAATAAATCGCTTCGGGCTGCTTAAAATATCATTTGCCGCCATAAAAAATGCATTGCCGACAGGACATTTATGAATCCTGAGGACACTTTTATTTTTATATCGTTCTCCTGTCTGTCCGCTGCGAATCGCATCCACCGGAGATGATTTTTTTACTTTTCCGGCACATAAAAAAGCAAATAAAACAATAACACACACTACCAACGCAGAACCCAGCAGATTAATAAGAAGCTCATTATCATTACCAAGAACCATTTTTTTGCTGACAGAATCCATCAGCAGTTCACCAAATGGAATACTTGCAAAAAAACCTATTGCAGCGCCAATAACAGCCAGCGCCAGATACTTAACAATATACAAGCTTCTTATTTTCATATTAGAAAGACCAATAGCCTTCATTACTCCGATTTCACGAAACTCTTCTGTAATTGTAAAGGTAATGGAAAACTTTAAAACTACAAAGGATATAATAATCAGACAGACGCTTAAAATCAGAATTACAAACGCCACTATCATATCCATAACATAGCACATTTTAATCATAGAACGCGTGCCGTCAAAAGACACGTTAGAAACATCTGACATAGCCGCTTTCACTGCCTGAACGTCATCTGTGTAAATATAACATATTTCGCCTCTGTAATGATTGTATATAGTTTCATTATCAAGAAACCTCTGCATATCTTCATCATTTAAAATTAATCTCGTGTTCCCCATAAAGTTGGAACCAAGCAGAGCGTCTTTGGCTGTGCCGTCTAAGATAAGGGACAGCTCCTCGCCGTTATGTTCAAGGCAGATGCTATCGCCTTTTTTAATCCCATTTAATTCCATAACATTACCTGACACATAAATATGTCCGGGCTCAATGTCAGTAATCGGCTCATTATCTTCATCAAAAAAAGTAATCGCCGATGTTTTTATGGACTGAAATATTGTGGCATTTTTACACTCTATAGAAGAACCGTCTTCTGCCATAAGATTTTTCTGTGTACCAAATACAACTTCCTCTATACGATAATCCTGTACTGCGTCTTCTGTTTCAAGCATTTCATCCAAAGAGCCTACCGCATTATCTCCCATTGTAATAATGATAAAATCACCAACACCGGCTTTATCCAAAAAGTAATCGGTTCCGTTCATAACTGTAACAACATTATTGATGCCACTTGCCACAAACATAGCTGCCAATATAATAAATAGCAGCAATATGACATTCATTGTCTTTTTTCTTTTAAAATCATTTTTTAAAATACGAAAGAACATTTGTATGCCCCTTTCTCTTTTTATAATCACATCATAAAAGAGAAATTATTAAATAATCCTTAAATACAAAAAGCGCCGCTGCAAGATAGGCGAATTTGAATTTATGCCTTTCTCAGCACTACCGACACACCGAAATTGCCGCCTTTAATATGTGCGAAAATCTCGCCGTCCATTTTTCGCATCAAAGCCTTACAGATATACAATCCCAGTCCGTTTCCTTTTACACTATGGCTGTTGCTTCCACGATAAAATGAATCAAAAAGATTCGGCAATTCCTCCTCTTTAAGACTGCAGCCGGAATTTAAAATATGTATCAGTTTACAGTCCTCTTCATCCTCATCATAAATCCGAATGCTTTTACCGTCGCCGTACTTAATGGCATTCTCCATAATATTCTGAAGCACTTCAATTAAACGATTTTTATCCCCTTTTATCAGACATTCAGAGAATTTTGCCACATCAAATTCCGTATGTAAAACAGACAATTTATCCCTGTAATAGCATTCCACCTCTTTGATTATATCTGACAAATAAAACTCATCCTGTATCACCTCCATATTCAGAAAATCTTCTCTGGAAGCAATAATAATATCGTCTATATATTTTTTGATTTCTTTGACATTTCTTGTGATGCCACACAGCGCCTCGTCTTTTTTGTCCTGCGTATCATACAAATTCTTCAAAAGCGCTTTGGCGTACATGTCTATAGATGACAAAGGCGTCTTAATATCATGTGACAAAGAAAGAATCAACGTCTTCCTATCCCTCTGAAACTGCATTTCCTTCTCCCTGTTGTCCTCCAGCTTCTCACGCAGCATATCCATTCCCCATAAGAAACTTCCAAAAAACCTGCTTTTCTCTTCTTTAACAGGCGTTGACAAATTTCCCTTTGCAAGCTCGTACGGAAGATTACTCATAGCATGGAAAGGTTTTAGAAGCTTTTGATATACATAAAAAAGTACAATGCCATTTATAAGCATCATAACAAGTAAGGTGCCGTTGATAACTAAAAGAATATTGCCGCTTTTAGCTGCCCGATATTCAATTCGATATAATTTACCATCGATTTCTTTCACTACGTAATCATTATTACAAATTTCATCAGCCACAAATTCGCTGACGCCAATAATGGTTTCATACTCCGACAAATCCATTGTATAAATATCATCTTCCGTCATATTCCGCTTCTCTATATCCATAGCGACACGATTTGTCTCCACCAGATACAATTTCCCGTTGTTACCGCTGTTTTGATAAATATACAGACTATTGCAGAGCACTGCCAGAAATATTTCTATAATTACAACAACGCATACAAACCTTTTATACCTATTCAAATCTGTAACCTACTCCCCACTCAGTAATAATGTGCGCCGGCCTCTTAGGTTCTGCTTCAATTTTTTCACGAAGCCACTTAATATGCACTGTCAAGGTCTGTATCTCCGAATCGCTGTCACTTCCCCATACAGTATTAAAAAGATACTCCTTTTTTAAGGTAACATTTTTATTCTCAATTAATAATTTCAGAAGTTCAAATTCTTTCTCCGTTACATTAACCTCAGCGCCGCCTACCCATAGAGTCTGTTTTACCGTATTCAGACGAAGCTTCCCCTCTACAATTTCTTCCAATGCATACTTACGTTTAAAAATGCCTTTTATCTTGGCAATTAAAATGTCAATATCATATGGTTTTTCAATATAGTCGTCAGCTCCCAGATTTAAGCCTTTTAATTTATCATACTTTTCCGTCTTAGCGCTTGCAATCAAAATATGAGTATTAGAACTCTCCCTGATTTTGGAGCAAACTGCAAATCCATCCATGCCGGGAAGCATTATATCAAGCAAAATCAATTTAGCGCCGTATTTTTCATATATATCTATTGCTTTTTCTCCGGTATCTGCAACACTGACTATATAATTTTCTTTTCTCAGAAAATCACACAGTAAAGCTGCAATTTCCTTATTATCTTCCACAATCAAGATATCCAGCATATATTCTTCCTTTCTTACAGTCTCCAAATCTTGTGCGCTGCCGCTCAATCTCAGAATTAATTATCCGATAACCTGACTCATCTCATGCCATTCTTCTCCTCCCCATGTAGAATTTGAAATGCCTTCGTCCCTGAATCCCATCTTTTTATACATCTCTACCTTTGACTGCAGACATGTCAAAATAACTATTCTACGGCCATTCTCACGTTCACGTTTAAGATATTGACGCATGATTTCTCTGCCAAGTCCCTGATTACGATATTCTGGCAGCACATCCAACCCTAACAGCATAATATTCTTGCCATCTGGAACGTGCAGCCCTGCGTCTGTAAAAAACTCATCTCTAAACGGATATTCATTGGTGGCTATTCCATTTAAAAAGCCTGCAATTTTACCTGTTTTTCTGTCAACCGCAGCCAAAAACAAATCCGCTGCAACTGCTATCCTGTCTTTCATACTCTTTTCCGAACAGGCTTCATTAGGCGGAAAACATATTTGTTCAATCCTGACAGCCTCATTTGCTTCATTTTCATAAATATTTCTAAACTCAAATCGTTCTGTTAAATTACGGTTAGTTATATTATCCAAAGCTACGCCCCATTCCTTTACACTTTTTTGTTATCTGCTATAATATCACTATTAACAATATCAGCGCAAGCGCTTTCAACAGTTTAGCAAATATAACCTATTGGGTTTTATCAGCCAATATTTTTTGCTAAAGAGCTGCTAGGGGATTAAGGATATTTCCTTTGGTTCATAAATAAAATGCTCAAAGACAGCCGGAGTTTTTGTTTTCTGACCATTTCCCACCGCATACAGTGCGATATAATTGCCGGTAAACATACCGCCTACCTCTGTAGTTAAGTATTGCACCTCTCCGCTGCCAAGCAAATACTTTTCCTTATCGTCTGAAATGTAGAAAAAGGAATATTGGTCACGATTCGCTGTAAGCACAAAGGTAACGCTATCCTTATGATATTCTATTTCCTTTTCAATCTTCCACAGGGAGCCAATCCTTCTGCGAAAAATCAGTTTTCTCACGCCATCTTTATGCATGACAGCTGCTTCATAGTGATGCAGACAATTCATAAAAATAGTAATACCTGCCTCTTCACCCTCTTGAACTGTAGGAAAGGTCAGTGTCACCTGCGTCCTGCATTCATGATGCTTCTGTCGTCTGCCAACCCATGCAGTCACTGCCGCATCAGACAGCTTTTTATCATTGCCATAGAGCTTCAAAGCTCCATTTCCACAGTCCCACAGAGAATCATCCGGATTCCCTTTAAAATTCCAGGACAAGTGTAATTCCTCAGCATCAAAGTAATCTTCAAAAACTTCTTTATTCTTATTTTCTTTTACCTTGCCAGGCAGCATCAAAACCTCAAATTCCTCTTCTAACACCCCATTATTACCAAAAACCGGCCATTCTCCACTAAAATCAACCGGCGCCAGCATCGTCTCTCGACCCAGATTATGTCTCTGTGGATAGGAAACAGGTCTGTTCCCCAAACAAACAGCCCACCATTTTCCGTGCTGATCCTGTACCAAATCCGCATGTCCCACTGCTTCTATGGGACGATTCAGACTTCTGTTGGTCAAAACCGGATTGTAAGGGCATTCCTCATAAGGGCCTTCAATGCATTTACTTCTGGCCATAGTAATCATATGGCACCGTTCAGTGCCGCCCTCTGAAATCAACAGATAATACCATCCATCCTTTTTATACAGATGCGGCCCTTCCGGATAACTGCCGCCGCTGCCAGTCCAGACAGGCTTATGCTCTCCGCAAAATTGTCCTGTACCTACATCCAACTGTCTGATATAAATATCCCCATTTGTGCCAATATAATAACAAGTCCCATCCTCATCGAAAAACAGGGACGGATCAATTCCCGGAGTATCCAAAAATACCGGTTCTGACCATTCCCCATAGGGGTTTTTAGTCCACACATAAAAATTACCTCCGCCCGCTTCCCCGCAGGTCAAATTCGTTGTAATCACATAAAAAACGCCTGCATGATATCGTATAGAAGGCGCAAAAATTCCCGTGTTATTATGTCCCTTTACCGTCAGATACAGTTGAGAATTTCTGCTGATACAATGTCCAATCTGCTCCCAGTTCACCAAATCTTTGCTGTGAAAGACAGGTATTCCCGGAAAATATTCAAAGGAACTGTTCACCAGAAAAAAATCTTCACCCACTCTGCATATACTAGGATCAGGATAACATCCGGTTATAATTGGATTTTTATATTTCATTTTTTCTCCTTATATATCTTATATATTTGATATTTTCTCTTTTTAATTAATCATACGAATTCTACTGAAAATAGCAATGATATATAATATTATCTTTTTGATATATCATTGCCACATAAACTTTTTTCAAAAGCCGGCGTCACATTCTGACTAATATACACTCCTGCAGCCTTTTATAATATATAGCCGGGGCATGTAACATTTATTATATTTTTTGCATATTTTATAAAAAAAGATTAAGGAGTAATCAAATATGAGTATGCCAAAAATTGAATGCACAAACATTGAGAAATGCTGTGCAGCTTCATCAGTTCTACAATCTATTGCATTGGAAGAAACTGCCATTTCGCATATCCTTAATGCTGAGGGCGAAAAGATTCAAAAAGTCCTTTCACTGCATAACTGTGATTGCAAGGATATTCTCGAAGCAAACAAATCCGTCCAGGACACAGTAGAAAAAATTACCAGTCTTGAAGTCGTCTTAAAGACAAAGCTTGAATTAATCATACCTCTTCTTGATGATTGCCACCACAAAAAGCCACCAAAAGAGGAATGCTAATCTCCTGGGTATGAGAGGGGGCTGTAAAAAACAGCCCCTTTAACTCAGGATTATGCAATTTTTCCTATATGCCGATTTATTATTTCTTTTTTGCTTCTTTTGCAACTTCCTTAATACTTTCAAGATATGCTTTTTCTATCGGAGTCAATGTAATTTCCTGATATTTTCTGTTTCCAGAAGACAGTATTGTATCAATCTGCTCTACATAATCTTCCATATACATCGGCTTATATTCAATCGCATTGATTTCCGCCAAGTCAAAATAACCGGATACAAGGTTATTCAAAATCTTCAATTCACTTTCCTGCAAATAATTTTTTGCAATACCAATATCCTTCAATGCTGGTAGCATAAATCTCCAAAACTTGTCTGTAAAACACCTTTTCTCATATATTCTTTTAAAATATTTATTGCCCAGATTCTAAACTGTGTACCACGTTTGAATTTCACGCGATATCCCACAAAAATAATGACATCCAGATTATAATAATCAACCTGATAAGTTTTTCCGTCTGCCGCAGTTGTTGCAAAATTTGCAACAACTGATTCTCTCACCAGCTCTCCTTCAGAAAAAATATTTTTTATATGTCTTGAAATCGTCGATTTGTCTCTTTGGAACAATTCAGCCATTTGGTCAATAGATAACCATACTGTATCTTCGTCAAAAGTCGCTTCGATTTTTGCCAAACCATCTTCTGTAGTGTATATGATAATATTAGATTTTTGATTCACATTATCCTTATTATTCACTTTCTCACCCTTTTTATTACTCTTCGTCTCTTTCTATCATTTTTTTTACTGCCTTATCGAAATCAGATTCAATCGGTTGAGTTCTATTAAAAATTTCATACTCATCATAAGCCTTTTCCAGTGCTTGCTTATGCGATATTTTCCCATTGTCTCTGAGAATCTTGTATTGTCTGAATTCCAGAAATGCATTAACACTTTTCTCAAATTCATCCATAGTAAAAACATTCTCTCGCTCAATCAAATCTTCAATATAATCAAAGTATCCTGTAACAGCACGCTCTAACTGACGAATCTGTTTTTCGCTAAGATAATTCTTTGCAATCGCAACATCTGATTTTAATACTCTCCCATCCGGAGCATTCTTCCATGTTGTCAGTCCCATATGTTCTTTCTTATGGTCAGCAGATTCATACACAATTTCTGCTGCGGTATGATTTGTAATGGCGTAATGAAATTTGTTCTGAATTGTGGCATAAAAATGATAAGCTGTCTCTGAATATTTCACATAATCAATACTACATTCCGCAAATATATCTGTTATCTGCTGCCAGATTCTTCGCTCACTCGCTCGGATGGAGCGAACTCTTTCCAGAAGCTCTCTAAAGTAATCTTTACCAAAAGCAGTTTGTCCCTGTTTCAACCTCTCATCATCTAGAACAAAACCTTTTTGCATATATTCTTTCAGTATTTTCGTCGCCCATATTCTGAATTGAGTGGCTTTTTTTGAGTTTACCCTATATCCGACAGATATAATTACATCAAGGTTATAATAATTAATCTCTGAAGTCTGTGTTTTTCCTTTGATTGCACCATGCTGAGTGGTTGTTGCAATTTTTGCAACAACCACTTTCTCGTCCAATTCACCGGTACTAAAAATATTTTTCAAATGTCTGCTAATGCCGG
>CABUPO010000011.1 GCA_902493385.1 uncultured Lachnospiraceae bacterium
CTGAAGTGAATAATGGTTTGAGCGAGGCGAGCATGGAGCAGCTTAAGGGCAGGACTGGTGAAGAGATTGTGGATGCGGATATTGCTGAGCAGATGGAAGGATAGAAGGAACGCGTATGGGTATATTAAGGGAAAAATTAGTTGACCTGAAGCACAGCAGTAGGTTTATTACATATGTATGGTATCTCTTTAATAAGCCCAAGTATTATTTTAGAAATAAAAAAATAATGCAAGGGGCTGAAAAACGTGCTTATGGAGTAATCTATGATCAATTTGAATGGATTCAGAGACTGAGACAAAGTCATTCAGGCGATAGATGTTTTATTGTTGCCACAGGACCAAGTTTAACTATAGACGATTTGGAAAAATTGTACGGAGAGTTTACATTTGGAATGAATTCTATTTGTAAAATATATGATAAAACATCTTGGCGTCCGACGCTTTATGCTATACAAGACGAGAATGTGTATGGAAGCATGGAAGCAGATATTTTGAAATGGTATGCAGATAAGGATAATATATTAATTAGTGATTTGATAGCTAACAATTTTGAAGTGCCTGAAAACTATAGGCAGTTTCCATTGAACCGAGCATATCATGATAATGAGTTGGAACTGTGGAAATTCTTTGTACAGTTTAGCGATGATTGCTATTCCATCGTGTATGATGGCTATTCTATAACATATTCTTTGATTCAGTTTGCGGTTTATATGGGCTTTAGCGAGATATATTTACTTGGTGCAGATTGCTCGTACAAGCTGGGTGAGAAAAATCATTTTGTTGAAAGCGGATTTGTAGATAAGTACGCGCATTGTAGCTATGACAGAATGATGAGTGGATATATTGCAGCAAAAGAATATGCAGATAAGAACAAAATAAAAATATTTAACTGTACAAGAGGCGGCATGCTTGAACTATTTCCGCGTTGCACATTGGAGGAAGTACTGTCATCAAGCTCAAACGGTAACGCTCATACGAAAGGAAAAGAGAGAAAATTAACATGAATAAGTTAACAATTGTAGCAATAATGCCAATAAAGCTGAATAACGAAAGACTCCCAGGAAAGAACACAAAGCGGCTTGGTTCGAAGCCGCTGCTTCAATATGAATTGGAAAGCCTTAAAGAAACGTGCTTACTGGATAGCATCAATGTTTACTGCAGCGACGAGGCGATTGTTCCGTTTCTTCCGCAGGGAGTGTGTTTTGTAAAGCGCCCAGAATATCTTGACTTGCCGACATCAAATTTCTCGCAGATTTTTGACAGCTTTATGGCAACAGTAGACGCGGATGTTTATGTTTATGCTCATGCAACGGCACCGTATATCACAGTGGATACCATGCGACAGTGCATCGAAGCTGTTATATCAGGTAAATATGATTCGGCTTTTTGTGCGTCCAAGATTCAGGATTATCTTTGGCAGGATGGAGAGCCACTGAATTTTGATGCCACGAATGTTCCGAGAAGCCAGGATTTGAAACCGATTTACAGAGAAACATCCGGCGTATATGTGTTCACAAAAGAGGCTTACATGAAATGTCACCGACGCATCGGATTAAAGCCTTTTGTGAAGGAAGTATCTTTCAAGGAAGCCGTAGATATAAATAATCCGGAAGATTTTGCATTGGCTGAGGCTTTATTAGATATTGATATATAATGAATATAACAGACGCTTATTTTTAAGCGGGAAAAGGAATAACAATGAATTCACTTAAGGTATTAGATGTAACACTCCGCGATGGTGGTTGCGTTAATGATTTTAATTTTGGACAAGTATACATGGAGAAGATTTTGGCCGCACAGGAGGCCTCTGGCGTCGATGTGATTGAGATGGGCTACATAGACGATAAAAGGGGCAGCGCCAGTGGTCGTACACAGTATATAGATGAGACTGTAATTTCAAAGTGTATCATGAAGCACAAGAAACCTGATGTGACTTATGTGGCCATGATAGATTACGGAAAATTCAATGTGGACAATCTGCAGCCGCATCAAGAAGATGGAATTGACGGTATTCGTATGGCCTTTCATAAGAAAAACCGTTTGGATATGATTTCGCTTGGCCAAAAGATAATTGAAAAAGGCTATCAGTTCTATATTCAACCGATGATTACCCTGCGATATAGCGATGCGGAGTTGCTTGAGCTAATAGAAATGGTTAACAGAGAGCTGCCAGATGCTTCCGGGTTCTATATTGTAGATAGCTTTGGAGAGATGCGCCCTAACGATATGAGCCGTATTTTGAATTTGGTCGATCATAATCTGATTCCGTCCATGACTCTTGGTTTCCATTCGCATAACAATTTGCAAATGTCGTATTCCAATGCCTGCGCACTGCTTCAATTTCCGACAAACCGCGACCTAATGTTGGATAGCTCTATTATGGGCATGGGCAAAGGCGCCGGTAACCTCAATACCGAATTGCTCTTGGAGCATCTGAATCTGTATTATGGCAAGAAATACAAAATCTCCCCGCTGTTGGAAGTAATTGATAAGGTTATTAATCAGCTTCACAATGAGTTTTATTGGGGTTATGCACCCGAGTACTATCTATCCTCGGTAAACCATTGCACTCCGAGCTATGCCAGTCATTTTTATAATAAACATATGCTTCCGATTGATCAGGTGGGTGAATTGCTTGGTATGATTGCAGAGGAGAAGAAAATTTCCTTTGACAAGAACTATGCGGAGGCTCTTTACCGTCAGTACAACGAGAGCAAGACTGCTGATGATACGGTTGTTGTTGAGGAGTTAAGCACTATGCTGGCTGGTAAAACAGTGCTTTTAGTTGCGCCTGGAAAGAAAGCCGGGGAGAATCTGAACAAAATTAAGGAGTTGGCAGCATTGGAGAATGTGGTTGCAATTGGATTGAATCCGACTCTTGATATGAAATTTGATTATGTCTTGACTACCCGAAAAGAGATTTATGATATCTGCGTGGAAAAAGGGCTGAACGTGATTGTTCCATCCAATATTTCCAAAGGTGGACGTGGCAGTGTGCGGGTTTTGGATTACAGCAGATGGATTGATGTGGATGATGGGACGCACGATTCCTCAGCTGTGATTTCCATGAACTTGATGAAAGCCTGTGGTGTGAAAAAATTACTTCTAGCCGGGTTTGACGGGTTCTCTGTTGATATCAATGAGAATTATTATGACCCTAATCTGCGCTATCCTGTGAATCAGGAACAGGCGGCAAGGAGAAATATGTATTATAAGGGTTTCATTCAGATAATACGAAATTATGGCATTGAGGTTAAGTTCATTACGGAATCGAAATATGAATAAATTACTGCAAGACAGAGCTTTTAGGAGGAAATGTAAATGGTTAGTGTCATAGTTCCTGTATTTAACGCTGAAAAGACACTGCAAAGGTGCGTTGACAGCATATTAGATGCGGGAAAGCAGTATAAAATAGAACTCATATTAGTTAATGACGGCTCAGAGGATGCCTCAGACAGGATTTGTTGTGAATATGCGACACGTTATGATAATATCATTTACCTCTTCCAAAGCAATTTGGGCGTTTCTGCGGCCAGAAACAATGGCATAAAAGTCGCAACCGGAGAGTGGATACATTTCGTAGATAGCGATGATTGGGTGGAACCGAATATATATAAGTGCATAGATGAAGCCGGGACGAATTCTGAAATAGATTTCATTATGTTTAGGTATAATAGTGGGAAAGAAACGGATGTGGGAAAAGGCAAAGGAGAAGTCCTGAAGGGTACTCAAATTTTATGCACAGTATTGAAGGATAATCAGTACGGAGGATATTGCTGGAACAAGATCTTCAGAAGAGAAATCATGAATAAGCATGACGTGTTTTTTGATGAAGGAATAAAATTGTGCGAGGATCAGTTGTTTCTGATCCAGTATCTGCAATACATTCGCTTAGGGTATGTTGTTTCTGACAGGCTTTATCACTACTGGGTTATTAATGGGGGAAACCACTATAATCTGGATAAATCAACTACAGCGATTATGGCATATGAAAAAATTATGAAGATGGATTTCGTGAAAAAAGAAGATACAGCGTTGCTTGAGGCAAAAATCAACTATGCGTCTAACTGCATTAAGACAATTGTTCGGGCCGTTAAGAACAAAAAGATTAGACAGGCGCATGAATACAAAAAACTTCTAAAACCGCATATTGGTAACTATCTGAAAAGCGGTAAGCCTGCATTGAGAAATAAAATAGTTGCGGTTTTGATTTTGATTTGCCCGGTCATATAGTAAAACCAAGTTGGGGAGTGTTAAAATGGTTTCGGTTATTCTTCCAGCCTACAATGCAGAAAAATATATTGAGCGATGTGTAAAAAGTGTATTATCCCAAAGTTGTCCTTTATTTGAATTGATTATCGTCAACGATGGTTCTACGGATCAGACAGTAAATATTTGTAAGAAGCTATGTGAGCCTTATAATAATTGCTTTATTTTGGAACAGAACAACAGCGGAGTATCTGCCGCTAGAAATAGGGGGCTTTCGCAGGCGAAGGGCGAGTGGATCGTCTTTTTGGACAGTGACGATTATTTGGAGCCGGATTATGTGGAGACGGTAGAAAAATATTCGACCGGGTACAACGTGGATTTCCTGCTCTTCAATTTTACAACCATAGGTCGGGAGCAGAAGATACAGAGTGGACAGGAATATGTCTATAATGCTAATAAGCTGCTGATTGACGGATTGATGCGGTCTAATACGGAAGTGTTTCGTAACACTTCCCTCAATTCACCTTGGGCAAAGGCGTATCGGTTGGAAATGATTCGTGGCGCTCATTTGCACTTTGATGATAAAATTACAATGGGTGAGGACATACTGTTTAATCTTTCTTATTATCTGTTGGTCAAAAAGTTTGTTTATGTGGATAGGAGTATGTATAATTATCAATTTTCTAAGGGTTCTTTGGCAAGAAAGTTTAATATAAATTTGATTGAGGTTGACAGAGCATTTCATGAAAGAATGTTGAAAATTTTGGAAAAGCAGAATTTGATTAAACATTACGAATCTCAGATCGGAGCATTTCTATTGGATGGATATCTGTCATGTTTGAAGCGGTGCTTGTTTCATCCCGAAAATCCACAGGATTCTGCGCTGAGATTTCGTTATGCAAAAGAACTGACTGGTAGTGCGCCATATTGTGGTGTTTTGAGAAACAGAGTATTTATTCGAGAGCATTGCAAAAGAAAAGACAGAATCTTGCTCCATTTAGCGAAGAACAGCCGCTGGAGGATAATAGAATTGCTGATAAGAATGTGTAACGGAAAAAAGTGATGCATTGAGAGGAGAGTACTTGTGAATAAATTTAAGATGATTTTAAGGCGTAATTACGTAACGCTGAATATGGATAAGGTAAAAAAGAACAGAGTCAATTTAGAATGGGTAGATAACGGAAATGTGGGCGACTCTCTTGGCCCGGTAATATGTGATTGGATGCTGGCTCAGAAAGGACTCAACATTGACGACAGCATCCAGAGAACTACGCATCTGATTACCTGCGGCTCGTTGGTCGGTGCGGGAAGCTTCGATTCTGTCGTATGGGGGAGCGGAATTCATGTTTTTGCAAATGTCAAGTCGCTTTTGTTTAAAAGATATGTGAGAAAATATGATGTACGAGCGGTGAGAGGACCAATCACCAGGCAAATTCTGATAGGCTGCGGATATGATTGCAAACCCCTTTATGGAGATCCCGCCGTATTGATGCCATATATTTATAAACCAAAAGTAAAAAAAAAATACGAATACAGTGCAATCATTCACTACAAGAATAAGGACGATTTGAATCTTCCGGCTGGATGTCACCGGATATCCCCGGCAACGACCGACTATCAATTTTTTATTGATGAAATCTGCGCATCTAAAAAGATTTTGTCTTCATCTCTACATGGAATAATACTTGCGGAGTCTTATGGAGTTCCAACGGTCTTCATCAACACAGGGGGAGATGTTGATGACAGCTTGATGAAGTATTACGACTGGTATTTTTCGACAAACCGCCGGAACATAAAAATTGCAAGTTCTTTTGATGAGGCTATAGAGATGGAATCAATGAACTTGCCAAACCTGAGTGAAATGAGAGCTGATTTAGTGAGGTCTTTCCCATATGACTTGTGGGAAAAATAGAATCTTTTAGTGAAATAGGTATAACCATATTTATCAGCTGCTATTCAATAAGATTTCAATTAGTTTTGGACAGGCTCATTTGAAGAAAACAGGAGGGATTATTTTGATGGAAGAAAATAAAATTGGAATAATAACTTTTCATAGATCCTATAACTGTGGTTCTATGCTGCAAGCATATGCGTTACAGACTGTATTAAAGAATCATTTTCATATGGAGAGCGAAATCATTGACTTTTCAAATCATGAACAGAAGAGGATGTATTCGATTCTATATTCGCCGCATAATTGGAAGGAATTTCTTCGCAATATTTTGAATTTTGTATTTTACAGGATAATTGCCCTGCACAATAAGGATTACGAAACATTTTTAGCTGATAAGTTGAACTGTACAAAAAAAAAGTATTTTGAACTGTCCGAACTGGATGACAGGCAAATGGATTTTAAGTTATATATAACGGGAAGCGATCAGGTTTGGAATATCAGAGCCAAGGATTTTGACGACGCATATTTTTTACCTTTTGTAAAAGAAAAAACTAAAATTGCCTATGCCGTCAGTCTTGGCGCGACCAATCCAAATATGTCAGACAACAAAGACAGGTATTCCACATTCATAAAAGCTTTTGACGGAGTTTCCGTAAGAGAAAAAAATGCACAGAAATGGATACAGGAATTATCTGGGCGGGATGTAGACCTTTGCCTCGACCCCACGATGCTGCTTAAACGCGAAGAATGGGACATGATTGCTGCAGACAGAGAAGTGGAAGGAAAATATCTTTTTTGGTATGCCATGACATATAAAAAAGATGTAATGGAAAAGGTTCTTGAAATAGGACGAAAGTATCATCTGCCGATTTATGTGTTGGATGCAAAAGAATGGACAAGGAGAGGCCTGTATTTGCGTGGGATTAAGTTGGCACCGATGGGTGGACCGGCTTCCTATCTTTCTCTGGTGAAATATGCGGATATGGTGATTACCTCTTCATTTCACGGAACGGTTTTTTGCAATATTTTTCAGAAAAATTTTTGGTATTTAAACATACATGACCATAACACACAGGATGACAGGGCATCATTCCTGTTGCAACAGTTAGGGTTGCTGGATAGGTATGTGAATAAAAAAGAAATTACAGAGAGAGACTTGCTCAAAAAACCGGATTATACAAAGCAAAATAGTTTAGCAGAAGAAGTGACGAATTCGATTGGGTATCTCGAACGGTATATTTCCCCACAGAAAGATTAGTGTGCAAAGTTTTCGGGAAAATGAACGGAGGATTTTTATGAGGGTCAGCACTTCTAAAATCAAATATATTTTTTTGATAGCTCCATATTTGATGTCGGCAATTGTTTTTGTGATTATAAACAGTACATTTGCGAGCTTCCTTTTGGCTTGGAAATTGGTTGCATTTATTTATCTGACATACGAATATTTAAAAGAACATAAATTATCGATGTTTGATGTAGCAGTGTTTTTATATTTTGCTGTTTGGCTTATCTCGACTTTTGTAAACGGTGAGAGCGTACTTGATTACTGCAAAGAAGCAGTTGTCATGATATTTTATCTTTTTTGTTATGAGAACGCCGAGAAAAAAAAAGAAATTTATATAGCTATCAATGTTACAAGTATGATTCTTTTTATTGAACTAGTTATTAACTTAGTCTGCATTATTATTTTTCCGAATGGCCTTTGGCATACGACTTCAATTTACAATGTGGAAACAAATTATTATTTTTTGGGTATGGATAATCAAGCAACGCCTTTAATTATTATTGCGCTTGTTTTGATGGTGTTATATTATTACCAAAAGGAAACAATTACACTTTTCGCGTATATTTACGCCGCAGTTATTCTCCTTAATACATTGTTGATGGGTTCTGCAACATGTATTGCTGGTGTTATCGTGTTTGTGTTGTTTCTGATTTTATCTCGTGTTAAAAGTAAGGTCTTTAACATAAGGACAGCTATTATTATTTTAATTGCAATTTATTTTCTGTTTGTTGTCTTTCGTGCACAGGACTTATTTAAGTTTTTTATTGTCAATGTTTTGCAAAGAGATGTCGGTTTATCCGCTCGAACGGGGATATGGGATAATGCAATACAGATGATTAAAGAAAAGCCTTTTATAGGATATGGATGTAAAACATTCGCTACACTTATTGGTGATAGACATGCACATAATATGTATCTGCAAATTATGTTACAAAGCGGATTGTTTGGATTTACTTTCATGTTAAATTATGTGAGAATAGCAATTAGGAATTGCTTTGGTTCAATACATTCTGCTCTTTGGGCATCAGCTATTTTGGCTTATGGAATTTGTTGTATGATGGAAGTGTATAATCAAGGATATTTAATTTTAATGCTGTCTATTTGCTCAATATTGAGCAAAAAAAGAAAGTATTAGATGTTACAAGAAGAGGTGTTGTTGATATGGAATCTGTGAAAAAGAATTTTTTATATAATGTTTTTTATGAGATTCTTGTTGTTTTGTTGCCTCTTATAACAGCACCCTATATTTCAAGAGTGCTGGGCACTACTGCTGTAGGTATTTATTCCTATACTTACTCTGTAGCGCAATATTTTCTCTTATTTGCCAAACTTGGAATTGCTAACCACGGGAATAGGAGTATAGCTGCTATCAGAGATAATAAAGAGAAAAGAAGTAAAACATTTTGGTCAATTTACTTGATTCAATTTACAACTTTTTCCGTTGCCATTATTATATATGTTGCATATCTTTTATTTTCAGTGGATGAGAATCGCAACATAGCGCTTATACAATTACTGTATGTTACATCAGGTTTGTTTGATATAGGGTGGTTGTTTTTTGGTCTGGAGAAATTTAAAATAACGGTTACCAGAAATGTTATCTTAAAGCTTTGTACAGTAGGGTGCATGTTCATATTTGTTCATGTGCCGACCGATTTATGGAAATATACATTAATCATGGCTTTAGGTACTTTTTTAAGCCAAGTATACTTATGGTGGTTTTTAAGGAAGGAGATTCACCTTTGCCGTGTTCGATTTGCAGATATAAAGAAGCACATAAAGCCTGTTCTTGTTCTGTTTGTTCCTGTGATTGCTTACAGTATTTATAAGGTAATGGATAAAATTATGCTCGGGAATATGAGCGATTATGACCAGGTTGGCTATTACCAGAGCGCCGAAAAAATTATCAATATTCCAACGGGAGTGATAACGGCACTTGGAACAGTCATGCTTCCTAGAATGTCTAATTTGATTGCCAATGGGAATTCTGAGAAAACAAATCAGTATATTTGTATTTCCTTTAAACTTGTTACTATTATTGGTGCTGCGATTGCATTTGGATTAATTGGCGTTAGCAACGTATTAACGCCTGTCTATTTTGGCATTGATTTTCTCCCGACGGCACCGATAATAAGTCTTTTGTCCATGACCGTATTTGCTATGGCTTGGGCAAATGTAATACGCACACAGTATCTTATTCCATATAATATGGATAAGGTATATTTGACATCTACAATAACAGGAGCTGTTCTTAATTTAATAATTAATGCTTTATTGATACCACAGTATCAGGCAGTCGGTGCATCCATAGGTACAATAGTAGCAGAATTCAGTGTGATGTTTGTTCAAATGGCGGCTATTAGAAAGAAGTTACCTATTGGACAGTATTTTAAGTCTGTAGGGCCCATTATGTTGATTGGCTTTTTTATGACTGTGGTTGTTCGTATTGTGGGGAGTTTTATGGGGATTGGAATAGGAACGTTAGTTGTCCAGGTGTGCGTAGGCGCGGGAATATATCTTTCTCTTCTTTCCGGGTATTTATTTTTGTCTAAAGATGAGATGTGGGGATATTTATTAAAAATGATTAAAAGTCGATTTTCCGGAAGATGATTTATAAATTTTCATGAAGAGGAGTGATATGGTGTGATGAAGCAGAGAATATTCAATGTTAGCGAATCAAATATATTACGTGGGGGGCGCAGCGATGATACTTCTTCATCACATCGTTCAGTTTTGCCCTCATCGCATTAATGTTCCGAGTTTTGGACACCTTGCGGTTGCTTTATTTTTTCTGCTGTCTGGATATGGATTAGAAGAACAAGTGAAAAACGACGAAGCGTACTTACGAGGTTTTTTGTCGAAGCATATTATTAAAATTTATGTGCCGTATCTAATTGCGACAATAATCTATATAATTGCAAGAGCTTTCTTGGGCTTAAGATATACGGTAGCAAATATATTACTATCGCTGGTTGGATATATGACTATTGTCAATTTTTCATGGTACATATTCGCACTGCTTATATTATATTTTATATTTGAAATTGTATATATGCATTTCAGCGATATAAATAAACGGTTGGCATACCTTTCATTTGCAGTTGTTATGCTTATCCTTTTTAGTGTGGTTGTAAGACTCCCTAGTTACTGGTATGTGTCTTTACTGGCATTTCCGTTCGGCGTTTTTGTATCTGCATGGCAGGGATCAATTTTGCATATGACAAAGAATAATCGTTTGTATTTTTTGGTACTAGTGGTCTTATCTTCTGTTTGTATGTTGTGTTGGTTTGGATGTTTTTCAAAATGGTGTACTGCCGGTTTTGAGGCACATATAATTGTTTCTATGGTAGAACGTGCTGAAATAGTATTGTGCGATATGTCATTCATAGGAGCTTGTGTTTTGATATGCTGTAAATGTCATCCACGAGTCGTGTTGTTGAGTAAAATGGGAGATATTTCCTATGAGGTATATTTGTTTCAGGGATTGTTTGTTAAGCTTTTCGCCGAAACGCTTATGTTGAATAGCAATATTTCTTATATTGTCGCAGTTACCGTTTGTACGTTGCTGTTTTCAATAGTTATTCATAAACCAATTAAAATAATGTTGAAATTCTGTGAGCAAATCAGAAGAAAAACATTGAAAGTATCTTAATGGTTTTTGAATACATTTTAAGAATGTCATATGCAGTTAGCATCAAAAATGCTTTTGATATTAAGTGTGGAGGATTATATATGGTTTCAAGAATAAAAAAATTAGTAATGGATGTTGACGGCACTCTAACAGATGGAAAAATCTATATGTCTAATTCTGGCGAGTTAATGAAAGCTTTTAATATCAAAGATGGATGCGGCATTCATGATATTCTTATTCCGGCAGGTATTATCCCGGTTATTATCACAGGACGGGAATCAGAAATTGTTCTTAATCGATGCAGAGAACTTGGGATAACCGAAGTACATCAAGGAGTGTCCAATAAGATTAAGAAGTTGATGTCAATCACAGAAGAATTGTCCACTGTTGCCTATATTGGGGATGATATTAACGATTTTCCATGCATGGAGGCAATAAAGGGGGCAGGAGGTATAATTGGATGCCCGGCTGATGCAGTGGAGAAAGTCAGAAAAGTAGCTGACTATGTGGCAGGACATAACGGTGGCGACGGTGCGGTCAGAGATTTTATTGAGTGGTTAATTTAAAAAAAGACCGATAACAGGGAGAAAATATTATATGGCTTATAATCTTTTCTATATTTAAGGAGTATACAAGGTACAAAGAGCAATGCAGAAATACATATCTGATTGTGGAATAGGTATTGAAGCTAATCCGACGTCTAATTATTGTATCAGCGCTATGAAAAAGTATTCTGAACATCCGATAACAAAGCTTTATAATATGGGACTTACTGTAAATCTTGAAGAAATTAGTAATTGTCCACAGATGTATAACACGATAATTGTGCATACAAAACTGGACACAGAAGAATCAGGTTGTGAAAATGCGGATTAGAGGGTATAATATAATTAAAAAAGTATGTAAATAGGAAAAGTGATTGCGCCGGAAAGAAGGTATGTCTATGCCACAGACAATGCAAAGTCTGATAGAACAGTACATTGCAGAAGTCAAAAAGATCTACGGTACGCATTTATGCAAAATAATTTTGTATGGCTCTTATGCCAGAGGCGATTTCAGACCGGATTCAGATATAGATATTATGATATTGCTCGATATATCTGATGTAGATTTAAAGGCATACAGCCAGCAGCTTTCTTATATGACCTATGATTTTAATTTGGATAATGACCTTGATATAAAGCCAATTGCCAAGAGTGAAGATCATTTTAGAAAATGGGTAGTTAATTATCCCTTTTATGCAAATATTAATAAAGAAGGGGTGGTTTTGTATGGAGCGGCTTATTCCTATTATAATAAGAGAGAAATTCGATTATACAAAATGGCAGCAACAACATTTTGATGAGTTGACTGCGGAGCAGATAGACGATGGAGCGAAACAATACGTAGAAGAGCATCCGTTTAGAGGAACCGCTAAAGTTGTGTTGTAAGGAGGCGACAACTTTCTGTATTTTAATAATAGGGTTCTTTTCATGGTAAATAAAAAGTAGCAAATAAAAAACTAATATGTTATTATAATACTATGAAAGAACTTTTACAATACATATTTACGGACCTTGCCGAGCCTGTAAGATATTTACCGTATGGAATAATTACCGGCATTATTATTGCAGTTATACTGGATTTGGCCGAAAGATTTATATGTCGGGAGCGGGGGCCGGGCAAAAAGATATATAGAAAAAAGCTTATTTTTTCATGGGCGGTATATTTGAGCGTTATTATCATTCTGACGTTTTTTTCAAGAGAACCAGGCTCGCGTACTGACGTCAATATGCGTTTGTTTGGAACGTGGGGAATCTCTGCACAGGCACACGCATATGTAATTGAGAATGTGTTGTTATTTATACCTTTCGGTATGATGTTTCCGATGATTGGAAAATGGTTCAGCAATATATATGTCTGCATTATAACAGCCGCTTTATTTAGTATAACGATTGAGATTATGCAGTATATTACGGCACGTGGATTCTGTCAGTTAGATGATATTGTTATGAATACACTGGGTGCAATCATAGGCTGGTTTTGGTGGTGGGTATGCAAAAAGATAATCCGTTAATTGATACAATAATTTATTGGGCTGATTCGGTTAGCGAGTCGGTTATTAATAAGCAGGATATAAGTGGGTTCAGCGATATAAAAGAGATATCGGATTTGTGCAAAAAGCTTGCAGTATATAATAGCATAGATGATAAAAAGGATGCTGCCGGAACCGCTCTTACAGCTATAAGAAATGAAAATGAGCATATATGGTTCAGTATGAGAGCCGTAAGGCGGGCTATAACGCATTTTCAGCTTTTGGATTATATATTTAATGATGACCATAAGCTGGCATGCGACGTTCTTTCAACGCTTAATGCACATATAGGTAACTGCTATTATTTTGAGTCTCAAAAAATAGATGAGCTTTTATCATTAGCATTAAAATTATATGCGTTTGGAATTAATAAGCCATTTTCTAATATATATAAAGCAGATAAAAGCGCTGATTTAAAGCTGCAGATTAGAGCGGCGAGGTATATTATTAAAAAATGCGGATGCAATTTTGAGATACGGCAGGATGATATTATTTTTAAAAATGATACAGAAAAAACGGTTTCATTCCTCATAGATTCACTGATTGCTGATATTGGCGGCAGGAAATTTATAGATTATCTTTATCAAAATGAATTGGCAAAAAAATATAATGAAAAAATGGGAAGGTATATTATTGCCCGTGATAAAATTATGTATTATGGAAATAATCTGCCTGACGTCAGAATCCCTTATAATTATCTTATCCAGCTCGCGCTAAAGAATCTTGAATCCGGTAACTGTATTTTGTCTGAAACAGGACGCAGGAATAAGTATAAAGAAGTAATAAATATTGCTTCGGCATATTTGGAGGTTTTGAATTTACAGGGACATCATGCATATGAGGATATGTTTTCTGCGTTTGAGGATTTTCCGCTTATACTTGCAAAAAATATGTGTTTTGAAAAATTATTTGTTCCAAGACAATATAACTATTGTTTTATTTTAATGCTTCTTGATTCCCTGATGCGTTCCAAATATGACAATCTGAATATTAAACCACGTATTTATACATTTAATTCTTATATGGCCTTTGCAAAATATATGCTTGAAAATTCAAAAGAGGCGGCAGAGTTTGATATTGATACAATAAGGCTTAAAACAGGTATTGGAAAACAAAGCCTTGATAAGATTATTGAGGATGTATCAATGGATTATACAAAAGTCAATACGTCTTTTATTCATTATCTAGATGAAACGAATACATGGCGGAAACCATTAATCCGTAAAAAGGACGGTAAGCTGTTCTGCGTGGGAGCGTCTATAGCGGGATTTGGTTTTTACGAGGTTATGTATCAGATTCTATGCGGTGCATACGGGCAGAGAGTTCTTAACGGAGAACTTGGATTTGATTTGGAGAAGCTTGTATATAATCTGTTTGACAAGAAGAAAATTAAGTTTATAAAGGGAAAATATGATGCAATAAAAAATATGCCGGAGAGAGACTGTGATTTAATAATTGAAGGCTCAGATAAGGTGTGTTTTATCGAAATTAAAAAGATTCCTCTGCCAAATACATATGAGCAGGGTGATGACGTTGCTGTACTTGCAGCTCTTGGAGACGGTATGCTTTATGCACAGGAGCAGATTATGTGGCATAAGCTCAGACTTAAGGAGACGGGGCATATATTGCTCTGTGATAAGAGCACAGGCAAAACACATGATTTTGTATTAGGTGACAGGCGCATTTATTCTATAAGCTTATGTATGCCTGAATATGATTTTTTGACCAATCCTACTATTGTACAGGCTTTTTTGGAAAGTACAATGTTCGTAAATTATCATACATATGATTCCGGCAGGCAAAATATGTTTGATAAATTAAACAAAAGGATAGAAGATATGCGTATGCTTACCGCCCTTATGTATAAAGATAAACGGCCTGACGCCAGAAAAATATTTTTTAACGCGTCGTTTATGAGCCTGCAGCAGCTTTGGCTTATATTGCAGTATTATGATAATACAGAAGCATTTTTAGATTACTGTCAAAGCTCGCACAGTATATTGTGCGGACGCGGAGACATATACGCCGAGCTTTTGGCATTGCAGCGTTTCAGGTAGCTTAAATACATTTAATATTGCCTTCTTGGGCATAATTATGATATAATTATGCCCAAGAAGGGAGTGAAGTATTATGCCGCTTATTATTCCTATTAAGGATTTACGCAATACAACCGAGATTTCCAACATCGCACACAAGGAACAGGAGCCTATTTTTATAACCAAAAACGGATATAGCGATTTGGTTGTAATGAGTAGTGAATTGTATGATAAATTCGCAAGAATAAACCGCATTGACCAAGCAATCTTTGAATCCGAGCAGGAAATTACTAACGGAGCAGAAGCAACTGATGCAGAGATAGTTTTTGCAAAATTGGAGAAAAAACATTTTGGATAAATACAAAGTAAAGGTCAACCCCAGAGCAATCCATGAATTAGATAACATTTATGAATATATCGCAAATGAGAAATTGGCTCCTGAAAATGCCAAAGGACAGATTGGGCGAATTAAGAAAGCTGTATTAAGCCTAGATACCTTTCCGCAGTCCCATCAGGAGCGAAGCGAGGGCAGATATGCCGGAAAAGGATACAGACAGTTATTGATTGATAACTATATCATCATTTTCCGAATTAATGAACCAAACAAAACAGTTTATGTGGTAACAATACAGTATCAGGGAAGGAATTTATAAATTTTCCAAACAGTAGCTAACTGAATGAAGCATATCCATATGTGCTCTTTTAAATCAATGCTCCACTCATCATGTTCTCATTCTGTAGCTGTGAAAAGCTGTATATCGTTTCTTGTTTTACAGGCTGCAATAATTTCAGGTCTGCTGCTGTGTACAGCTATTCTTGAATTATTGTCAAATAATACAGAGACTCGTTTTGTGAATAATTTATTTCCGTAAAGTTCCTCAATTTCAAAAGTTGCATGATATTTGTTGACTAATTCATATGTTGTCATAAGACCAATGCCGCTGCCGCCGGTATTTTTGTGCGTCGTATGACGTCTTTTGCCAAGATTTGCGATAACGCCGGCGTCAAAGTCAGCGCCGCTGTCATATATGTCGAAGAACGCCGTACCTTCTCTGTAACCAATTATAAGAAGGATGCTCTTTGTTGAAGAGTTGGAAGTTGCAATAATTGCATTTTCACCAAGGTCGGCAATCATTGTATTCAAGTCATATGTATCTACGGCGTCTGTTACCATATAAGGTATGTCGCCTGTAATTGAAATGTCAAAGGCGATTGATTCCTTAGCAGCGCGTTTATACAGATAACTGATAATCATATCTGTTGAGTATACGCCTGTTTTAGGCAGGACTTTTGTGTTCTGTTCATAGTCGGTCAGACATTCTTTGCGTTCATCTTCAAGATGAGTAATCTCAGTAAGAAGTTTTTGCAGTTCAGCGTTATTTTCACTGTTATTTTTAGACTGTTCACTTACCGCAAGTCTAAGTGCGGACAGAACTTTATTATCTTTATGGATTATTTTGGATAAATTCTCTATCTCAGTTTTCTGTGTGTCTAACGTATCTTCCAAAATCTTGATATTTCTTTCGTATACCTTATTTATATACTTGTCGGAAATACGCTTTCTCCACCAAAGAAGAATTGTAAGACCGAACATAATTATGAAAAAGAATAATATTGTGATTACCATTACAGTGTTTTTATATTCATAGATTAATGATGTGGCGAGCATTAAAAGAACAGTTACATATATTATTGTATCAGTTTTGTATTTTCTTTCTATATCAGGAATGCCGTTCTTAAATCTTTTTATTTTAAACAGAACAATGCTGAGCGTATTTTGCAATACTCCGATTAAAATGATTCCAACAATATCTAAAATAAGTACATTATCAATACTGAAGTACAGTATGCTTGACATTGGTATGAGCAAAAGTACAGATAGTGCGTTTAGAAAATAACTAATTCCTATAGAAATCGTTGTTATTACTAATGACAAGATATAATCTTTTTTGTATAAAATATGACAATAAATACTAATTAGTATTACACATGATGCAATAGTTAATATTGGCATATGCAATCTAATCAAAGTAATTATGAAAGAGATAATTACTGCACATGGAAATATAATAAGTTCTGTTTTGGTATTTTTTCTGATATTTAATAGTTTCTTATATACATATATACAGCAAAAGACAGTGAAAATATATTTAAGTATAGTTTGCAGCATTTTTTGCACCTCATTTCTATAACAGCTGTTGTGACAAAAACCAACAAAAAGTATATGTCATGTACCAATATATTAAATACCTTATGTTTTCTAAAATAAAGAAAAAACATAAGGTGGTGATGACATGAAAGGCTATTGGGCATGGCTTATGAAACTTTTTGCCTATTAATCACCTTTTATTATTTAACTTAATATTTTCTTAGGTACTGATTCTTTTATATAGATTTGGTACAGGCAGATGCCATGTGTTCGCATATACCCGTGTTCTGGCGTTCACATAGGCATCTGCTTTTTAATATTCATTTTTCAGTTTGTTTGCATAGTAGCTTATAAATTCTGTGATTGTAGGAACACCGCGTGTAGGATTAATCCTTGCGGTATAATAGAAAAGTAATTCTTCGATGTTGCCAGTTCTCCATGCTCTGTTAATAGCATTCTGCATGGCTCTTTCAACGCTTGCGTCAGTTTTTCCATATTTTTGTGCAATAATTGCATTAATATTCTGCGTTGGCTGTTTAAGCATAATTAGAATTGCGTCGATAAGATATGAATATCCAATCGCCTTAGGACTTATGCCGACATTGTTCAATTCATTCATAATACGGGTAGTTATTCTTCTGCGGCGCTGTTCCTGAGTTTCCGGAGCGCTTTTCTTTTCGGCAGAAGATATATTAGCCGCTTTAATCATAGGCGTCATAATGTGCAGAAATTCCAAAACGCCGCTTACCGAATAGTTGTCCTGATGTTTAGACATTATGAAATCTGCGCCGAGAGTACGCGCGGATTCATATGTAAATTTACTTGAATTGTTTGTTGTTATCAGCATATACGGACGTTTTCTCAGTGAGAGGTTTTTCATGTTGTTGAGAACATGAAGACCGCTTCCGCTGCCATGATGAAGTTCAAGGTCTAATATAACGACATCAGGCTGTGTATCTTTGATGTACTCCAATGCCTTTGATGCATTATTAGTGACACCAATTAAAATAAGTTCTTCAGTATCATAAATCAGTTCCGCAAATTCGGTACAGGTTTCAGGGTCGTCTTCAACTAATAATATTTCGAGCTTGTCTTTCATGGTAATCACATCCTTTTTTGGTGGCTTTTTACAAGTATATAATAATTTTGGACACAAAACAACATAAACCAATTATAACCAACATGTTTTTGATAATGTATAATTGTATTGAATATAAAATACAAATAATGTATAATTTGCTCAAATAATATATTATTAATATCTTAGGGGTTGTGGCTTAATGAATAGCGTGAATAATGTACATAAAGAGAATATATTATATACTTTGCGAATAAGCATAAAAGTGATAATGATTATTTTTATTGTGGTTATGTTTGGAAATCATAATGTTAGCGCAAAGACACTATATAAAGAAGGATTTTCATATTCTAAGATTAACAAAAGCATTAAAGAGCGTATTAACGGCGTTTCTTACCATAAGAACAGATATATTTCGTACAGTGACCTGAGGTATGTACAGGTAAGATATTATAATTACAAAGGCAAAGAAAAAACAGGAGAGATGATTGTCAATAAAGCGATTGCTTCTGATGTTGTAAATGTGTTTTATGAGCTGTATAAAATAAAATATCCAATACGGAGAATCAGGCTTGTTGATGAGTATGGTGCAGACGACAACAAATCTATGAGCGCTGATAATACCTCATGCTTTAACTACAGAGAGATTGCCGGGTCGGGCGGAAGTCTTTCTATGCACGGACTTGGTCTTGCAATAGATATTAATCCCAGGATTAATCCGTGTGTCGGCGGAGCGCACGGTATAGTTCCTGATAATGGAAAAGCTTATGCCGAGAGGAATATAAAGAAATGTAAGGGTAAATATAAGGCGTACATGATTCATAAAAATGACGCGGCATATAATATCTTTAAAAAATACGGTTTTTCATGGGGCGGCAGCTGGAATAAAATGAAGGATTACCAGCACTTTTATAAGATTCCCCAAAAATACAAAAGTATTTCAAAATATGAGTGGTAGAAGGCTGTAATAGTATTAAAACACTTGACATAATTAAGATTGCTACTTACAATCTTATTGGTAGGATTTAAGCAAAATAAATACAATTTAAGGAGATATACATATGCAGACAGGACTGGAAACAAAATGTATTCACGAAGGATGGCAGCCTAAGTCCGGTGAATCAAGACAATTACCTATTATTCAAAGTACGACATTTCCTTATGCGACAAGTGACGAGATGGGGCAGCTTTTTGATTTGGAGGCTTCAGGATATTTTTATACAAGGCTTCAGAATCCGACTAACGACGCTGTTGCGGCAAAGATTTGTGCATTAGAGGGCGGAGTGGCGGCAATGCTTACTTCATCAGGCCAGGCAGCTAACTTTTTTGCTGTATTTAATATATGCGAGAGCGGAGACCACTTTATAGCATCGTCAACAATATACGGGGGAACATATAATTTGTTCGGAGTAACGATGAAGAAGATGGGTATTGAGTGTACTTTTGTAGATCAGACGCTTCCACGCTCCGAGCTTGAAAAATATATCAGGCCTAATACAAAGTGTATTTTTGGCGAAACGATAACCAATCCGGTTGTTAAAGTGCTTGATTTTGAAAAGTTTGCGGATTTGGCTCATTCGCACGGCATTCCTCTTATTGTTGATAATACATTTGCAACGCCGATTAACTGCAGGCCGTTTGAGTATGGAGCAGATATTGTTACTCATTCCACGACCAAATATATGGACGGTCATGGTGTAAGCGTAGGCGGCTGTATTGTTGACAGCGGTAATTTTGATTTTGCGGCACATGCAGACAAGTTTCCGGGACTTACAACACCTGATGAGTCCTATCACGGAATAGTATATACGGAGAAGTTTGGAAAAGGCGCGTATATTACTAAAGCAACTGCACAGCTTATGAGAGACCTTGGTTCTATCCAGGCGCCACAGAACGCATTTTATCTTAATCTTGGACTTGAGACGCTTCATTTGAGAATGCAGAGACATTGCGAGAATGCTCTTGAGGTGGCAAAGTATCTTAAGAATCATGAAAAGGTTGCATGGGTTCATTATCCTGAGCTTGAGGGTGATGATAATTATGAGCTTGCAAAGAAATATTTAAAGAACGGTTCGTGCGGTGTTCTCGCTTTTGGATTAAAAGGAGGAAGAGAGCAGTCTATCAAATTTATGGATTCGCTTCATTTTGCAAGCATTGCAACGCATGTGGCAGACAGTAAAACATGCCTTCTGCACCCTGCAAGCCATACGCACAGACAGCTTACGGACGAGCAGCTGAAAGAAGCGGGCATTCCATCCGACCTTATAAGATTTTCCGTAGGTATTGAAAATGTTAATGACATTATTGCAGATATTGAGCAGGCGTTGGAGAATCTTTAAGCTTTTATAAAAAGGACATCACTATCAAAATGGGAGGCGGCTTTATCATGGACATACTGGAACTAATGAAACAGCGGCATAGTGTCCGCCAATACAAGGATATTGCGATTGACTCAGAACAGCGAGCTGTACTCAATGAATTGATTGAGGAAATCAACAATCAAGAGGGATTACATATTCAGATTTTTTATGATGAGCCACAATGCTTTGACTCTATGATGGCACATTATGGCAAATTTGCCGGAGTAAAAAATTATATTGCCCTTGTAGGTAAAAAATCCCCGAAACTTGATGAAACATTAGGATATTATGGTGAAAAAATTGTTATGAAAATACAGGAGCTTGGACTCAACAGCTGTTGGGTGGCAATGACTCATGGCAAAAGCAAAGCAGATATTCTCAAGGGAGAAAAACAAAGATGTCTGATTGCATTCGGTTATGGAGAAACACAAGGCGTACCTCATAAAAACAAATCATTGCAGGCAGTCTGCAATTATACGGCAGATATGCCGGAATGGTTTTTGAATGGTATGGAAGCTGCACTTCTTGCTCCGACTGCGATGAATCAACAGAAATTTTTCCTTGAATTATCTTCTGACAGTAAAATCAACGCAGTGTGTGGTAAGGGCTTTTATACAAAACTGGATCTGGGAATTGTAAAATATCATTTTGAAGCAGTTTCCGGCAGAAAATTATAATCCCCAAACACTGTTACCAAACAGAAAAATCTCTGAAAGTCAAATTAATAAAAAAAGCTGTTTTGAGATTATTCATCCCAAAACAGCTTTTTACTTAATCTCTTAACGGAACGCCGTTAGCATCTTTATTGATAGAACCGCACAATATAAGTATTCCCTCAATAAGTCCCCATATAGCGCCGATTCCAAAACAGAAAGATAAGCAAATCTGTGCAATTGCTTTTCCCGTATATCCAAGATAGAAGTTATGTACTCCTAAACCGCCTAAGAATATCCCGAATAATCCTGCTGCTAATTTGGATTTCTGTAATTCGGGTGATATTGTTGGTGTAAGAGCGCATCCGCATTTAAGACATACAGCCGCATTAGGCGCGGTAGGATTGCCGCAGTTAGGACAAAAAGAAGCTCCCATTCCTTTTGATACGCCGCATTTTATGCAGACAGCTGCATTTGGGTCCATTTCGTTGCCGCAGTTTTTACAGAACATAATACATATTCCCCCTTATTATTAGTCAGTTAATAATCAAATTATTCAATAGCCTCACAATATAACATACTGCAAAACCAATTAGAATTATAAAAAGGATAATATTATTAAAAAGCCTGTTTTTAAATATTCTCCCATCCATAATAATATATAAAATTACAACCGACATGCAATATACCATAGGATGATATTGTAATGCTTTATAAAAATCCAAATCAATTAATGAACGCAGGGCTCTGGTCATACCGCATCCCGGACAGGGAATGTTAAATAATTCCATAAAAATACACGGAACATTATAGCGGCTAAGAAGCAAATACAGCCCCAAAATCAATAAAATACACAGAATTTTTATAACTGTCTTATTTGATTTTATTACTGATATATTCATACATTTTATGATATCATTAGAATATATATTCGTCAAGTCTACATAATATGATGGTCATAGACAGCTCGTTCGCCGCCGATGAATTTTGCTCTTGTGCGTGCTGCCGTGACAGCGGCGCTTCCTATCATTTTTACACTAAGCCTTATGGGAACCGCAACTTCCTTAAGATGCATTCCTATAAGAGTATTACCTATATCAATTCCGGCGTCAGCTTTTATATGTTCGACAACTACCGCTTCGTCAATACTGTTATATACTTTTGCTGCAAATGAGCCGCCGGCTTGCGGACTTGGGATGACGTTTACGATTTCAGGGTTGAAGAGCGCCTTTTTTTCAATTACAATTGCCCTGTTCAAATGCTCGCAGCACTGGGCGGCGAGATATATGCCTTTTTCGCTGAGAACGGATTGAATGCCGTCATATATTGCTTCTGCAATCTGAGGACTTGAATATGTTCCAATATCGCCGCCTGCAGCTTCGCTTGATGAACAGCCGACAACAAGTATATTGCCAGAGGTAAGGCCGGCTTTTTCGCACAGCTCGTATACAGCGTCGTGCGCCTGGCTTCGTATAGTGTCTGTTTTATCGGCGCTGTATATTATATTGGAAAGGGTACTCATCTATATACACATCCTTTATAGTTTGATAGCTTTAATAAGCTCGTGAAGAATTGTGCTTATTATTATTGCGGCAGCTCCCTGTACGACATTGCCGGGAATACCGTTTATTGCTCCCAGTCCTGCGCCAAGTATGAAAGCGGAAAAAGCAAAATATCCGAGAATCATAATTATCTCGCATATCAGAGCGCTTATTACAGACGCAATACGAGTCATGACGGATGATGTGCTGCCGGATAATATTTTATACAGATAAAATGCACATACAGCCATTACAGCCTTGATAATAAATGTAGCGGGTGCATAGTATGCATATCCGGATAATATATCTGCAAGCATTGAACCGATTCCTGCTGCAAGTCCGCCGTATACAGGCCCGAGAAGGTATCCTGAAATAAGTACGATGCAGTCGCCCAGATTAATAAATCCATCGGTCGGAGTCGGTATCTGTATAACCATTGTCGCAATGCAGCATAGAGCTGCAAATAACGCTGTCATTGTAATCTTTACAGACGAACGTGAATCAATAATAATATTTTTTGCTGATGTTTTTGCCATAATAATATGCCCTCCTGTGTTTATTAATATGTTTTTTTCAGAATAGTTATAATATGGCATTAATACAATAACCATTTTGTGACAAATTAATAAGACCAGATTGAGGAGGCATACATGTTAAAATGTAATTGAGTCAAAGCATGACAAATAGTAGTCTTTAAATCCGGCATACGTTTCTTTTAGTGATGCAAACTGGACAACCCAGTATGAATCGCCTGTATCAATTACATATGCAATGTAGGAATAGTCTGTACCGTTGACATTCTTTTCCCATTCGTAATATAGTCCCTGTCCATATGATACTGGCTCTGAAGTAATACCTGTATTACTCATTATAAGGCCTGCATATTCAGAAAGACTGTTGACAGTGATTCCTGTGGCAGCAAGGTCGGATTTGTTTTCTTTCTCGCCTATACATATTGAATCAGAGCTTGAATAGAAGAAGGTATACTGTGTCTGGTTTGATTCTGTAAAATCTGAACTTAATGTAATGTTAAAATTGTCAAAAGTATGAATTATAGGTGAAGGCGTCTGTGTTGCTTTTGGTGCGTTTGAACCAGAAGAGCAGGCGCAAAGTGTAAGTGAAACGGCTAAAGCTGCGGCAGTAAAAGTCTTTTTAATAGTATTCATTTATATCATCCCTTCGTTATATACAAATTAATAATAACAGCGTTCACATATTTATAACACATGCATGTGTTTTCGTCAAATTATCTTCTTATTATAGTACCCGTTTCCATTGACTTTTTCTGACTAAAAAGGTACAATTAAAACATTGTGAAAAAATATATACAAATGGGAGATTTACATTATGGAAAAAACTAAGATTATGCTTGGAAATGAAGCTATAGCCAGGGGAGCTTATGAAGCAGGAGTTAAGGTTTCAGCAGCATATCCAGGCACCCCAAGTACAGAGGTGAGTGAGAATCTCGCCCTTTATGACGAGGTATACGCTGAATGGTCTCCGAATGAAAAGGTGGCAGCTGAAGTTGCGATAGGCGCTTCAATGGCAGGCGCAAGGGCGCTGGCATGCATGAAGCATGTTGGGCTTAATGTTGCATCGGATCCATTATATACATGTGCATACATAGGTGTAAACGGAGGTCTTGTTATTAATGTCGCAGATGACCCTGGAATATACAGCTCGCAGAATGAGCAGGATACGCGTATGATTGCAAGGGCTGCAATGCTTCCGGTGCTTGAGCCTTCTGACAGTTCGGAGGCAAAAGAGTTCACAAAGCTTGCGTTTGAGCTTAGTGAAGAATATGATACGCCTGTTATTTTAAGGACTACTACAAGACTTGCCCATTCTCAGGGCGTTGTTAATCTTGAAGAGAGACAGGATATACCGGATAAGCCTTATGTTAAAAATATCGCCAAGAACGTTATGATGCCGGCTAATGCAAAGAAAAGGCATCTGTATGTTGAAGAAAGGCTTAACCGCATGGCAAAGGACGCTTCAGCATTTTCTATTAATAAGGCTGAGTATAACGACCCTGGCATTGGAATTATAACAAGCGGTATCCCTTACCAGTATGTAAAGGAAGTTATGCCTGACGCCTCGGTTCTTAAGCTCGGCTGCGTACATCCGCTTCCAAAGGAGCTTATATGTGAATTTGCATCAAAGGTTGATAAGCTTTATATAGTTGAAGAGCTTGAGCCTGTTATCGAAGAACAGGTTAAGTCATGGGGCATTGACTGCAAAGGAAAAGAGCTGTTCACTGTTCAGGGTGAATACAGCGCTAACATGATTCGCAGAAACCTTCTTAACGAGCCTGTAGATTATACGGCAAACGACGCTCCTATGAGACCGCCGATATTATGTCCGGGATGTCCTCACAGAAGTACGTTTTCAGTTCTTAAAAAGCTTAAAATACATGCATGCGGAGATATCGGATGTTATACTCTTGGAGCGGTTGCACCGCTTAACGTTATTGATACTACTGTCTGCATGGGTTCAAGTATATCTACGCTGCATGGTATGGAGAAAGCAAAGGGAACCGAATATATCAAGGACTGGGTTGCAACAATAGGAGATTCAACTTTCCTTCATACAGGTATTAATTCACTTATGAACATGGTTTACAATAAATCACACGGTACAGTGCTTATCCTTGACAACTCGACTACGGGAATGACAGGACATCAGGAGCATGCCGCGACAGGTCTTACGCTTAAGAATGAAGAGACTTATGCAATTAATTTATATGCGTTATGCAAGGCTATCGGAATAGATAATGTATATGAGGTTGATGTTTTTGATACGGCAGAGCTTGAAAAGACTGTCAGACGCGAGGTTGCGCGTGAAGCAGTATCAGTTATTATATGCAAGTCGCCATGTGCGCTTCTCAAATCATTTGTTCCAAAAGGAAAGTGTTATACAATTCCAGACAAATGCGTTAAATGCGGACAGTGTCTTGTTCCGGGATGTCCTGCTATAATTAAGAAGGACGACGCTATTGTGATAGATGAGACAATGTGTAACGGCTGCGGACTCTGCATGCAGAGATGTAAATTTGATGCCATAGGATTTACCCCAAGGCAGAACTGATACTGAAATATATGAAAGGATTAAGGGTGTCTGTATATGGAAACTAAAAATATTATGATTGTAGGAGTAGGCGGACAGGGCACGCTCCTCACAAGCAGAATTCTCGGCGGTATTATTACGAAAGCCGGATATGACGTAAAATTATCTGAGGTGCATGGTATGGCGCAGCGCGGCGGAAGTGTGGTAACTTTCGTACGCTACGGAGATAAAGTATACGAGCCTATCGTTGAGGAAGGACAGGCTGACGTGCTTATTGCATTTGAAAAGCTGGAGGCGCTGCGTTATGCCCACTTCCTTAAAAAAGACGGTATTATGATTGTAAATGAACAGGAAATTGCACCTATGACAGTTGTTACAGGCGCATGCAATTATCCTGATGACATTATTGACAATCTGAAAAAAGAGCATAATGTTGTATCAATAAATGCAATGGACGAGGCCAAAAAGCTTGGCAATACAAGATGCTTTAATGTCGTAATTCTTGGCCTTGCTGCCAAAAGCATGGATTTTGATAAAAACGAATGGCTTTCGGTTATTGAAGACACAGTGCCAAAAAAGACTATTGATATTAATCAGAAAGCCTTTTTGGCAGGCTTTGCAAGCTAATTAAAACGGAAGGAAACCAATAAGATGCCTATAACACAACTTTTAGAGGATAACGTTAAAAAATATCCAAATGATATATGTCTTGTGGAAGTTAATCCTGAAATCCAGGAGAAAAGACGCGTGACATGGAGAGACTATGAATTGATAGAAGCTAATCCTACGTCTAATTACAGAAGAGAAATTACATGGCATGTCTTTGATGAAAAGGCTAACAGATTTGCCAATCTTCTTATAGAAAGAGGTATCAAAAAGGATGATAAGGTAGCGATTCTTCTTATGAATTGTCTTGAATGGCTTCCGATATATTTTGGAATCCTTAAGACAGGAGCTTTGGCAGTACCGCTTAACTTCCGTTATGATTCTGAAGAAATCAAATACTGCCTTAATCTTGCAGAAGCGGATGTTTTGGTGTTTGGACCTGAGTTTATCGGAAGAATAGAAAATATTGCGGATGATATTATTGCTAACAGGCTTTTGTTCTTTGTAGGAGACAGCTGTCCTTATTTTGCAGAAAGCTATGACAGCCTTACGGCTAACTGTTCAAGTATAACGCCGGATATTACTTTAACCGATGATGATAATGCCGCTATATATTTTTCATCAGGTACTACAGGATTTCCAAAAGCAATACTGCACAAGCACAGAAGCCTTATGCATTCTGCAATATGTGAGCAGAAGCATCATGGACAGACTAAGAATGATGTGTTCTTATGTATTCCTCCGCTTTATCATACCGGAGCCAAGATGCACTGGTTCGGAAGTCTTGTGTCGGGAAGTAAAGCCGTGCTCCTTAAAGGAGTTAATCCTAAAACGATACTTGAGACGGTTTCTAATGAACACTGTACGATTGTATGGCTTTTAGTTCCCTGGGCTCAGGATATACTTGAAGCGTTTGACACAGGAGAGCTTAAGCTTTCTGATTTTGAGCTTTCAGGGTGGAGGCTTATGCACATAGGCGCGCAGCCTGTACCACAGAGCCTTATAAAAAGATGGAAGCAGTATTTTCCTGAACATGATTATGATACTAACTATGGTTTATCCGAATCTATAGGTCCTGGATGCGTTCACCTTGGACTTGAAAACATACACAAAGTCGGAGCAATCGGAAAAGCCGGATATGGCTGGGAGGTTAAGATTGTTGATGAAGACGGCAACGAGGTAGAGCAGGGAAAAGTCGGCGAGCTTGTTATTAAGGGGCCGGGAGTTATGACCTGTTATTATAATAACCCTGAAGCAACCGAAGAAGTACTTAAAAACGGATGGTTATACTCAGGAGATATGGCTCAGATGGATGAAGACGGTTTTATCTACCTTGTTGACAGAAAGAAGGACGTCATAATAAGCGGCGGCGAGAATCTTTATCCTGTTCAGATTGAAGACTTTATCAGAAAGAACACAAAAGTAAAGGACGTTGCCGTTATCGGTCTGCCTGATAAGAGACTTGGCGAGATTGCAGCTGCAATAATTGAAGTGGCAAAGGGCGCAGAATGTACGGAGGAAGATATTAATGAGTTCTGTAAGGAGCTTCCAAGATACAAGCGTCCGCGTAAGATTATATTTGCAGATATACCGCGTAATCCTACAGGCAAGATTGAAAAGCCTAAGCTTCGTGAGATATACCATAGTACCAATCTTATTGACGACCAGAATAAAGGATGATATGTATGAAATATATAAAAGCGGTTTTATTTGCCATATTTACTGTGGCATTAATTCCGGGAATATGCAGCGCCAGCGAAGCTTCTTTGAATGTGACAGAGGCTGCGCCGTCTGAAGTACCACAGGCTGTATCAGAACCTGTAACACAGGGCGCGCTGTCTTTGGATATGACAAGCATTAAGCTGGGTATCGGACAGGAATACAGCCTTAAAGTCAACGGCGCTTACGATTCAGTTAAGTATAAAAGCTCTAATGAAAAGGTTGCCACAGTCACCAAAGATGGTCTTGTGCATGCTTTGAAAAAAGGAAAGACTGTCATAACTGCTTCATCAGACGGCATGTCTGTATCATGCAGCGTAAAGGTTTCATATATAGGTATTTCATACTCGTCATGTACGATATACAAAGGCGAGACGTTAAGACTTCATCTTTTTGATGTAAAAGGCAAAGTAAGATGGAAGTCGGATAATAAAAGTGTGGCGGCTGTTAAAAAGGGAAGAGTAACAGGAATAAAAAAAGGTACGGCAACGATAAGCGCAGTTACAGGGGACGCCGTATACAGCGTGTGTATTACTGTTGAGAAACCCAAAAAAAGTATAATCTATCTAACGTTTGACGACGGTCCTTCGCTTACATCTACACCTAAAATACTGAATATTCTGAAAAAGAATAATGTTAAAGCAACATTTTTTACGATTAATTATGACGCTTACGGTGAAAAGCTGATTAAAAGAGAACAAAAGGAAGGCCATACGGTAGCGATACACGGTTATTCGCATGATTACGGTAAAATATACCGTTCTGAAAAAGCTTATATGGATAATCTGTATAAGCAGCAGGATAAGCTTTATAAGACGCTTGGGTACAGGGTCTGGATTACAAGATTTCCTGGCGGAAGCTCTAACCTTGTAAGCAGGTCGTATTCAAGAGGAATTATGACCAAGCTTGTGAAAAAGGTTGATAAAGCCGGATTTTCATATTTTGACTGGAATGTAAGCTCTTCCGATGCGGGAGGTGCAGTTAACAGCGAGCAGGTATACAGAAGCGTAATATCAGGGCTCAGAAAGAACAGAGAGAACGTTGTGCTTATGCATGACTTTTCCGGAAATTACAAAACAATAGGAGCGCTTGACAGAATTATCAAATACGGTAAGTCGCATGGCTATGAATTCCGGGCTATCACAGAAAGTACGACAGGCGTTCATCATGGTGTGCAGAATTAAATAATTTTTCTTGATATTTATTATCAAAAACGATATACTAATCAAGTAGTATGTCTGAAAAGGAGTGCCGTAAATGAGAGTTATTGCCGGAAAAGCAAGACGCATGACTTTAAGAACCTGCGAAGGAAGAGAAATCAGGCCGACAACCGACAGAATTAAAGAGACTCTGTTTAATATTCTGCAGAGCGATATATATGACTCTGCATTTCTTGATTTGTTTGCCGGAAGCGGAGGCATCGGCATTGAAGCGTTAAGCAGAGGCGCGAAAGAAGCAGTATTTGTTGATAACAGTAAAAATGCGTTAAAATGTATAGAAGATAATTTAAAGCATACAAGACTTGAGGAGAATGCAGTTATTCTTCCGATGGACGCGGCCGGCGCCATACGCAATCTTTCAAGACGAGGCAAATACTTTGACATAGTATTTATGGACCCGCCGTACGGCCATGATATGGAGTGTCCTGTGCTTGAAGCCCTGGATGGTTCAGGAATTATTGACAGCGATTCTATAATTATAATCGAAACCTCAATCCGAACAGATGAACAGGCATTTAATATGAACGGCTTTAATGTAGTAAGAGTTAAAGAGTATAAAACGAACAAGCATGTTTTTTTAAAGTACGATATAATATAATAAGGAAGGTGCATAATTATGGCAGAAAGTAAGATTGAACAGTTAATTGATGACATTTTTGAGTTTGTTGAGAGCAGCAAGTCGCCATTTACCAATCAGAATAAGGTTACGCTTCATAAGGACGAGCTTTATGATATGCTTGACGAGCTTAAGATGCGGACTCCTGAAGAGATTAAAAAGTATCAGAAAATTATTGCTAACAGGGATAAGATTATTGCTGACGCTCAGAATAATGCGGATATGATAATTGAGCAGGCTAATAACCATGCGGCGGCTATAGTGGACGAGAGCGTTATGGTTCATCAGGCTAACGAGCGCGCAGAGGAGATAATTGCTGCGGCTAATAACGAAGCTAATCTTATCGTATCAAGAGCTAATGAGGAAGCCATGCAGATAAGAGTCGGTGCAATACATTATACTAATGATTTGCTGTCCAATGCAGAGAGTATCATACAGAACGCTTATAAGAATACAAAGGCAAGATACGACCTTGTATTTGAGGCGCTTAAGGAAGATCTTGATGTAATTGCCGCTAATAAGAAGGATCTTGCAAAGGACATGCCTCAGAGCATGAGAGAAGAGCTTGGAATTGAACTGGACGACGCTCCGGTAGATGATATTAATAAGCTTATAGACGAACTCGAATCATAATATACATATAACATAATATACAGCATATTACCGCGCATATAATTTTATGCAGTATGTATTTTGTAATCGACAGGCCTGAAGAGCATATTACTCCTTTGCTTTGTAATATGGCAGACATTCCGCCGAATCCGCATATTCCGGCGGCAATGACGTATTTGTATATATCAGGAAGCGAGACGTCGGAAAGAAGGTTCGCTCCGGTTGTAATTTCAAGTATTCCGGTTGCGATTACAGTATATATATCAGGTATATTTATTGTCAGGATTATATGTGCAATTATTGAGAATATTATTATATATGCACCTACCATAACGAGAACTTCAAAGCTTTTCATAATTATTTGTTCAAATATACAATGAAGTGATAAGGAGCCTGTCTGAATTTTGACAGGTTCTTTTATATTTTCTGAATATTCTGTGCTGTCTTTTTTGTATATAATCAGATATGTGATAAATGACGCTGTGATAACGCAGAGCCATATAACATATTTTCCCCAGACATTATCAAGACATATGCATCCAATAAAGCTTATTAGAAATACGGGGCTTGCGTTATTGCAGATTACAAGGAGATACTGTCCTTTATGTGCTGAAAGCTGCCCGCGCTTCACAAGCTCGCCTATTGTAAGGGCGCCGTTAGGATAACCGGACAACAGTCCGATTAAAACAGGATAGTAATGCAGCAGACGTTTTGGACAAAGATTTAGTTCTATTATAAGCCTTGTTATAACAAAAAAGGGAAATAATGTCGGAAGTATCGAATCAAACCACAGCAGAAGGCCGTACCTTGCTCCTGTTACGCATACTTCAGGCATGCTTATAAGCGTTATAAGAGATATTACTACAGTAATGCAAAGTATCAAATATGTTCGTTTTCTCATATTAAATACTATGCATGTTATACGATTACAAGACCATGTGTATATTCATTATATTCAGTTTTTCCCTGAATGTAGCGGTAGAGCTCAGAACACCTTATATCTTCATTAATCATTTCTATTGCAGTCGGTGAGGTAAGATTGTTAATGTCACGGGCATTTTTTAACACCGGAACGGATGCGCTTTGGCACAGCTTTTTTACAATATGCGAAGCGTCTTTTCTGAACCCGAGCAGACGTATATATGGTATATCGTAGCATTTTAGATTATATTTTCTGATACCAAGGCATATATGAAGAAGTGCGCGGGATACTCGTGTATATGTCAGCTGCCTGGTTTTGATGAGTTTGCAGAAATCTGTAAAGCTGCGGTACCGGTTGATGTTATTGTTGATTCTTGACGCCATATCAGAGCTTACATCTAAAAAGTCATAAAGATGGTCTTTGTTGTATACAAGCTGCGAATACAGAATATCAGAAAAATCATCTGTTGTAACAGCGCTGTCAAGCAGGCTGAGAGCTTTAGGAGGCATATAGTTTATAAGACCCTCTTTACTGTTGGTATATAGATATTTTCTTATTGCGCCCGCGCTGCATATACCGTCGGGATGAAGAGATATATCGTCTGCATTATAGCCTCCGTCAGTTCTTTTTATGGTATATGGTTTAAGAGTGGTATTCTTACATGCTTTGAGATATTCAATTGCAAGTATATTATTAGGGCCGTAATCTATATCGTTGTTTGCTGTACAGACCTGTAAGGCGCGCATGCGTGCGGCAGGAAATGAAAGCCCGTTTTTTTGTCCAATCTTTAATTCGTCTGAATAAGCTCTGGGTTCGTTATACAATATATCAGATATAACAGAGAGTTTTTTAAGGCTTCCGTCCTCGGTCCCAAAACAAAAATTGTCAGTAATGCATGTGGAAATAAGAGTATTCACAGCAGCAGAAGCAAAGCCTTCTGCGCTTGACGTTGCGTATCTTACAGGAAGCTCAAGTATTATATCGCAGCCTGATATAAGAGCCATTTTTGTCCGGGTGTATTTGTCTGTAACCGAAGCTTCGCCGCGCTGTACAAAATTACCGCTCATAATGCCTATTATATAGTCTGCGCCGCATACATGCCTTGTTTTGTTAATATGATATAAATGTCCGTTATGAAATGGATTATATTCACAAATTATACCTGTTACTGTCATATGCATCCTCCTGTTTACATGATTGTATCAGTATTGATTTTTAAGGTCAATAGTCGTATAATTTAAATAATTGATTTTAATTTCAGGAGGTTGCATTATGAAAGTCTTAGTTATTAATTGTGGTAGTTCATCCCTGAAATACCAGCTTATAGATTCTGATACTGAGCAGGCGCTTGCTTCAGGTATATGTGAGCGTATAGGTATAGACGGAGTATTTAATTATAAGCCGCAGGGTGGCGAAAAAATTGTTTCAGAAAAACCCATGCCTGACCATGAGGTTGCTGTCCGTATTGTTCTTGAAGCACTCGCTGACAAAGAGTATGGCGTTGTAGACAGTCTTGACGAAATTGAAGCCGTAGGCCACAGAATAGTACACGGAGGAGAGAAGTTTGCATCGTCTGTTCTTATAAATGATGATGTGCTTGCCGTTATTGAAGAATGTAATGACCTTGCGCCGCTTCATAATCCTGCTAATATTATTGGTATCAGAGCATGTCAGGCAATAATGCCAAAAGTTCCTAATGTGGGCGTATTTGATACTGCATTTCATCAGACAATGCCTAAAAAAGCATTTCTTTACGGACTTCCGATTGATTACTATAATAATTACAAGATTAGAAGATATGGTTTTCATGGAACAAGCCACAGCTTTGTATCAAAGAGAGCGTGTGAGGTATGCGGACTTGACCCTGAAGACAGCAGAATTATAGTATGCCATCTTGGAGGAGGAGCAAGCATAACAGCTGTTAAGAACGGACAGTCCATTGATACGACTATGGGACTTACGCCTCTTGAGGGTCTTATTATGGGTACGAGAAGCGGAAGCATCGACCCGGCGATTATTGAATTTCTTATGAAGAAGGAAAATATGACTATAGACGAGGTTATGAACATTCTGAATAAGAAATCAGGCGTATATGGTCTTTCAGGAAACGTATCAAGCGATTTCCGTGACCTTGATAAGGCTTCTAATGAAGGAAACGAGCTTGCAAGACAGGCTGTTGAGGTGTTCTGTTACAATGCGGCCAAGTATATCGGGGGTTACATAGCTGCAATGAACGGCGTAGACGCAATTATATTTACAGCCGGACTTGGCGAGAACGATCACGTTGTAAGAAAGCAGATTATAAGCTATTTTGAATATATGGGCATACATATAGACGAAGAGAATAACAAAAAGCGCTCAGAAGAAGTAATGATATCAACTGCTGATTCAAAAGTTAAGGTATACATTATTCCAACAAACGAAGAGCTTGCCATAGCAAGGGAAACGGTTGCGTTAGTGTAAAAATAGTAGTTGACAAATGTATTTTTTGCCAGTATAATAGGTCAAGTATGAGCGAAGTTAATTATATAATTTTGCAATAGTTTACGGGAGGTGTAACGGAATGTCAATTTGTCCTAAGAATAAATCATCAAAGGCAAGAAGAGATAAGAGACGCGCTAACTGGAAAATGACAGCGCCTAATCTTGTCAGATGCAGTAAATGTGGAGAGCTTATGATGCCGCACAGAGTATGTAAGAAATGCGGTTCATATAACAAGAAAGAGATTCTTTCTGCCGCAGAGGAAGCTTAATATTGTATTCGTTTATTATTAAAGGGACCACCGCTTAGTTATCTGATTTGATAATTGGACGGTGGTCCGGTTGTATATGCAATTACTTACCTATATTAAAGGAGGGGACAGCTATTAAAACCATAAATAATAAAACAGTAAATTATATCAATGCAGGCGTACTTATATTGCTGGTGTTGGTATGTGTATTTTCAATACCGCTTGCAGCTAAAGCAGCTAAGAAACAGAAACTTGTAATGAATAAATCGGAAATAGTACTAACAAGAGGGGAAAAATTTAAGCTTAAGATTAAAAAGAAAACGCAGTCGATGAAGTATAAAAAATTAGCGTATAAAATTAATGATACATCTGTCGCTAAAGTAAATTCAAAAGGTGTTGTTACGGCTGTAAATGAAGGCAAGACTAATATTAAAGTATATATCCGAAAAGCTAAAGGTATCAAATGTAAGGTAAAGGTTACTGTTATAAATCCACCTGCGGCAGTTACCCCTGTTATGGATATAAAACAGCCGGATAATACAGCAACGCCGCCCGTTACTGATGTCCATCAGGAAGTAACAGTTGCACAGATGTATCAGAAGCTGATTTTTGATAATTTTTCTTTGGATATTACAAGTGGAAATCAAGAGATGATAGCGCTTGACATGAAATCGTGTACAAGTCTGTCAGATTCGGAAAAAGAAGCGCTTAGAAGCGCAATTAACGAAAAATACAACATTACAACTGTTATAAAAACAAAAGAGGAGCTTATAAATGAATCGCTGATAGAGAATGACGACACCTTTGGAACGGTATTTACAAAAGGAACATTAATTACTATAGAAGAAAAAGATGTCGGAAATGATACATTCAATTTTAATATCAGCGTTTTTAAAAATGGTTTGAGTATGAAAGGCTATCGTGAATGTGTAGCTAAAAAACAGTCCGGAGGCTGGAGCTGTGAAATTGGATATACTGTCGTCAGTTAAAAATCATATTATCTGTGAATAATAAGTTATAAGCCATGAAGTGTCATGAAGCATTTCTTCTGTAAGCTCTATATAATATTGCTTGTCAGTGTAACCGGCTTTAAATATACGCATTTTATCAGAAAAGCAGCCCGGTTTGCTGACAGGCAGGAACATTCCGTATTTTGATACGAAGCATTCGGACTTTTTGGCTTTTCTTCTTGCTGATGAATCAGCATATACAGCGACGCTTTTATGCATGACGGTATGCTCATTAATCATATAATAGTAGTCTTTATAATCTGAAAAATAGTATCTGAGCTCTGTTTTTGCAACCGTAATTTTAAGCGTAATATTGTTTTTACTCCAATGGCAGTAAACCGGCTCGTTTATTTCAAAATCATAATCGCCCGGAAGGCTGCATTTATATATGGCGGTTACATAGCAGTTATCTTGATGGTTTTCAAGATATGCTTTTTCTGCTTCAACATTCACTTTTCCGATTCCTTTAAGAAATAATAGTGATGAAACCTGTGAAAGTCCGGTTATATCTTCGTAATTATGAAGTAAAAGTACCTTAAGCAGCTTATCGTTTTCTTTGCGGAGATATACATTTTGTATATATTCGGCATATACTTCTATAAGCTCGCCGCCGTTAAATGTATCGTCACGGTCAAGTCCTATATAGCGTTCAAAGCTCTTGAGTTTTTTGTCAGGAAGCTTAAGAAGAGCTGCATATTTTCTTAAAGCATGGTATATATCCAGGCTTTTCATCTCATTAAGTGGAGATGGATTAATCTTATGACGTCTGCATTTTTTGTTAATGTATGGAATGTCGAAGGTCGCTCCATTATAGTGGATTATTATTTCAAACTGCTTAATATATTCAAGAAATGTTTTTAATATAGTTTTTTCACTGTTATAATCATCTGCAAACCACTGTATCACAGTAAATGTGTCCGCGTCTGTATAGCTTCCGGCGCCGATAAGATATATGTTAGATGTATCGGCGGACAGTCCGGTTGTTTCTATATCAAAAAAACATATCTGTGAAAGCTTATATGTGTCATAAGGGTAAAAATTCCATGATTTATCCGGCGATATCATTTCTTTCAGATTAAAAGAATGCGTATATGTAATCATTTGTATGCCTCCGACTGGTTTTTAAATTATATGTGTCATTAGGCCGTGAAAACGGCTGCATATATTGTACAATAAAATTATAAATGACTCAATAATTGACTTTAGTTCTCGGTTATGGTACTATGTGGAACGTAAATTTAATATGTAAACAATCGGGATATGGTCAATTCTTGCAATTGTTAATAGGGAATCCGGTGCAAGCCCGGAGCAGTCACCACTACTGTAACACGGACAAGAAAGCGGTAAAGCCACTGGTTAACAGCCGGGAAGGCGCTTTTAAGGATGATGTGGAGTCAGGAGACCTGCCATAACCTGAATAAAGTCTGTTTTCCGGGTGAGGAAGATATTCTTTTTTGCTTGTTATTACTTCTGAATATATTTAGGAGTTTATTATGGTACGCGAAAAAACCTGTAAAAAAAGAATACATATCCTTATTCTGGCATTAGTGATAATGGCAGAATTTTTTTTGCTGGCCTTTAATCAGTGCCTTGCAAAGAGTCAGAAGGCTTATGATTCAAAAGATATCGAGGCTGTTATTAATGATTGTTTTGATGCGCTTTCAAGCGACGGTGTGAATGTACTTTCCGGCGGTATCCTTGAATCGGCAGGAAGCACAGGAGGAGACTGGTTTGCAGTAGGCTGCGGACAATATAAAAAAGATGATGCATACGGCGATTATCTTTCTTTATTGGAAAGCTATGTTACAGAATGTTATCGTAACAATTCATATGGTCTTAACAGGAATAAAGCTACAGAATGGCACCGTATATCTTTAGCTGTTCTTGCCTGTGGCGGCGATCCGTCTGCCTTTGGAAAGAACAGCGACGGCAGTCCGATTAATCTTATTGCTGACGGAACATATAATTGTATAATAGGAGCGCCCTGGAAGCAGGGGATTAATGGAGCCGCATATGCGCTTATATGTCTTGACGCAATGAAATATGATATTCCGGAAGATGCTTTATATACAAGAGAAGACTGTATAGAATATATTCTGGATAAAGAAATTGATGGAGGGGGCTTTGCTCTCAGGGGAAATGCTGTTGATGCAGATATAACTGCTATGGTGCTTACGGCGCTTTCGCCTTATTATGAATCAGATACAGATGTAAAAGCAGCAATTGACAGAGGACTTTATGCTTTGTCAGAAATGCAGCTTGCAGAAGGGGATTTTGCTTATGGCGGAACTTCTACAGCAGAGAGCACGGCGCAGGTTTTAGTTGCTCTTAATTCGCTTGATATAGATATATGGAGTGATGAAAGATTCATAACGGATAATGGCAGAACAGTGCTTGACGGGCTGCTTGGATTTTATAACAGCGAGGAAAAGGGATTTGCACATATTAAAGGCGAAAGTATTAATATGATGGCGGATTCACAGTGTATATATGCGCTTGTAAGCCTTTACAGGCAGTTAAACAGTATGGGAAGGCTGTATGATTTTACAGACAAAGCTCCTGCTCATAATACTGACGAGCCGCCGCAGAGGACTGGTGCGCCACAGATAACAGCTTCATTTACTCCGCATACAGACACACCGCAGCATACAAAAGAACCTAATCAGGACGTAATATATATTAAAACTCCTAATCCGCATAATTATATAACGTCTGAGCCGGAAGCGCCGGAAGCGCAAAATACGCCAAAGGCATCTGGCGCGCCTCAGATAAAAATCAAAAAAACAGTTATCAGAAAGACAATTAAAAGCAAAGATAAAGTTGTTAAAAGAAAAGATGCTTATGTCAAGAAGAAAGAGCTTAAGAGCATATACGGTACCAGGCATAATATAAAGATTATTACTTATACAGACGAAGGCAGATATTATTCCGTTGTATTTCACGGTGGTAATATTTCAGAGCCTGAAACAGAGCGGTTTAATCTGAGCAGCAGGTCAGAATATAATAAAAAAATATATAAGCTTTCAGATAATCCGTATGTCCTTAATCTTAAATATAAGAACAGAAATACCGGTAATATACTTATAGAAACTTATACTGATTTAAGCGACGGAGATTATCTTCTTATGCGTTATGACGCAGAAAGCGGTACTCCTGAATATATAGATAAGGTTTCCGTAAAAAATAACCGGGTAAATTTTATAACAGATTCCAGAGGAATATATTTTCTTGCCAAATCAGTAAAACTCAGCAAAAAAGAGACGGAAGATAAAGCGCAGGAAGAAGAATATGAAAATGTGTATGTAAAAGATAATCAGGCTGAGAGCGCTTCGGTTTCTGACATAGAGCATCACGATTTAGAAGAAGAGGAAGTTGTTAAGGACAATATACATTTTAAAGTACTTGCAGGCTCTGCCGTTTTATTTGCAGCAGTATGTGTGATTGTAACAATATTTATATATAAGAGGCGAAAGATATGAAAAGAATAACATACAGGTATTTGATATTAGCTGTCATGATGACTGTGTTATGTGTATTGCTGCCGGGCTGTATGGGAAAATCTGATATAAAGGAAGCCGCATATAATACCGAGGCTCCTGAGAGCCCGGTTAAGGCAGACGCCACTCAGGCGCCTGAGTATACAGATAATGTATATGCTACAGAAGCGCCGGAGAAAACAGATGAAGAGGATGTGTATCTCAGCGTAGACGACGTTAGCGGGTCAGGACACGATTATAAAAAATATGATATAGAAAAAGACAAGGTTGTAACGAAAACGCATGTTACAACCGACCAATATAATACTGAACCTGTTCCTGAAGGAAAACCTGAGCCCGTAGAGCCTGAAGAGGTAACTGTTAATGAAGAAGAGAAGCATACCTGCACTTTGCTTATAGAATGCAGTACGATTATTAATAATATCGATGCTTTTGATGAAGCAAAGCATGAGATTATTCCTGAGAACGGTATTATACTTGATAAAACCGAAGTCGAATTTTTTGAGGGAGAGTCTGTGTTTGACATATTAAAGCGTGAAACGATGAATAGAAAAATACATATGGAGTTCTCGTTTACGCCTATATACAACTCAGCCTATATAGAGGGGATTGCAAATATATATGAATATGACTGTGGAGAGCTGTCGGGATGGATGTATTCTGTGAACGGGTGGTTCCCTAATTACGGAGTAAGCAGATATAAGGTTTCTGACGGAGACGTCATTGAATTTCATTATACATGTGATCTTGGAGCAGATTTAAAACAGGATGTGGAATAAATGAAAAATAAATTTGAGTATTGGCATCCGGTTACACAGATTATTTATTATATAATTTTAATTACCGTTACCGTGTGTTTTATGCATCCGGCGGTTATTTTTCCCACTCTTTTGGCGGGCCTGTCATTAGGATTTATTATGGGCGGAAGAAAGTTCCTTAAGATTATACTTGGAATGTATGTGCCGGTTATTGTTTTGGGAATAATAATCAATCCCTTATTTTCGCACGAGGGAATAACTATATTAAGGTATTTTCCAGACGGAAATCCATTGACGCTTGAATCGATAATATATGGAATCGTGTCCGGTTTTATGGTTGGAAGCATATGCGCTTTGTTGTATTCGTTTAATAAGGTTATAACATCAGACAGGGTTATATATCTTACAGGACGCATATTTCCGGCATTTTCACTCATTATATCAATGACGTTACGTTTTATTCCTGAATTTGTGAAGAGATTTAAAGATGTATCGGACACACAGAAGTATCTTGGATTAAGTGTAAAAAAGAACGGTATCTCTATACTGTCTGCAATGATTACCTGGGCGTTTGAAAATTCGGTTATCCGGTCTGATTCCATGAGGGTAAGAGGATACGGGGTCAAATTAAAGAGAAGCAGTTATTCTTTGTTTAGGATAACGCTGGGAGATGTTATTAGAATCGCATTCATGCTTTTATGCGCTTTATATGTTGTTTTAAGCTTTTTAAGAAAGACAGTTTATATACAATATTATCCATACTATAAAATGACAGGAAATATCTATACAGTTGCCACAGTATACAGTGCGGTATGTCTGCTGCCTGTTATTGATATAGCAGTAAAGGAGATAAGATGGAAATATACAGAATCGAGAATTTGACATTCACATATCCTGAAAGCTTATATACTGCGCTTGATAACATAAATATAACAATAAATAAAGGAGAATGGCTGTTAATATGCGGTAAATCAGGGTGTGGCAAGACAACTCTTTTAAGACATTTGGTTTCAGTCATGTCGCCGCATGGGAAGATTAGCGGCAGCGTAATATATAAAGGAAAGCCGCTTAATACTATAGACAGGCTTACTCAGTCGCTTGAAATAGGTTATGTTATGCAGAATCCTGATAATCAGATTGTTACCGATAAGGTGTGGCATGAACTTGCATTTGGGCTGGAAAATCTTAATTACAGCCAGAGCAAAATGAGCCTTAGAATATCTGAGCTTGCGGATTATTTCGGCATAAGGGAATGGTTTGATAAAAATGTATCGGAATTGTCTGGAGGCCAAAGGCAGATACTTAATCTTGCTTCTGTAATGGCTGTTAATCCTTCGGTTCTGATACTGGATGAGCCCACTTCACAGTTAAGCAGCGAATCAGCTCAGGAGTTTTTAATGCTTCTTAAAAAAATACAAAAGGACTTTGGTACTACGATTATCACTGTTGAACACAGGCTGGAAAGCGTGTATGAATTATCCGACCACGTAGTTGTATTAGAAGAAGGAAAGGTTCTCTTAGACGGAAATCGCGAATATGTTGCGAGAAACATACAAGCTTATGATTATTTTGATGCAATGCCTGTTCCGATAAGACTTTGTGCAGGACTTAAGCCGGATATGGACAAGCCTCCGATGAACGTAAATGAAGCTCGCATAATGCTTTCAGAATATCTTAAGGATAAAGATATTACAGACTGTAAAATGCTGTATGATGATAAACGCATATGCGGCAAAAATAACGAACCGGTTATTAAAGCATCTAATGTATGGTTCAGATATGACAAAAAAACACCTGACATATTAAAGGATATTAATTTTTCGGTGCAAAAGGGTACTCTTACATGTATCCTGGGAGGCAACGGAGCCGGAAAAACAACACTTCTGTCAGTGCTTACAGGCGTTAATAAAGCCCATAGCGGAAGTATACAGATAAAAGGCAAAAACATAAAAAAATGGGATGAAAAAGAATTATATGGACATGTTCTTGGGGTGCTTGTACAGAACCCTGAAACAATGTTCGTTAAGGATAATGTATCAGAAGATTTGAATTCGCATGCAAAATTATACGGCGTGTCTTTGGAACGTGTAAAAGAACTCTCAGAGCTTATGAATATAGAGCATCTTATGAATATGCATCCGTATGATTTAAGCGGAGGAGAAAAACAAAGATGCGCATTGTGTAAAATATTAATACCCGGCCCTGAGATACTTATACTTGACGAGCCGACTAAAGGATATGATGGATATTATAAAAAGAAGCTTGCATGTATTTTTAAAGAGCTTCTAAAAAGAGGAATTACGATACTCATGGTTTCGCATGATATAGAATTTTGTGCAGAATATGCCGACATATGCGCTTTGTTTTTTGATGGAAATATTAAAGCGTCATGTACAGCAAGGGATTTTTTTGCCGGAAATATATTTTTGACGACAGCAGCTAACAGGATTGCAAGGGACTACTTTCCTTTAGCAATAACTACAGAGGATGTGATATCACATTGTTTAACGGCAGACACTATTACCTGATTTCGGTAATTATAATTGCTTTATCAATGCTTCCGTTTTTATGCAGGTTTGAGAGAAACAGGCCGCAGGCAAGAAAGCTTGTCGTCATTGTCGTACTTGTTACAATTGCCGTTGTATCACGTACAACATTTTATATGATTCCATTTTTCAAGCCAATGCTTGCGGTTGTAATAATAAGCGGAATAGGACTTTCGTGGGAAGCGGGATTTATTGTCGGTACTGCTTCGGCGTTCATGTCCAATTTTATATTTGGCCAGGGTCCCTGGACTCCCTGGCAGATGTTTGCAATGGGAAGTGCGGGCCTGATATCAGGCCTTATCTTCGGCAAAAAATATAATGCAGACAAAATGAAAATACCCGTATGTATATATGGTTTTTTATGCGCTGTTATTTTATATGGAGGAATTATGGATACGGCGTCCGTATTAATGTATTCAAATGATGTTAATGCAGGACTGTTTGCCGCCGCATATATAAGCGGATTCCCGGTAAATGTAATTCATGGCATTTCCACGATGATTTTTCTTGCTCTGCTGCAGAAGGGCATGATAAAAAAATTAAATCGTGTAAAAATAAAATATTCTATTTAACAAAAGGGGAGGAACTTGTATTATGAAACATTTAACCAGAAGAATTATTGCTTTAATTATGGCAGTATTAACTGCAATATCGGTACTGCCGCAAAGTGCGTATGCACAAGATTCTTCATATGCTGACAGATATGTGGTCTTTTCATTAGAGGGCCTGACATTAGGCCAGGGCTTTTACTTATCTCCAATGAAAATGTCTTATGAAGAAATCAAATCAGCATGGGATAATGTCGGAGTAAATATTGACGTTGATAATTTGACGGTCTCACAGGCTTCTTATGCTTTTTTTGTAAAGTCAGGACTTAAAACAGACCCGGCTTTAGGCATTGATTACACAAAAAATGATTTTTATCTTTCGTGTATAAAAGATATAGATAAAGGTAATATAAATATACCGTCATCTATTAAGAGCGCTTACAAATCTATTCACAACAGCGAGCCTGTTCTTGCTGAAAAAACAGGCGCTGACCTTTCTGAATTTGATTATACAGATACGTCAGGATGGATGGTTTCAGTAGATAACGAGTTCATTGATTCAGGAGCGGGAAGCTATGTGCTTTCTGACAATGTGGATAATGACCATACTAATGTAATCAGATGGCAGTTTAGCCTTTTTGACTATGGTTCTGATCTTGGAATAGACAATTTTGATGAATCAGAAAGTATCCCTGCATATTATACAAATAGTGACAGAAGTGTTCTGTATACGCTTTTTGCAGATAATTACCAGCTGATTCAGTCTGACAAGGAAGCTTATAACTACATTATGTCTGTAATGTCAGAGCCTGCATCCTCTGATAATGATATTAATTCAGCAATATCAAGAATAAACGCTCTTTTAAATGACGGATATGTAGATGTTGAGATTAAGATGAATGCCACATCGAAAACAATGTCTCTTAAAGATGCTTCAGGGAATGATATAAGTGTTGGAGAACCACAGGGATATATATACAGCCTTAAGCTTAAGCCTGATACATATACTCTTACAGGATATGCGGCAGACGGCGAGACCGTAAACGGAACAATAGATATCGTAGTAAGCAAGGAGCCGTCTCAATCATTCACAGTATATACTGCAACCAATATATACTGTACTAATTCAGGCTGGACAGAAGGAGCAGACTATGAAATATCTCATACAATCAATAGCAGCAACGGAGATGTAAGGCACACAACGCTTGGAATGCAGGCGCAGAATTCTAACAGGTATTCAGCAATCTGCCTTTTGGGAGATACTTTGTCAGTAACAGTGACTCCGTTAGGTGATAAAGCTAATGATTATCTTCCTAATACGGTTTCTGCAACTATTACGGCAAACCGTTCCTATGGATATAATATTGCCTCGCAGCTTAAGAGGAATGTTACGATTACAGTGCCAAAGGGTGCAAAAATAACGACAGGAACACTGGCCAATTCGTTTTCATATAGTACGCTTAATCCTGTATCAGGGCCTGTAACTGACGAAAGCAGTGGTACGGATACATATACGTATATATATGCCAGTGGAACAACATATTATTATAAAGTATCAATGGAGGGCGCTGTTACCTACTGGAACTGGGTTTCGGTAAAAGAAGACAGCTCGTTTGAAGTCACAAAAGACGATTTGTATATAAATGATGATGCTCATAACCCTGATACGGTTATTGATGACATGACGGCCAATAAATATGATGTGGCAGATATATATATGAATGTCAATTCAAAGGGATATCTGAATCTCGCTGAAAATGATTCCGTAAGGCTTGAGTGTTATCGTAATTGGCAGGCTATAGAAGGTATATCCAATGCAAAGATAGCGGAGCCTGATTTTCATTATACTGTAATTGATGAATTTGGAAATATAAATAATGATATTATAGAATTAGTTCCAAACGATAATAGTGCGATAGCTGATATAAAAGCAACAGGCAAGGGTACGGCTATTATACTTGTCACATATGATGCAATGACTAATGCGGCGTCACAGAACTTTGGAGGTTCTTTCTTTAGTGCAATATGGCCTGAGAATACAGGAGTAATTGTTGTAAATGTTGGAGAAGACGCAGATATCGATACTGGAATGACCATAAATGAGGGTCTTAACACATCTGCCGGCAAGCTTTCAGCTGACAGAATTGATGCTGAGCTTGACGTCTTGTATTATACGGATGAAGAAAACGGTGCATCTTATACATTTGCTCCGGAAAGTAATGCTTCAGTGTCTGTACTCCGTCCGTATTATACAGATGGAAGGCTTTCTTATAACGGTTACAGTACGTCCAACGTCACATATAATAACGACGGCACCGTAACAGTTAATGAATTAACACATGGAAGTAATATTATTAAAATAACAAAAGGCGTGCATTCAGTATATCAGGTAGTTCGCGCAAAGAAAACAGCTGTAGAATATGAGTATACTGACGCACAGGGCAACGCCATAAGTAAAGATGAACTGAAGGCCGGATGTAACGTACAGATTACATTTGGAGAAGAAAATTCTTCAGGCACATCATGTAAAGGTATATACATACCTGCAAACAAGCTTGCCGGCATATATAATATGTCCGGAACAATTAATGTAACGGACTTGTATGGAAATGAATTTAAAGGCAAGTCCAATCAGTATCTTTTTGCAGGCACCAAATCAGCGCAGACGGTTACTGTAACTATACCGAAGTACTTTACAGGCGATACATATAAGCTTTCAGGCAATATATATGAAAAAGGCTTTGGCTCAGAATATGGCCTTCACAGGGAGCTTACTCATGAAAAAGGCAAAACTCCGCAGTTTGCTGCTCTTCAAAGAGAGGGATACTTCGGAAAGCTTCCTGATATCAGTCTGCCGCTTTCAGAAACTGACTTTAACAAAGTAGGCGTTACAGTAAAAGATGCAGAAAGCGATGAAGATATAAGTGATTATACACTTATTGTAAAAGATGGAACAGGTAATATATCTTATGTAACAGACGGCTCTTTTGCAACTTTTGACGGTGAAGCTTATACGTATGAAATATATACGCCGGGTTACAATTATGCTCAGGGCACGGTGTCTGGCGAAGCTTTAAAAGAGGGCATATTATTAATAACATTACAAAAAGCGAAAGCAGGGGCATGGGATGGAATAAGCAGTCTTGAGCCTGAATGCGATGCTGCCGGCGTATATCAGATAAAAACAGGAGCTGAGCTTTACTGGTTTGCTGACAAAGTAAATTCAGGAAGCACCGGGCTTTCTGCCGAGCTTGTATCTGACATTGAGCTTGCGGGATACAGATGGACTCCTATAGGAACCAGTTCCAAACCGTTTGCCGGAGAATTTAATGGAAACGGACATACTATATCAGGGCTTTATGTATATGATACCGCATACGCAGGACTTTTTGGCTCATCTAAAGGCGTTATACAAAACGTGGCTGTACAGGGAGAAATCATAACAACAAAATCTAATGCAGGCGGAATAGCAGGCGAGCTTAAGAAAGGAACAGACGAAAGAAATTCAACAGTTAAAAATTGTGTGAGCATGGTAAATATATCAGCAGAAAGCAGTAATAACGTAGGCGGTATAGCCGGATACTGCACTGCGTCCGATATATCTGTTTCGGGATGCTCAAATTATGGAAATATAACAGGACAGTCAAATGCAGGAGGTATTATAGGTTATTATAACGCCTCGGCGCTTACCGGAGCCGGTGTATCAGACTGTTATAACGCAGGTATCATTACCGGTGCAGATGCCGGAATGATTATCGGATATAATAATGAATGTGTAATCAGTAACTGTTACAACTCAGTTGATGTACAGGATAATAATTCAGAATATATTAATATGTCGCCTGTGAATGACATAGCAGGCATAACTTTAGATAATGTACAAAAGCCACAACACTATGACGCAGTATGCGCCGCATATCCTGTATATGAAAAGCTTTCAGGAATAGCGCTGTGTAATACTGATAATGATATAATTTCAGGCATACCGGCGCTTATTGATACAATGAACAATCAGAAAGAAGTGGCCGTAGAAGCACTGGATTATACTGCAAAAGCAGCAGGCATTTTACAGGCGTCAGAAACCGGCGTTATAGTTTCCTGTAAAGTTTGGGCAGTAGATGCATCTGATGCTGTTAAAAAATCGCTTTCATTTAATAATATAGATTATGTAATGTCTGATGGATACATTTCATCTGTTAACGGCCTGGGCCATATAGACGACTATTATATGTCGGGCTGGATGTTAAGCTATAATGAGGATGACTGTGATAATTATGGAATGGATTATATTACATTATCTGATAATGATACATTATCGTTACGCTATTCGCTTACAGGAGGAGACGATATTGCAGCAGCATATACAGGACTGCCGACTCTTAAAGAACTGACTATTAACAATATAAAATTTAATATGCGTACTCAGATAGATTATGATGAATACTGGAATCCGTCATATACATATTTTATTAATGACGAGGAGGCTGATGGCGAAGGAACACAGGATAATCCGTTTGTAATTAATGTGCAATTCCCATTTGGCACAAAGCTTACAGATGTGCCGGTTTCATATTCATTATATGCGGACCCGCATTTTGCACATGCAGAGGGTCTTTCGGATAATATGGATATTTCAGGTGAAGTTGGTTTTTGGGTAAGCTCAAACGGCGGCCGAAGAGCATATTATATAATCCGCCCTACGGCAGCGCCGCAGCCTACTGCCGTACCTACAGATATACCTACTGATATACCTACAAACACTCCTACGGCAGCGCCTGATATAGAACCTACCGATACACCTGTTGATGAACCTACGGCAGTTCCAACTGGCACACCGACAGAGGCGCCGACCAAAGCGCCGACCGAAGCGCCTTCAGATATACCTGTGGCGGCGCCTACTGCTGTTCCGCAGAATAATACATCACAGGATAATATGCAGCCGATATTAAAAAAAGGCGACATTATTAAAGATAAAAAAGGAAAAGCTCTTTATAAAGTTACTAAGATTAAAGGCAGAAAAGTAATTGTAAAATATCATAAGGCTCTGAAAAACAAGAAAAATATTAAGCTTTCAAAGTATATATATACTAAAGACGGTATTCGCTGTAAGGTAAAGGGCTTCACAAAAAAAGCATTGAAGTCGTTTAAGAAAAAGACGACAATAAAAGTTCCAAAAGCACAATACAGATTTTATAATAAGCTTTTGAAAAAGAAGAAAAATGTTTATCTAAAAAGATAGTTATTATAGCATTTTCAGGGTGGGATTTTAAGAAAATCTTTATGGTAGAAAAAATTTTTCCTTTATGATATAATCCTTTATATTTTTGTGTGTGGTGATTTTTTGGGTATAAGTAAAAGAAAAATTAAAATTCTATACAGATATCAAAAACGCAATATCCGTCATTACCGTATTAAAAAGCAGCATGAGCGTGATATTAAGGAAGCGTCAATGACTAATATCAAAGGCAGAGTGAAGAATAATTTCAGCGGATTTCTGCGTGCTGTTGTTATCGGAATACTGATATTATTACAGATGCTTATCATTCTTATACTGCCGGCAATGCTGAGACAGTACACTACGTTATTTTACTTTGTGCTTGAGATTTTTAGCTTTTTTGTTGCTCTTGGACTTACCAATGCTAATAAAAATGCATCCTTTAAGGTTGCATGGATGGCAATAGCGCTTCTGCTTCCCATATCAGGGCATATAATGTATTACCTGTGGGGAAGAGGCAATACACAGTCAAGAATGATTAAAAAGACAGAGGGACAGATATCAAAAACCTACCCTTATATTAGCTTTGATGCTGAGTGTGAACAGGATTTCTATGAAACACATCCTGAGGTTTCAGGCATATCAAAATATTTAAAGAGCTTTAAGATGCCTTTGTACAGGAATAATAAAGCAAAATATTACAGTATGGGCGAGGATGTATTTGAAGATATTTTCCGTGATATTATATCTGCTAAGAAGTTTATATTAATAAATTTCTTTATAGTTGCAGAGGGCGCGTTATGGGACATACTTCATGAAATCCTTTTAAAAAAAGTTGAAGAAGGCGTTGAAGTAGTTTTTATATATGATGATTTTGGCGGCATGATAAGAACTGACAAGCATTTCTGTGACAGACTTAACAAAGAAGGTATAAAGACTATATTATTTAATCCTATACACAGATACACTGATAAGCTTACAATGAATTACAGAACTCATCAGAAGATAGTAGTTGTAGACGGTAATATAGGCTATACCGGCGGCTTTAACATCGCAGACGAATATGCTAACCTTATTGAAAGATTCGGAGTATGGAAAGACTGCGGCATACGTATAGAAGGAGACGGAGTATGGGGTCTTACCATTACGTTTCTTCAGATATGGAACATATGCCGCCCGGACGAGAATATATTGTACAACAGATACAGGCCTTCTTTGACGTTTGAAAAGAATAACTGCTATATGCATACCATATCTGACGGTCCATACAGAAATGAGGAATATATAATCGAGAGCACATATAAGCAGATTATTAGTTCTGCCCAAAAATATGTGTATATTATGACCCCGTACCTTATACTTGAAGAGCATATGAGGCAGATTCTTATCGAGGCGGTAAGGCGTGAAGTGGATGTGCGTATAATAACGCCTAAAATTCCTGATAAGAAAAAAGTATATATGATTACAAGATATAATTACGGCCCGCTTCTTAAAGGCGGCGTAAGGATATATGAATATACGCCCGGATTTATGCATTCCAAAGTTATATTAAGCGATAACTGTGCAATGGTGGGCACAGTAAATATGGATTACAGGAGCTTTTATCTTCATTTTGAAAATGCAGTATGGATTAGTGAGAACAATATAATGGCTGACATATATAAGGATTTTGCTTCAACGTTTGATGTTTCAGAAGAGATATCTTATGATGCGTGGCTTAAGAGGCCTTTAAAGGATAAAATTCTGCAGCCTGTATTCAATATGTTTTCAACACTGGTATAGATGATAGGAGAATGTTATGATAGCATTTGTTAAAGGTATTCTTGAATATAACGATGGAGATACTATCGTTGTCAGCTGTGGAGGAGTCGGGTATCAGATTATGGTTCCCTTATCAGTCTCAGAAAGACTTCCCCACCTTGGCAGCAGCGTAATGATACATACTTATATGAGCGTAAGGGAAGACGCTGTAAAATTATACGGATTTTACGAAAAAGACGAGCTTGACATGTTTAAAAAGCTTGTTACTGTAAGCGGCATCGGACCTAAAGCAGCTTTGGGAATCCTTTCTGTGCTTACGCCTGATGATATAACGTATGCCGTGCTTTCTGATGATGCGGCAGCTATTGCAAAGGCTCCGGGAATAGGAAAAAAGACAGCAGGAAAGGTTATACTTGAACTTAAAGATAAAGTTGATGATGCAATACGTTATTATCGTACAGGCAAAGATACGGCGGCGCTTTCTGATTCTTCAAAAAACGACGTGGTAATGGCGCTTGTTTCGCTGGGATATTCCCACAGCGATGCGGTAAGTGCAGTAAATAAGGCGGATATTACTGATGATATGACAGATTCTGATATACTTAAAGCAGCGCTTAAATATATGTAAAAGTCCGGAGGATATATGGAAAAAAGAATTATTTCTACAGAATATATTGAGGAAGATCATAGAATTGAGAATAGCTTAAGGCCAAAGCTTTTAAGTGAATATGTAGGACAGACTAAAGCAAAGGAAACGCTTAAGGTATATATTGAAGCGGCAAAAAAGCGTAATGAGCCGTTGGACCATGTACTGTTATATGGTCCTCCTGGGCTTGGAAAAACAACTCTTGCTGAGATTATAGCTAACGAAATGGATGTTAACCTTAAGATAACATCAGGTCCTGCGATTGAAAAACCGGGCGATATGGCGGCCATTCTTAATAATCTTCAGGACGGAGATCTTTTGTTTGTTGATGAGATACACAGGCTTAACAGACAGGTGGAAGAGGTTATGTATCCTGCAATGGAGGATTTTGTAATTGATGTTGTTATCGGAAAAGGGGCAAATGCAAAATCCATAAGACTTGACCTTCCTAAGTTCACACTGGTAGGCGCAACGACGCGGGCAGGAATGATGACGGCGCCTTTAAGGGACAGGTTTGGCGTTATTAACAGGCTTGAATTTTACAATATTGCCGAGCTTGAAAGCATTATAAAGCGTTCTGCGAAGGTTTTAAAAGTAGATATAGATGAAGAAGGCTCGCTTGAAATAGCAAGACGTTCAAGAGGAACGCCACGTATTGCCAACAGGCTTTTAAAAAGAGTAAGGGACTTTGCACAGGTCAGATATAATGGTATAATTACAGGCGACGTAGCTGTGTCGGCGCTTGATTTACTTGAAGTAGACAAGCTTGGTCTCGATAATACCGACCGCGATATTATTACTCAGATGATAGAGAAGTTTGGCGGCGGGCCGGTAGGTCTTGACACGCTTGCAGCGGCCATAGGAGAAGATTCAGGTACTATTGAAGATGTTTATGAACCGTATCTGATACAGAACGGATTTATTGCCAGAACGCCAAGAGGCCGTATTGTTACAGAATCAGGATACAGACATTTTGGCATTGATAACAGGAGGTCATAATGAAAACAAAAAATGAGGTAGAGGTGCTTATAAGCGGAGAAAAATATACGATATGCGGATATGAAAGCGATGATTATCTGCAAAAGATAGCCACTTACATTAACAGAAAAAGAGAAGAGATTAATAAAGGCTCTGCAGCTTCGCTTATAAGCAATGATACGAGAGTTGTTCTTACGGAGATTAATATTGCCGACGATTATTTCAGCGCTGAGAACAGGCTTTCCGAAGTAAAAGAAGAGCTTGAAGAAGCTAATTCGCTTAACTTTAAATTAAAGCATGACCTTGCCGTTACGACAGAAGAGCTTGATAACCTGAAAAAAGCTCATGCTGATCTTGAGGCAGAGTTAAAAGTTTTGAAACGCGGCGCAAGAAAATAGGTAAGTTTATATGAAAAAACCTGAAATATTATCACCCGGCGGGAGTATAGACAGTATTCATGCGGCTGTTAATGCGGGGTGCGATGCTGTCTATGTCAGCGGCAGAAAATACGGGGCAAGGGCATTTGCCGATAATCCTGATGATTCGGATTTGGTTTCGGTTATTGACGACGTCCATTTTTATAATAAAAAAATATACATCACAGTTAATACTGTGTTTAATCAGAATGATTTCAAAGATTTCTACAGATATATGAAGCTTATATATGAGGCAGGTGCAGATGCCGTCATAGTACAGGATCTCGGTGTTATGAATTTTATTCATAACGAATTCCCTGATATGCCAATACATGCAAGTACACAAATGAATATTATGCAGGCTAAAGGCGCGAATCTACTTAAGCCTTACGGAGTTACCCGTGTGGTTCCCGCGCGTGAATTAAGCTTTGCGGAGCTTCTTAAAATGCGAAAAGAGACGGATATGGAGATTGAAATGTTTGTTCAGGGCGCGCTCTGCTTTTCGTGTTCGGGCCAGTGCCTGATGAGCAGCCTTATCGGAGGGCGAAGCGGCAATAAAGGCGCGTGCGCGCAGCCATGTCGGAAAATGTACAGGAAAGAGGATGGTAAGGCCGCATATTATTTAAGCCTTAAGGATTTATGTACTCTGCGCCATATTCCTGAGCTTATTAATCTTTCGGTTGATTCATTTAAGATAGAAGGCAGAATGAAAAAACCTGAGTATGTTGCGCTTACAACACATTTATACAGAAAATACACCGATTTGTATTGCCGGCTTGGCGATAGTGGTTATAAGAAAGAGATAGCAGAATCAGATGAACTTAACAAGGATATAGAGTTTCTTAAGGATATATATAACAGAGGCGGATTTACATGTGGATATCTTACCGGCGAATCCGGCAGGAAAAATATGCTCTCTGCGGACAGGCCTAATCATCTTGGCCTTTTCGTCGGTAAAGTTGTCAGAAATATACCTGAAAAAGGAAAAGCAGAATTAAAATTCTCATCAGAATGCCATCCTCAGGATATCCTTGAAATAAGAGATAAGGATTGTAATGTGCTTCATGAGCATACGCTTAAGGAGCATTTGGATATTGGAGACAGTCTGATAATTAATACCGGTTATAACCGTAAAAAAATCAAAAATAACTGTGATGTTATCAGGGTACGCAACGAATACCTTATTAACAGCCTGCTTGATAAATATAAGACAACGCTTCCGTTATGCGGAATAAGCGGAGAGTTTTGTGCAAAAGAAGGAAATAATGCGGTTTTACGCGTGTGCCTGACAAAAGATTATCACAAACAGGCTGTAATATACGGAGATATTATCAGTAAAGCCTTAAAACATCCTACGTCCACAGATGATATATACGATAAGGTCATGGTTTCTGCAGATACTCTGTTTGTATGGGATGAGCTTAATGTAGATATTGACAATAATGTTTTTATTCCGGCGGGAATGCTAAAATCCATGCGCAGAGACGCGCTTTTAAGGCTTTATTCATGTATTACAGAGTCTTATCACAGAACCGCGCCAAAAAGGGCTGAAATGGCGGCGCACATTCCTTATGAATATATTCGGAACGCCAAAAAGACTGTTATAGCAGAAGTAAGGACACAAGAACAGTATAATGCGGTAAATGAATCAGGTATTGTTGACGAGATTTATATACACATTGAGGATATGCTGCAAAGCGATGTAATAAGCCTCCTTTCGCGTGCAGACAGACCCGTATATCTTGTTATGCCCCGGATATTCAGGTCAGAAGGCGAACAGTATTTTAAAGATAATTACGATATAGGTATATTATCAGGATATGACAGCTTTAAAGGCTTTGTAGTATGCACGCTTTCAGAGCTGGCGCTCCTTTGTGAATATAAAAGAGAATTTAATTTTGATATACGCTCAGCGGACAATTTGTATGTCAGAAATTCTTATGCACAAAGCGCAGTCTTATCGCTTGGAGCAGACAAGTGTTCGGTGTCTGTCGAAATGACTGAAGCGGAGCTTGTTAATATGGAATTTGATGCTGATGCTGCAATATATAAAAGAGCTTCGGCAATGATAACTATAATAAAGTATGACGATACGAAAAGGCTGTACGATTCATACGGCAATGCATATTATGTTATCTGGCATAATAATTACGGATATACTGAAATTATGCATTATGATATTATTGATTTGATTGATACAAAAGCGCCTGCACACGCAGGTGCGTTAAGGGCTGTGTTCTCATTTGAGAACAAGTCTGACGTACTGAAAGTTTTGGAAAGGATAAAGAACAGGTTAGTATGAATACCATTGCAAGTTTATGCGGTTATATAATAGTAATTGTTTTTGCATTATATACATTTTTCTGCTTCTATAAACAAAAAGCTCAGAGAACATGTATATATATTATAATGACGATTGCACATATACTTTTATACACTGTGAGCTGGGATTTTAATATAATTCTGTTGTATTTAGCGCAGCTTGTTATATATTCTCTTACATTTTTTATATACAGGATTTTCTATAAAGGGCTTTCTAAGCTTATGCTTAATAATATGATTATGCTTATTATGACAGGTATATTTATGCTTGAGCGTATTGAAATAGAATATGCGGTAAAACAGCTGTCAATAGCCACGCTTGGACTTGCCGTATGCGTTTTTGTTCCTTTTATAATTAAAAAATTCCCGTACTTTGATAAGCTTGGATGGCAGTATGGAATTATAGGAATATTGCTTCTGCTTGTGACGTTTGTATTTGCAGAGGAAATACATGGCGCTAAAAACTGGATAGTTATATCGGGTATAGCTTTTCAGCCGTCTGAATTTGTCAAGATATTATACGTATTTTTTGCTGCGGCGCTCCTTACGAAAAAGAACAATTTCAGGCATATTGTAATTGTAACGGCAGTAGCTGCATTGCATGTTATGGTACTGATTGTTGAAAAGGATTTGGGAGGAGCATTAATATTTTTTATAACATATCTGTTCCTTCTGGTATCGGCGACCGGTAATTACCTGTATCTGCTTTTGGGTATGATATGCGGCTCGGGCGCGTCTGTTGCGGCATATCATCTGTTTTCGCATGTTAAAACAAGAGTGCTCGCATGGAAAGACCCATTCAGTATCATTGATACAGGCGGATATCAGATAACCCAGTCTATGTTCGCCATAGCGTCTGGAGGTCTTTTCGGACTGGGACTCGGAAGAGGCATCTCTGAAAAAATCCCTGTAGTTGAAAGTGATTTTATATTTGCAGCGATATGCGAGGAGCTGGGTGGAGTTTTTGCCTTATGCCTTCTTATGGTATACATAAGCTGTTTTATTATGATTGTAAATATTTCCATGAAGATTAATAATATTTTTTTCAAGTTTACTGCGCTCGGACTTGGAATAGAATTTATATTTCAGACCTTTCTTGCAGTTGGCGGCGTTACAAAATTTATTCCGTCTACCGGAGTTACGCTGCCGTTTATAAGCTATGGCGGAAGTTCGGTTCTAAGCACTATTATTTTGTTTTCAATTATACAGGGCATGTATGTGCTTAATAAAAGCGAGGTAGATAAAAATGCCAAAACACAATAAACATATAACTATAATTTCATATGGCTTTATAATTATATTTTCATGTCTGTTAGTATATTTTTCAATATTTGTGCTGCGCGATAACAGTAAGCTTCTTAATAATCCGTATAATAAAACGGATGATATTATGGCTGACCGCGTAAAACGCGGAAACATTCTTGCAGCAGGCGGTGAGATTATTGCTGAAAGCATTACGGATTCAGATGGAAATGAGATAAGAAGCTATCCTTACGACAATATATTTGCACATGCTGCGGGCTACTATGACAAGGGACGAACGGGACTTGAATATTCATATAATTCCTATTTGCTTACTTCTACGATTAATCCAATCTCTAAGGCTTTAAAAGAGCTTGAAGGCAGCAAAAATCCGGGCGACAGCCTTGTTACGACCCTGGATGTCACACTTCAAAAATGTGCTTTTCAGGCGCTTGGAAGCAGAAAGGGCGCGGTAATTGCTATGAATCCTGACACCGGCGCGATACTTGCAATGGTTTCAAAGCCGGATTATAATCCTAACACAATAGCAGCAGACTGGACCAGACTTAATACGGATGAAGATAATTCTCCGCTTCTTAACCGTGCCACACAGGGCTTGTACCCTCCGGGTTCTACATTTAAAACGCTTACGCTTTTGGAATATATACGTGAAAATAGTAATTATAACGACTATTCATTCAAATGTAAGGGTCAGTTAAGCATAGATGACTATAAAATTAACTGTCACAATAAAAAGGTACACGGAGTGCAGGATATTAAGAGGGCGTTTGCCAACTCATGTAACAGCGCGTTTGCTGACATAGGACTTTCTCTTGATATTAAGTCATTGAGGTCTCTGTGTAAAAGCATGCTTTTTAATACTGAGCTTCCAGTAACGCTTCAATATAAGCAGAGCAGTTTTTCGTTAAAGCAGTCAAACGATACCGGAGAAAAAATGCAGACTTTTATAGGACAGGGAAGAACACTGATAACGCCTCTTCACAATCTGCTTATAATATCCTCATTTGCAAACGGAGGCTATATTACGGCTCCTTATATTGCGGATAAAATGATTAATGAAAGCGGAAATACCGTAAGAAATTTTTCTGATCAAAAGAAAATTCAGGTTATGAGTCCAGAGGAAAATGAATTTATGAACGAGTGCTTAAGAGAGGTTGTTACGTCGGGCACTGCAAGCTCTCTGTCAGGTAAAGCTTATACGGCATATGGAAAAACCGGTACGGCTGAATATGATTCCTCCGGTAAATCACACGCATGGTTTATGGGTTATGCCGAAAAAGACGGGAAAAAAATTGCAGTAAGTATTATTGTAGAGGGTGTGGGTACGGGAAGTGATTACGCCGTTCCTATTGCCGGAAAATTATTTGACGCATACTATTGAAATATAATATGTATTTATGATATACTTTATATAGATTTTGTATTTTATTATAGTCACACCACATATAAGACGCCTGCAGGAGGAATTGCAATGATTGAAGCAACAAGCTGTGGCGGCGTGGTTATTTTCCGTGGCAAAATTCTGCTGTTATACAAGAATTACAAGAATAAGTATGAAGGCTGGGTTCTGCCTAAAGGAACTGTAGAAGAAGGAGAGGAATATAAAGAGACGGCGCTCCGCGAAGTAAACGAGGAATCCGGCGCAGACGCACAGATAATCAAGTACGTAGGTAAAAGTCAGTATTCATTCAGCGCACAGAACGACACTGTTTTAAAGGATGTCCATTGGTACCTTATGATGGCTGACAGCTACTACAGCAAACCACAACGCGAGGAATATTTCGTTGATTCCGGATATTATAAGTATCATGAAGCTTATCATCTGCTGAAGTTCATTAATGAAAAGCAGATTCTTGAAAAGGCTTATACTGAATATCTTGATTTAAAAAAGAGTAATCTATGGGGCAACAGGAAATATTTCTGATTTTTAACAGCAATTTTTAACAGCTTCCATGAACCATTACGGTTTCATGGAAGTTTTTTCGCAGAAAAAAGAATCTCAGGCATAACCCCTGGGAGAATGCGTGACCTGGCAAAGGTTTTTGCCTAAAATATAACAAAAATGGAAATCGGGTTGAAATACGTGATTTATTCTGTTATAATACAGAAACGTAAATAAACTAATTATAATTTTTCGGAGGTAATGAAAATGGGTAAGAACATTGTTGTTGGACAGTCTGGCGGACCGACAGCCGTTATTAATTCTTCTGTTGCAGGTGTTTATTCACAGGCTAAGAAGCTTGGGATTGACAAAGTATATGGAATGGTTCATGGAATTGAAGGATTTCTTGAAGACCAGCTTTGCGATCTTGACGATTACCTTGCAGCGCCTGCAGGTGTTGAGATGTTAAAGAGAACTCCATCAGCATTTCTTGGATCATGTCGTTTTAAGATGCCTAAAATCGAAGGAAACGAAGAAGTGTATGAGAAAGTTTTTGAAGTTATGGAAAAGCATGATATTGAGTATCTTTTCTATTGCGGCGGTAATGATTCAATGGATACTGTAAAGATGCTTTCTGATTATGCGGCAGCTCATGGAAAGAGCCAGAGATTTGTAGGAGTACCTAAGACTGTAGATAATGATCTTCCTATAACTGACCATTGCCCTGGTTATGGTTCGGCAGCAAAATATATTGCAACATCACTTAAAGAAGTAATTCGTGATAATTCTTCTTTCGGAGCTAAAAAGCCTACTGTAGTTGTCGTAGAAATTATGGGACGTAACGCGGGATGGCTGACAGCTGCCGCAGCGCTTGCAAAAGGAGCTGACTGTGAAGGCGTTGATGCAATATATCTTCCGGAGAGAGTGTTTGATATTGATAAATTCGTTGACAAAGTTAAGGAGCTTTCTAAGACCAAATCCTCAATTGTTATAGCAGTATCAGAGGGAGTTAAGCTTGCTGACGGACGTTATGTATGCGAAGTTGGCAGAGAAGTTGCCGTTGATGCATTCGGACATAAGCAGATGTCGGGTACAGCTGTTAAGCTTGCTGATATCGTTGCTGAAAGGACGGGACTTAAGACAAGAGCAATTGAGTTTTCAACTCTTCAGAGAGCTGCAACACATATTGCTTCACTTACCGATATTAACGAAGCTTTTCAGGTTGGAGCAGATGCAGTTAAAGCCGCAGACGCAGGAAAGACCGCTATGATGATAACTCTTGACAGAAATGGTGAAGATCCATATCAGTGTGGGACAAGCGCGCATGATATCCATGATATAGCTAATGTTGAAAGAAAAGTTCCTGACGAGTGGATTACAGAAGACGGCTGCGGACTTACTGATGATTTTGAAAAATATGCGAGACCGCTTATCATGGGAGAACTTACGCCTCTTTACGCAAATGGACTTCCGGTTCATCTTGTAAGAAAATAATATCTGCGTCTGACATTAACAATACGGACATTTGGTGAAGGGCGTTGTCTCACAGATAATGCCTTACGCCTGTTAATAAAATGAGAAAAGGAGATAATAAAATGGCATTAGTAACAACAACAGAGATGTTTAAGAAAGCTTACGATGGCGGATATGCTATTGGCGCTTTTAATGTTAACAACATGGAAATCGTTCAGGGTATTACAGAGGCTGCCGGAGAGTTAAAGAGCCCTGTTATCCTTCAGGTATCAAAGGGAGCGCGTGCTTATGCTAACCACACATATCTTGTTAAGTTAGTAGAGGCAGCTGTTGCTGAAAACCCTGATATCCCTATCGCACTTCACCTTGATCATGGTGATTCATTTGAGCTTTGCAAGAGCTGTATTGACGGTGGATTTACATCAGTCATGATTGATGCATCTTCAAAGCCTTTTGAAGAGAATATCGCTCTTACAAAGCAGGTTGTTGAGTATGCTCATGCACATGGTGCAGTTGTAGAGGCTGAGCTTGGAACACTTGCAGGTGTAGAGGATGAGGTAGTAGTTGAAGCGGGCAAGGAGAGCTATACGCGTCCTGAAGAGGTTGAGGAATTTGTTGACAGAACCGGATGTGATTCGCTTGCAATCGCTATCGGAACATCACACGGAGCTTATAAGTTCACTGCTGCTCAGTGTACAAGAAATGAGAAAGGAATTCTTGTTCCGCCTCCGCTTCGTTTTGATGTGTTAAAGGGATGTATTGAAAAGCTGCCTGGATTCCCAATCGTTCTTCATGGTTCATCATCAGTACCACAGGAATTCGTTAAGATGATAAATGAGAATGGCGGACAGATGCCGGATGCTATCGGTATTCCTGAGGATCAGCTTCGTGAAGCTGCTAAGCTTGCCGTATGTAAGATTAATATCGATTCAGATATCCGTCTTGCAATGACAGCAGTTATGCGTAAGTACTTCAATGAGCATCCAGACCACTTTGACCCACGTCAGTACCTTAAGCCGGCTCGCCAGGCTGTTAAGGATATGGTTGCACACAAGATTACTAATGTTCTTGGAAGTAACGGAAAGGCTTGATTGTAGGACAAGTACAATTTTTTCAGGTGTGGATTATATTATAATCTGCACCTGATTTTGTTTAAATATTAAAGGTATAGGGGATAACATCTGATGTATGACTATCTAATAGTAGGAGCGGGATTGTTTGGCTCTGTATTTGCAAGAGAGATGATGGACGCCGGATATTCGTGTATGGTAATTGATAAAAGGAACCATATAGGCGGTAATATATATACTGAAAACGTATGTGGAATTAATGTGCATAAGTATGGCGCGCATATTTTTCATACAAGTAACAGAGTAATATGGGATTATATAGGCAGATTTGCAGAATTTAACAGATATACTAATTCGCCTGTAGCGCGTTATAAAAACGAATTATATAACCTGCCGTTTAATATGAATACATTTAATAAGCTATGGGGAGTTATAACTCCAAAAGAGGCTAAAGCAAAGATAGAAGAGCAGATTAAGGACTCCGGAATAAGTAATCCTTCTAATCTTGAGGAACAGGCAATATCGCTGGTTGGAAAAGATATATATGAAAAGCTTATTAAAGGATATACAGAAAAGCAATGGGGAAAAAGAGCCTGTGAGCTTCCTTCGTTTATTATAAAAAGACTTCCTGTCAGATTCACATATGACAATAATTATTTTAACGATACGTATCAGGGAATACCTGTAGGCGGATACACGCAGATTATAGAAAAGATGCTTTTGGGAGCTGATATACGTCTTAACGCAGATTATTTCTCAGATAAAGAATATTATGACAGCCTTGCGGGAAAGGTTGTATTTACCGGAATGATAGACGAATATTTTGATTACTGTTATGGAAAGCTTGAATACAGGACATTAAGATTTGAGAATGAAATTCTTAATACCGATAATTTTCAGGGCAATGCGGTAGTTAATTATACCGAATATGAGATTCCATATACAAGAATTATTGAACATAAACATTTTGAGAATACAGAATCAGATAAAACAATCATTACAAAAGAATTTCCGGAAAGCTGGACAGATAATTCTGAACCCTATTATCCGGTAAACGATGATAAGAACAACAAATTATATGAACAATACAGACGCCGTGCTGACAAAGCTGACAATGTTATATTCGGCGGCAGGCTTGGAATGTACAGATATTTTGATATGCATAACGTAATACAGAAAGCGCTCAAATGTGCCGAAAACGAAAAGGAAAGACGGAAATAATGAAAAAATTATTATACCTTACATTTATACCCGCACTTTTTTGGATGTTCATTATATTTGGATTTTCAAAGGAGAGCGGAGGAGAAAGTTCCTCAATGAGTCTTGCCGTAACTCAGAAAATTGTCGATATAATTGATTTTAATGAACGGATGACTGAAGAAGAGTACGAACATATGGTTTCGATACTTCATAATCCTGTAAGAAAAGCCGCGCATATGTCAGAATATGCTGTACTCGCATTTCTTATATATATTCCGCTGCTGCTTAATATAAGGTTCAAAAAAACATACGAATATTTTATTGTTACAATACTCGTATGTCTGATTTATGCTGCTGCTGATGAGATACACCAGCTTTTTGTTCCGGGACGCGACGGCCGTATAACAGACGTAATGATTGACAGTATCGGAAGTGTGGCGGCCTCATTAATTTTTTTGGGTATTCATAATTTCGCCCATAGAAAGATAGTAAGCAAACGCGAGCAGCGACTGCATAGGAAGCAGCAGACACTCGGTAATTGACGTTATTAAAAATCCAAGTGTAATCAGCATTGGAAATGCCGCGCACCGCAGCTTGTCGTGGTACAGTATATAATGTCTTATTGAATATACCAGACTCAATACATTAAAGATTATATATAATATCATTGCGGGTATTCCATAATTATATCCGACCTGAATTATATTGTTATGGGCGTTTACAACGAATACGCCGTTAATTTTTTTGCCGTATTTCGGATTGCCCTTCATATTAATTTTTTCGGCAAAATTCTTATATATGGTTAATCTTCCGTTTAATATAGTATCAAGGGTTTCGCCTCCCTTAAATATCATCTGTATTCTTTTAATAAGAGAAGGTTCTTTGTCTGCATTTTCAATCGCTTCTTTTACATCATGCTCAATCTCGTTAAGCACTCCTGAAGCTGTGTTCTCGCTTGCATAGCATACATTAGAATTATCTGTATCAGCAAGAAAATCTCTGTCTCTTTCAAATACAACAGGCTTGTTAATCAGACGGGGTATAGTTGCAAGAAGCCCGTATGATACAAAAAACGACGCTATGACAACCGGAATCATTATTATAAAATATTTTATGAACGCCTCTTTTTTCTTTCGCTGATAGATAAGGCGGAACAGAAACCAAAACAAAGTTATAAAGGCAATCGCTATAAACGAGGTTCTTGCTCCGGTCATATATAAGAAAAACATGGCGGAACCAAATCCTGCATATATACCAATACATTTGATAATGGATTTCTGGCCCGCAATACAATAGTCAAGCCTTGTAATAAAGCATATACATACGGTTATAAGAAACATTCCGTACACATTCGGATTGGCAGACAATCCGGAATACCTGACTCCTGTAGTATACGGCCTGAACAGTATACAGAATACCGTAGCAAAAATAAATGCAAGCTCAACAGACCTGATAAATATGCCGAACAGTTTATCGCGTTCTGAACGCAGATAAAATTGAAAAATAATAAATATTCCTGTAAACAAAACAAGAAGAATCAGGCTTAAAAAACAGTATTTTTTAAATACGGCTATATCTGAATACAGCATATAACCACATAAAAAAAGCCATGTGGATAAAAGCGGAATATTAAATGAAAACTTTCTTTTTTTACTGCTTTTTTCCCTGCATATTATAAGAAGCGATATAAGAAACAGCATTAATATAACAAATATAGAAGTATATAATAAATAGTTATCTTTAATTGCTTTCACTCTGACAACAAGCTGCAACAGCATTATGCCAAGAAAAGCAACACTAAATATAACATAAACCCAGTTTGCTTTTTTCATTTTCATATTATTTCCTCCGAATATAGCTAGTATACAATTACTATAAAAAAAATACAAGTTTTTTTACAAAGGTATAATTGATTATGTGCGGTTATAGTGCTATTATATATATTGGTTTATTATGAATACAACGGAGGTGTAATTAATGGTTACATTAAGCAGCGGCGGTGCGTTTCTTATAAACGGAAAAGAAGTTATAGAAGATAGTGATAACGCATTGTCTCAAATAAAGAAAATAACCGGAAAAGATACTACATGCAGCCAGGCAAAAAAAGGAACGATGGCTTATTCTATTCTTGAAAAGCACAATGTCTCAGGCAATATGGATGAGCTTCAGATTAAATTTGATAAGCTGACCTCGCACGATATTACATTTGTTGGAATAATTCAGACAGCGCGTGCGTCGGGACTTGAGAAATTCCCTATACCATATGTTTTGACTAACTGTCATAACAGCCTTTGTGCGGTTGGAGGCACAATTAATGAAGATGATCATATGTTTGGACTTACGTGCGCTAAAAAATATGGCGGCGTATATGTTCCTCCTCATCAGGCGGTTATTCACCAGTATGCAAGGGAATGTCTTGCCGGCGGAGGAAAAATGATACTCGGTTCAGACAGCCATACAAGATATGGAGCTCTTGGAACTATGGCGATGGGAGAGGGCGGACCGGAGCTTGTAAAGCAGCTTCTGTCAAAGACATATGATATTAAAATGCCTAAGGTAATTGGAGTATATATGACAGGCTCGCCGCAAAAAGGCGTAGGTCCCCAGGACGTTGCGCTTGCTCTTATAAAGGCTGTATTTGCTAATGGCTATGTGAATAATAAGGTTCTGGAATTTGTTGGTCCGGGAATTGATTCATTAAGCGCCGATTTCAGAATCGGAATTGATGTTATGACAACGGAGACAACATGTCTTTCTTCAATATGGAGAACTGACGATGCAATAAAGGAGTTTTACGAGATACATAACAGGCCGGAAGATTATGAGTGTCTCAATCCTTGCGATATAGCATATTACGACGGCATGGTATATATAGACCTTTCAAAGATTAAGCCTATGATTGCGATGCCGTTCCATCCAAGCAATGCGTATACTATAGAAGAACTCAATGCTAACCTTATGGATATACTGGATGACTGTGAGAAGAAAGCTCTTGTAAGCCTTGACGGACAGGTTGATTATTCATTAAAGGATAAAGTCCGGAATAACAGGCTTTATGTTGAGCAGGGTATTATCGCAGGCTGTGCGGGAGGCGGCTTTGAAAACATATGTGCAGCCGCAGATATACTTAAAGGAAAGAGTATTGGCGCTGATGAATTTACACTCAGCGTATATCCGGCAAGCACGCCGATTTATATGGAGCTTGCCCGTAATGGAAAGCTTGCCCAGCTTATTGGTACAGGAGCAATTGTAAAAACAGCGTTCTGCGGTCCTTGCTTCGGTGCCGGAGATACTCCTGCCAACAATGCGCTCAGTATACGTCATTCAACAAGAAACTTCCCTAACCGTGAAGGTTCAAAGCTTCAGAACGGACAGATTTCATCCGTTGCGCTGATGGACGCAAGATCAATTGCAGCAACTGCAGCCAACAAAGGATATCTTACGCCGGCAACTGATATTGATACAGAATACAGCAATCCAAAATATCATTTTGACAGCTCTATATATGCTAACAGGGTATTTGACAGCAAAGGAATTGCCGACCCTTCCCAGGAAATCAAGTTCGGCCCTAATATTAAAGACTGGCCGACGATGATTCCGCTTACAGAAGATATTATGTTAAAGGTTGTTTCTGAAATACATGATCCGGTAACTACGACGGACGAGCTCATTCCTTCAGGAGAGACATCATCATATCGTTCCAATCCGCTTGGACTTGCTGAATTTGCATTGTCAAGAAAAGATCCGGCTTATGTAGGAAGAGCGAAGGAGGTACGCGCTGCAGAAGAAGACAGACAGAATGGCATATGTCCTTGCAAGTCGGAGTTTGCACATGCATTTGAGGTAGTTAAAAGCAATGAAAAGTTTAAAGATACAGACCCGGCTAAGTGTGGTCTCGGAAGCACAATATTTGCAGTAAAACCGGGAGACGGCTCAGCAAGGGAACAGGCGGCGTCGTGCCAAAGAGTTCTTGGAGGCCTCGCTAATATAGCAAATGAATATGCGACCAAGAGATACCGTTCAAATCTTATCAACTGGGGAATGCTTCCGTTTATATATAATGGAGATGATAAGAAGCTGCCTTTTGCTAACGGAGATTACATTTTCATTCCTGGTATAGCAGATATTATCAGAAATAAGAAAGAATCCTGCAAGGCATATGTTATTAAAGGAGATGGTCTTGTAGAATGTGAGTTTGAACTTGGAAGGCTTACAGATGATGAAAGAGATATAATTCTTGACGGATGTTTGATTAATTATAACCGTAAATAAAATCTATAAAAACATTCTGTTTTGCTTTGCAATATTAAAAACATTCTGTTTTGCGGTTTTTTGCACATAGTGCAATGAAGCAAAGCAGAATGTTTTTTTAATTATTTCATCTGTGTATATTTACAATAGCAGGCAATGACTTTAATTGATTAAAATAAAATATATAAAAAGTATAAACTATATTTTATATTTTATACTATTGAAATATATTTGTAATATATGTTATTCTTAGAAAGTATTTTATTTTTATTTCTTAAGGAGGAGAATTATGGGGTTTAATTTCAAAAAATTTTCACGTAAGTTCCTTGCGGCGGCACTTGCTTTAGCGTTGCTTATTGGCATGTGTCCGCAGACTGTGCAGAAGGCACAGGCAGCATCAGATGCAGTAATCAACCTTAATAACACCCATCAGGAAATCATGGGATTTGGGGGCATGAATCATCCGTCATGGGTTGGAGATTTGACATCGTCACAAAGGGAAACTGCATTCAGTAACGGAACCAACCAGTTAGGATTTCAGGTGCTTCGTATATGGGTAGATTCCGACAGAAACAACTGGTACAAGGAACTTGCCACAGCCAAAGCGGCTATTGCAAAGGGTGCAATTGTATTTGCAACACCCTGGAATCCGCCTGCAAATTTATGCGAAAATTTCTACAAAAGTGGCGTATCAAATGCAAAGCGTCTTAAGCACGACCAATATGCTGCTTATGCACAGCATCTTAATGACTTCGTTACATATATGAGAAATAACGGTGTTGAACTTTATGGAATTTCGGTATGTAATGAGCCTGATTATGGACATGATTGGACATGGTGGACAGAAAATGAAGTTGTAACATTTCTTAAATATTATGCGGGTTCAATTAACTGCCGTATTATAGCTCCTGAGTCATTCTCATATGTTAAATCATATTATGACGCGATAATCAATGATTCACAGGCGCTCGCACAGGTAGACATAATTGGTACTCATCTTTATGGTACACAATACAATAATTTTGCGTATCCTCTTTATAAGCAGAAGGCTTCTTCAAAACAGCTTTGGATGACTGAAGTATATACTCCGAACAGTTCAAGCTCAGCAGACAAATGGCCGGAAGCGATTAATGTTGCAGAGCATATTCACAAGGCAATGATAAATGACTTTCAGACATATGTATGGTGGTATATAAGAAGAAGCTACAGTCCGATGAAAGAAGACGGAACACTTAGTAAAAGAGGCTACTGCATGGCACAGTTCTCTAAATTCGTGCGACGCGGTTATAAACGTGTAGATGCAACAGAGAACCCTGATAACGGTGTATATGTATCTGCATATACAGGAGATGGAAAAGCTGTTATAGTTGCTGTCAACAGTGGGTCATCTGACTGTACACAGAGCTTTTCAGTCAAAGGCAAAACGCTTAAGAGTGTTGACCGTTACCGTACATCAGGCTCTGAGAACCTTGCAAAGACTTCTAACATCCAGCTTTCAGGCAATGGTTTCTGGGCTTATCTTCCTGCAAACAGCGTATCTACTTTCGTATGTGATGTAGAAAATTCTTCTGGCCAGACTACTGTTGATTCAGCGAAAATAAATGACGGATGGTATTATATTAAAAATTCACAAACAGGCAAATATCTTCAGGTAACTGATAATAACGGTACGGCAGGAGCTAATGTTGA
>CABUPO010000012.1 GCA_902493385.1 uncultured Lachnospiraceae bacterium
TTGAATTGTTCAAAACAGTTGAATGATAGAAAATGTAGTTATGTCCCTTGAACGATTGCATATGATGGTGGTTATTATATGTCTGTCCATATATTACGCTTGGATTATCAAGTATAGTTCCAAGGAAATGATGATATACCCCGTCCTTTGTAAATGGATTCGTTCCATTCTCTCCCGGTGCATAAGTTATATCCATAGGATCTGAAGAAACATATGCCGCAATACTTCCACCGCCGCTTAACGTCTGTCCTGCTCCCCAGTTAGTACAGTATGAGTAATAATATTTTCCGTTAAACTGGTTAATCTCGCTGTCCTCAAAGAAATAATATGTATCAAGAACCTGAGGTTCTCCGTCCATATATACTTCACCGGTCCCCTCTTCAAAGCCTATCTTACATACACGTCCTGTCTTGCCCTGTCCCGGATTACCATCAACGGTTCCTCCGCCAAAGTATACGTAAGCGTCGCCCTTATCATCTACAAGAACAGCCGGGTCAAAGCACCATACTACGCCGCTGCAATTAGGCGAACTTTTTGTAAACAGCGCTTTCCCAAGCGGGTCTCTCCAGGGTCCTGTAGGAGATTCGCCCATAACATATCCAACGGCTCCTCCATTGGTATAGAAAATATAATATTCATCGTCACCGTCACCGTCGCCGTCAATCTTAAGTCCTGACGGAGCCCATGACTGGCCTGAGGTAAATCCTCCTTTTACAATATTATCAGAATAAGACGGTTCATTAGTAAGGTTCGCACTGTCCATGAATCCCTCATCCGTCCAGTTGACCATATCTGATGTTGAAAGAATAGTCAATGAATGATTAGCATATTTATTGCCAATCATAACTCCGTTTTCATATGAAAATCCCTCGGTAGTACCGTATACATACAGCTTACCGTCAACGTCTGAATTATCTATAGCAGTAGGGTCTGCTATAAAATTAAAATTAGTAAGCATGCTTTCGACATCATGTACCTTGCCGTCGCTTGTTGTAAACTGCACAGGCTGTGAAAGCTTAAGATCAGGCTCATTCCAAGCCTGTTCTGTCTGTGGTCCAAACGGATTATCATCCTGTCTGTTATACACAGGTATACCGGCCTCTTCAACAGTCTTGCTTGCCGTTCCTCCTTCATATACAGCTATCTGTGAAGTCCATCCCAGTGTATAATCCTGTATGTAGGTATATCCGTTGGTACTTTCTGCTTTCGACATACTTCCCGGCAGCATCGACATTACCATAGCAAATGAAAGCACAGTTGCTCCAATACATTTAGTTTTTCTTTTCATTATTATCCTCCTCATAAAATAATATTAAAAATACATAATAAATAATATCATATTGTAACATTATATGCAACCTGTACAAAAGGTTTATTTTATGGCAAAATAGTCTCTGCTGCCTGCCGAATATATATGTTATGCATCAGCCTGCTTATAGTAAAAAAGGCCTGATGCAATAAATACTGCATCAGGCCTTTCTTTCATTATGATTATGTATTAATCTTCTGATTATTAATTAGCAACTCTTCTTGCTTTACAAGGAGTACGGTAATTCATATTGGATATTTTAATTCCGTCTACTCTGTTACTTGCGTGTACAACCTTTCCACCGCCGATATACATAGCCACATGGTTAATATTACCATTAGATGCGTAGAATATAAGGTCTCCTGCCTGAACATCACTAAGGCTTACGCTGCTTCCCGAATTTGCCTGAGAAGAGGATGTTCTCGGAAGCGATACTCCGTATTTGGCATATACTGACTGAACAAATCCTGAACAGTCTGTACCGTTCGTAAGGCTTGTACCACCATATACATATGGGTTGCCAACAAAATTCTGTGCATATGATGCAGCTGAACCCGCAGTCCCTTTTGAAGATGAACTGCTGTATGATGAACTGCTCGACGAACTGCTTGATGATGAGCTGCTGGACGACGAACTGCTCGATGACGAACTGCTCGAGCTTGATTTTGATGATGAAGAGGATGATGATGAGCCTGAAGATGAACTTCTCTGTGCAGCAGCCCTTTGGGCAGCCTCGCGCCTCTGCTCCTCTTCAATCTGTCTCTGTCTTTCTTCTTCAGCGCGTCTTATAGCTTCTTCACGCTCTTTCTGAAGCCTTATCTTTTCTCTCTCTTCTTTTATAGAAATAGCATGTTTAAACTTTACTCTGATATTAACATATTCTTTGGATACATATCCCTTGGTCGTATCATCAACAAGTATCTTAACCCATTCGCCATACTCTTTTATAACTTCAAATTCTTCACCTTCCGGAACCAGTGTAAGAACAACGCTGTCAGTACTTCTCTCTTCCCTTACCTTAAGAGTTGTAACATTAACTGTAGCAAGCTTAGTTCCATATTGGTCAATAAGGTTCTCTGCGCTGAATCCGATAGCAAGATACTCGGACTTTATGTAACCTGTAACACTGCCCGATTTAATCTCTACCCAGTCTCCGACCGTATTAATAATTCTGGCTGCGCTTCCTCTGTACAGCTTTCCTAATATCTTACTTTCAGTGCTGGGCTTCTTTCTTATATGAACATACTCATGTGCAATAGAAATACCTGTATTAGCATATTCTGATACAGGTTCAGGTGTAACTACAGGCTGCGCTGCATCCTGCTGCGTCGTATCTGTCTGCGCTGCATCCTGCTGTGTCGTATCTGTCTGCACTGCGTCAGGCTGCGTCGTATCTGTCTGTACTGCGTCAGGCTGCGTCGTATCTGTCTGTACTGCGTCAGGCTGCGTCATATCCTGCTGCATACCGTCGTCCTGTACTGCGTCTGAAGCATCCTGTCCGTACTCCTCCTGCGTCATTGAAACTACATTATCTATCATCTCAGCCGCCCCTGAAACTGCAATAGGTTCTATTGCTTCCGGGCTTGTCGCTGCATCATTTTCATGCTGTGATTCATAAAATTCATCGAGCATCGCTACCATTCCTGCCATATCTGAACCATTGTTTACAGATGATGCGTCAGTAGCGCTAATGCTGCTTACAAGTGAAAAAACAGTACACATACTAATAACTGTAACTATTTTTCTAATCATTAGCTTCTCCTCTCGTCAAATTAGTTAACATTTAGTCTACGTTGATAGTATAACCCTGTAAAAACAGCTTGTCAACATCAGATATGCAGTTTATACTTCTTTTATTGCTTTTTAACGATTATTGCGCTAAGATATATCAGCAAAAGGAGGTACAATATGAAAAGCATATTTAAGCTGGGCGAATACCAGAAACTTGAAGCAGTAAAAGAGGTTCCTATGGGAATGTATCTTTCTTTACCTGATACAATGCGTGGAAGCAATGAAGCAAAAGAGCTTGTTCTCCTTCCAAAACGCGAGATGCCTAAAGACCTTCAGGTTAACGACCTCATTACTGTATTTATATATAAAGATTCAGAAGACAGGCCTGTCGCAACGTCGTTAAAGCCGCACGTTACATTAGGCGAATTTGCATATCTTTCCGTTGTACAGACAACTGATATCGGAGCATTTTTAGACTGGGGGCTCTTAAAAGACCTCTTCCTTCCTTTTAAAGAGCAGACTTACCGTGTTAAGACCGGAGACAAAGTTCTGATAAGCCTTTACATTGACAAAAGCGAAAGATTATGCGCTACAATGCATCTTTATGAGCTTTTGCATTCTGATTCAGAATACAAAGAAGGGGATACCGTATCCGGAACAGTATATGAGCTCTCGGATAATTTCGGCGCATTCGCTGCGGTAGACAACTTATATTCAGCGCTCATTCCGAAAAATGAACTGGTAAGAAATGTATATATAGGAGAACAGATTAATGCACGCATTAAGGCTGTAAGACCTGACGGCCGGCTTACATTAAGCCTTAGAAAAAAATCATACGAGCAGATGGATACCGACTGCGCTGCCATAATGAAGCGCCTTACACAATACGGCGGTTTTCTTCCCTTTCATGACAAGTCCACTCCCGAAAGCATTAAACGTGAATTTGGCATGAGCAAATCCGAGTTCAAGCGTGCTGTCGGACGTTTATATAAAAACGGAAGCATTATAATTGAAGATAACGGTATAAGAATTAAGAATTAAAAGCCGTCGCCAATGCATACGGTAAGAAAATATGATGCTATCCCCGCTTCTTTAAGCCTGCGCGCGCACGCATCAATCGTACTTCCGGTTGTATATATGTCGTCTATTATAATCACACGTTTAATATTCTGGTATTGTTTCAGATTGTCGGAATCTATAGAAAATGCATTATTAAGATTAATTTCACGGTCCCTGTCGTCCAGATATCTTTGGGGCCGTGTTTTTTTTGTTCTAAAAAGCACGTCGTTTATAAGTCTGACGCCGCAAAGACGGCTGACCTCTACGGCAATAACCTCGGCCTGATTAAATCCTCTTTTTTTATATTTTGATAAATGAAGCGGTACAGGAACAATCCCGTCAGGTCTCCACTCCTTTATCCTGAATCTTGCATGATATACAAGTTCTGACGCAATAAAATCCACATAATCGCGCCTGCCGTAATACTTTAACCCCTTCATTATATTTCTTGAGCTTTCATCATAATGCCACAAAGCATATCCCTGAATATATACAAAATTCTTTTTATTACAGTCTGCACACAAAAGACCGCCATCTTCAGTCTGTTTGCTGCAGTGCATGCACCGGCTTCCCGTAATAACCGGAAGTCTGCGTATGCATCTGCTGCATACTTTGTCTTCATAATCCCCGGTAATTTTTCCGCATACAGGACATTTGGGCGGAAACAGCGCCGTTTGAACTATATTTTTTATTATATCCATTCCTCCTTAACTAAGCTCACGCAGCCTTTTTTTCAGAGCAGAATACCTTTTCTGCTGTCTTTCGTTATGTATCATTCTGTTCACAGTTTCGGGAAGTCCCACAATCGTAACACATTTTTTTGCCCTCGTTACGGCAGTATACAAAAGATTTCTGTGCAGTAAAAGCGAAGTGCCGCCAAAAAGCGGAAGTATGACTGCAGGATATTCGCTTCCCTGCGATTTATGTACTGTTATTGCATAGGCAAGCTCCAGCTCTTCAAACAGCGAATACGGATATACTACATATTTATTGTCTTCGTATTCTACAGTAAGCTCATTAGTTACTGTATTAATAAATCTTATAATACCGCAGTCACCGTTAAATATTCCTGTTCCTTCTTCAATAACTACTCCATGATAACCTCTTCTCTCCCATGTAAGCTGATAATTATTCTTTATCTGCATTACTTTATCGCCCTCACGGAATATCTTATCCCGAAATTCAATCTCCGCTTTATTTTTTGATTCAGGATTAATATATTTTTGAAGCACTATATTGAGATTGTCAACGCCAAGCTCACCCTTTTTCATTGGACATAAAACCTGTATATCCGTCATTCCTGCCCCGACGTATTGCGGAAGATTTTTAATTATAAGCTGAAGTATCACACTTATTATAACCTTAGAATCATTACGTTTCAGCATAAAGAAATCGCGGCTTTTATTATCGAGGTCAATCTCCTGCCCTGCATTTATTTTGTGGGCGTTCATGACAATATCGCTGCCGCGCGCCTGCCTGAATATCTCATTCAGCCTTACTACATTAAAGCAGTCAGAATCAATAATATCCTTCAGCACATTTCCCGGTCCTACTGACGGAAGCTGGCTTGCGTCACCTACCATAATAAGCCTTGTCCCTACTACTACAGCCCTGAGCAGCGCATTAAGAAGCGGCAGGTCAACCATCGACATCTCGTCAATAATCACCGCGTCAGCTTCGAGAGGATATGTTTCATTTCTTTCAAATCTTACAGCGTCCTCATCATTATCCATACTGCCATTTATCTCAAGCAGCCTGTGTATTGTCTGGGCTTCGTATCCTGTCGTCTCAGACATTCGTCTTGCCGCCCTTCCCGTAGGCGCTGCAAGCAGAATTTCCAGCCCCAATGCTTCAAATGCACTTATAATAGCGTCAATAGTAGTTGTCTTTCCCGTACCCGGACCTCCGGTTATTACAAGCACGCCGCTTTTCATCGCTTCCTTAACCGCCGTCTTTTGCATATCGGCAAGTTCAATATCTTTATTCTTTTCAATTTTTCTTATATTGGATTCAATCTCATTATCGGATATTCTGAACATGCAGTTCAAATCAAGAAGCATACGCGCAGAATTAAGCTCCATATAATACATATACGGAGGATAATATCTCTTTTCATCATCTTCATCAATACATATAATTTCCCTTGAAACAGCCATTTCTGAAAGAAGGTCTGTAATATCTTCGCAGTTAACCGCAAGAAGCTCTGCCACACTTCCTAAAAGCTCTGCTTTTGGCAGATAAATATGTCCGTTTGCTCCCGCCTGGTTAAGCACATATGTTACGGCACATTTTTTTCTGAAATCAGAATTAAGGTCTATTCCTACACGCCGTCCAATCTCATCAGCAATCTTAAAACCTACGCCTCTTATATCTGATGCAAGTCTGTACGGATTAGTCCGCAGTATATTATACACTCCATCTTTATATTCATTATATATCTTTACGGCAAGCTGGTTGGATATATTGTACTGCTGCATAAAAATTACCGCATCGCGAAGCTCCCTTTTTTCATTATACTGGGAATATATCTCTTCAGCTTTTCTCATACTGATACCTTTTATCTCCGAAAGACGCTCCGGCTCCTCCTCCATAATACGAAGCGTATCGGAACCAAACGTATCAACTATGCGCTTTGCCATTACGGGTCCGACGCCTTTAATGGCGCCTGAGCCAAGATACCTTACTATGGATATAGTATCGTCGTCTTTTAATACTTCCATGCTTTTTACAGACAACTGAAGGCCGTAAGTTCTATGGTCGACATAATCGCCGCTGACTTCGACGTGTTCTCCTTCGTTTATAAAAGGAAAATTGCCTACGCAGGTTATATCGTCATTATCGTCCTGACATGAAATATCAAATACGGTATAGCCGTTTCTTTCATTCCTATACCGTATTTTTTCAACATAACCTTTGCAGACAACTTTATCATTCATCTCTTTTTCCTGCCATAAAATCAACGAATTTACCGGTTCCGATTGCAACCGCTGTCATAGGGTCTTCGGCAGTCATCGTTGTTATTCCTGTTCTGGACTCTATAAGCTCCTCAAGTCCATACAAAAGGCTTCCTCCGCCCGTAAGAACAATTCCTCTGTCGGCTATATCCGCCGCAAGCTCCGGAGGAGTTCTCTCAAGAACGCTGTGTACTGCGTCAACAATCTGAGACGTAGCATCCTTTAACGCTTCTTCCGTCTCGTCTGATGTAACCGTAATTGTCTTAGGAAGCCCCGTAACAAGATTCCTTCCACGTACGTCAAGAGTCTCCTGAGTTGAACGCTTAAATGCAGAGCCTATATTAATCTTAATATCCTCAGCAGTTCTTTCTCCTATAAGCAGATTGTGCTGCTTTCTCATATATCTTACAATTGCTTCGTCAAAATCATCGCCCGCAATCTTAATTGAAGAGCTTACAACCGTGCCGCCAAGAGAAATAACGGCAATGTCAGTAGTTCCTCCTCCGATATCAACTATCATATTACCGCACGGTCTTGAAATATCTATACCAGCGCCGATTGCCGCCGCAATAGGCTCCTCAATAATCATAACATCGCGCGCGCCCGCCTGATAAGCAGCCTGCTCTACCGCGTTCTTTTCAACCTCTGTAGCGCCGCTTGGTACGCATATGCTTATCTTAGGCTTTCTCAAATGCTTTTTGCCAACTGCTTTCTGTATGAAATAAACAAGCATTTTTTCAGTTATTGTATAATCAGATATAACTCCCTGTCTAAGCGGTCTTATAGCTACTATATTACCAGGCGTTCTTCCGAGCATAAGCCTTGCTTCTTCACCAATCTCTTTTATCTTACCGGTATCTCTGTCAAATGCCACTACTGATGGTTCCCTAAGTACAACACCTTTGCCTGTAATGTACACAAGCACGCTCGCCGTTCCAAGATCAATTCCAATATCGCTACCCATCTTAATATCTCCTTTCGTTTAATTAAATTATTGCCATATAATCCATTAATAATCAGCTCTCGCAGCCTGTAACATAAGCGCACATTCTACTCTTTTTCTTTCCAGTATACATCCTGTCTCATAAGATTTATTAATATCCCCTTCAAAATTGTATGCATTGGCTGCGCATCCCCCACTGCAGAAAAACTTTGCAAAACAATCTTTACACTTAGGTTTTGAATATACATTACATTTTTTGAAGGAGCTGCATATATCAGTTCTCTTTATTCCATCATATATATTGCCCAAAAGAAAATCTTCATTTCCGACAAACTGATGGCACGGATACAAATCTCCCCACGGCGTAACTGCAAGATATTCCGTTCCGGAGCCGCATCCCGACAGTCTTTTGGCCACGCATGGGCCTCCCGTAAGATCTATCATAAAGTGGAAGAAATTAAAACTGCGTCCTTCCTGTTCTCTCTTAAGCATCTCAGCCGCCAGTCTGTCATAGGCCTGACAGACAGCTTCTATATCTTCATCCTTAATCGCATAATCTTCCTCAGGCTTTGCAACGACAGGCTCTACGCTTATCTGCTTAAAGCCCAAATCAGCAAGGTGAAGCACGTCCTTGTCAAAATCTGTATTAAAATGTGTAAATGTTCCTCTTGCGTAATAGTCTGTCTGATTCCTTGCATCAGCCGCCTTCTTTAACTTAGGAAGTATAAGCTCGTAGCTTCCGGCGCCGTTTCTGAACGGACGCATATAATCATGAAGCTCCTTTCTTCCGTCTATCGAAAGTACAAGGTTAGACATTTCCCTTCCGGCAAATTCTATCACATCATCATTAAGAAGTACACCGTTAGTAGTAAGTGTAAATCGAAACTTTTTATTATATTTTTCTTCAAGACTTCTTCCGTAAGAAACTATTTCCTTAACAACCTCAAAATTCATAAGCGGCTCACCGCCGAAGAAATCTACTTCAAGGTTGCGTCTGTTACCTGAATTCTCTACAAGAAAATCAAGCGCTCTCTTACCTACGTCAAGGCTCATAAGCGCGCTTTCACCATTATATTCACCCTTGCCGGCAAAACAATATCTGCATGAAAGATTACAGTCATGAGCTATATGAAGACATAACGCCTTAACAACAGTCTGTCTGTCGGCAATCTCATCAATATAATCCTCATAAATATCTTCGGAGAACAATTCTCCCGCTTCAATAAGGGCCTTGATGTCGCCTATAAGCTCGTCCGCTTCATCTTCTTTAATATCAGGATAAAGCCTCATTATCTCTGTCTTTACGCCAGCCGGATTCTCTTCATATAAAGATATGGCGTCATAAGCAATATCATCCACTACATGAACGCTTCCACTGTTGACATCAAGCACAATATTATATCCGTTATTTTTAAACTTATGTATCATTATCTATATCCCTTTACAACTAAAAGAGAGCTCCTTAGCAGCCCCTGCATAGGGTTTTACCAATTCAGCTCTCTGACGCTATTCGTTAAAATCCACAAATGCAAACCTATTATTTCTTATGCTCGCATGTCTGGTTGCCAACTGTACATGAAGTCTTGCATGCAGACTGACATGAAGTCTGGCACTCGCCGCAGCCGCCCTTCTTCATGCTTTCCTTATAGCTTCTTGAATTAAGTGTCTTAATATGTTTCATGGTAATACGCTCCCTGTTATCACATAATATGTTTTTTTGAAGTATACCACACTTAAATATGGATAGCAACCCATTTTTTTCTTTACCCCAGCATTCCTCCAAGCATTCCTCCTGCCGCGCACAAAAGCATAACCGTAACTATATTGTCGCTTACATTCCCCGTTATATTTCTTACAATCAGAGAAACGGCAAATATAACTACAAAATACAGAAGTCCAAACAAAAGCCCCCACAGATATTTTCTTACGCCTATCTTTTTACCCAGAAGAAGTCCGCCGACAAAACACGAAATAAGATAAGCAAATAAAAGCCCGCCGCTTATAAGTCCCGCCGCAGGATTACCTTTCCACATCATAAGCGCCAGCACAAGAAGAATAATACCGGAGATTATGTACCCCACAAGTAAAAGCTTTATTATGTACCATACCATATTGCCTGCATTTTTTTTCATCATCATTATCACCTGCTCAATAATCTTTATTATAATATATTTCACTTTGTCTATAATTATGATATAATGAGCGTTAGCGAGCGGGAGCATGAAAAGCATATTCATCGCGAGCGGCGAATGGCGAACACGATAGTTGCGAAGCAACGGTAAGCATCTAAGATGCGAATCGTGATATAATGAGCGGCAGACACACAATATAGGAGGACTCTATGGATACAATTGACATGCATGTACACTCAACAGCTTCAGACGGAACGTTTACGCCAACCAGGGTTGCACATCTTGCGCTTGATGCAGGTCTTAAAGCATTTGCTCTTACTGACCACGATACAACTAATGGAATAGACGAAGTAATGTCACTTTCGCTTCCTATAGAAATCATTCCGGGAATAGAATTATCCGCCGGATTTGGAAAAGGCGACATCCACATACTCGGCTATTATATTAATCCTGATTGTGATGAGCTGAAAAAAGCCACTAAATTCATGGTCGACGAACGTATATGGCGTAATGAAAAAATGGCGCAAAACCTTAATGAAGCGGGTATAGATATAACTGTAGATAAGCTTTATAACGGAGACTCAGACAAGGTGCTTACAAGAGCGCATTTTGCCAACTATCTTGTAGATAACGGATATGTGAAAGATAAAGCCGAAGCATTTAAAAAATATCTTGGCGAAGGTACTCCTTATTATGTGTTAAGACAGTATCTTTCACCTGAAGAATGTATAGAGCTTATATTAAAAGCCGGAGGGTTCCCGGTTCTTGCACATCCTTTTCAGTATAAGCTTTCTATGCCTGACCTCTGTGGTTTAATCGAAAGGTTAAAAAAGGCCGGTCTGTATGGAATTGAAGCTTTATATTCAACCCATACACGCGCGGAGGAGGACCTTGTAAAATCTCTTGCGCACAGATACAGCCTTAAAATAACCGGAGGCTCTGACTTTCACGGCGCTAACAAGCCGGACATATGTATTGGACGCGGCATAGGCAATTTATCAATACCTTACGAGCTGCTTGAACCTTTTAAAGAAGACCTAAGGCTTTCTTAGCCAGCTTATCAGCCATTTCGTTATATTTGTTATTGGAATGGCCTTTAACCTTAATGAATTGTATCTGAACTTTTTCCTTTACGGAATCATAATAATCTCTGTATGCCTGTGTACCAGATTTACCTGCTTTCCACTCTCTGGTACACCATTTGGCAATACCTTCGTAATCATGGTATATTATAAGCTTTTCTGCATTATTATCTACTGCGTAGCGCATAGCTGCCTCTGCGCCTTTTATCTCACCAGCAACATTGTGCATCGCGGCAAGCTCTTCATCCTCTATCTTTTCATAAAATACACGTTCGCAGCCGTCCTGAAGAACAACCATTCCGTAAGAAAACATATTGGTTGCCGCGTCATAGCTGCCGTCAACATATATTTGAAGACAATGCTCTGCGCCACCGTTCGTATCACTGCTTACTTCACCATTCTCTTCATATGGGATTCCAAGATAATCACACGCTTCTTCTTTTGTCACAAAGCCCTTAAACTCTGCTCCCGGATATCCATCCACTTGCTCCCTGCATTCATCCCAGGAATTAAAAATACCCATTCTCATCCCTTTTCTCACAGCATAATAATTCTTCTTCGCCATATTCTTCTCCCTTATAATAATTTCAGAATCCTTCCGCCTAATGTAAAAAACAGCTCTTTCAGCGACTTTTACACAACGTGCAACTAAGCTAAAAAGCTGTTTTCTTACATAAGCTGCTAATAAACAAGCCTAAAAAACTTATTTACCTGCTTTTTCTACTTCAACGATTGCTTCCTTCTTCATAGGAATCCTGCAGTTCTTATTACTTCCGAATTCAACAATTACAACCTCGTCTGTAATATCTATAATAACACCATAGAAGCCGCTTGTTGTCAGGATACTATCGCCTACTTCTATAGATGAAATCATTGCATCCTGCGCCTTCTGCTTTTTCTTTTGAGGACGAATGGCAAAGAAATAGAACGCGCCGATAATAAGCGCATATATTACAATAATAAATATCATATTGCCTCCGCCGCCCGACTGCTGCTGTTGTTCCAATAATACTGAAAGACTGTTCATAATAACCTCCTGTTATAAAATAATATCTATTCCAAACCGGCTTCAAAACCTGCCAGCTTAGCTTCTTTATATTCTTTAAATCTATGGTTTTCAATAGCTTCTCTTATCTCTGCCATAAGCCTGTTATAAAACGACAGATTGTGAAGAACCATAAGCCTGAGTCCGAGCATTTCCTTAGCCTTAAGAAGATGCCTGATATACGCCCTGCTGTATGTTCTGCATGCAGGACACGTACAGCCCTCTTCTATAGGTCTCATATCCTTTTCAAATCTGGCATTAAGCAGATTAATCTTGCCATGATTAGTATATGCATGTCCATGTCTTCCGTTTCTGGTCGGATATACACAGTCAAAGAAATCAACTCCCCGCTCGACTGCATTTAATATATTGGCAGGCGTGCCCACTCCCATAAGGTATACAGGCTTATTTTCAGGAAGATGCGGTACAACATCTTCAATTATACCATACATCTGCTCGTGGCTTTCTCCTACAGCAAGACCGCCTATCGCGTATCCGTCAAGCTCAAGCTCCGATATTCTTTTTGCATTCTCTATCCTTATATCCCCGTACACTCCGCCCTGGTTAATTCCAAAAAGCATCTGTCTGGGATTAATAGTATCTGAAAGACCGTTAAGTCGCTCAATTTCATTTTTACATCTTACAAGCCATCTTTCAGTTCTTGCAACCGAGGCCTCCATATACTCTCTCGTAGACGGAAAAGGCGCGCACTCATCAAATGCCATTGCTATAGTCGAGCCAAGATTAGACTGTATCTGCATACTCTCTTCCGGCCCCATAAATATTCTATGACCGTCTATATGCGACTGAAAGTATACTCCTTCTTCCTTAATTTTGCGGAGCCCCGCAAGAGAAAACACCTGAAATCCTCCCGAATCCGTAAGAATCGGCCTGTCCCATACCATAAACTTATGAAGTCCGCCAAGCTCTCTTATGACCTTGTCTCCCGGTCTGACATGCAGATGATATGTGTTAGATAACTGCACCTGGGTTCCTATACCATGTAAATCCTCTGTAGATACAGCTCCTTTAATAGCGCCTACGGTTCCGACATTCATAAACACAGGGGTCTCTATAACACCATGCACAGTAGTAAGCCGCCCTCTTTTAGCATTATTATCTTTGTATAGCAATTCGTACACAATATCACCCCGTATCTACATAAGTATAACCATAAAATCAGCCATTTTCAAGCCTTACCGATATTTCTCCGGTATTAAGAGTTACCATACCCTCCGCCGTCATTACAACAAGACCGCCGTCGTTATCTATATCAACAGCTTTTCCTGTATACCATTCGTCCCCGGCACGGTATCTTATATTCTTTCCTGTTACCATTGACCATCTTCTGTAATCTTCAAGGTATTCTCTGTCAGTTATATGTACGTATATATCCATAAAATTGTTCACAACTGCCGCAATCAGGCTGTTTCTTGTAACATTATCAGGCATCTCGTCATATAATGCTCCCGCGACGTCCCTTACTTTATCAGAAAACCTGCCGCTGTCCGTTGCAACGTTAATACCAATTCCTAATATGACTTTAAGCTCTCCCGCTTCGTCGTTTACAGCCTCCGCAAGTATTCCGCACACTTTCTTTCCATGTACATATATATCATTGACCCATTTAATAGATGAATCAATACCGCACACCTCTTTTATTGCCCTGCATACAGCCACTGCTGCAGCGGACGTAATAAGAAGAAGCTCTTCTCCCTTTCCTGTGGGAATCAGAAGCGACATATATATACCGCTTACAGAAGGCGACTCAAACGAACGGCCGAGCCTTCCCCTTCCCATAGTCTGCCGGTCTGCAACAACTAACTTTTTTTTAACACAGCCGTCTGCTGCCTGTCTCTTAAGCAGAAGATTGGTCGAGTCTATAACATCATATACTACAGGGTCGTATTCCTTATATTTCAGTTCCCTTAATATATCTTGTGCACAAAGGATATCACCCTTTATTCCCATATTATTCACCACATATATTGTCTTAAATATCTATATTGCCTTTAATGTTAAAAAAATACTCCCAAAATGCCATGCACAGCATTCGGGAGTACCCAATGTACAGGGGAAGAGGGATTCGAACCCCCGTGAACGGTTTTGGAGACCGCAATACTGCCACTGTATGATTCCCCTATGACCTTTAACCGTAGATTATGATAACCTATCAGGGCAGTATTGTCAAGATATTATTAGCTAACTTTCACCTTTATTTCTACTTTTTTCGTGCCACATGCTACATATAACTTTGCGGTTCCTTTTTTTATGGCCTTTACTGTACCATATGCGTCAACTTTTGCAGCCTTACGATTCACAGAACTGTACTTAACCCTGCTGGTTGTGCCTGCCGTAAGGCTTTTAATATTAATAACCGCTGTATCCCCTTTATTAAGATTCATTTTTCTGCTCTTTACAGCAAGCTTTTTATTAACCTTATCTTTCTTTACGGAATTAATCGTAATTACCGTCTCTTCTGATACATCTTTTGCATTTATTCTGATTTTTGCGGTTCCGGTTTTCTTAACCTTAACGACGCCTTTTTTAGAAACTTCTGCAACCTTTTTATCGGATGACGTAAATGTTACACCGCGCATTTGGGCGCCGGTATCTTTATCGGTAACTTTAAGCTTTGTTTTACATCCTTTTACCATATTAATCTTTTTGTACTTTATTACATATCCCGCAGCCGATACATTAAGTTTTTTATTCTGAGCAGTCGTATCAACTATGTTTTTAGAATCAATTTGCATCTGTGTGTCCGGCTGCTGTGGTTCTTTAGACGGAGCCTCTGTTACAACGGGTGTATCATCGGTCTTCTGCTCATCATCCGCCGAATCGTTCGGCTCAGGATGATATGGGGAATCCATATCATCTGCAATATGAAAATAATCAAAATCCACACAACCTCCTACATTGGCCGTCGAGTAGTAAAACAGACCGAATCTGTACCCCACAAAATGAGGCCAGTCATATGCCATATTAAGCACATCGCCTATCTGTGTCCAGTTCTCATTGTCAAGGCTGTAATAAAAATATGCTTTATCTGCGCATTTCGGATTAGAATTTTTACTTTCATCTATGCTGAAATCACAAAAAACTTTAAGATATATACGGTTTCCGTCAAACGGCACAGCTTCAATTTCCTCTCCTGCGGCGTCATCCTTTTTTGCTGCACGGTGCATTATAATATATTTTTCACCATTCTCCATCTTAACGCCTACATTGCCGTACTGGTTCTGAAATGCAGACAGGCCCGCATAATCCCCGTCTTTCATGTACTTTGTTTCTACAGCGGTGCTTGCCACACTCGTCGGTCCGTAAGTTCTCTGTGTGAGCGTATTTCTTGCCGACTGTATATTTGGACATATAAGCCCTGATTTCAGCCTGAGATATCCTTCCCTGTCTGTAAGCGACCACAGGTTATTATTAGGATTATGGTTCCACTGCCATGCAACAGAAAGATTAGAGCCATTATAACCATATTCATTCACATCTATAAGGCCTTCATCTGCCATATACTCCAAATCTTCTGCCGCAATTCCGGCTGTTACTTCTTCATCTGCGGTATCCGAATATCTCTTTCTGTTCGCTTTATTATTAAACTCATCTGAAACTACAATACTCTTTTTTTCATGTCCATACACAGGTATATCTACTATTTCGTCTACACTTTTACCGTCATTTCCGAGAACAGGCCATCCCTCGTCGTCCCTCCTCATTGGAATAAGAACCGGAATACGTCCAACGGAGCCATGATCTTCAAAAAGCATTGAATACCATCTGCCATCCTCCGTATCAACTATTCCTCCCTGTGCAACTCCGGTATTAGGAAGAACATCTTTGCCGTCTTCATCGATAATATTACCTGTAAATATTTTTCTGACCTCAAAAGCGCCTTTAGTTAATGTTTTGGCTCTCCAGCATATTTCCTGTCTCTGCCAGCCCTGCCCCTGAATCATGAACATATAGTAATAATCGCCTATTTTATATGCATGCACGCCCTCTGCACGAAGTCCTTCCGGCGGATCTTCAACATTTGCCTGGTCTATTAATACCTCCTGGTCTCCAAGAGTAATATCCCATGTATCCTTATCTACGTACATGTCTCTTTTGCACAGCCTGTTATATTTTGAGTTACTTGTGTCTTCATATATTATATATTTTTTACATTCTGAACCCGTATCTTCAAAAAGCATCGAGGCGTCGTAGCATTTTACAGTTTCTGAACGGTGCCATGCGCCGTTTTCTATATCTTCGGTAGAAAAGAAATATGATTTATTGGTAGACTGGCACGAAAATTCCACATAAAATCTTTTTTCATATTTATCATATCTAAGAGAAGACGCCCATGAACCGTTGGCATAATCATTTTTCCCGTTTTTTAACGCGCATGCGTCATTTTCTTCAAGCTGGTCATATACATAATTAACCGTCTCCCAATTGACAAGGTCGTATGACTTCATAATCGGCGCGCCAGGCGACATATGCATAGTCGTGCTTACCATATAATATGTATCCTCAACACGTATAATGTCCGGATCTGGTACATCTGCAAATATAACCGGATTATTAAATGTACCGTCGCCATTATCGGACGTCGTTCCTCCATAAACTCCTTTTGATGCAGCTAACGCAAACATACCTGCTGCCAACATTAAAACCACTCCGTTTCTTATAAATTCTTTTATACTTTTTCTCATATAATCATCTCCATTCTACACATACTGCATGCTATTTTATCCTGATTCTTACAGCGTCGCTGTATTTTCCGAAAAGCTTTTTGCCTGAAGCGTCCTTTTTATATGCTGCTGCTTTAATATAATATATCTTTCCTTTTTTTAGTTTTTTAATCGTAATTGTAGTTTTCTTTGTAATTACTTTCTTTACGGCCTTTTTAAATTTTTTATTTGTCGAATAAACAACCCTGTATCCATCCGCCCCTTTTACTTTCTTAAGCTTAATCTTTATACGGTTCTTTCCTGCTTTAACAGAAGGTTTTTTTACCTTTGCAGGAGCCGAAACAACAGAAGCCAAAGGAGTGTCAGACGGCGACGGCGATGGCGATTCTAAAGCATCTCCTTTTGAATCAGGCTGCGGCGTTACTGACGGCGGATTGGGCGACGGAGTAACAGGCGGAAGCTCAGCATCGTCAGTCGGAATACGAAGCACGGTTATGGAATACTTCGGAACGCTGTAATTAAATTCATCCTTAAGACCTGTAACTTTTTCACTTACTATTTCCATATTATCCTCAGCGCCCATGACATTTTTGTCATTAACATCATCACCTGAAAGAATATAAGCTGTCCCTGAGCTTTTTATATTATCTGCATTTTGAACCGATACGGCGAATGTCTTTTCCGTATCAGCCAAATTTACAAGCTTAACTATAATATCGCCGTTCTTATCCAGATTGACGGACTGGTATGCTGACGCCATAGTATCGTTGGAAAGTCCTGTTTCAGCTCCGGCAAGCTTTGAGTCAAGCTGCTTTGAACCTGTATTATTCATAAACAGTTTCTGTGCATAATAGTTAGTCGTATTTAACAGCTCGTCATTATCAAAATAAATCATATTCCATTTCCAGTTTACTTTATTCACACTGCAGAACAACGGTGCATAGCATGCCATTTTTACAATATCGCCATTATGTTCAAGGCTCGTCATAAATACCGCTTCCGCCAGGGCTTCCATAAGAGCATTAGGATTATCCTCAACATGAGCTGCATATTCGCCTACAAATACGTCAAACATACCGCCGTAATTACCGTTGCAGTCTGTACGGCTGTAGTTTTCAGGCGAATAATAATCACAGTTTTTTAAAAACCATTCCGGCGAATTGTAATTATGATGATCGTACACTGCAGCCCACTGCTCTTTTGTATATTCCGGATTTTCAGACAGCCAGCTGGCTGCATATTTATACGATTTCTGTACCGTAGACTTTAACCAACCTGTTCCTTCACCAATAATAGGAGACATGCAAAGCTGTATATCAGCATACATTTCAGGAGCATATTCTGCAGCCTCTGCAAATGCTTTTACAAACTCTGCATAATTATTAAAATATGCGTCGCTGCTCTGCTCATTACCTATACCTATATATTTAAGCTCAAACGGCTCTTTATGACCCATTGAAATTCTTACTGCTCCCCATTTGGTACTCTCATCGCCCCGGCAGAACTCTACAAGGTCAAGCGCCATCTGAATATATTTTTGAAGCTCTTCTCCCGCATATCCTCCAGAAGCGCCTCTTACCTCGCATCCCGCCCCGGCATTCAGAACCGGAATCGCAAGAGTATCCATGTATTCACAAAGAAGGAAATATTCATAAAAACCAAGGTCATACGACATATAATAATTCCAGTCGTTGTTCTCACCAATGCTCCTTGCCGCTTCATCACCATAAACCCCGTTAAACATAACCGGTTCACCATTCTCGTCACAGCCTATGGACTGCTTCCAATTATAAGCGTCTTCAGGCGTTGAAGTTCCTTCAGTGACACATCCTCCCGGAAAACGGAAAAACGCAGGATGAAGCTCTTTAATATCATTTACAAGGTCCGTACGGAATCCCAAAGTATTATCAGCAGACATAAGCGATACCATATCAAGCGCACAGCTTCCTTTATCTATCGTAACCTGAAGCTTAACAGCTTTATAACTATTATCTGATGACGCCGTAGTGTCAGGCGTAAGCTCAAGTTCATATTTTTTCCATTCACTGGTAACGCCATCAATGCTGCCGGAAGCGGCAGAATATCCGTCTACCATAATATCTGCATGAATTGTTCCCTCATATCCATCAAGCCCCTTTGCATATACCGAAAAAATATATTTTTGGTCTTCACGTACTGCCATTCCGTCCAAAAAGCCTGTATTTGCAATTCCCGCCTCGCCTGATGAATTATTAGAAACAACCATGTAATGTATATTATTTTCATTGAGCGATGAGTTATCATAAGAACCGTCCTTTATCTCACAGGCAGCATTACCGACTGCCTCCCACTTAAAGTCAGGCTTACATCCATATTTATTGCCATATTCAAACGACCTGTTTTCAACCATTTCAGCGCTAAGCCCGCCATCACAGGCGGCATTAATATCCTCAAGAAATATCCCATACATAAGCTCGCTAAGGTCAAACAGCTTATTGCCAGCATCAATATCGAGTGAATAATCCGCATCATTCTCCGAATACTCTGATACACTCGTATAAGCCGACTCTCCTTTGGCTTCCATACCCTGCGCAAGCGATGTCACAATTATTGCTGTAATTAAAAGACATGCCATACCTCTTTTCACTTTATGTATACCACCTTTCAAATAATAGATATATATATTATCTTTGTTTTTACTTTTATTATCGAGTAATTTCTAGTATAATTATAGACAAAATTTGTTTTTAGTAATTTTTTTGGAGGGTGAGGCTATGTTCTTTTACGAAGACCAGCAATTTGGCGGCGACTGCATGTATAATTCCTTTGTTCTTGAAAACTGCGACTTTCCTTACCACTTTCATAAGACCTTCGAGTTAATATTCATATACAGCGGAAATCTTTCTGTAACCATTAATGACAAACAATATGATATTAAAAAAAATGAGCTGGCATTCATTTTTCCGTACCAGCTTCACAGCTTTGCATGCCATGAAAGCTGCAGATTTGTACTTCTGATTTTTCCAGCGGAAATAATCGCTGGTTTTTACCGCAATTATAAAGATATGTACCCTGAAAACAATGTTATAACATATAACTCTAATCCCCATGACAAATTTATATTCAAAGATATATATGACTGCAAATCTTTTCTATACCAAATGTGCAGCAGGCTTATATCACAGACTAAATTCATACCGCTGGACCAGCCGCAGACTGAACAGAATAATCTTTTATATTCACTTATAAATTATGTTCAAAAGCATTATAAAGAGACCTGCACATTACAACAGGTCTCAAAAGAATTTGGTTATGACTATTATTATCTTTCAAAATATTTCAGGAAAAAATTAGGCTTAACCTTCACTGAATATATTAATCAATACCGCATATCGCAGGCATGCTTTATGCTTAATAACACAAAAGAAACTATCTCAGACATCGCAATGCAGTGCGGATATGACAACTTACGGACATTCAACCGTAATTTCAGGCTTTATACAGGTTATTCTCCTACAAAATATAGAACTACTCTGTAAAATTAACCCTTATTGCTCCCACTCCTCCGTCAAGCTTTATTTTGTTATCTCCGTTTCCATACACAGAACCGTCTGACATCTTCTGACCGTCGATGGCCACAGAACCAAGACCCTTTTCAACATTGATACAATAATCCTCTTTATTTCCCATAAGATTAATTCTAACAGCGCCTACTCCAAGGTCCATTCTGCTTTTTCCATAAAACTCTCCGGTCAGATTCATTTCGCCTACGCCCATATCTATATCAGCATTAGCGAGCCTGCTGTTATGAACCGTAATTTTACCTGTTCCACCATTGATTTTTGCTTCTGATGCTGTATTCAGATTATTTATGTTTACATCACCCGTGCCAAAATCAAAATCTACTCTGTCTGCCGAAAGCCCCTCAATATCTACATTCCCTGTTCCTCCGTCAAAACAAAACTGCTCAAATACTTTATCAGAAGGTATGTATATACAAAGCTTTATTTCTGCAGAACGCAGTCCTCCAAAAAGAAATCTGTTCTCTTCGTATATTTTAAGCTCACCGTTGTTTTCCTTGATAATTATGTCCTCATTGTTAGTTTCAATTCTGAAATCATTAGATATCTTAACAGAAAAATTCATTGTTCCTGTATCAATTTTAACCTTCGTTATGTCACTTATTACCGGATATTCCGTCATATCGCGCACCTCCTTATTTTTAATACCAAAAACACCTGAGAACACACTAATAACGCTTATTATACCGCCGACAATACTCAGGCACAAAAAGCATGCAAATGCCGCTACGATATATTTTAATATTTTCTGCCATGTCGTCATTTAATATCAACTCCTCCAAACATACATGTACCATTTACATAAATAGTATAAGTATTATCAGCGCTGTTACGGTGTTTTTTCTGTGACACTCCGCCAAATATTGACGTAGATTTTACTTTAACATTAATATTATCAGGAATAATAATATCGATACCGCCAAATATAGCTGTTGCATTTATTACGCAGTCCTTATCAATTACCGCATTAACAAGGTTTAACTTCACGCCTCCAAAAAGCGCCGTAAGCTCTGCGCCATCAAACATTTCTCCGTTATAATTTATATTGGATGATGAAAAGGCTGAATAAATGTTTTTAAGTTTCTTACCATTGGAATTAAGCTCTTTAATGATACGGCTGCTCTTATTGCCAGGCAGCCCTCCGATTATCATTTTAAGTCCTATGATGATAATAATAACAGGTATAACAAGCTTCCATATCAAATCAAAATCAAGGATTCCCTGACAGCTTAAAAACAAAAACACTCCAATCAGAAGCCCTATAAGATTACCCACCTTATCATAATCCGTGAGCACGCCTATAAAGCATGGAATAATAATCAAAAGCGTCCACCAACCGTCAAAGAACACGTCGATTTTCGTAACTCCAAGTGCGTTTAATGCAAGCACCAATCCTACAATCAACAACACGAACCCCCATAAAACACGGCTTATTCTCTTATCCATAACAACCCCTCCTTTAATTTTACCATTAATAGTAATACTCAGACCTTGAGAAGCTCTTTAAGAATTGCATTAACAGACGCCGGGTCTGCTTTGCCTTTCATTTCCTTCATTGTCTGTCCAACCAAAAATCCCATTGCTTTAAGCTTGCCGGAATTAATATCTTCAATTGATTTAGGATTAGCTGCAATTACTTTTTCAATAACTGCGCGCAGCTCGCCTTCATCATTTACTGACTTAAGACCATTCTCTTCCACATAAACCTCCGGGTCAATATCTTCATCAAATATCTTTGCAAATACTTCCTTAGCAACATTTCCGTTGATTACGCGTTCATCTGTCAACTTAATAAGTTTTGCCAGATTAGCCGGTGAAAACGCTACGTCTTCAGGCTCCATGCTTTTCTCTTTAAGAAGATACATAGTCTCAACCATAAGCCAGTTAGACACCTTTTTAGGCTCTGCGCCAAGCTCTACAGTTTCATCAAATACATCTGCAAGCTTTTTATGAGAAGTTATAATGTCAATATCATAATCAGGAAGCCCGTACTGCAATTTATACCTTGCCATCTTTTCATCACGAAGCTCAGGCTGATTATTCTTTATCTCATTAAGCCATTCATCGCTTATAACAACCGGCACAAGGTCAGGCTCCGGAAAATATCTGTAATCCTGTGCGTCTTCCTTTGAACGCATAGGATATGAATATTCCTTTGTATCATCCCATCTTCTTGTCTCCTGAATAACCTTTCCGCCTGATTCAATAATATCTATCTGACGTTCACGCTCATTAGCTATTGCACGGGCAATTGCCTTGAATGAATTAAGATTCTTGGTCTCTGTCCTTGTTCCAAACTCTTTTGCGCCTTTTTTGCGTATTGACAGATTAACATCCGCACGCATTGAACCTTCGTTAAGCTTGCAGTCAGAGGCTTTAAGGTACTGAATAATAAGTCTCAGCTTTTCAAGATACGCAATAACCTCTTCGGCGCTTCTCATATCAGGTTCAGATACTATCTCAATAAGAGGTACTCCCGAACGGTTAAAATCAACAAGGGAACATTCTCCCCAGTCGTCATGAACGAGCTTACCCGCGTCTTCCTCCATATGGATTTCATGTATACCTACATGCTTTTTTCCTCCTTCAGGAGTCTCTATCTCTACCCAACCGTTCTGACATATCGGAGTGTACAGCTGTGAAATCTGATAGTTCTGCGGATTATCAGGATAAAAATAATTCTTTCTGTCAAATTTGCAATTCTGGTTAATAGTACAGTTAGTTGCAATTCCGACTGCTGCAGCATATTCTACCACCTGTTTATTAAGAACAGGAAGCGAGCCCGGCATACCCGTACATACAGGACATGTATGCGTATTAGGAGCGCCTCCGAACTGTGTGCTGCATCCACAGAATATCTTGGTCTTTGTTGCAAGCTCAACATGTACTTCAAGTCCTATGACTGTTTCATACTCTTTACTCATGGTTCTGCCCCCAATCTATCTACATATATCACAGTATACATAATCACGCGTCTGCTCGTATGCATACGCTGTACGTATAATTTTTTTCTCTTCAAAACAGTTGCCTAACATCTGTACGCCTATCGGAAGACCTTTTCCGTCAATTCCACACGGCACAGTAATTCCCGGAAGTCCGGCAAGATTGGCAGATATCGTATAAATATCACCAAGATACATCTTAATAGGGTCGCTCAGACTTTCACCAAGCTCAGGAGCCGTAGATGGCGATGCCGGCGCAAGGATAACATCATATTTTTCAAACGCTTTATCAAATGCTTTCTTAATAAGCGCTTTTGTTTTTAATGCTTTAATATAATAAGCATCATAGTAACCGCTGCTCAGTACAAATGAACCAAGCATTATTCTTCTCTTAACCTCTGCTCCGAAGCCTTCTGAACGCGACTTTTTAAACATATTATGAAGTCCGTCATACTCTTCGGTACGGTAACCGTATTTTACACCGTCAAACCTTGCAAGATTTGAGCTTGCCTCCGCCGATGCAATTACATAATATGCAGGTATCGCATATTCTACCAGACTCAAATCAAATTCTTCAACAACAGCGCCCGCTTCTTTAAGCGTATCCGCAGCTTTATATATAGCTGCCCTTACTTCATCATCCAGTCCCTCTCCAAAATAATCTCTTGGAAGTCCTATCTTCATGCCTTTTACATCATTAACAAGAGCGGCTGTAAAATCATAATCGTTACGCTTTACTGACGTGCTGTCTTTTGGGTCGTGGGAAGCAATAGCTTCAAGCACCGCCGCACAGTCAGTAACATCTTTTGCAACAGGTCCTATCTGATCAAGAGATGAACCGTATGCTATGAGACCATATCTTGATACCGTACCATAAGTCGGCTTAATACCGGTCACTCCGCAGAACGAACTTGGCTGTCTGATAGAGCCTCCCGTATCAGAACCAAGAGCATATGAGCATTCACCGGCAGCTACAGCCGCACACGAACCTCCTGATGAACCTCCGGGAACACGATTCGTATCCCAGGGATTCTTAGTCGGACCGTAATAAGAAGTCTCTGTTGTACTGCCCATTGCAAATTCATCCATGTTAGTCTTTCCAATAATAACTGCTCCTGCCCTCTTAAGGTTAAGAACAGCTTCAGAAGAATAGGTCGGCACAAAATTGCCAAGCATTTTTGAACTGCATGTTGTAAGAATCCCTTCCGTACACATATTATCTTTTACTGCTACGGGAACTCCTGCTAACGGACCCGGATAAATACCGTCCTTTATACCTTTTTCTACTTCTTCAGCCTGCTTTAATATATCTTCCCTGCGAAGAACAGTTACATAACTGTTAATGTCCTTTTCGACTTTATCTATCTGCGCCAAAGCTGCCTCTGCCGCTTCGCTTACCGACACTTCGCGCTCTTTAATTTTTTTGCCAAGCTCTACAGCCGTTAACTTCATAAGACTCATTATTCCGCACCTCCTAATCAAATGTTTTCGGCACTACAAACGAGCCGTCTTTTTCTTCAGGCGCATTTGCGATAATATTATCACGGTCATCGCCATTAGTTACAACATCTTCACGAAACACATTATTTACAGGAAAAACATGCGACATTGGCTCAACATCCGCTGTATCAAGTTCACCAAGCTTGTCTATATAATCAAGCATACTTCCCATGTCTTTTTTCGCCTGTTCCTTCTCTTCATCAGAAAGCATAAGCTTTGCAAGTATACCTACATATTCAATTGTATCATCAGAAATAACATTTGCCATATCACTGTCTCCTTATTATTATGTTTGTACTCTCTTTATTTTGGATACGGATTGCTTCGCACTTTATGATACGTTTGTATCCAAAATAAGCAGCTCCACGTCCTCGTGAAAGCTGCTTATGATTCAGTTCATCATCTGCTTTAAATTACATATCAACAGAACCGTCAAAATCACCGTTAACAACAAAATATATTTTGTTATCTTCAGGCTTAACATAAAGCTCAATATCTTTTATGTCTCTGACTCTGTTGCCTGCTTTCTGCCAGATTGCCTTAATCTCTTTAACCTTATCTTTTACTGCTACATCTTTTCCAAGATACTGTACACGTACTGTAGTAGTAATCTCCTTTTTCTTAGCCGCTGCTTTCTTTGCTGTCTCTTTCTTTGATGTGGTCTCCTTAGATGCTGCTTCCTTCTTAGGTGCTGTCTCAGTCTTTACTGTCGCTTTTTCTTCTGCTTTCTTTGCAGGAGCTTCCTTTGCAGGTACTGCTTTGGCAGCTGCTTCTTTATCTACAGCCTTAACGTCTGCAGAACTTTTAGCAGTATTACTTGCCGGTTTAACAGTAGCTTTTTCTGATGTTGCACTCTTAGCATTCTTAGTTGCCATTAGTAATAACCTCCATAAATTATAAAAACATATTAATAATTGCAGTCGAGGTGACAGGATTTGAACCTGCGACCTCTGCGTCCCGAACGCAGCGCTATACCAAACTTAGCCACACCTCGATATCTCTTAAACAGTAGTATATTACCACAATAGTATTGTAAATACAAGAGAAAAATTAAAGAAGGTATGTTTATCATAGCCGTATCTGCTGACCAAGGCAATCTTATGCCTATGACCACGTTGAAAGTTATGCCCAATAATGCTATAGCTAATGCGGCCATTAAAACAGATTTATCCTTCTCAAAGAATTCTTTTATAAGTAAAAATATCAAATCCATTAGAAACAAACACGTCAAAAACCAAAGTACACTTGAGATTGGTAAGCCAGTATGGTTAAAGAAAAGAATATGCCTTATTGGTTCTAATATTGGTGCATCACGCTTGAGAATCAACCATAATATATAATACTGTACCAGTACAGTGAATTGAAAAGCAGTTGTAACAAAGGAGTCAAAAAAGCCTTATAACCGCTGAAAATCAACACAAGAAGGAGCTGAAATGCTATGAAATCTCTATTTGAAGAAATGGGCGGTACATACCACTGATAACGGGCATTTTCTATCATCGGGGGTATTGGCAATTGACAAGCCTCTATGAATCGCAGCCTCGATCATAACTTTATTATACTTAAACGCAACTTTTGGTACTATACAAAAATTAGCTACTTTCCTCTATGCTGGCCACAAGCTTATCGAAGTCACTCTGATATGTCCTGTCTTGCAAGACACGGTATTTTTCAAACTCACTTTCCGCAAAGGCTTTGGCAATAGCGGCGGTTACTTTGCCCTTGTCATGCAAAATATCTTCTTCATTGAACTGGAGGAACGCATCCAGACGAATCACCCAGTCCTGCATATACATGATGTTTCCCCGCCGTGCCTGACGTTCCGCATAGTCCAGATACATTGTTACGATCTCGTTCAGATTTTTCATTTCTTCTTCATTTAAGTCGTTCTTAGCAATTGAAACATCTGCCTTACGAATGCGGCCTTGCGGAGCGTTTTTCCAAATGGTCAGACCCATATTCGGTTTTGTGCTGTCGGCCCGCTCATAGATGATTTCTGCCGCCGTATGGTGGGTGACAGCATAATGGAGTTTATTTTGTACTGTTGCAAAAAATTCTTTCGTAATTGGACTGTTCACATCATAGTCAGCGCTACACTGGGAGTAAATGTCCGTGATTTTCTGACAGAACCGGCGTTCACTGGAACGAATGTCACGAATACGCTCCAACTGCTCCTCAAAATAGTCTTTACCGAAGAAGTTTTCCGGCTCCCGCAGGCGAGCATCATCCATTACATAACCTTTAACAATAAACTCTTTTAATATACGGTTTGCCCAAATGCGGAACATGGTTGCTTTTTTAGAATTAACACGGTATCCGACCGCAATGATGGCATCCAGATTATAATAATTAGTATTATATCGCTTACCATCTGCCGCAGTTGTTTCCATTTTGGAAACAACTGATTCCTCCACTAATTCGCCAGAATCGAAGATGTTTTTTAAGTGTTTTGAAATGGCAGCTTTTTGAACTTCAAATAATTCAGCCATTTTTGCCTGTGTCAGCCATAGGTTTTCCTGATATAGAAGAATTTCAACCCGGACATCGCCGTTATCAGTTTTATAAAACAGGATTTCTCTTGTTTCATAGGGCGTAAGTTTGTTTTCTTCGTTCATGACTATTCCCCCCTCTACTCCCCGTTTTTATTCTTTGCTCTGCTCTTGTACACATTATGCTTGTTTTTACACTGAGGGCTGCAAAAAACTGCGCGCGGTCTGCTGGCAACAAAGGCTTTTGTACAATGTCGACAAAGGCGGATCGGATTTTCACTGTCTGTCAGCATGAAGCTGAACATCATCTGTATGCCCAACAGCATCGAATGAAAATCCCATACAATCGTATCGCTCGGCGTATTCCCGCTGAAAACTCATATTGACCGCCATCGGCTTATCTGTCATGGTCATGGCAAGCGCCATCATAACCCGGTCATTTTCGATGTTCCACATGGATTCCACGCCACGCTTGACTACATCCGGTTTGTCAAAGGGAAAGAACAAGTTGAGATAATCCTCCGTGGACATTGTTTCCTCTTTGATAAAATGGTTTTTAGGCAAATAGACCTCTTCATACTCCATAAAGTTCGGCGTAGTCGGAAGTGCGGTCATCAGGCCGAATAACCCATATTTTATGGCAAACTGCTGGATGGCCTTTTGAATCTCTGCATCTGGTTTCTTTCCCATTTCCATACGACCGATGTTAATGGCGTCCAGTACAATTTGTTCATATTCGATCAGCGGATCATAGATGCTCGGCTGTGCTGTTGTTGTTGGAGTAAGGTACAGCGTTCCGTCCGCTGCTGTTTTCCATTCATATTCACTGTATCGCACCCAACTGGAGCTGGTGCGCTCAAATAAGCTTTTCATATCCTCACCCCTGTTTCCAATCATCTATACCGTACTTGGCTAACAGTTTTCTTGCTCGCTCCATGCCGCTTTCGGTAATATAAACGGACTTGGAACGGGACGGATGGTTGCCCTGCCTTATGTAGTCGGCATCATCTAAATTGTTAAGAATATCAAAATCATAACCTTTCCAAGCATAGAAATCTTTTGCTTCGGAAAACTTCTCGCCCTGTGCAAACCGTGAGAGGTACAACAGTATCAGCGTTAATTCCCGCATTGCTTCTTCCGCTTTTATGTTACTCATATTTTTCTAACTCCTACTTATATAGTGTAACCTAAATAACCAAAAATCGTATTAGCATTATACTATTTCTTATTCCCAGAATCAACCGTTTCGCTGCTTTTTGCTAAAAAAGCCTTTTCCAACAAGGTCATTGGCTGCTGCTTGTTCGCCTCTTCTGTAAGGGCGGCAAGCAGATTTTTTCGTATCTTTTTCAGCATCGTTCCACGCACCTTGCGGATATTGCGGTCACTCTGTTGCCGTTTATCAAAAAAATCGTTATCCACGCGCCGGAAAAGATAGACGGCAAGCGTTTTCAGAAAGTGGATATTGTCTGGCAGACACACTCGGCAGTTTCACCGCCAAAGACCTGGCTGTACCCGTCGTTACTGTAAGGGAAAGATACCGTAAGATATTTCCTGCGGCACAGCTTTCCTGCCTCATAAAAGTCTGCTTCGCCAAAATCCACTTGTGCCGGTCCCGGATCCCAAATGAGTTCTAAGTTCGCTTTTTGCGTTTGTACAGACCTGCATTTTTTCATGTAGCGCTGCACAATGCTGTAGCTTCCGTCAAACCCGTGCTCCTCCTTCAGGCGATCATAGACCCGTTTGGCTGTGTGGTGTTGTTTTCTCCAGTGTTTTTTGTCCTCCTCGAGCCATTCGTGTATGACAGGCTTAAAAGGGTCCAGCTTGGAAGGTATTTCCTGAATGACCGGCGGTGTTGGGGAGAAATCCTCCCTGGCAAGATATTTCCGTATTGTTTTCGGATCCGCACCGGTTTTTTCGGAAATTTCGCTGATACGGTATCCACAATTGCTCAAATCTTTGATATGATTGATTTGGGACATAGTAAGCATCTTCCTTTCCTCCTTTATCGTTGGTAGTGCTTAGATAAAGGATAAATGTAATGTTAAGGGGCTTCAATATGTCCCGCCTTTTTTAGGGAAATTCCCTTGCTCATTTCAGGGAATTATGACGCTTTTTTTCGGTAATTTTAGTGTATCATAAACAATCTGCATTGATAACGGCAAACGGCTCGTGGATCAGATCCTTTGCTGATAATACTGCCTGTCCGGTTCCCCAGGGTTTCGTCCTGGCAGATGGAACGGTGTATCCGTCCGGGACAGCGGAAAGTTCCTGGAACGCATAGGCGATTTTCACATTCTGTTTCTCGCAGATTGCTTCCACGCGGTTTCCGATCCGCTCTCGGAAGTTAGCTTCAATATCTTTACGGATCACAAAAATGATTTTATTGAATCCCGCTTCAATTGCATCATGGATGGAATAATCCATGATAATTTCATTATGTAGGCCGACCGGCTCTAACTGTTTAATTCCTGTTCCGAAACGGCTGCCGATGCCGGCGGCCATGATAAGTAGTGTTGTAGATTTCATATCATATCCTTCCTTTTGTCCTTATTATTCTCATATGAAGTTACCTTATCTGCTTTAAATGGACAGACTTTTAAGCACATATAACATCTTACGCACTTCTCTTCATCTACCTGCGGATACTCAAATCCTTCATCATCCTCAACCATACTGATTGCTTCTTTAGGACAGATAGCATAGCAGGCAGTACAGCCACAGCATTCTTCTTTTCTATTATATAGAATTGGTATCTCTTTCATTTAACTCCTCCTGCAAATTTCTTATTTTTGATCACTTATCTGAAACACAAAACACAAATAGTAATCAGTAGTCGGAGTCAGCAGAATACCCCCCCCCGAACTATTTTCTTAACCATGTTCTTTATTTTCCGTTTTACCTTTGTTTTTGCAGGAACTTTAACTGGCACAGCATATTTTGCCGTAAGTTCATCGAAACTCAAATTATGCATATCCGAAAAAAATACATCCCTCTGGGGTGGTCTTGCAGCTGAACGGTATTCAGCCGGATTATTTCTAACGCCATCCTCATAGGATACCTCCTTAACCTCCATGTTTTTACATACCTGATTGAATAACTCCGCCCCTCTCTCCGTTTTGACAAGAACAAGTGAGATACCTCGATTGTCATTCATCTCAGGTGCAACATTGTGGATTCCCCAGAAATCGGCTATGGTAAGGTCGGATAATTTATTTTCTTTCGCCCTGCACTCATAACAAGATGGCCGAAGGCAATAATCTCTTAAGAACATCAGCATAAAAGGATCTTCGTCTTTGGAAATATATTTTCTTCGAACTTTTCTACTCTGTACTCGCCGAATAGCTTCCTTCATACCAAAGTCCGTCCAACTATCATCCTTGCAACGAAAATTGATATATTTCAGCTTTCCTCCATGAGTCTTTTCCTGATGCTGTGCGTACCCCCTCCACAATGCAGGAGAAGGTGTACCGTGGCAGATGACATCAACGCAGATTAAATTTCCATAATTCTTTCCAAGGAAATTTTTCAAACCGTTTACCTGGCATCCTGTCCCTGTAAATAGAACCATCTTTCCGGTATCCAAATCATGCTTTACGTTCTTATATGTACTGCCGACTTTTGCCTGGAGATATTTTGATCCCCGTTGCTTCTTTAAACCATTTTCATCTGTCACTGAGACAAACTCCGCCGAATAACAATCCTCTGTCATGGCCACACCATAAACAACACCGTTCAGGGAGAAAACATAGGAAGCCAGCGCAGAAAACACCGCTCCGGAAGAACTGCTCATCCTGATTTCATCATTTTTCAAATAACAGGCATATGTTTTTAAAGGTATCATGTATCTCTCCTCTTTTGATTCGTTTTAATTGGTTGTATTAGCCTGTCCATGAACAGACAATCAAACAAAACCGATCCATCGCAGCATCTTTTTCCCCATACATTTCTGTCCGATTTCTATCACTACGAAGCTGATGACGCTAGTAAGTATAAACCGCATTCCCCAGTACAAAATCCAGTTGCTATCCATCCAAGAAACTCTGCCCACAAACTTACCGACTAACAGCAATATGATCATGTGGATGTAAAAAATCCCATAAGAGCAATCTCCAATTCTGGACAGTATACTTTCTTTCCTATCTCCTCTGCTCTCTTCCTGCAGCAACACACCAATAAATGCACCTGTATATAAGAATGATCCTGCTGTGATCTGGCTCGTATAGAAGCCCTGACTCATGCTGTAATGACGGAGAAATAGTGCTTCAAAACAGCTAAGCAGAAACATTATTGCCAGAATCCATTTTCTTCCATTCATCTTCAGCCCGCATTTAACCTGTATTCCCAGATAATAAAAACCAAACCATGCAGGAAATAATGTTTCATAAAGGCGTGGTGAGCTTCCCGTCATGAAATTCCAGGCATAAACATATACAAGATAAATCGGCGTCACAAGCCATAGCAGTTTTGAAATAATTCCTTTTTCCTTTACCATCTTTACCAAAAATGGTGTGAGCAGTGTAAGTTGGAATAAAACAACGATATAATAAAATGGCGTAGCTGACTTTCCAACAATAAACCGATATATCACACCAAGCCAGTTGACTGCCTTGCCCTTATGTATGTTTTGCAACACATTTACACCGCTATAAAGCAATGACCATATGACAAACGGGATTAGCAAACGCCCCCCCCCGAATAGTTAGCCATGACTTATAATTATATTCCTTAGACTCAATCTTTCCGATATTTACAAAATAGCCCGACATAAATATGAAAGTGGCTACAGCAAAGTTGATTAATTGCCTGAGAATAAGGTAGGCTGTGTTGGCAGCGCCATCTGAATAATCATATCCACCAAGAGCATGAATCAGGACAACTGCTAAAATACATATCCCTCTTATAGACTGCCAATAGGCTTTTTTACTGCCATCTGTCTCTTTTACTGAATTTATTCTCCTCATTTTCCGTACACCTTACTTTCACCTATCTTGCAATTTCCATTTCCTTAGTATCCTTTTACATGGTTGTTTTTGATACCATCACATCCATGCCCTACTGTTATCTCCGCAGGATTTTCCTAATTGGAGACATCACCATTTGTTTTTCTTCCTCATTCATACCCAGGAAGTACATGGATAGGCAGTAAACTACCGTATACACCAAAGCAAATATGATAATTTGCAACAGACTTTCAATACTACAAAAATTCATAACAAAGATACCTGCAAGTACTGGAATGATTAGGGCAGGCACAAATTTGAAAATCCCCTTCCAAAAAAGCGTCATATCAAGCCCGATACGGCTATGGTAATACCAATTCATGAAAACGATATTACCTGCGAAAAGCGAAATCGCAGTACCCATTGCGGCTCCCGTAGGCCCAAACAGCTTAATTAATGGAATGCTGACAAATACATTCGCTATTGCGATAAAAAAGTACACCCCTGACCGGGTTTTATGCATATTTTTGGCCCTCTGTATTTCAATGCCAAGGTTTTGAATCAAAGGTACTGTCACCGGAATGATGAGCCATAAGGTTACATAATAGGAGTCGTCATATCCTGATCCACCCCAAATATTCATAAATGGCTTTCCGACAAAAATAAATCCAGTTAAGATAAGGCCCAAAACAATAAATTGTATCCTTCCTATTTTTGTGAACAATCTGCTCAATTCATCATTATCATCTGACGTTGCAACAATCCGGTTTACCTTTGGCACAAACACATTCGATATCGATGTGGAAAGCTGCAAATACATTGAATTAATCTGGCCGCCTAAACCATAGATGGCCACTGCCGTTGTCCCCGCAAGCCTACCCAGAAGGAATTTATCCACACTCCAGTTGATCTGGTCGATAATCTGGTTCAGGAAAATGAAAAACGTGAACGTCCACATTTCTTTAAGTAAACCGAATTGAAATCCCTTAAAGATAAAATGCACATGAAGCTTTTTCAAACTAAACCACACATTTATGCAGAGCTTTGCCACCGTAAGGAACGTGGTAACTAAAACCATACCAATAGAACCATACCCCATAATCAACAATGGCAGGGCAAGGAACGGATTAAGCAAATTCTGAAGAACAACCAGCAGTTTCTGAAAGAAAAATTGCTCATGGGCTGATGTAAATGCATCAAAGACACTGTTTGGAAAAGTCAGTGCAAGATTAAACACCATCAACGCCATAAGAATTCTTGCTGTCGGGTACTCATCAGCCGTTAATCCATCTGCAAAAATAAATTCTACATTTCCTATCATAACCACTCCGCAGAGCAGACAGATCGCAGCAATGACAAGGAAAATGACCATAAACATTCCATTGAGCCTGCTTACCTCATCTTCATCATTTTTCGCCTTGGCTTTGGAGTAAAATCTCATGTAAGACGCGGTAAATCCAAAACTCAGAAGGCTGAGATAGGAAACAACGGAATATACAAGTTGATACAACCCATATTCGCTTTGTCCGAGGAGACGAAGCATAATAGGAGTATATATTAAACCAGACAATATATGAATGATTTGTGATGCATATGACAGGATAACTCCCGCTTTTCTTTGACTCACTTTATCAACCTCTTTTCGGAATTAATCAAGCAATGCTTTATTCAAAAGAAGCTTTGATTGATCTACTTTCTCTCTTAATCTTTCTTTTGCATCAATAAAATCTGTAGGTTGCAAATTTGCATTCGTTATTGCTTTGTTTTTATAAATCATTTTATTTTTTTCACCAAGCATATCCAATAATGTATCCAACCTACTGTTCATATTTGCTTTCTTAGAAAGAATTACTCGTTCAAAAACAAAAAATTCCGTCTCAAAAATGTTTGAAAAAACTACAGCATGAAAAGAATCTGTACAAACACAATCAGCATATTTTATAAGACTCAGAAAAGCAGGCAAATCAATGTCGTACAGTTGACGATTCCCAAACCTGATATCTGCCGCTCTTACCTTGCCTTCTACATGCGGTAGAGTAACAATTTTAATATTTCTCTCTTTTGCATACTGAGTTATTTGTTTTCTTTGTTTATGGTCTTCGCCAAGCAAATATGCAAATAAATAATGTTCTTTTATAACTCGTTCGCCGGTAATTTTTTCCCATTCATTTTTATCCAGAAGCATTGTTGGATCAACAACAACATCTACAGATCGATGTAAAAGATTCTCTAAATATGTTTTAGCACTGTTCTCTCGGACTGAAATCCACATGTAATGTGCTAAATTTTTTTTCATATAATCTCCATATTGCGAAGGATAATCTGTCACAGTAATGCTGGAAGCATATGAAATCCGCTTGTACTCATCAGGAAGAAATTCAAAAACATATGGAGATTGAAGTACTCCGGGCTTCCATATTTGATCACTTCCACTCACATAGCAGTCATATGCTCCGATACAATTTTGAATAGTATCTTCTGTATAAACCTTTGAATGTCTAACGAGTTCTCTCGAACGCTTAAAGGCATCCTTCCTCTGACTTATTTTTTTCTCCAAATCCGAACCATATTTTTTTTCAACATATTTTGTTGATATTTTTAAGATTAGTTTTTCGGGTAACATTTCCATTTTTGAACAAATTACAGAAAATAATCCCTCTTTTTTTATTCGTTCCCTCACGCTTGGAATATGAACCGGGGTTCTCTTGTATGATATCACTTCGGAGTCATATCCTAAATTTTCAATATATTTATTAAGTGCATATGCTTGAGCAATGCCACCATAATTATCGTTATTGTAATATAAAGTTATTATTCCGACTCTCTTCATTTTTCCATTATCCTCTTTAATTCCAATAAAACATATATGGCACACCGCCATAGTTATTAGCTCCAAATGTCGGAGCAGACCAGCAGAAAAATACAATCAATATTACATAAATTATTGCTTTCAATATGAATCGCATTCGAACATCTCTATACTCATCTATGGCACGACTCAAAAGTGAAAAAGCCAATGGGCAAAAATAATATCCAACACGAATGCTAACTGCAATTTGTAAAGATGCAAGCCTTGACCACACAACAATCAAAGTTCCATATGCTAAAAGGTTTGTACTAATTTGTTTGATAGCTTTACCTTTTCGATTGGAAATAAAATAATCTTTTTCTAGTGATGTTTTACTTGTATATATAAAAATAATCGAAGCAGCAAAACAACCTGCATATATTAAAATCAAGCTTAACGCAAATATGCCCAGCCTTGTTGACTGTCCATGTACATTTCCTGCCTCAAGATATCTCCCAAACTCTGGTATTATTGTTGCAAATATATCAAAGACCTGATTGTAAGCAAAAAGGACAAATAACAAAATAACTGTAAATCTCAAGACATTTTTTCTATCCACCTTGAGAAATGACAAAGGAATCATTAATAAAAGTATAATGGCAGAAGCATGCATACTAGAAGCTAACAACGCAGCTAAAATGTATTTAATATACTTTTTTTCTTTAAGAAACTCCAATGCAAAAAGAAAAATAGCCATAGCAACAGCTTGAGCTATAATATTCATATACATCATATAGCAAAAGCTAACTAAGAACATAAATGTCTCTAATACAACATCTTTACCATTGATATATATATAACGTCCAACTGAGCCAAAAACTATCAAACTTGTAATAACAATAAATGTCTGTCGATCCGTAGAGATATAACTAATCAATTTGCACAAAACATTAAAGCCTGGATCATATGCAATAAATGATGGCACTTCACTCCACGGCAATATAGCGATACGCTCGAAATTTCTTGCATAATGAAGCTCCAGATCAATTCCAATCGTATATTTTCTCAAGGCTGCAAACAAGAAAATAACGAAAAATGTTGAGGTGACATACCACATTCTATGCTTTTTCGCTGTTACTCCATTTATTAAAATAAAAAACAATATAAAATAATATACACCCATATGCTCCCCCTATGAGCTCTTATTTTAGCTTATTATAATAGTCGATAAGACCATTATTCAATGATGTGTCATACCCTGCATCAGCAATTATTTTTGAATATGTTTCTCTATCTTGCGTATCAGATTCAACTGATGCAATTTTCTTTGCCCAGAATTCTAGAGACTCGTTTAACGGCAAATAGTTAATCAATTCTGTAATCTTCGTGTCTTTAGGTACAACATTTGATGCAAATGTTGTTAGCCCCGATGCCTGCGCTTCAATATAAACAATGCCAAGTCCTTCGTATCTGGATGGCAAAACAAATACATCCATTGCAGCATAAAGAGATGCAACATCTGAACAGTCTCCAAGAAGCAAAACCTTATTGGATAGCCCCTTTGACTCAATATATTGTTCAATATTTTTTTCTAAATCTCCACTTCCAGCCCATACCAAAATTGAGTCTTTTTTTATTTCCTGGATTTTTTCGAAGATATCCACTAGGTAATAGGGGTTTTTTTGGTAACTAATTCTGCATACTGTTCCAACAACAAAAACATCCTTTTTAATGTCAAACTTTTTTCTGAATTTTTCTCTATTCAAAGAGGAATACTTGAGTTTTTTTGTATCTATTGTGTTTTTGATTACACTAAAATTTCTGCCTCTAAAAACAGATTTTCCGGCTTCCTCTGAACAAGCTAAATAGCAATTATTTAATACAACGCTTAAATTATCAAATAGCATAGAAGCCACGAATGACTTGAAATCATGAACATCTCTTGGATTATGTGCATGATAAATGCGAAAAGGCACCTGATACTTCTTAGCATAATATGAAGTATAGACAGCAAACCTTCCAACAATATGTATATGTACTATTTTATATTTTTCTTTCTTTAATATCTGTTCAATAAAATGCGGTGTTTTCTTTTTATCAGGATAGCCATTGTTTCCACTAGGCATTGCAAAAATATGTCCACCATTTTCTTGTACTACTTTAAAAAAAGGAGATTCTCTATACTGAAGCAAGCAGAAATCCACACAGTATCCATCTTTTATTAGCTTACCATAATGGTTCATTATCACACTTGTTACACCGGTTCCAATTCGCAGATTCGGTACAATAAATAATATTCTGCAATTCTCCAAAATCTCATCTCCCTCTTTATTACGTATTACGACCAATCATCAAATGTCAGCAATCCACACCCGCCTGTGACATAAACAGTATCTCCATTAACCATCCGTCCAAGGTCACTCACAAGAATAACAGATAAATTGGCAATTTCTTCTGGTGTTGCATATCTCTCAGAAGGTGAGGATGGCCGATTGATATCTCTATCATCAGTATTCAAAAGCATGGATGTGGCAGTGGGGCCTGGTGCAATTGCATTTACTACAATTCCATCCGCACTTAAATGTTTTGCAAGACCTAACGTCATTCCTCGAATCCCCCATTTTGCAAGGCCATATGAATTGCTTGCAGGACAAATTGCCGATGACGAAGAAACATTCAAAATGTTGCCTTGAATTTTCTTTTCCTTCATGTAGCCTGCGAACAATTCACTTAGGAAATACGGTCCTTTCAGATCTGTATCAATCACTAAATCAAAATCATTTTCTTGAGTGCTGCCAAAAAATGTCTTATTAATAACGCCTGCATTGTTTACAAGGATATCAATTTTATACCCCCCCAGCACCTTCTGAAATACTTCTTGCATTTTAGAAATATCACAGTTATCAAGTTCCACTCCAGTAACTGTCTGTTCCGGGAACTCTTTTTTCAGGCGCTCAACTGCATCCATAAGCTTTTGCTTGCTTCTCCCTGTTATTACAACATCTGCTTTATTCCGCAAAAACGCTTCTGCAATTGCAAATCCAATTCCGCTTGTTCCTCCGGTAATAAGCGCACATCTTCCTGCTAGCAATTCACCGTAAAGTACCGGATTATTAACGGGAATTTTCATCGAAAATGTATTTTTCAACTTGCGCTTTATTTTTCGAAGAATCCTTTTTACCATTCCGTTACCCTCTTATTTTCCAAACATGTTCTTCAATTTTTTTGCTGTTTCCTGTCCGACAACACTTTTTATAACTTCTTTTCCTTTCTGCTTTATATCAACCGGCTTACTAAGGGCATAAAAATCATGAAGAATCTTTGCATCTTTTGACATTTCTGTAAACACTTCCAATAATATGGGCTGTTGGCTTTCAGAACTCATAAAAACTTTTTTCGCTTTTTCGAAGCTTTCTTTATCATGAGCAGATATATACTTAAACCCATTTTCCTTAACCCATCCTTCTGCTTTTGTATGGTGTCGCGCAGTTGTATGCAAATCACTTGATTTATTTATCCAGGTATAATTGTAGTAAAACTCTTCTCCGCCCTCATTATTTATCAATAGAATGCGAACATTTTTATTGATATGTTTAATTCGCATTGCATTCATGTCATAGAAATATGCAAGATCCCCGATGATTAAATAGCAAAGATCATGTCTGGCTGATGCTTGCCCCAAAAAGCTTGACATACAACCATCAATGCCAAATGTGCCAATATTTGCATATATTTTAATCTTCGGATTAAGCCTGCAATAATTGGTTATTCGTATGGCATTATTAATTGCCATATGAATCATCGAACCCGATTCAGCACTTTCTACAATTTCCTTGATAGCATAAACATTCGAGTATTCAAAATCAGGATACACAACTGATTCAGCATATTGCTTTAACAAAGTATAAAAATTACGGTTATTTTTATTATTTTCTGCTTTTGAATTAAAATATTCAAAAAAGTATTCCGGCGTACATTCAAAAATAGTTGTCAGATTTTTAAACAGATCAACAACATGCCCATCTTCTTGAATCAACCAATGTTCACACTTTCCGGGGTTTCTTCTAAGCATTTCCTTTAAACCAGCTACAATATTTCCGCCAAAAGAAATAATTAAATCCGGTAAAATTTCCTCAAATTTTTTATCCGTTATATATTGCGTATCAGTGCAAAGAACTGTATTGATATATTCCGGATCATTTAAATTTGACATATATTCAATAGAAACTGCACAATTATATTTTTCAAAAAAAGACTTAAGCTGCCTGTTCAGGTTTTCAGAGACAAAACTATTTTGTCCGCACACAACCATGATTCTCTGTTTCTTTTTTAGTATTTCTGCTTTCTCATTCCATTTCTGTAATTCACAATCATGCTCTAATCTTTCAAATTTTACAACAAACGGAAGTTCTTTTGCATTGAAAGAGATATTATAACTATTCATAGGGATATTTATATGAACAGGTCCCTTTCCGTGATGGTCAAGTTCGAGAAAGGCTTCATTCACCAATCTTTGGCACCATATAAAATCTTCTCTCGAATTAACGATAGGAAGATTTACAGATTTTCTCACATGCCGATCAAACATTCCTACTTGATCAATCATCTGATCTTCACGTTGACCTAACATATGCGGATCTCTATCACTTGTCAAAATAATTAAAGGAACATTCTGATAAAAAGCTTCTGCAACCGGCGACCAATAATTGCAGGAAGCAGTAGAGGCAGTACACGAAATAACCACTGGTTCATTCAACTCTTGTGCTAAACCAAGTGCAAAATATCCGGCACTTCTTTCATCTACTACGGAATAACACTTAAAGAAAGGATCTTCCTCCACAGAATGAACAAAAGGTACATTTCTGCTTCCTGCTGATAAAACACAATGCCGTATTCCATATTTTTTCAGCAATGCTATGATAATTTGATATGATTTCAGTTCTGTATACATGTCGTTCTCCTTCTTATTTACAATTTAATTTCAAAAAGTCCATCGACTTTTCTCGTTCAAATGACAGTACTTTATTTACATTATCAAAATTAATTTCCGAATGATTAAATCCGGGGTCACCTACTATTCGATGCTTAACTCCTGTCAGTTCCATAATACTGCTGATTCTTGTGCTATATTTTCCAGGATAAAATGCATACAAGTCTTTGTTAAAATTAAGCGAAAAAGCAATACAATGAAAGGAATCCGTTACAACACTATTCGAATAATATATGAGCGAAAGAAAATCCTCAACACAGGGACTATACATCATCTTCCCTTGATCTTTAAAATGATTAAGATAATAGCTCACCCGCACCAACTTGCATTTTTCCCTTTTAGCTAATTCAGACGCAAACGCTTCTAATTCATCATTAGGATTCAACTTATAAATCAAAATATAGGGCTCATGAATCAATCTTTTCCCAATCAGAGGTCTCCAGTCTTCCAAGCTTAACGCCAGTGTTGGATCAAGGACCTGGCATACATTCGAATAACCCATATCTTGAATCAGCTTTACTGCAGAATTTTCACGAACGGAAATGGCACTATATTTCATTATTGCATTGCGGGTCACCTCCAATTCATCCTCTGGAATTTTATCCATGCCAATGCTTACAGCATAACCGATTCTCCTTTTCCCAGTAGGTGCAAATTCCAAATAATATGCCGGAAGAAACCCACCATTATATTCACTGTTCCAAGTTTGATCACTTCCGGTACAGTAAACATCTGCCAATGGAGGATTTTCTTTCAGTTCATCATAAGTATTATACCGCTTTGTGAGTCTGACATATTTTTTCAAAAAATCTTCACTGAATTTTTTTCGTCTCTTATTTTCGATTTTTTTACTCAATACAAACAAAAAATTTTTTATTGGATTTCTATAGTCTCTGGCTGCTAATCCCGCTTTTATTTCTTCATTTTCATCTGCATTTGGTCTGACATAATCAATTACCTCTGCTTCTATTCCTAGTTTTTCAAACACTTTACATGTTGCATAAGTTTGAAGTAATGAGCCATAATGCCATATATAATGCAGTGTAATAATATCGACCTTCATCAGTAATTCCTCTCAATTTATCCTTCTGTCCCCATCATGAGAATTATACACTTTAAGAAAAACGCCTTTTCCCAGCATTAGCGATAAAACCTTGATTTTATCATTCCTTGGAAACTTCTTACCACAAAGTACTTTAAATTGATTCTTCTTAATAAAACGTATAATCCGGTTTTGATACTCCGGGAATGCATTCTTTCCCGTATTTAAAATTTGTTGCAAGTTTTTTAAATAGGTATGTACCTGTAAATCCAATATTTCTTCTTTACAAGCTGGCCATTGAGATCTCATAAACTCCGATACAGAATCTGATACATCCAAAACACTTAGTGTTTTCAATGAACAGGTATCATGCATAATAGACCCTGTACGTTGTATATAGAAATATAACCCAGCATTACTATATGCTACAGTATCAGCTTGTGCAAAAATATAATATGTAGTTGCATAATCCTCATAATTTTGTCCCTTCGGAAAACGGATTTTCCCCCACAATGCTGCATCATATAATTTTCCCCAGCTGGTATGGGTTGCCTCTTTGCGTAGCAACATCATCCGGACCGCATCTTCCGCTTTAATTGCTTTTTCTTCAGTTGCTTTGACATCTGTCGGCTTTTCCGTTTCCAATATTACTTGACCTTGAACAATAGCAATTTGAGCTTTTTTCTCTTTTAGCAAATCATACATATAGCCCAAATAGTTCAAATCAACATAATCATCACTATCAATAAATGTCACATATTTACCCGACATCCGATCCAATCCATAGTTTCGTGCATCTGATAAACCACCATTTTCTTTATGATACACTTTCACCCTTGGATCTAAAGACGCATACTTATCACAAATTTGTGGTGTGCTATCCTTTGCTCCATCATCAATAAGAAGAATTTCAAAGTCATTAAACCTTTGGTTAAGGATAGATTCCATACATTTATCAAGATACTTTTCTACATTATAAGCAGGAATGATAATACTAATCTCTGGCACCAAATCACCTCACAATCCTACACATATTTGTGCTTATTCATCCGATTCAACACATTAACTGTAAAATCAAATCCGATGTAGCTCAACAAGCATGCAACTCTAACTCGAAAACTCGCTTCTGAATCTCTTATTACAAACATCCTAACCTTTTTAATATTATTGATAATAATTTCTTTTTCAGGTATTTTCTCAGCTATCTGCGCTAAGATATGAAACTGTGCAGCAAAGTACCTACTTCGTGCCGCCGGTAAATATTCCGAATGATTAGATGCAATATCATCCAGCATCATTTGTGATGTTGTGATACAGTCCATTTTCTTTAGTGTAAATTTCTCGTTTTCAATGCTGTTCTTCCTAATTTGATATCTATATAATTCCTTTGACGTATACGCAACATTATTGCATTTCAGCAATGCTTTATATGTTGTTGGAATATCCTCATGAATAAGACCATTCGGAAATGTAACGCCCTTCAGTGTTTCTGCCCGATATAATTTTCCCCATGCTGCCACATCAAATTCCTTTTGATACAACATTGTTTTAATTGCATCTGATGCTGTAAAACATTTTTCCTTTACATTTTCCTGACTGTGTAGATGAACTATATCATTCCCTTTGGAGAAAACTGAGTTCTGGCATATTGCTATTTCTGCCTGATATTTGTGTGCTAATGCCAACATGTATTCTACAAATTGTTCTTCCAATACATCATCACTATCAACAAATGTAACATAGTCACCAGTCATAATGTCCATTCCTGCATTACGCGCTCTTGACAATCCACCATTTTCTTGATGGATAACGATTATTCTGCTGTCATCCTTTGCTAAAGAATCACAAATATCGCCACAACGATCTGGTGAGCCATCATCAATAAGAATAATCTCCAAGTTTGAATATGTTTGATTTTGAATGCTCTGTACACATTCAAGCAGATCATTTTCGACATTATATATTGGCACTATAACAGATACCAAATCAGCTTTCTTTTCTCCCATTAGCACTTACCTGCAATTACATTATTATAGAATTTAATATATTTCTTCTTCATTGCTTCTGTGTTATATATCTCAAGCACATCCTGATACGCCCTCTCTGGAAGCTCTGAAGGAAATTTTTTCATCGCCGCCTTTATTCTCTTGGCGTAATCCTCAGCTTTATCACAGACATATCCATTCACACCATCATGAATAACACTCTTATTCCCCATAACATTGCTGACAAGAATCAGCTTCTTTATGTACATATTTTCAATCAGGCTCATTGCAATAGCCTCGCCAAGAGAACACAGGATAAATGCATCGGCTCCCTTTGCCATTGCCAAAGCTTCTTTTCTCGGTTTCCATCCGGTTACTTCCATATTGGGAGCCGTAAGTTCATTTTCAAGTTCTCCATTGCCGATCCACACAAATCTTGCTTCCGGCACCAATTCCGCAATACGATTGAACAACTGCGGCTGTTTCTGGACACATGCACGTCCTAGCGTAAATACTGTAAACTTCTCATTTTTAATTGGTTCTATTCCATCCAATGATGCAGACAAGTCAGCCAAATTCACGCCTGTCTCAATATAAGCTGTCCTCTTGGTAAGTCCTTTTGCCACTTCGTCCTCACTTTCACAGCAGGTCAGCGTTATTGCGTTGGAAATCTTTCCGAGTATAGATTCCATGATTCCATACATCTTGCATTTTGCTCCGCTTCCCATAAGGATATGGGCATAGCCATGAGGTGTGTAAACCACCGTATTATTTTTCCCTTTAAAAGCAAGGCGTCCAATTCCTCCGGCAACAGATGAGTGCAGATGTATTACATCTGGCTGCACCTTTTTCTCAATCGCCCGCAGTTCCTTTATCACCTTGATATCATTTGAGATATTTGTTAATCCTTTAGCACTAAAATTTTTAACTTCAATTAGGTGAACCCTCTTATCCAGAAAATCCTTGTAATTCTCTGGCGTCTGCGGTCTTAACGAATATGCCAGATATACTTCAAAATCACTAACCATGTCATTACAAAGCTGAGACACATATGTAAAAACACCGCCGCCGAATGCTTCGCAAACCATTAAAATCTTTTTCATAATTCTTCCCAACTCCCTGTTACTCTGACAGATGTTTTTCGGCACACTCAAGAGCGGCAGCAATCACCTGATCCATATCGTAATATTTGTACTCACCTAAACGTCCGCCAAAAATCACTTTGCTTTCAGCATCAGCCAGTTTCTTGTATTCCGCATACAACTTCCCGTTCTTCTCATCGTTGACCGGATAATAAGGTTCATCCCCCGGTTTCCATTCAGAACTATACTCACGACTAATAACAGTCTTCGGGAGATCATTGCCATCCGTATCTTTACCAAACTCAAACCACTTGTGTTCGACAATCCTTGTCCACGGAGTCTCCCTGTCCGTGTAATTCACAGCAGCATTGCCCTGGAAATTTGGGATATCAAGAAGTTCCGTTTCAAATCTCACAGAACGATATTCCAGCATACCGAGCTGATAACCGAAATAAGCATCAATGGGTCCTGTGTAGACCACTTTCCTTGCCAAAGCATCCAGATCAGCTTTATTCTTCAAATAATCTGTGTTCAACTTTACTTCAATGCCTTCCAACAGGTTTTCCATCAATTTTGTGTACCCTCCAACAGGAATACCCTGATACAATGCATTAAAATAATTGTTATCAAAAGTCAGGCGAACCGGCAGACGTTTAATAATGAAAGCCGGGAGATCTTTGCAATCTCTTCCCCACTGTTTTTCCGTATATCCTTTAACCAGCTTTTCAAAAATATCTCGACCTACAAGGCTTATTGCTTGCTCCTCCAGATTCTGTGGCTCTCCGGTAATTTCTGCCCGTTGCTCATTGATCTTCGCTTCGGCCTCCTCTGGCGTGACCACGCCCCACATCTTATTGAACGTGTACATATTAAATGGCATGGAATACAATTCGCCTTTATAGTTTGCCACTGGGGAATTCGTGAATCGGTTAAATTCTGCAAACTGCGTTATGTAATTCCATACCTTTTTATTATTCGTGTGAAAAATGTGAGCACCATAAACATGGACGCTAATACCCTCAATGCTTTCCGTATATACATTTCCCGCGATATTTGGCCGTTTATCAATAACCAGAACCGAATATCCTTTCTTTACCGCTTCATGCGCAAATATGGAGCCATACAGTCCAGCACCAACAACCAAATAATCGTACATTTCTTTTACTCCTTAATCCTTTGCTTTATTTGCATAGTTTATAAATCACTGTGGTCATCATTCTCTCGACGACTCCCACAGCAGAAAATCTTCAATAAATGGTGTGTTCATCATCCGCGCTACGATGTTGATATCATCCGTACTGTAGACATCATCAGCACTGTGGATGTCAGCCTCACTGTGGACATCATCTCCACCCCACCATCAACATCTATCCAAGCACCACTTTTGTCCAAACATGGCTATATTCATTTTGGAATTATCATTAGAGCCTTCTGC
>CABUPO010000013.1 GCA_902493385.1 uncultured Lachnospiraceae bacterium
CAGAGCAGCTGATTTGTAATCAGCAGGTTAACGGTTCAAGTCCGTTTGTCGGCTTATATAATATGGATGGATTCCCGAGCGGCCAAAGGGGGCAGACTGTAAATCTGTTGTCGACGACTTCGAAGGTTCGAATCCTTCTCCATCCACTATGCATTACGCATAATATTTATCGCGGGGTAGAGCAGTCAGGCAGCTCGTCGGGCTCATAACCCGAAGGTCGTTGGTTCAAATCCAGCCCCCGCAATTATTATTCAGAATGCCCAGATAGCTCAGTTGGTAGAGCAAGGGACTGAAAATCCCTGTGTCGCTGGTTCGATTCCGGCTCTGGGCACTTTTCTATATTAATATAGTATGGGTCACTAGCTCAGTCGGTAGAGCACTTGACTTTTAATCAAGTTGTCGGGGGTTCGATTCCCCCGTGACTCAGTTTAAAATTCCGGAAGAATGATTTTCGGAGTTTTTTTAATTATCAGATATAAAAATGGAAATTGTAGCTATTTAATATAATGTGTGATATTATATATGGTAATTGTATTTCGTGGAAAAGGAGAGATGGTAATGGATAAAGAAAAGAAGACATTTTATCTTACGACGGCAATTGCGTATACATCAGGTAAGCCGCATATAGGCAATACCTATGAAGCGGTTCTTGCGGATGCGATAGTGAGATTCAAAAGGATGCAGGGATACGACGTGCGTTTTCAGACCGGAACTGATGAACATGGACAGAAAATAGAGATTAAGGCGGCGGAGGCAGGAGTGTCTCCAAAGGAGTATGTGGATAATGTCGCCGGACAGATTAAAAATATATGGGATATGATGAATACATCTTACGACAGGTTTATAAGAACGACTGATGAAGACCATGAAAAGCAGGTTCAGAAAATATTTAAAAAGCTTTATGAAAAAGGCGATATATATAAAGGCGAGTATGAAGGAATGTACTGTACTCCTTGCGAGTCATTCTTTACGCCATCGCAGCTTGTAGACGGTAAATGTCCCGACTGCGGACGTCCGTGCGAACCTGCTAAGGAGGAGGCATATTTCTTTAAGCTCAGCAAATATGCAGACAGGCTTATAGAGCATATTAATACTCACCCTGAATTTATTCAGCCGGAATCCAGAAAGAATGAAATGATGAATAATTTCCTTCTTCCGGGACTTCAGGATTTGTGCGTATCGAGGACATCGTTCAAATGGGGAGTGCCTGTTACGTTTGACGATAAGCATATTATATATGTGTGGGTTGACGCGCTTAGTAACTATATTACCGGGCTTGGTTATGATGTGGATGGTGACAGCGACGAGCTTTATAAAAAATATTGGCCTGCCGACCTTCATCTTATAGGAAAGGATATTCTGAGATTTCATACAATTTACTGGCCAATTATGCTTATGGCGCTTGATATTCCGCTGCCTAAGCAGATATTCGGACATCCATGGCTTCTGCAGGGCGACGGTAAGATGAGCAAATCCAAAGGAAATGTTCTGTATGCTGACGACCTTGTAAATCTCTTTGGCGTTGATGCAATTCGTTTCTTCGTGCTTCATGAGATGCCGTTTGAGAACGACGGGGTCATTTCATGGGAGCTTATAATAGAAAGAATTAATTCTGAACTTGCCAATACGCTTGGAAACCTTGTAAACAGAACAATATCCATGTCCAATAAATATTTTGACGGCGTTGTAAATAATACGGGAGTAAGCGAGGCTGTCGATGATGATTTGAAGGATATTGTTACCGGAACTGTGGATAAGGTAACTGAAAAGATGGAAAAGCTTCGTGTCGCTGATGCGATTACAGAGATATTCAATCTGTTCAGAAGATGTAACAAATATATAGATGAGACGATGCCCTGGGCGCTTGCAAAAGATCCTGATAAGAAGGACAGACTTCAGGAGGTGCTTTATAATCTTGTTGAGAGTATAAGTATAGGAGCATCTCTTCTTGAACCATACATGCCTGAAATTTCTGAGAAGATTCTTAAGCAGCTTAATGCAGAAAAGAGAAGTCTTTCTGATGCTTCTGTTTTTGGAAAATATGTTTCAGGAAATAAGGTTACCGATAAGCCTGAGATTCTTTTCGCAAGACTTAATGCAGAGGATGTATTAAAAGAGGTCAGAGAAAGATTCGGAGCTTCTGATGATGAAGAAAAAGAAGAAGACGGAGAAGAGGTTATTGATATAGAAGCTAAGCCTGAGATAACATTTGATGATTTTATGAAAATGCAGTTTCAGGTAGGCGAAATAATTGCATGTGAAGCGGTACCTAAGTCCAAAAAGCTTTTATGCTCACAGGTTAAGATAGGAAGCAGCGTTAAGCAGATTGTATCAGGAATTAAGGCTCAGTATTCACCTGAAGAGATGGTTGGAAAAAAGGTGATGGTTTTGGTTAACCTTAAGCCTGCAAAGCTCGCTGGAGTGCTGTCAGAGGGAATGCTTTTATGTGCTGAAAATGAGAATGGCGAGCTGGCGCTTTTAGTGCCTGAAAAGGATATGCCGGCAGGTGCCGAGATATGTTAGGAATATTTGACAGCCACGCGCATTACGACGATGCACGGTTTGACGAAGACAGACAAGAGCTTCTTGCCAAAATGGCAGATGCGGGAGTTGCTTATATAGTAAATGTTTCTGCCGATATGGAGTCTGTTAAGGGCAACAGGGAGCTTGTTAAAAGGTATCCATTTATTTACGGAAGCGCAGGAGTTCATCCTGAAGATGCAGATAAGCTGACAGATGCAGATATGGATATTATAAGAGAAGCCGCAGGAGACGAAAAGATTGTCGCAATAGGTGAGATAGGCCTTGATTACCATTATCCTGAACCTGAGCGGTCTGTTCAGAAAGAATGGTTTGTTAAGCAGCTTGATATTGCGGCAAAGCTTCAGATGCCGGTTATAATCCACAGCAGGGAGGCCGCAGAGGATACTATGAACATTCTTTGCGGTTATAAAGACAGACTGCTTAAGGATAATACGGGGGTTATCCACTGTTATTCATATTCAGTGGAAATGGCTTTAAAGTATATTGAGATGGGCTATAATATAGGCGTAGGCGGCGTGCTTACTTTCAGTAACGCTAAAAAGCTTAAGGAAGTTGTTAAAAATATTCCGATTGAAAAGATTATTATTGAAACAGACTGCCCATATCTTGCACCGGCGCCGCACAGGGGCGAGAGAAATGATTCAAGGCTTTTAACTTATGTAGCAGATGCAATAGCTGAGATAAAAGGCATAGACAGACAGGAAGTAATTCGTATAACTTGTGAAAATACATTAAAAATGTATAGGATTGAGGTATAATATTTGGACGGATATTTGGTTGACCCCAAAAATACAAAAGAGATAATTAAAAAATATGATATTCATTTTCAAAAAAAATACGGGCAGAATTTTCTGATTGACAGTCATGTGATGAGTAAAATTATTAATGCGGCAGGTATTGATAAGAATGACTGTGTACTTGAAATCGGACCGGGGATAGGAACGATGACGCAGTTTTTATGTGAAAATGCGGCAAAGGTTCTTGCGGTTGAGATTGATAAGGCATTGATTCCTGTGCTTAAAGATACTTTATCGCGTTATGATAATGTAGAGATTATACAGGGCGATATTTTAAAGCAGGATATATGTGAATTATCGAAGGCTTATAATGGCGGCCGGCCGTTTAAAATGGCGGCTAACCTTCCATATTATATAACCACACCGATTATTATGGGTATTTTGGAAAACGATATGCCTGTAGATTGCATAACAGTAATGGTTCAGAAGGAAGTCGCAATGCGTATGCAGGCAGAACCGGGCACGAAGGATTACGGCGCATTGTCGCTTGCCGTTCAGTATTATGCCAGTCCGTATCTTGCGGCGAACGTACCGCAGAATTGTTTTATGCCAAGGCCTAATGTGGCAAGCGCCGTCATTACATTGAAAAAGCATGAAAAGGCGCCTGTACAGGTTAAAGATAAAAAGCTTATGTTCGATATTATAAGGGCTTCATTCCAGCAGAGAAGAAAAACCCTCGTAAACAGTCTTAAAAACTGCAAAAGCCTGTGCTGTGATAAAGATAAAATTCTTTTTGCGCTTGACAGCATGGGGGTTGACGCTGCGGTAAGAGGAGAGACCTTTACACTGGAACAATTTGCATGCCTTAGCGACCTTTTATGCGGATAAGTTCAAGATTTGGTCATAAATTCATGTTAAAGTAAGAGTTATTATTTACAGCTGTATTGTACGTTTAACATGAAAGAAGGAATTACAAATGAGTGATTTACCGATAAATCTTACTAAGGATGAAGAATGGAACCAGATATTTCTGCTATATGACTCAGCCATAAAGGAGATAAGAACAAAGCTTGAGATACTAAACAATGAATTTAAGCTTTCGCACCAGTATAATCCTATAGAGCATATTGAAAGCAGGCTTAAGTCTATTGACAGTATTGCAAGAAAATTAAGACGCAGAGATAAAGAGCTTACTGTAGCCAACGTAATGAAATATGTGAATGACGTTGCCGGAATAAGAATAATCTGTTCATTTACGTCTGATATATACAGAATTGCGAAGGCCATATCAGGGCAGAGTGATATAGAGATTCTGAAAATAAAGGATTATATTAAGAATCCGAAAGAAAACGGTTATATGAGTTACCATATGATTATTACAATCCCGATTTTTTTGTCATACAAGTCCATCAGAACGAAGCTTGAAATTCAGATAAGAACGATTGCAATGGATTTCTGGGCAAGTTTAGAGCATAAAATATATTACAAATTTGAAGGAAATGCACCGCACGGAATACAGGCGGAATTAAAGGAATGCGCTGACGTCGTTGCATATCTTGATAAAAAAATGCTGTCAATTAATGAAAGCGTCAAAGCATTTGCCGAAAAAGACAGCGCTCAGGATGAATACATAGACGGCTATGATTCTTCTGTAGTTGATTTTGAACCTATTTCTTATATTATTGAAGAAGGTGGTTTGGACAATGCCGGCAAAGAAAAGAAAAAGAAAAGATGGAAAGCGGGAGGTAAGCAGGATGAGCGAAGAAAAGGAACTTACAATGGCTGATATGGAGGAGCAGATTAATGCAAGTATGGTTAAATATCATACCGGCGATATCGTACACGGAATAGTGGCCGGTATAGAAAATTATGTTGTATATGTGGATATCGGTTCATACATGCAGGGAATAATTCTTCCGGGTGAATTAAGCGACGATCCTTCATTCAGTGTAATGGATGATATTAAAATAGGAGATGAGATTGACGGAGTCGTTACTATGGAAGACGACGGTAACGGCAATCTTGTACTATCCCGCAGGCAGGCGGTGCTTATTACTGCGTGGGATGAGCTTAAGGAAGGAAAAGATAACGAAACAGTATATACTGTTAAGGTTTCAAAGTCAGTTAAAGGCGGCGTTATAGCATATCTTAACGGCATACGCGGATTTATTCCGGTATCAAGGCTTTCCATTAAGCGTGTAAGCGACAGCGAAAAAGAAGAATATGTAGGAAAATATATAGACATAATAATCTCAGAGGCTGATGATGAGAAGAAGAGCCTTATTCTCTCAGCCCGCGAGCCTGAAGAGAAAAAAGCTAAAGAAGCGTACGATAATAAAATTGCAGCATTACATGTTGGAATGGTTACAAAGGGAACTGTTGAATCCATTAAGCCGTTTGGATGCTTCGTAAATATAGGAAACGGCCTTTCTGGACTTGTACACATTTCACAGATAGCGCACAGACACCTTAAGACTCCTAACGAAGAAGTAAAAACAGGTGATGAGGTTAATGTTAAGGTAATAGATATCAAAGATGGTAAAATAAGTCTCAGCATGAAAGCTCTGGTTGATATCATGGAGAAAAATGAACCTGAAGAAGACAGTGAAAGTGAGTATATTTCTGATGAAGAGGCATCGACGCCAATGGCAGACCTCCTTTCGGGAATTATATTAGACGATTGATAACGGAGGTAATGTATGCCGTCATTTTTAGAGGATTACTCTGCTTTTTATGGAGATGGAAGTAAAAATGAAGATGGATATACTCTGGATGAATTTCTTGAGCGTTACAATCCCACAGAGTACCGTAATCCAAGTGTAACAGCAGATGTTATGATATTCAGGTACTATAAGGAAATGCAGTCTGTCTGTGAGGATTTGTCCATACTTATGGTTAAAAGAAGGAATCATCCCTGTATAGGTTACTGGGCTCTTCCGGGAGGCTTTTGTGAAGTTGGTGAAGATATAGAAGAGGCTGCAAGAAGGGAGCTTCGGGAAGAGACGGGTCTTACTGGAATACCGATATGTCAGCTTCGTACATGGGGAGAAACGTGGAGAGACCCGCGTGACAGAATTATTACAACAGCATTTGCAGCGGTTGTTGACGAGTCTGTTCATGAGCCTGTTGCCGGAGACGACGCTTCCGAAGCCTGCTGGTTTGATATAGAATTTCGCAAGCTTTCCAGCGAAATAATATATCAGGCAAACAGGGAAGTTGTACAATGTACTTACGGGCTTTGTCTCTATAACAGGGAGAATGACGTAAAATGTGATGCATGCGTAAGTGTTAAAGAGAATCTTTATGGTTTTCTAAAAGAGACGAAATATGATATAATATATAGTAATAATATTGCATTTGACCATGCGAGATTTATAGTGAATGCACTTCTTGAAATTCAGGAATCACTTAATCGTATGAAGAAGCAGATGTGATCGAATACTAATAGAAAAAGCGGGGATGCAGGTTTTTATACCATTCGGAGGGGAAATTTAGTGCTACGCTTTGTATATATAATAGCTACAAGCATAATATTGGCCTGTATAGCAATATACAGACTGTCGCAGGCTGCGCAGGATGACAGTCTGAGTGAAGAAGAAAGATATGCGGAAGCAGTCAGGACCATTAATCTGCTTAAGAAAAAAGGAAGAATAACAACTATTGCAGATGGAATGTGCAATCTGCCGGAGAGCGGCGGATACCTTATGTATTCAAATCATCAGGGCAAGTATGACGCGCTCGGAATAATATATTCGCATAAGAAGCCTATGTCAGTTCTTATGGACTATAAAAAGTCAAAGGTTATTTTAACAAGCCAGTTTATAGACGTGTTAAAGGGAAAAAGAATCAAACCGGACGATCCAAGGCAGCAGATACATATTCTTAACGAGATTGCGGAAGAGATTAAGGAAGGAAGACGGTATCTTATTTTTCCGGAAGGCGGCTATACAGATAACCATAACAAGCTGCAGGAGTTTTCAAATGGATGCTTCAGGTGTGCAATAAAGGCAAAATGCCCGATAGTTCCGGTATGTATTATAGATTCATGGAAACCATTTGGAGTTAATTCGCTGAAGCCTGTCACTACATATGTTCATTTTTTAAAGCCGATTGAATATATTGAATTCTGCGATATGCGCGCGTCAGAAATCGGAAAGCTCGTAAAAGACAGAATAGCCGATAAGTTAATTGAAATATTAGGAGAATGTTAAAAGCATAAACAGGCACCTTATCACATACAATTATAGTGAGGAGGTGTCTTTTTTATGCGTATAACTATGTATATAGGATGTATTTTGTCCGCAGTATTTTTATGTGCGTGCGGCGTCGCAAAGGTTTCGGATAAAAAGGTTTCAGATGTTTCATTTTCGGTTGTAAATGAAGAAGATATCCCGGAAACGCTTTTAAATGCAATTGAAGAAAAAAAGATGGATGCGTTTAAGTTAAGTTATTCAGATAACAACGACCTGTATCTTGTAGTTGGTTACGGAAGACAGCCTACGGGCGGCTACAGCATAATTGTTGACGAGCTGTATACAACAGAAAATACTATTGTATTTGCAACGACTCTTAACGGGCCGGGAGAAAAAGATATTATACAGGAAGCTGAGACTTATCCGTATATTGTCGTAAAAATGGAATATCTTGATTATGAAGTAATATATAAATGAGCAGGAGGGACAGCAGTTTGGAGCTTATAAAAAAAGATATACATATGAATAGAATAAAATGCAAAAGCACAACGCAGATGACTATAGATAACGATATAAACGTACCTGACGTTAAACCGGATATAAACCGTATAATAAGAGTAAACGGCGAAGTGAAAATCCAGGATATAAGGACGGCTAACGCAAGAGTAATGCTGAAGGGTATTCTTTTGTTTCATGTATTATATCAGGATATGGAAAGTGAGTGCAGACTGCAGCACATAAACGGGCAGATACCATTTGACGAAACCGTTAATATGGATGATGCGTGTACAGGCGATAACGTACATGTTAAATGGGAGCTCGAGGGACTGACTTCCGATATAATCAATTCGAGGAAGATAAGTATAAGGGCGATACTTAAGCTTATGCTGACGGCGTCCGAGCAGGTGCGGACTGAGGCGGCGGTTGATATAAGCGACGCCCCTTATGTTGAAAAGAAATATTCGGACAGAACATTAGCGGAAATGGTATTTGATAATAAGGACATAATACGTATTAAAGATGAGGTAACGATTCCTGCAGGCAGGGACAGCATATCAGACATTCTTTATAAGGAGGTGACGCCGGAGGATATTGAAATGAGGCTTGTCTCCGGAAAATTAAGCGTACACGGCTCTCTCAGAATATTTACACTGTATAAAGGAACAGAGAGCGGCGCAATAAATGACTATGAGACTAAAATTTCATTTGCACAGGAAGTAGACGCAGCAGGATGCGATGAAGATATGATATGTTATGCTGCCGCATCGCTTACGGACTGTGATATACAGATAAAAGCAGATGATGACGCTGAGGACAGGATACTGGATATTGAGGCGGTGTTTGGAATTGATATAAAGGTTTACAGGGAAAATGAAATAAGCATACTTACGGATTTGTATTCTACGAAGGATGAAATTATGCCTGTATACGAGGATACCGTATTTGAAAATGTTGTGATGCGGAATAACAGTAAAATACGTATAAATGACAGAATCATTCTTGATGAAGACGCGTATCCGATTATGCAGATATGTAATGCCTCCGGAAGCGTTAGAATAGACGAGGAGCGTACCTGTGAAAAAGGAATTGAAGTATCGGGAGTCGTGTACGTTACGCTTATGTATTTTACAGAAGGCGGGGAATGTCCGGCGGGCTCGTATACAGGAGTAGTTCCGTTCAGCTATCTGATTGAAGTGCCGGAAATAAATGATGACTGTATATACGAGATGAACGCTGCAGTTGAACAGTTAAATGTTATGGTTATAAATCCAAGGGAAAATGAGATAAAGGCTGTAATAGGAATTGACGTTATCGTGTTTGACCGTTATACGCAGTCTGTTATTACTGATTATCAGGTGACAGAAAGAGATATGGACGCATTTAATAAAATGCCGGGACTTACAGGTTATATTGTAAAACAAGGCGATACTTTGTGGAATATAGCAAAGCAGTTCTATACAACAATGGATGATATAATGGAGATGAATGATATAAGCGAGGAGGTGAAGCAGGGCCAGAAGCTGCTTATTGTGAAGCACGTTGCATATTAAATTACAGTGTATAGCCTGAGTTGTTTTGTAGAATAATAATTATAAAACGATAAAGGAGCATTGATATGAACGAAGATACAATAAGTCTGTTAAAAGAATGTAATTCCGGATGTAAATCTGCAACAAGCAGTATGGAGCAGGTACTTGGATATGTAAAGAATGAAAAGCTTGCGGCGCTTATAAAAAAATATGACGAAAAGCATATTAAAGCAGGAGATGAATGCCACGAGCTTTTGAACCAAATGAACGAAAAGGAAAAGGACCCTTCAAAGGTTGCAATGCTGTTTGCTGAAATGGGAACGGATATGAAGCTTATGCTTGAAAAGAGCGCCCATAAGGCAGCAGATATGCTTATTGACGGCTGCACAATGGGAATTAAGTCATTGAGCGAGTATCTCAACAAATACCGGAATGCTGATGAGAAGGTTGTAAACCTTACTAGAAAGCTTATAAAAATAGAGCAGGATTTTATGGCAGAGCTGTTAGAATATCTATGATGGAAAAAACGTTAAGATGCAGGTTAAAAACTGTATCTTAGCGTTTTTTGCCATTTATATGAAAAAACATTACAAAGATGTCGCATAACAAACAAATAATTGACAAAAATAATGTGTAAGATTCATACAATCTAAAACGAAATAGAGTCAGAGATATAATTTTTATGCACATATCAGGAGGAGACGCTATGAATAGATTAAAAAGTATTTTGCCATATGTTGCGCTGGCTGTAGCCATAATATTACAATACTATATTGCTTATAATAATCCGGTTATACTTTTTCATTAAAAGGGCTGTAATATTAACAGCCTTTTTGTTATAATAATATATACTTTATGTTCATGTGGGGGAATTGATGATGTATCAGAAGATGAAGGATATATTTGAAAAGGTATATGGAGACAGTGAAGGAATCAGGGTATTTTTTGCTCCGGGCAGGGTTAATCTTATTGGCGAGCATACGGACTATAACGGCGGCCATGTATTTCCCTGTGCGCTTACGCTTGGTACATATGCGGCGGTAAGAAAAAGAGACGATAACATTATAAGAATGTATTCCGAGAATATAACAGAGGGTCTTGTTGTAGAAAGAGAGCTTGGAGATTATACGATATATAATAAAAAGTCATGGAGCAATTATCCTTTTGGTGTTATATGGGCTCTTGATAAGCGGGGAAACAAGCTTACGTGCGGATATGATATAGCATATTACGGTAATATACCGGGGGGAGCGGGGCTTTCTTCTTCTGCATCTATTGAGGTGCTTACTGCATACATGTTTAACGAGCTCTGCGGCTTTGATATTTCTCTTTTGGATATATCGCTTTTGTGCCAGTATTCGGAGAATAATTATAATGGAATGAACTGCGGGATAATGGACCAGTTTGCTTCTGCAATGGGTAAGGAAAACAGGGCTATATTTCTTGATACCGCAACGCTTGAGTATGAATATGCGCCGATAGAGCTTGATGATAAAATTATTCTTATAATTAATTCAAATGTAAAGCACAGTCTTGGCTCTTCAAAGTACAACGAGAGAAGAAAAGAAAGCGAGGCGGCGCTTTGCGCGCTTAAGCAAAGACTTGATATTGAAACTCTTGGCGATTTGGACGAGGAAGAATTTAATAAAAATAAGGACCTTATAAGTAATCCTGTAGAGAGAAAGCGCGCGAAGCATGCCGTATATGAAAACAGGCGCACAATAAATGCATATAACGCACTAAAGCGCGGAGATATAGAGGAATTTGGAAGACTTATGATTGAATCGCATTTATCGCTTCGCGACGATTATGAGGTGTCATGTAAAGAGATTGACTGTATTGTAGATTTGGGAATGAAGTGTGACGGGGTTTATGGAATAAGAATAACCGGAGGCGGTTTCGGCGGCTGCTGTGTAAGTATTGTAGATGCTGATAAAGCGGATGAAGTTATATCATATATTGGCAGCAGATATAAAAAGGCTGTCGGCTATGGCGCCAGTTTTTATACTGTAAAAGCGGGCGGCGGACCGTGCGAAGTGAAAGGATAATGTACTAATGGCTAAAAGGCGTATAAGCAGTAAGGAACGTGAAAGAATTAACAATATTTTAGCGCGTCTTGACGAGTATTATACAAAAGAAGTAAGATGTTATCTTAACCATGACAATGCATGGCAGCTGCTTATAGCAACAATCCTAAGCGCTCAGTGCACTGACGACAGAGTTAATATCGTAACAAAGGATTTATTTGCAAAATATAAGACAATAGAGGAGCTTGCAGACGCAGACATTGAGGAACTGAAGGAATGTATTCATTCCGTTGGGTTTTATACTACGAAGGCGCGCAATATTAAGGCATGCGCGGCAAGAATTGTGAGTGAATACGGAGGGGAAGTCCCAAGGAGCATTGACGACCTTACAAGCCTTGCAGGAGTGGGGCGCAAGACCGCTAACGTAGTAAGAGGCAACATATACGGTGAACCGAGCATAGTAGTGGATACGCATGTAAAGAGAATATCAGGAAAGCTTGGATTTACTAAGGAGACAGACCCTGAAAAGATTGAGTATGATTTAATGGACATTTTGCCAAAAGAGCACTGGATAAGGTATAATATGCAGATAATCACACATGGAAGGACGATATGTACTGCAAGAAATCCAAAATGCGGCGAATGTTTCCTTAGCGATTTATGTAAATGTGGTGAAAGGTCTTGCGTTAATTAGCAAAATAGATTATATTTAGTACAAGCTAAGGAGGCTGGTAATATGAAATTTAATAAAAAAATGAACCAGATAATTGCATCTGTTATATGTATCATACTTGTTCTTGCAATGATTATTCCACTTGTTTTAACAACGGTATTCTAGAATAATATAATAAGGAGCAGTATATGACTGAATACAGTTACAGAAAAAGAAGCATGGAAAGGAAGCTGCGCAGAAAACGCAGGCTTACTATTATAGGAATAGCTATTGCGGCATTACTTGTTATTGCGGCAGTTATTTTTATAATTGTAAAGGCGGCGGCCAATGAATCGCAGGGAACGAATGACGACCCATTTGCAACGCCGGTAAGAAAAGGAAGTATAAAGGAAGGCGTTTATATAGAGAATATTGCCGTTGGCGGAATGAAATATGACGAAGCGAAAGCTGAGGTTGAGGCATATGCGGATACGCTTTCTACAAAGCAGCTTATTGTAGATGTAAATGGAGAAAGCGTGTCGGTGTCTCTTTCAGATCTTTTAGTGTCGTGCAATATACAAAAGGCTGTAAATGAGGCGTATGACCTCGATGAAGCGGCGGTAGTTAATCTCGACATTACATTAGATGACGCCAAATTAAAGAAATTTATTAAATCAGAATGTGCGGAACATAACGTTAAGTCAAAGAATGCCGGTCTTAAAAGAAAAAACGGCGAGTTTACCGTTACGAAATCGCGTACGGGAAAGTATGTCGATGAGGATAAGACGGCTGAAGCTATTCTTAACAGTCTTTCCGGAGCGCTTTCGCAGGCTGCCGTTAATGTAACTGCAGTTATAAGAACAGAAGAACCGGAATATACATCTGAGGATATGGCTGAATGCACTGATATAATAGGAAAGTTTTCAACTACATTTCAGGAGAGTCAGGTCGAAAGATCTGATAACCTGCGTAATGCTGTAAAGTTTATTGACGGAAGCATGGTATATCCGGGAGAGACATTTTCTGTAGCAGATACGATATATCCGTTAAGCGCGGATAACGGTTATAAGGAGGCGCCTTCATATGCGGACGGAGAGGTTGTTGAAAGTCTTGGCGGAGGCGTGTGTCAGGTATCAACTACACTGTATAATGCGGTTCTTAAGGCAGAACTTGAGATTGTTGAACGTATGCCTCATTCAATGGTTGTAACGTATGTTCAGCCTTCAATGGACGCCGCTATTGCAGGAGATTATAAAGACCTTAAGTTCTCCAATAATACTGATACGCCTATATATATTCAGGGGTCTGTATATGGAGGAGTAATTACATTTACCATTTACGGAAAAGAGACGCGTCCGGCTTCAAGAACAATAGAGTTTGTTTCAGAAAAGGTTGAGACGATACAGCCGGGTAAAGATATTATTACTAAGGACGATACGCAGCCTGAAGGATATGAGAAGGTGACGCAGCAGGCTCATGTCGGATATGTCGCCAATCTGTATAAGGTGGTATATGAGAACGGCGTTGAGAAATCACGTGAGAAGATTAATTACAGCAGATATAATGCTGAACCGCGTCATGTAATTGTCGGTACGAAGAAGAAGGAGACCGATAAAGATAAGACTGACAAGAAGGATAAGAATAAAAATAATAACAAGAATAAACAGACGCAGGCTCCGGATAATAATACTTCTTCACAGAAAGCGCCTGCAGAACAGGCGACGGAAGCGCCGGTTTCCGCTACTGAGGTACCGCAGGAGCCCGAAGCAACGGATGAGCCTGTACAGGACGCAAGTCAGTAGGTGGACGTATGGAGAATGTATACAGGGATATCATAATGATTGGATGTGCCGCCGAAAAGGGAACAGGGATACTTGCGTCGAAGTATGAGCATGACAAAGGAGTACGCATTCCGGATGCTATAATAAGCAGGGCAAAAGAGCTGTATCAGCCTGAAAGTCTGCGTCTGTGTGAAAACATTCTTTCACAAATGAATTTAAAGTATTACAAAGCTGCTGAGGGCGGCATTTACAAGGCGCTTTGGGATATGGCGCAAAAGGAAGGCGTCGGGGTCAGGATATATTTGGAGGACATCTATATAAGGCAGGAGACGGTTGAGTTATGCGAGTATTATGATATTAACCCGTATATGCTTAACGGCGAAGGCAGCTTTCTTATTATTTCGGAATGCCCGACGGTTATTGTCAAGAAGCTTAATGATGCGGGCATACATGCACAGATTATTGGTTATACATGTTCTGGTAATGACAGAATTATAATAAATGGGGATGAAAGACGTTATATAGAATCCCGTATAAAAGAAGAATTGGAAGGGATAGTATGAGAGAACAGATACTTGAGATGTTATACAATAACAGCAAATTATCTGCGGAGGAGATGGCGGTAATGCTTGGATATTCTGCAGAGGAGATTAAGGAAGAGATATCCGCAATGGAAAAAGAAGGTGTTATATGCGGATATACTACTATGATTAACTGGGATAAGACCGACAACGAAAAAGTTACCGCTTTTATTGAAGTTAAGGTTGCTCCGCAGAGAGGGCTTGGATTTGATAAGATTGCGGAGAGAATATACCGTTTTGATGAGGTTGAAAGCGTGTCGCTGATGAGCGGCGCATATGACCTTAGCGTAACAATTGAAGGCAAGACGATGAAGGATGTTGCAATATTTGTACATGAGAAGCTTGCTCCGCTTGAATCAGTCTTAAGTACAGCTACACATTTTGTGCTTAGAAAATATAAGGAGCATGGAGTTGTTTTTGCAGGCGAGAAGAAGCCGTCAGGAAGGATGAAGATTACACCATGAGAGATCCACTATCGAAGGGTATTCGTGCCATACCGCCGTCAGGAATCAGGAAGTTTTTTGATATTGTAAGTGAGATGGAAGACGCTATTTCGCTTGGTGTTGGCGAGCCTGATTTTGATACTCCCTGGCATATAAGAGAGGAAGGAATATATTCTCTGGAGCAGGGACGTACGTTTTATACGTCTAATGCAGGTCTTAAAGAGCTTAAAGAAGAGATATGCAGATATCTGAAAAAAACGCAGAATTTAAAGTACAATGAGCATGAAGTGTTCATAACCGTAGGAGGAAGCGAGGCTATCGATATCGCCTTCAGGGCAATGCTTGATCCGGGCGATGAGGTTCTTATACCGCAGCCAAGCTATGTGTCATATGAGCCGTGTACTGTTCTGGCGGGAGGAAAGCCGGTTATAATTGAGCTTAAGGAAGAGAATGAATTCCGGCTTACAAAGGAAGAGCTTCTTAATGCGATAACCGATAAAACAAAGATACTTGTTCTTCCATTCCCTAATAATCCTACCGGCGCGATAATGGAAAAAGCAGATCTTATAGAGATAGCCGAGGTTGTTAAGGAAAAAGATATTTATGTGATGTCGGATGAGATATATTCAGAGCTTACATATTCAGGAAAGCATGTGTCTATTGCATCACTTCCTGGGATGAAGGAAAGAACAATACTTATTAACGGATTTTCAAAGGCGTATGCAATGACAGGGTGGAGGCTCGGATATGCGGCAGCGCCTGAGGTTATACTTGAGCAGATGCTTAAGATTCACCAGTTTGCAATAATGTGCGCGCCGACTACGAGTCAGTATGCGGCTGTCGAAGCGCTTCGTAACGGTGAAGCTGACGTTAAAAAAATGAGGGATTCATATAATCAGCGCAGAAGATTCCTTCTTAATGAATTTGAGAAAATAGGACTTGACTGCTTTACCCCGTACGGCGCCTTTTATGCATTTCCAAGCATTAAAAAGTTCGGAATGTCTTCGGATGAATTTGCAGAAAGGCTTCTTAAAGAGCAGAAGGTTGCCGTAGTGCCGGGAACGGCGTTTGGAGCGTGTGGAGAGGGCTATCTTAGAATTTCATATGCATATTCAATTGAGGACCTTAAGCTTGCCCTTGAGAGAATAGTTGCATTTATCAAAACATTATAGATAATCGGAGCATGTATGAATATTGTACTTTTAGAACCGGAAATACCGCAGAATACGGGTAATATAGGACGGACATGTGTTGCAACAGACACATGTCTTCATCTTATTGAGCCGCTGGGCTTTAAGATTAACGAGAAGGCTGTAAAAAAGGCAGGTCTGGATTACTGGAATGACTTGAAGGTTTTTACATATGTATCCTACAGTGATTTTCTTTCTAAGAATCCTGGCGCAAATATATATATGGCTACTACAAAGGCGCCCAGGACATATACGGACGTCTTATACAGCGAGAATGATTTTATTATGTTTGGAAAGGAAAGCGCAGGGATTCCTGAAGAGATTTTAGTGGAAAATCAGGAAAAGTGCATAAGGATTCCGATGGTGAAAGATACGCGTTCGCTTAACCTGAGTAATTCTGTCGCTATTGTGTTATATGAAGCCTTAAGGCAGAATAATTTTGCGGGTATGAATACTAAAGGGCGTTTACACAGACTTAACTGGAAGGGAGAATGAAAATTCCGAACCTATTTTGGGAGTGCTTGTCACGTTAATATGCTCGTCATGCGCTGAAATTATTTCTTTTACAATAGACAGGCCAAGGCCTGTCCCTTTTTTGTCTTTGCCTCTTGAAAGGTCGGTTTTGTAAAAACGGTCCCATATTTTTGAGAGGCTCTCCTTAGGGATTCCTATACCGTTATCTTTGACAGATACGAATGCTTTATCGCCTTTGATATAAGTCTTTATGCATATCGACGAGTTATTTGAGCTGAATTTTATAGCATTGTCGGACAGATTATACAGAACCTGTTCAATTTTATCTTTATCGGCATATACATATATTTCAGGGAGGTCGAATATAAGCTTTATTGTGATATGTTTTTTTGTGCATATTCCTTCAAAGCTTGCGGCGGTCTGTTTGATTACTTTATTTATATCAAATTCAACCGGATAAAGCGACATTCCTCTGTTATCAAAGCCTTCAAGCGTAAGAAGATTAGTCGTAAGCTTTGTAAGCCGTTCTGCTTCAAAGCGTATAATTTCAAGATATTTGTTATAATTATCCGGTTCAATAGTGCCGTCGAGCATTGCGTCGGTATATCCTTTAATTGATGTGAGCGGTGAACGAAAGTCATGTGAAACATTTGCAATAAATTCTTTCTGATACGCTTCGAGATTGCTGAGGTCTTTTCCCATATACATTATAGCGTCATATATACCGCGAAATTCATCATGGGAATTAATTGTATACTCCGGTGAATAATCATGGTTGCTTAGCTTCCTTGCCGTTTTTAAAATTTTGTTAAGCGGTATTATTACGGACAGATAAATGAATATATATAATATCGTTATAAATAATATCAAAACACAGACATACGGCCATAATGAGGAATTGACTGCATTGGCGCTTTTGTTTATCTTGTCCATATACTGAATGACTATTATGTATCCCATAGCCGTCATATTGGAGTTGACAGGGTATGATACCGACATAAACGGTTCGTCTATATATCCTTCCAAAGTAACGTCTACTGAAAACATCTGAGAAAAAATATCCGTATCAAAATTATACAGAGAAGTCTTTGAATTACTGTCGGTATCATAAATTATTGTTCCGCCTATGTCAGCGGTAATTATTCTTACAGACAGGTAATTTTTAATTGAATCAAATTTGGAGGAAAGATCAGGTTCTTTTATGTCATCTGCGTCATCTTCGGTAAATTCTACGGCAATCTGCCTTGCACAGTTATACAGAATGTCTTTTTGTTCGCTGATAATTTTAGAAGTAATTAAGCGCAGACCACCCAGAGTCCATCCGAATAATATCAGAAGAACTGTTAATATATAAAATATTGAGAATTTAATTATCAGGCGGCGGCTGCCAAACATCTGCGTACACCTCGGTTATTATAAAATACTTTTAACTTCAAAGCGGTATCCGATTCCCCATACGGTAGAAATGCTCCAATATGAGTGGTCTTTGATTTTTTCTCTGAGCCTTTTAATATGTACGTCAACGGTACGTGTGTCAACTACATATTCGTATCCCCATATGTGGTCGAGAAGCTGTTCCCTGTTAAATACCTGATTAGGATGAGAAGCCAGAAAATATAACAGCTCCAGTTCTTTTGGGGGCATCTCGACGTTTTTATTCTTATAGGTTACGCAGTAGTTTGAAAGGTTGATAATAAGGTCCGGATAGGATACGCATTTTTCATCTGACGCGGCGGCAGGCTGTGTCTGCGGCATTTGCGGCGTATATCTTCTCAGGACGGCCTTTACCCTTGCGACAAGCTCCTTGGAGTCAAAAGGCTTTATAATGTAATCGTCGGCGCCCAGCTCAAGTCCTAAAACGCGGTCGAATACTTCGCCCTTTGCCGATAGCATAATAATTGGAGTCATACTTTTTTTGCGGATTTCACGGCACACGTCATAGCCGTCAATTCCAGGCAGCATTAAATCTAAAAGAATCAGGTGCGGATTATAATCCGAAAATTCCCTTAGAGCAGATTCTCCGTCATATACGATTTTTGTGTCAAAGCATTCTTTTGTGAGATATAGTGATATGAGTTCAGCTATACTTGAATCATCATCAATAATAAGTATCCGCTGCTTTTCCGCCATTTTCTATTCCTCCTAATTCTTAAATTCTACTATGGTAACGCCCTGGTCTCCTTCGCCAAATTCGCCAATACGGTAGGATTTGACGTAGCTTACATGCTTTAAGTGGTCGTGTACGGCACGCTTAAGCGCGCCCGTGCCGCGTCCATGTATAACCGTAACCTGCGACAGGTGTGAAAGATATGCGTCGTCCAGGTATTTATCTAAAAGCGTTACGGCTTCATAAGTTGTTTTGCCTATAAGGTTGATTTCCGTGCTTATATCGCGTGCTTTGGATAAATTATACGAAGAAGAGACTTTGTGCTGAATGTGCGGCTCCTCTTTTTTTGCAATAAGCGTTAAATCTTTAACAGATACGGAAGATGTAAGTATTCCCATCTGAACCTCAACATTACCTTTTTGGTCGGGCGGTGAAATAATCGTGCCGTCAAGTCCAAGAGACACGACATGTACGCTGTCGCCGGGACGTATACTGTCCGGAGATAATTTTTTATGAGGCTTTTTTTTCATTTCCCTTACAGTAAGAGCGCTGTCTCGGTCGTTTATTTTTTCTCTGAGAGAGGAGCGTTCCTTTTCCAGTTCAGATGCAGAACCGCTGTTTTGTATAAGCTGATTGTATTTTTTTACTGTGGAATCAGCATAATCCTTTGCTTCCTGTAAAATATCGCGTGCCTGTTCGTTAGCTCGTCTTAATATCTTATCTTTTGCCTTATCAATACGTTCGTTCTTTTCTTTCAGACGTTTTCTTAACCTTTCGGCTTCCGCGTGCGCTTCGGTTATCTCTGCTTTTTTCTTTTCGATGTCTAATCTTGCTGCTTCAATATCGCCCAGAACGTCTTCAAAGCTTCTGTTGTCGTTATCTATCAGCCGTCCGGCTTCATCAATTATATGTTTAGGAAGACCAAGCCTTTTTGATATGGCAAACGCGTTGCTCTTGCCGGGAATGCCGATTAATAGATTGTATGTCGGTTTAAGTGTCTGAACGTCAAATTCGCAGCATGCGTTCTGCACGCCCTTTGTGTCTATTGCATACAGCTTAAGCTCACTGTAATGAGTGGTGGCAAATACGGTTACATTTCTTTTAAGCAGGTTATCCAGTATGGAAATTGCAAGCGCCGAGCCCTCTTCGGGGTCAGTTCCGGTACAAAGCTCGTCAAATAAAACAAGCGACTTTGAATCTGCCTTTTTTAATATGGATACAATATTAGTCATATGTGATGAAAATGTGCTTAAGCTTTGTTCAATGCTTTGTTCATCACCTATATCCGCATATACTTCATTAAATACTGAAAGCGAGGAATTATCAGAGGCAGGTATATGAAGCCCCGCTTGTCCCATTAGCGTAAAAAGCCCAACGGTCTTTAGCGTTACAGTTTTACCGCCTGTATTCGGACCGGTTATAATAAGGTGCTTAAAATTCTCGCCGGCATATACGTCTATCGGCACCACATTGTCCGAGGCTATAAGCGGGTGTCTTGCTTTTTTTAAATTAATCAGACCGTCAGTATTAAATAACGGTCTCGTCGCTTTCATTGAACGTGCAAGCTTGCCGCGTGCAAATATAAAATCTAATTCCGTTAGTGTGCTGTAATCGGATATTATAGCTTCGCATTCTGCAGCAGCCATAGCGCTCAGCTCTGCAAGTATACGTTCTATCTCTTCATTTTCTTTGCTTTCAAGCTCCTTTAATTCATTATTGAGCTTGACGACAGACATTGGTTCGATAAAAAGCGTTGAGCCTGCTTTTGACTGGTCGTGAATCATGCCTGGAAATGATGAGCGGGCTTCCTGACGCACGGGCAGGCAGTAGCGTCCGTTCCGCATAGTTATAAGCGCATCCTGCAGAAGATTCCTTGATGAGTTAAGTATGGAATTCAGCTGGTCATGTATGCGCGTATTTATGTTTTTCATGCCGCGCCGTATATTTTTTAGAGCGCTGCTTGCATCATCGCTTATTTCTTCCTCGGAAATGATACACCGCGTTATATCTCTGTACAGATGTGTAAGAGGAACGAGCGAATCAAACATTTTGGTAAGATTATCATCAAATTCTTTGTTGTAGGCAATGCACTCGGAGGAGCAGTTCAGTACGGAAGCAATTCCGAGAAGCTCTCCGGCGCCCAGCACCGAACCTACCTGAAGACGTAAAAAGGAAGCTGATATATCTTTAACGGATGAGAAATAAGGAGCTCCTTTTCTATAAATTCTTGTAAGCGCGTCGGATGTAAGCGTCTGTGCATTTTCTATATCAGACAAAGATGTCATAGGCAGAAGACGTCTGCATTTGTCTTTTCCGGGTGAGGATGCCGCGAATGAAACAAGTCTGTCTATTATTTTATTATATTCAAGAGTATTAAGAACTTTTTTATTCATATATTAACTTCCCCCTAAAACTACCTTAATTATAGAGTATATGCATAAATGTTGCAATGAAATTAACTCCTTTCTAAAAAAACATTCATGATTTATTCACAAGTGAGATATATAGTATAATATGGATTAAGTATTAAGTATACAATGTGTTGGAGGATATATATGGAGGATGAAGGTTACAGGTTTATCGAGGAGAAGGTCACTCATAAAAAGCCTAAAAAAACATTCAGATATATAAAAAAAATTGCATTTATAGCAGCGGGAGCAGCATTGTTTGGTATTGTGGCAGCAGTTTTCTTTAATTTGACCGGAAATGTGTTGAAAAGAGACGGTACGGTTACGGATAATACAGATAAAACGCAGATTCATGTACAGACTCCAAAGGAGACGCCGAAGGCGGGAACTTCAGGCAACACTTCTTCTGATAATGCAAAAAAAGAGCAGGGAATAACTTTATATACAGAAAAATATAAGAATATAGCTTTGTTTTGTAAAAGCTATGAGAATATGATTGTTACTGTATCGGAGCAGGTTGAGGAATACGATTATTTTTCCAACCCGGTAATAGAGACGTCGTTAAGAAGCGGGCTGATTATTAAAAAAAGTCCTGAGAGAATCTATATACTTACAACGGGACAGCTTGATATGCAGAATGAATACCGAATTTATCTTGGAGATAATGTACAGATTAAAGCTGTTCAGGAGGCTTCGGATAAAAATACAGGGCTTTTGGTATTATCGGCGGATATATCGGGACTTAATAATAACGTAAAGAGTAGTATGAGAGAAGCTGTTATTAACAAAGACAGCCCTATCAACATAGGGGACACTGTATACGCAATCGGTAATCCCAGAGAAGATATGTACTCAATATCGTATGGATATGTGTGTTCAAATGCGAAAGATAATTATATGACTGACGGATATATGGCTTCGTATAAAACGGATATGATTGTATCTGATAATAGTCTTGGATTTGTTATTAACTCTGACGGAGTGGTGATTGGTATTGTATCGGACAAGCTTGGACAATCCTATACCGACCTGGGAACGCTTTTTGGAATTGCCGAGCTGCGAAAAACGATAGATATGCTTATGAACAGCAGAGAGCGGGTATATGCCGGAATAACGGCCCATAATGTAAACGATGAATATCTTGCGCTGTATGGTCTGAAGAACGGAATATATATTGCGGATATTGCGGTATCTTCTCCGGCGCTTGACGCTGATGTTTCCGTTGGAGATGTTATTATTTCTATTGACGGCAGACCGATTAGCTCTGTAAGAGAGTATGTAGATATATTGTCAGAATATAATGCAGGCGACAGCATCAATATAGAGCGTTACAGAGAACGGGCCCGTAATAATAAAATTAAGACCGTGAGCCTTGTGCTTGGAAAAATCGAGTGACTATGCTATCATGTAATGAGCGCAAAGAGAAAACAAGCGACTGCGAAGCAGGCATTTGTTTTCTCTGCGCCATTAACGAGCAAACTCTCTGCGTAAGCAGAGAAGGGAGCGCTGAAAGCGCGAGTTTGCGAGTATAAGAGCTAAAAGAAGCGCTGAAAGCGCGGGTTTGCGAGTATAAGAGCTAAAAGAAGCGCTGAAAGCGCGGGTTTGCAAGCGCAAGAGGCAAAGGGAGCGCTGAAAGCGCGAGTTTGCGAGTATAACGGGAGGTCGTATTATTTATGAAATATATTAAAGAATACAGGGAGGGAGATTACTGTAAAGGCATATATCTGTGCCGTTCAAAGCAGGTTCTTACTGCGAAGACAGGAAAAACATATTATTCCCTTACGTTACAGGATAAAACAGGAACAGTAGACGCAAAGGTTTTTGATATTAACAGCGGCATTGATGAATTTGACGCTATGGATTATATAGATGTAACCGGACAGGTGTCAAGTTTTCAGGGCAATATTCAGTGGAAGCTTTCGCGTATAAGAAAATGTGACAGCGATGAGTACAGCATTGACGATTATATGATGACTTCAAAATATAACAGGGAAGAAATGTATGCTGAGCTTATGAGCCTTATGTCATGCGTTAAAAATGAGTATCTTAGAAAGCTTATTGATATGTATTTTAAAGACGACGCATCATTTATTCAAAAATTCAAAAATCATTCTGCAGCAAAGAGCGTTCATCATGGATTTATAGGCGGTCTTTTGCAGCATACGCTTTTTGTTGTCCGCATGTGCAGCTATTTGGGCGATAATTATAAAATTTTAGATAAGGAACTTCTTATGACAGCCGCTTTATTTCATGATGTAGGAAAAATAAATGAGCTTGCACAGTTTCCGTCAAGTGATTATACCGACGAGGGACAGCTTCTTGGACATATTTTTATTGGAGCAGAGATGCTTCGCGCTTCCATAAGGACTATACCGCTTTTCCCCGAAAAGCTTGCTGATGAACTTGTACATTGTATCCTTGCCCATCACGGAGAGCTTGAATTTGGTTCGCCTAAGAAGCCTGCGATTGCTGAAGCATTTGCGCTTAATATGGCAGATAATACGGATGCAAAGCTTCAGATATTTACAGAAGTATTTGATTCGGCTGGCGAAAAAATGGAATGGCTTGGATTTAACAGAATGTTAGATTCTAATATCAGGCAGACATACGGCACCAGATTTAATAAATAACGGAGGTGCGGTATGCCTTTTAAAAAGAATGACGAGATAGAATTGGCTATTGATGATTTGGGAGTATCGGGGGAAGGTATAGGTCATGTGGACGGCTATGCTGTATTTGTTAAATGCGCGATTCCAGGAGAGTATATTCGCGCACGGATAATGAAAGTAAAGAAAAATTACGCATACGCAAAGCTTGTAAGTATAATTAAGCCTTCGCGCGACAGAGTAAAACCGGAATGCGACCATGCCGGACGATGTGGAGGCTGCACGCTTATGCATATTTCTTATGAGCGCCAGCTTTTGTATAAGGAAGAAAAGGTAAAGAGCTGCCTTGTCAGAATCGGAGGCTTTGACAGTGATTATATTGACGCTGTTACCGAACCTATAATTGGTATGGATACGCCTTTTCATTATCGTAATAAGGCGCAGTTTCCCGTGTCGTGTGATAAAAACGGGGGCGTAAAGATAGGGTTTTATGCGGAAAGGTCTCATAATATAATTGATACGGATAATTGTGTCATTCAATCAGAGATATCTAATGATATAGTCAGAATAGTCCGCTCATGGATTAACCAGTATCATATTAATCCGTATAATGAATCGGAGCACACAGGCGACGTGCGCCACATAATAACACGTATTGGATACTATACAGGCCAGATTATGGTATGTCTTGTAACTACAGGAAAAAATGTTCCAAAGCTTAATGAGCTTGTAGATAATCTTAAAATAATTCCGAATATGACAAGCATTTGTCTTAACATTAATAACGAAAAAACGAACCGTATTATGGGTGATAAGGTTATTTCTCTGTACGGACCGGGGTATATTGAGGATATGATAGGCGATGTGCGTTTTCGTATATCTCCGCTTTCATTTTATCAGGTAAACCCGGTTCAGACCGAAAAGCTTTATGGTACTGCGCTTGAATACGCAGGGCTTTCGGAAAGTGAAACGGTATGGGACATGTACTGTGGAATAGGAACAATAAGCCTTTTTATTGCGAAGAAAGCGGGAAAGGTGCTTGGAGTTGAAATTGTGCCTGATGCAATAAATGATGCAAAAATTAATGCAGAAATTAACGGAGTGGATAATGTAACTTTTTTGTGCGGCGCAGCAGAGGACGTAGCGGAGTCAGTTACGCATAATGCTGAATTTTCGGGGCTTTGTTCTCCTTCTGTAGTTGTTGTGGACCCTCCGAGAAAGGGCTGTGACAAATCGCTTATTGATACTATCGTTAAGGTATCGCCAAAAAGAGTGGTTTACGTAAGCTGCGACCCGGCGACGCTGGCAAGAGATCTTGCATTTTTCAGGGAAGGCGGCTATGAGCTTAAGATGGTACGTGCATGCGATATGTTTGGAATGAGCGGGCATGTGGAGAGTGTGACGTTGTTGCAGAAGAGGGGGTACAGATATTGAATGATTTTTCAAAGCAAATGGAAATGGTATTGTACAACTCAGAAGATGGAGATGTATCAGTAAATGCGTATATTAAGGATGAAAGCTTGTGGGTTACTCAAAAAGCAATGTCTGAGCTTTTTGGTGTAGATAAGTCCGGCATTAGCAGACAT
>CABUPO010000014.1 GCA_902493385.1 uncultured Lachnospiraceae bacterium
GTAGAGCACTCGGCTGTTAACCGAGTTGTTGCAGGTTCGAGCCCTGCTCGGGGAGCTTTACAAGTTAAAGAATATATGGTAAGATGAATTGGTACGCGTCATATAATATAGATTGTAGTTATGGCGTATGGAGGTTTTTAGGATGAATGGAGTTTACACTGATATTCGTAACAGAGCTTTAAGGGATGAATATAAAGATAATTTAGTATCAGAAGAGAATTTACTTAATGATGAATCAGAATTTTTAAATTCAAGACCGGGGTCAGGACCATTAATTGGTATTGTTCCTATGACAGGTAAAGGTATTGAGGCTGAAGTTGATGATTTAGATTTTGTGTATAATTAAATACAGGAGTTTTAGAAGACGGGGTTTAATTTAATAGACGCCGTTTTTTTGTGATAAAATTTATGAACCTACAATCTGTGAAGCAAAAATATGTAAAAATGAAGAGTAATATTTTATTTATGATATTAAATGTGCTGAAAACGATATCGAGATATCAAATGTGGATTAATATTGGGGTATTGGTTATAGGAATTGTTTTTCAGTTTTGTTTTAATTCCTGTTTGATAGGATTTATAGGTAAAGCAAGATGTGATTACTTAATTGTGTTAATGTCCAATATGGCTTCTGTAATTGGGTTAAGTACGATAGTAGTATTTGGGTTTAATTTCAGTACATCAATTAGTAAATCATGGGATAAGAAAATTAATGAGCATGGTCTGATTGAAACACATGTATATAATTTCTTAGATATCAAAATAGGTTACTGGCAGCTGCCGTTAGTGTTATTATTATATTTATGTATAGCAATGCATATGTGTACTCTTTTTTATGTGCTGCTTATATATGATGCAGTATGCTTTATTGTACTGCTTATAAAGGGTTATGCTGTAGAAAACGCAGGATATGATTATATTATTTATGATTATAATAAAAGCTTAGAAGGTAAAAAAGAAGCGACGCTTAAAAGTATTGTCATAAACTGCATACAGGATGATGGACAGATTAAAAGGAAGGCTGTACAGACGTATCTTAAGTTATTTGATAAATATTTGCATAAGGATAATGGAAGCGGCTGTTTATCCTCTGAAAAATCTCAGTTAGATTCACTTGATAAATATTCCGTAATTCAATCGTTTGAAAAATTATACGACAGGATAAAAACACTTTTTGAAACAACAATGAATGATCCTGTTATAAGCAGGGAAAACGGTTCGCGTTTACTGCTTTCTATAATCAGAGAATTTTGTATTCTTCGGGAAAATGAATTTAATAAATTAGAAATTCAGATTGAATTAGCTGTGATGATTTGCTATGGACTCAATAAAAAAAATAATATAGATATAGACTATATATATAAGGGTTTGTTGGACTGGATAGATAAAAGCGCCAGCCTAAGATATTGTATCGCGACGGCCAGAATTGAATATTTATATGCTGTTGATAGTGGGTTTAAGAGGATAAAAGTTAATGAAAATCTTTTTTGTCTGTATGATTATCAGGCGGATAATGTGGAGAATTATGCAGACGTAATATATACGCTATGGTATTTATGGTGTGATGAAGAAAAAAAGCTTACGCTTACATATTTGGATAAAGCAAGGGATTTTATACAGTTAAGCAAAATGCCAAAATATAGTTTGTCAGGAGCAGATAACAGTTTTTATAAAATTATTAAAGGATTAAGATACTGAGGGGAAAGAAGAAATGAGCAAGTATAGTTCCGTTGTTCTTACATTATATAAAGGACGTTATAACAGTTCTGATGGCGTGGATAAGCAGTATAGGACTTTTGGCGAGTTTGATTACATAACAATATCTGACGTGCCGGTTATTAAAGATACAAATGCATTGGATTATCTTGGAATGTGGGAAAAAACAGAGAATATATCAAACGAATTAGCTATAGGAGAGTCTTGCCATAATCTGTATGCGGTAAGGACTAGTACAGAGGAAGACGATGCTTTCTGGGATTGTGACAGTCCGTATTTATTCGTATCTTTATTACAGTTTAAACCGGATATTAACGGAAAGACGCAAGAGTATGTTGGAAAACTGACAGATTATTTTAAGGAAAAGTCCAAAAATAATACGGAATTTAGGTTTGCAGTCTATTATTCTCTTGACTTGTGTGATTTTGTTATTTTTATCAAATCTGATTTGTATAAAACCGGAGCAGAGCAGATTCAGAGCTTTTCAAGTTCGTTTAGTACTGATGGAAGAAGCGACAGTTACTGTTATTCTATATGTGGAATTGATTTTAACAGGCTTGATTTGCTTAAGGATGAAATATTTGAAAAAATTATGGTTTGTTTTGTTGTAAAGGATATTGAAAAATATCAGGAGTGGTATCAGGAATTTTCAAAAATATTCCCGTTAATTGAATCAAAGGAAATTGAAGAGCATAAACATTTTAATTATAACCGGCTTGGGAATGAAGACGTATGTATCAACATTATGGATTGTAATATCAAAAATGTTGTAACCCAGATGTGTAAAAATGGATGCCTGTCTATGGAAAATGACGTGCTGCAGGATGGTATTATGAAGCTTAGGATTCATTTTGATACAGAGCCTTATATCAATAAATTAGATATACATAATAATGGAAAGCAGGAAGATAATAGTGATGGAAGTAGTTCATATAGTGATGGCAGTTCATATATTGATGATTATAAAGAAAAGGTTGGCGATTTGGCAAAACAACAGCTGTATCCCTTTGTAAATAAGGCGCTGATAGAAGTTTTAAAGTCTTGTAGTTACCAAAAAAATGAACATTTTGCAAAAGATGTGCAAAAGTGTATTCATAGCGCAATATATATGCTCTATGAAAAAATGAACGAATACTGTGAAGCTATGGCGGAAAGAAAATGGTCTAAGGTCAACCAAATAACGTATAACGAGTCTGTTGTTATGGTTATTCAGGGAATTATGTCTATTGTAAACGGTTCGATGCATACTGACAGGATGTTTTTCCAGTCTCCGGGATTTAATGCGGTGTTATACGACATTCCTGTGAAGTTACTGGCTTTTTACAATTATTATGTGGAGTGTTTGGTGAACGCATTAAATGATAATGATAAAAAGGAGTTTTGTTATCTTTTAAGCCCGGACTTATATTTGTCTATTACAATAAGAAAATTGTTTGATATTAAGGACGAATATCCAATGAAAAGATTTCTGCTTGGTAAAATACCGGTAAAGACTATTTTTGAGCCAAAACGGCTGATGCGCGAGCTGGCGCATGAAACGGCGCACTGCGTAGGCGATGGAATAAGGCTGCGTGAAAAAAGATGGCAGTATACAATTTCAATGCTCGCGGAGACTATGGCTACATGGATATTGTCGCATTCGGATGAAGATAGTGAGTCAGAAAATGTTTTAAATAACGTTTATGCTAAAATGAAAGATGAAAAGAAGGAAAGAATGCATGAAGAATTAACTAGGGTGATTAAAAAATATATTTGGAATAATTCAGGCAAAAAAAATATCATGGAGGAATTTGACTATTATCAGGTAAAAACAGTTAAAGAATTTGAACATGCTATACATACGCTGCTTGATGAACAACCTCATTTATTGATAAAAATCATAGACGATAAGGTAAAGGAAGCTTACAAAGGTTCAAACAGGGGAATGATTGAGTATTTTCAAGATGCGGCGGCATTGATTATGGTTATTAAGAAAAATATAGAACAGCTGTTATTAGATGTGAATTTTATTGTTAAGTCTGTTCATACGTTGACTAATGAAAGCTTTGCTGATTTGGTTATGTGTGAAACGCTTGGAATAGAAATGCAGGAATATGTAGAAATGGTTTATGCGAAGCATAAGGAAGATATAGAAGATAAGGAAGCAAATTTTTTAAATTCCAGTACCAATGCCATAGCTGAGAGGGTTGTTTCTGTTGTGAGGTGCTGCGGTTCAATAATTGGAGAGCTCAAATCTGATATAAATGAAGATGGTTATAAAAAATACCGTGCAAAATTAATGTGCTATTCGGGAGAATATCAGTGGCCGAAAGATGTGGAAAGAGCTTTGCCGGCAGCGGTAATAAGAATTAATATAAAATATCTTAAGGAGTGCAGGATAAAGATACAGGAGCAAAAGTCAGAGCTTAAGGCAATAAGAGATATATATGAAAATGCCGTACATAAAGATATATTTAGCTCAATAACAACAATACTTAACTATTCAAGTTAAATATCAGTAATAATTATAGTATCGGGATGCAGCTGAAGAATAGAAGCGGGAACGCAGGGGGTAATCGGTCCATAAAGAACAGCGTTCAGAATCTGTTCTTTATCTGCTCCGCTTACTAATAATACAATCTTTTTTGCCATTAGTATATTTTTAATGCCCATCGTGTATGCCTGACGGGGTACGTCTGATTTCTGCACAAAAAAACGTCTGTTTGCTTCGATAGTGCTTTCGGTAAGGTCTACGAGGCGTGTGCTGCATGAAAAGCTGTCATCAGGTTCATTAAAGCCTATATGACCATTATGTCCAAGCCCCAGAAGCTGTAAATCTATTCCACCGGAATTTTTAATTATATTATCATATTCTCTGCATGCTTTTTCAGAATTATTTTCCAGTCCATCCGGGATATAAGTCTTAGACATATTAATGTTAATATGCTCAAACAAATGCTTATTCATAAAATAACGAAAGCTTTGTACATTGTCTGCCCCTAATCCTTTGTATTCGTCCAGATTGATTGAAGTAATGTCTGAAAAGTCCAAATAACCTTCTTTATACCATTTAATAAGCTGCTCATACGTTCCTGCAGGCGAAGAACCGGTAGCCAGGCCAAGAACGCTGTCAGGCTTTGATATAATCTGGGCCGCAATGATAACGGCGGCTTTTTTGCTTAATTCCATGTAGTTTTTTGTTCGGCAGATAATCATACATGTATCCCTTCTGATAGATATTATGTATATTGTTTAGTATAACGGTTCAGGGAAAAATTATTATTTAAAAGGCAGCCTGAATTTACTGGGAATAAAAAGATTATACTAAGCCATATATTTATGCATTACAGATTGCCTGTAATGTCCCGGCGGTATTCCGGTTTTCTTCTTGAAGCTTCTTATGAAATTGGAATAGTCGTTAAAGCCTGACATCAGACATGCGTCGGATACATTTTTTCCGTCAATAAGCAGCTTTTTGGCACACTCGATTCTTTTGTCAAGTATATATTCCCTTAAAGACAGCCCGGTATGCTTTTTAAATTCTGAGCTTATGTAGTTGGAGCTGTAGTTTATGGAGCCGCTTAGCTTTGCGAGAGTGAGCGTGGTATTAAGGTTTGCGTCAATATATTTCATTGTTTCAATTACAATGCGCGGCATAATATTATCGTATTTTTTGGCTTTGGATATGTCAAAAAGTCTGTTTGTGAATAGCAGAAGCTCCATGAATATGCACAGACACATGAGCTCGCTGCCGTATTCGCCTGATTCCCGGATATGAATGTATTTGTCTGTAATGCGTATAAATTCTTTCAGATTATATGATGACAGACGGATAATACCGCTGTTGTCATGTGACCTTAAGTTAAAACAGCCGACGAGGTCAGTTTGTTCTGATGAAAGATTCTTTAGTATATTTTCTGAAAAGTATATACCGATTCGTTCATAAGGAGTATTGTCTGTTACAATACTTCTATGGAATTTATCCGGTTCTATTATAATAAAATCCCCCGGCGAGAACGTATAACAGTTCTGCTCTATATACATCCTGGTGCTTCCTCTTATAAACAGGTAAATTTCATATACGTCATGCCTGTGGTAAGCAGGGTTATCCCCTGTAAAAATATTGGTTGTCGTCCTGTGATAACAGGTAACTTCTGTAAGCAAATTACATATGTCGCCCATATATGTACTGCTCATAAGAATAGTCCTTTCTCATTAAAAAATTGTATGTTCGCGCAATATTTACTGGTATATATGCAATGATTATATCATGAAAACATAATATAATTCAAGTAGTGGGGCAGCAGCTGATTTTTTATATCAATGCATGTATATTTTTATGAAAAATTTGGGCGTATGTTCGGAAAATATAAGAGAAAGGAAGATGTAAGATGAAGAGAAAGGCATTAGCTGTGGTACTGATTCTTGCAATGTTGTTATCTATGGGAAGTTATAGTATGAGTGATTCGACAGCGATGGCGAAGGACGTGCCGGAAAGCAGCGGTTTTACAAAGATGGACATGAATAAGACTCTTGGTAATCCGGGGGGATTTCTGCTTTCCGACGGACAGACAGCGGCCAGGGTGTATGTAGATACTGCCAGAGAGGAGTTCAGTGAAAGCGGCGGTAAAGGATACTGCGGTCTTGAGATTATTGCAGAAACGTTTGCAAAGGACGTAGGGCTTGTTACCGGGAAAGATGCGGACGTCATAACCAGCGCGAAGGATATGCAGGGCAGCGTAATTATTGCGGGTACGATTGGAGGAAACGAGGTTATCGATGCGCTTATTGCAAGGGGAGCGATAGACGTATCAGGTCTTTATAAGGACGGCGGGCTCAAATGGGACTGCTATCAGATGCAGTTTGTAGGCGAAGACGTGTTGTCTGCCTGCGGCTATAACGGTGTGGAAAACGCTCTTGTAATAACAGGCTCAAACAAACGTGGCGCAATGTATGGACTCTTTAACATTTCGGAGCACATAGGGGTATCTGCATGGGTATATATGGCAGATGCGGTTCCTGTGCAGTATTCGTCTGTATGGCTTGATTCTTCACTGCTTGAGTTCAATCAGGCTGATAAATATCTTGCAAAAGAGCCGTCTGTAAAATACCGGGGATTTTTTATTAATGATGAATCCCCTTCATTTACAGGATGGGCAGGCGGAGCATTTGGAGGACTTAATGAAAACTGCTATGAGCATATATTTGAGCTTATAATTCGTATGAAAGCAAATTATCTGTGGCCGGCGATGTGGGGCAACAGCTTTTCGGACGAGGGAAAGGAATTTACGCTTGCAAATGCAGTCCTTGCCGACGCATACGGCGTATGCATGGGAACCTCGCACCATGAGGCATGCCACCGCGCGGGAGTTGAGTGGCAGAGGAAATATAAGAGTTACGGCACAAGCAACGCGTGGGATTACGACAAGAACGGTGAGGCGATATATAAATTCTGGGAAGAGGGAATAGAGCGGAACGGCAATTTTGAGAATACCATTACTATGGGTATGCGCGGTGAAGGCGACAGCGCTCTTAAAGGAGGCGTACAGTATAACATTGACCTTCTTAAGAGGATTATTTCAGACCAGAATAATATTGTTGACAATTACGTGGCAGACAATCCTGACGCAAAAACAAAGGACGCGCTTAAGATATATATTCCTTACAGTGAAAATGAAGAGTATTTCTACGGTCCTGACGACGGAAGCATTGAAGGGCTCAATGTGTGGGAAGGACTGGACGATGTGACAATAATGCTTACGGACGATAATTACGGCAATGTCCGTTCGCTGCCTGAGGAGAGCGTGCGTTACAGAGAAGCGGGATGGGGACTTTATTATCATCTTGACGGACATGTCGGAAGCGGCGCATATGAGTGGGTTAGCTCAACTCAGCTTGAGCATATATGGGACCAGCTTACGATGGCGTATGATTATAATGTCAGAAATATATGGGTTGTAAACGTCGGTGATGTAAAGCCGCTTGAGATGGAAATAAATTATGCTATGGATATAGCTTATGACATGGAAAAGTGGGGACAGCCAAATACGGCAGAAGCCTACAGAAAAGAATGGCTGCAAAAGCAGCTTGGAGGAAAAGAGGGCTGTCCTGATAACGTAGCGGCTGAGGCGGCAGAATGTGTTGCAGATTTCCTGAAAATAAGTACATACCGTAAAGCAGAATATGTTAACCCTACGCTTTACAGTAATGTTAATTACAATGAGGCGCAGGAGGTACTTAATCTGTGCAATGAAACAATCAATAAAGTCGATTATCTGTACAATACTTATTTTAAAAATACAGCGTGGGATGATGCATTTTATCAGATTGTATATTATCAGGCGGCGGCGACTGCAAATGTCACGCGTATGATGATATTTAAATCAATGAATGATTTTTATGCGGCGCAGAATAGCTCTTTGGCAAATATTTATGCCGCATATGTAGACGAATGTGTCGAATGGGATAAGGAGCTGACAGATTATTATAATAATCAGATGTCTGGCGGCAAGTGGAAAAAAATGATGTCGTCCCCGCATGTGGGATTTGTTACATGGAACTCTGATGGATGGAGTTATCCAAAGGGCAGTGTAATAACGCTTCCGTCTGAGGCAAAGATGCTTGTGTCGTTTGACGGAGATGAAAAAGCATACGATTCGGGAACGGCTGGGCTTCCTTTATTTACCAACACGGTTAAGCAGAGATACTGTGTGACAATGAGCAACGGAGGAACGGATGAATATTCATTTACAGCAGGTACTCTTGCAGACTGGATTCAGATTACTGATAAAGAAGGAAAGCAGATTGTAAATGGCGGAACAGTAAAGGACGCGGCATATTTTTATATATCGGTGGACTGGAGCAGGGTACGTTCTGAAAAAACCGGAACCGTTGTAATCAAGGGGAACGGGCAGACTGTCAAGCTTATAGTAAATACTTCTTACACTGAATATAAAAGTAAGGGTATAGGAACACATTTTGAGAGTAATGACGCCGTAGTTATCGATGCAGATGAATATGTTGATAATAAAGCTTCCGCTGAGGGTGTTAAATGGGGCTTAATCGATGGATACGGAAGATATAACTGTGCAATGAAAATGTTTCCTACAACAGTTTCGTTTACAAAGCCAACCGGAGCAACACATGACGTAAAGGTTGGAAATAATATAAGAACAGTTACGGAATATGAGGATAATTTTGACGCGCCGTATATTGAATACAGGTTTTATGTGGATGAAGACGACGATTATACATTTACCGCATATACTACAACCACGAACAACATATTTAAGCCTTCAGGCTGGGGATATGTGCCTGTGGAGCTGTTTTACGGAGTATGCGTTGATGATCAGTGGATGACACAGGTGAATTCTCTGCCGGACGGCAAATATATTTCATACGCTGCAGACGGTGACAACAGGTGGAAGGACGGAATAATGAATAACATACACATTTCCGAATCCACCGAGTATATGACCGCAGGAATACATACTGTCAGGATATACGGAATGCATGCAGGGCTGGGGCTTGAAAGGCTTGTCATAAGCAACAGGGATATAAAAGAAAGTTATCTTGGTCCTCAGAAGACTTTTATGTTAGACTATGATATTATACCTGAGCAGAAGAACGGCGTTCACTATGAAGCGGCAGCAGGAACGCTAAGCTACGGAAAGCCGGCAGACCTGTCTGCAATCACTGACCCTTCTGACAGAAATGACGCAGCGGATTCCTACGAACTGGAAACGCCTATACCAAGACCAGCCCAGCCTGTTGTGGATACAGAATTGCAAGGGAACAAAACACAGCCTGACGGTAATGGTACCAATCAAAATATATTGCAGCCGACGCCGTCTGTTGATGCCATTATTAAAGGAAATGTATACAGGTATAAAGGATATAGGTATAAGGTTACAGCGCTTAAAGGCTCGCAAGGCACAGTATCTATTGTTTCGCCTGTAAAGAAGACAATTAAAAAGGCTGTCATACCGTCTAAAATTAAGCTCAGGGGCTATACGTTAAAGGTAACTGGAATTGAAAAAAATGCGTTTAAAAATTGTAAGAAGCTTAAAAGTATTACAATCGGCGGCAACGTTAAAAAAATTGGACAGAGAGCATTTAAAGGCTGCGCTAATCTTAAAAAGATAAAAATAAAATCCGAAAAGCTTAGAGTAGTTGGAAAGAATGCATTTTCGGGAATATCGAAAAATGCAGCTGTAACCGCACCAAAGAAGCTTGTTAAAAAATATAAGAAGCTCCTGAGTGTAAAAAAATAGGAAAATTTAAAGAATATCCGGTCAATGTTAAGGCCGGATATTCTATATGTGAATTGATAATAATAAGATGTTTCCGGGTTAATTCATATTAAAAAAATTTCATATAAAAACACTTGAAATATAGATTGTCATATGATATTATACTATTTGTTGTGAGTAAATAGACGCCGACATGGCTCAATTGGCAGAGCAGCTGATTTGTAATCAGCAGGTTAACGGTTCAAGTCCGTTTGTCGGCTTCGGAACATTATGTTTCATGGACCATTAGCTCAGTTGGTTAGAGCAACCGGCTCATAACCGGTCGGTCCGGGGTTCAAGTCCCTGATGGTCCATTTTCAATTGTAATAATGTATTGGCCCAGTGGCTCAGTTGGTTAGAGCGCCGCCCTGTCACGGCGGAGGTCAGGGGTTCGAGCCCCCTCTGGGTCGTTAAGATGACAAAGCTGTCGCATATATGCGGCAGCTTTTTTGCGCGCATCAGGAGCCTGCTTTAAGATGCTTCAGTATTTGGTAATACCCAGGAGGTGTCGGCATGATAATAATTGACAGAAAAAGTAAAATTCCTTTATATGAGCAGATTTATAATCAGATACGCGCTGATATTGTGTCAGAAGCTGTGTCCAGAGGCAGCAGCCTCAGGCCTATCAGAGTTTTGGCTGCAGAGCTGTCCGTATCGAAAAATACTGTAGAGCTTGCATATAAGCAGCTTATATCAGAAGGATATATAAGCTCAAAAAAAGGTTCGGGATATTATGTTGAAAAGATAAATAAATTCGCATCAGATGGTGTTTCTGTTAAAAAACCGGAAGCAGGAAAGGATAGGAAAAACTGTCCTGTATATGATTTTTCGGCGGAAGGCGTAAGCAGTGAAGAATTTGAATGGAAAAAGTGGAAGAAGTGCATGGATGAGGCGTTATATGAGGAGGAGTATAATTTTAACGGGTTTAAGGACTGCAGAGGAGATATAAATCTCAGGAATAGTATTCTGCGTTATATATCAGACGTAAGAGGAGTAAAATGCGATATCAGACAGATAGTCATATGCAGCGGAACCTTATATGCGGCCAGAGACGCTGTAGAAACAGTTAAAAAATATACAAAAGGCGCAGGCGGAAATGTAAGCTGCGATAAAGAAAGTGAGAAACACGTATTTAAAATATTTGAAAATGAAGGATATATACCAATTGAATTTGACACAGGACGAGAGTATAATATATTATATATTTCACCATCTCACAGATATCCGCTGGGCGTTACTATGAGTCTTTCTGAACGAAAAATGTATATAGATTATGCAGATTCACATAATGCATTTATTATAGAAAATGACTGTGACAGTGAATTTGTAAGCTGTAATGAAAGACTTCCGGCGGTACAGGCGTTAAGCACAGGAGATAATGTTATATATATAAGCTCGGTGTCCAGAATACTATCGCCTAATATAAGGCTTGCTTATATGGTGCTTCCCAGCAGGCTTGTTGATACATATATGGATATACATGAATGCTACAGGACGGCAGTTCCTGTTCTTCATCAACGAACTCTTGCAAAATACATAGACATGGGTTATATGCATAAGCATATAAGGCGGTTAATCAGGTCTAATGACTATAAGCTGTCCATAATTACGAGGTGCCTTAAAAAGCTTGAAAACGAAGGGTATATACACATATGCGGTATGCCGCAGGGAGGTTATATTGCTATAAAATGTGACGACCTTTGTGATATGACATTAAAGGAATATGCCGCTGAAAAAAACTTAAAGCTTCATTATGAAAACGGATATTATATGATTGGGTTCCTTGCTATCAACGAAGTTGACATAAATGAAGCGGCTGACAGGCTGTATAAGGTTGTAAAAGAGTATTACTGCAGGTGATGGCGCCCGTTATTGTTATACTATACCGTATTGTATATACAGCCTGTCTCTTATATCAGAATTTTCTGCCGCCTGCCTTGCTTCTTCGTAATTATTCTGTGACAGCAGCAACGAAATCAGTTTGGACATACGGGCTTCACCTTCTGTACGGCCTATGCGTTCGCCTTCCGTACGTCCTTTCTCCCTTGCGTCTGCACACATATCGTCTAATGCCTTGCACATAA
>CABUPO010000015.1 GCA_902493385.1 uncultured Lachnospiraceae bacterium
TTGCATGTGTTAGGCACGCCGCCAGCGTTCATCCTGAGCCAGGATCAAACTCTCAAATTTTTATCCTGAAACCGGACTCCCTTAGCTTTCGCTTTCTGGCTGTTTCCGTTTCGTTCTGTCTTAAACTGTGTTTAAGGAATGGATTCTTCCGAATCCTAACGAGGTCGTTTAATTCAAACCTTTTTGGTTTGCGAACTTTCGTTCTTGCCTCTGAAAAATCATTTTTATGAATTTTCAGGGTTGTCTAATTATCCAATTTTCAAGGTCCGCTTCTGTGCTTCATGCACCCTCCCGGTGCGTCAGCGAGATTTATTTTATCAAATATATCCCCTCTTGTCAACACCTTTTTTTAAAATTTTGTATTTTTTTCTGCAAGCACAAAAATAAGCCGTTTTTTAACGCTTTTTTAGCGTTGTACGTGTTGGACATATATTTTACATGTAGTATACTTTCGTAGAAAGAGGGTGAACAAATGAAAAGAATTTTAAACAACAGTCTTATATCTCTGGCATCTATAATGATGGCAACAGGCATATCATTAATTTATTTTTATGTTACTTCTGGCAAAAGTGTGAATATTGCACTTATCTATACGCTGTCGCTCATATTTAACGCCAAATTTACTGACGGATATATTTACACTACCGTTTCTTCTATAATAAATGTAATATGTGTTAATTATTTTTTCATAGAACCGTACTTCAGTTTCAGCTTTTCCTTTAAAGGATATCATGTAACATTTTTAATTATGCTTATTATCAATTATTTTATAACAACTTTGTATATAAATGAGCGAAAACATTTCAAGCTGTTACTGCATCAGGAAAAAATACTTCACATCGCCGAAGAAGACCGAATGAGAACTAATATGTTAAGATCCATTTCGCATGACCTTAGAACTCCTCTTACTAATATTATGTGTGCCTCCACTGAAATAGCCGATAATTTACCTGATATAAATAATTCCACAAAAAATCAGCTGAATATTATAAAAGACGATGCTGAATGGCTACTTGAAATGTTTGAAAACCAACTCACTCTTATGCGGCTTGCCAGCGATGCAGACATTCCCAAAAAAGAAGAAACTGCTGAAGACATACTTTTATCTGCCATAAGCAAAATTAAACATTCCAATAAAAATGCAATGGTTACTGCTCATATACCTGACAATGTACTTATAGTTTTATGTGATCCCACTCTTATCAGACAGGTTCTGATAAACCTCATTGATAATGCACTGCGCCACTCACAAACCACAAAATCTGTTGAATGCTTTTTGAGCGATGACGATAAATATGTATATTTTCATGTAAAGGACTTCGGAACAGGACTTCCTGCACACGTAAAAGAGTATCTTAATAACATGAACACTGGCGCTTCTGTATTGTACAATGACGCAAATCGCGGAAGCTGTATAGGCCTCTCCGTATGCAAATCTATTATACATGCACATAACGGGATAATAAGAGCCGTATCAGATAATCATTCTACAGAAATAATATTTGGTATTACGAAAGGAACATATATATGAGCATAATGAAAACATTTTTAGTTATTGAAGACGAAATATTTATTAACCAGTACATCTCCAACTCTTTAGAGGCAAATGGTTACAAGACCTACAGCGCCCTGACAGGAAAAGAAGGCCTGTCGCAGATTACATCTTTATGCCCTGATTTCATTGTACTTGATCTTGGTCTTCCTGATATTGACGGACTGACTATTATTGAACAGACACGAAGCTGGAGCAATATTCCTATTATAATCGTATCTGCACGAGATAATGAAGAGGACAAAGTAACTGCGCTTGATATGGGAGCTGATGATTACGTTACAAAGCCTTTTAATACAAATGAACTTATGGCAAGAATCAGAACAGCGTTAAGACATAAATATACAGCGCTTGGTATAACTGACTATGTGCATAAAGAGCTTTCTATTTCATTTGAAAAGCACCTTACGTTTCTGAACGGCAAACCGCTCCACCTTACCAACATTCAGTACAAGATATTATCATTTCTTGCCGAAAATCACGGCAAAGTCGTTACATATAACACACTTATGGAACACGTATGGGGTCCTTATATAGATGATAATAATCGTATTCTTCGTGTAAATATAGCTCATATAAGAAGAAAAATCGAGCCAAATCCATCAGAGCCCATACACGTAATAACCGAAGTTGGTATCGGATACAGAATGGCGGAAAGTGAATAAAGGCAATAATAACAATTATTTCGACATTTCCACTGTTTTTTTTACATATAACATGATAAAATGTATAAAGCATAATAACATTACATTTTATCAGGAGGTTTACCCATGAAGGATCATGAACAACCAGTCATCTATGATGCCAAAACTCTGGGCGCCGGCAAAACTCTCATCCTTGGTTTTCAGCATTTGTTCGCAATGTTTGGCGCCACTGTACTTGTTCCGGCGCTTACAGGACTCAGCGTTTCGGCAACACTACTATTTGCAGGTCTCGGAACTTTGCTGTTTCATTTTTTTGCAAAGGGAAAGGTACCTGCTTTTTTAGGCTCGTCATTTGCATTTCTTGCAGGATATGGCGCAATTGCTCCCAATGGCGAAAAAGAACTGCTGCCTTATGCCTGCCTTGGAATCGTATGCGCCGGTGTTTTGTATCTTATAGTAGCGGCATTAATTAAATGGCTTGGAAAAGACAAGATAATGCAGTTTTTCCCTCCGATAGTTACAGGTCCGGTAATTATTGCTATCGGACTCACCCTGTCAGCAGGCGCAATTAACAACTGCTCCGGCAACTGGCTGATTGCATTTATTGCTATATTGATAGTTGTTGTATGCAACATGTGGGGGAGAGGCATCGTTAAAATTATTCCTATTATACTTGGCGTATTAGGTTCTTCGCTTATTGCAATAATCCTTACGCTTACTGTCGGACAGGAAGCAGACGGTATAATAACAATTGGCGGCAACAGCTCTCTGGCGCTATTTTCTGTAGACAGCATACAGAAAATCAAAGACGCTGCATGGATAGGGCTTCCATTTCATTTTGACGATACGGTTTTCTCAATATTTAAAAATCCTGATTCATCACTTATTATTACAGCAATTATTACAATTACGCCTATTGCCATTGCTACTATGGCTGAGCATATAGGCGATATATCTGCAATATCTTCAACTGTTGAAAAAGATTTTATGACTGACCCGGGACTTCACAGAACTCTTTTGGGAGACGGACTTGCAACAATAATTGCGTCTCTTTTTGGAGCTCCTGCCAATACAACATACGGAGAAAATACAGGCGTACTGACACTTACAAAGGTTTACGACCCTTTTGTTATACGTATAGCCGCTTATATTGCCGTACTATTGTCATTCTGTCCAAAAATCGCCGCCGTTATATCCGCAATGCCTGTCGCTACATGCGGAGGCGTTTCACTCGTTCTCTATGGAATGATTTCTGCTGTCGGAGTCAGAAATATAGTTGAAAACAAAGTTGACTTTAAGCAGACAAGAAACGTTATTATCGCGGCCATGATTCTTGTTCTTTCAATAGGGATTGCATATTCTGCAAACTCAGGAATTTCATTCCCTATAGGAAATATAACTATAAAGCTTTCAGGTCTCGCCGTCGGAGTTATAGCCGGAATAATTCTGAATGCGGTACTGCCCGGAAGAGAAAAAACCAAATAATACTGGAGGCGTAACATATGAATAATGTATATATAATGGATCACCCGCTGATTCAGCACAAAATAGGTTTTATTAGAAGAACCGATACAGGAACAAAAGATTTCAGACAATCTGTAAGCGAAATAGCATCTCTTATATGTTATGAAGCTACACGTAATCTGCCTCTTAAAGACGCAGAGATAGAAACCCCTATATGCAAAACGACTGTCAAAGAATTAAAGGGACGTAAGCTTGCAGTCGTTCCGATACTTCGTGCAGGGCTTGGTATGGTTGATGGAATACTGCAGCTTATACCCGCTGCCAAAATCGGCCATATAGGTCTTTACAGAGACCCCGAAACACTCGAACCTGTAGAGTATTATTGTAAGCTTCCTGCCGACTGTGATGAAAGGGAAGTATTTGTAGTAGACCCTATGCTTGCTACCGGAGGTTCTTCTTCTGCCGCTGTTACATTGCTTAAAGAAAGAGGCTGCAGACACATACATTTTATGTGCATAATAGCAGCGCCGGAGGGAATCGAAAAAATGCAAAAGGATCATCCGGATATTGATATATATGTAGGCGCTCTTGACGAAAAATTAAATGAACACGGATATATTGTACCAGGTCTCGGAGATGCCGGAGACAGAATATTCGGCACAAAATAAAACCTGCATATACTCGGCAAAGCCGGCATTCTACCCAAGTAGAGTTCCGACTTTGCTTTATTCATCACCGCAGACTTATTACCTTTATTCCATCGTTTCCAAACTCTACAGCTTTATCACATATCGACAGTACAGACATTCTATGCGTCACAATAAGCACTGTCTTGTCAGTCATTTGCTTAAGATTATTAAGAAGTCTGTTCTCTGTAGCTTCATCAAGCGCGCTCGTAGACTCGTCCAGCATCAGGATAGGATTATCGGAAAATATTGCTCTTGCAATTGCAATTCTCTGCATCTGGCCTTCCGACAGTCCAAGTCCTCGTTCACCCAGAACAGTATCTATACCATCTTTAAGATTGTATACAAATTCATCAGCACATGAAATCTTAAGTGCAGTTTTGATACGCGCCTCATCATTCACTGCGTCCATATCCGAAAAGCATACTATATCTCTTATAGAACCGCTCATCAGATAATTTCCCTGCGGAACGTACGCAAACAAACATTTCCACCTGCCTGTAAGCGGAATCACTTCGTCTTTGCTCTGAATATATCTGCTTCCACAATCAACTTCGTAAAGGCACATAAACAGTTTAAGAAGCGTGCTCTTACCACACCCAGTCGTTCCGGTAAATGCAGTATATTCTCCTTTTGTTATCTTAAGGCTTATATTATCAAGTACGACAGGCATATTGATTTTACTGTGTTCTACAGCTGTATCGCCATTCAGATTAATACTTGGCGGCATATATGTAAAAGATACATTTTTAAGACCCATTGCAATAAATTCATTGTTATAAAATTTATTTATATCTGCCAAAGAAACCGGCTGCTGCGTTTCAATATTCCCGAGATTTTCAGCAGCCATCAGACGCTCCGCACTTGCAAGCATTGAATAATACCTTGGCAGATAACCCGTAATACCGGCAAACGGAGTCTGTATCTGACCTATAAGCTGAAGTATCGCCATCAGCGTTCCATAAGTCATCGTACTGTTAATGATTCCATAACAACAGCATATTGCGCCTGCAGCATATGCACCGTTCATAATGGCTCCAAAACCTATATTGCATATATTAGAAAAATGATTTCTAGTCAGTCTGGCTTTTTTATGCTCATTCATTTTCTGTATGGCGTCATAATTCACCCTGTCCTCAACGCCAAATGACTTAACCATAAGAAGACTTCCAAGATAATCCTGAAAAAAGATTCTCAGCTTTCCATCCTTCTCCTGCACCTTCTTATGAAGGTTTTTAAGAATCTTTCTGAATATACAGGAAAACAGCAAAAGAACCAGCCCTCCGGGTACAATAAACAATCCAAACATCGGTACAAGCGCCAGAATAGCGGCAAGTGCGCCAAAAAGACGTACTATCATTCCTGTAACTCCCGGAACAATCTGCGTCATTCCATCCGACACTACAACTGTATCGCTTGTAAGCCTGTTAAGCCATTCCCCTGAATGAATCCTCGACACATCAGAATAATCTTTCTCAAGAAGAGATGCAAACAGCTTTTCTTTATACCTGTTCTCAAGCGAAGAACATGTATACTCCTCTGCAAATCTTCCCAAAGCCCGTACAATTAACTGCATCACGGCAATTCCTACAAAAACAAAAATCCAATGCGCAAATCCATTCATATCGGCTGCTACAGCTGCATCTATCATTTTTCTCAAAATAAGCGCATATAACACGCCCGCTATTCCAAGAACGGCCTGTATAATAAGAAGCGCCAGTATCATTATTTTATTTTTTCCGGCCACAGCCGAAATCCATTTAAGTGTATGATTATTATTAGTCATTGCCCATATCCTTGTTATTTATCAAGTCCGCACATCTTCTTTATATCATCTATAGCCTGCAGACTTTCATTATTCACATGCTTTACCGCTTTAACCTCCGAAGCAATCTTTTCCCACCTGAATAATATGCATCTTATGCCTCTTGCAATCCAGCATACAGGCAGAAATACCGGATATTTTTCCAGTATCGGAAACTCGGGAATAAGAAACATCTTACCCGGAAAAAATCTTCTCAAAAGATACTTCCATCTGCTTCCGCCTCTTTCGCCAACGCCTGACATGATGCCAACATCGTATCTTCCGTAAGTTCCGGCATATAAAATATAGCTGGCTATCCTGTCACATTCATCATCCGCCCCGCCGTTTTCAGAGAACCAGCAAACCGCTGCCTTTTCCACTATAGAAGCAAACTTCAAAAGACCAAGCCTGATAAGACCTTTATTTATATATTCCTTATCAAGCTTATCTCCAACAGCCTTATGATATAACCAAACATCTGCAAATGAACGAATGCCGGTTCCGCAATTTTCAAAATGCTTTGCAAGATGTGCAATCATATGCAGATAAAAATCTTCCAAAGACATGCTTCTTTGATATGCTCTGCCGTCTACGGATTTTGTTCTGTGGAATATATCCTTAAAATATTCATAATATTCCGAATCCTCAGCAAAAAGATTCCAGTGTATTTCTACCGCTATATTACCTGACTTTATATATCCGTCATGATTATGCCCCCGCGATTCAAATAAAAATCCACATTCTGCAAGTATCTGAGGGATTTTATCCATATCAGATTTTTTTACTAATATATCAACGTCGCACATAGTTCTCATATTAGGATATGGATAATAATTCTTCATAAGCCATCCCTTAAGAGGCATATATTCTATCTTATTACTTTCCAGAGAATCAAACAGGGCCGATATCTCAAAATACTGCATGGATTCTATACCTAACGCAATACGCATACTTTTTTCAAACAAAGCTAACACGTCTTCATCAGGTCTATACTCTTTTGGAAGCTTAATTATAGAATAGTACAGCGTTCCTGATACTCCGTTTTTATCCGCAATCAAATAAATATTATTCCAGTCAATATCACCAGGCGGAATTTCGGGTACAGTATTATTAATTGCTGCTGCAAGCAGCGAAATAAAATACTTATCAGCCATAATATGTCTCCTATTCAAACAAATCATTAGTTTTTAATATATCAACAAACTTATCTACATCTTTTGTTATAAGCCCTTCATCAGCTTCATATGTATTAAGCCCTTCTCTTATAAGCTCTTCTCTCGTACATCCTTTTTCAGCTATTTTCCAGAAAAATGCGCCAGTTTCATTCAAGTGAACCATCCCGTTAAATTCATCTGCTCTTTTTCCCACTGGTACAACAACATATGAACCGGCAACTTCTCTCAGCATAAATCCATCTTTTATCTTCATTTTCATTCTCCTTATATTTGTCCGAAAATATTTACAATAAGTATATCACACTTTACTATTATTTCACAGAAAAGTGTGTTATACTATTCGCAAACACGATGATCCAACCGGCTGAGAAACGGACATTTGGCGAATCTGTAATTTTTAGGAGGAATCAGCATGAAAAAAATAATTGCATGTACTCTGTGCATTTCACTATTATCCGGAGGGCTTGTATGCAGCACAGCAACGCTATCTGCGTCAAAAATTAAGCTTAACAAGAAAAAACTTACAATGACGAAAGGTCAAAGCTATATACTCATTGTCAGGAACAACAAGAAACCTGTAAAATGGAGCAGCAGCAAAAAGAAAGTTGCATCTGTAACCAAAAAAGGAAAGGTAACTGCCAAAAAACAGGGCAAAACAAATATTACTGCCAAAATTGCAGCAAAAAAGCTTACATGTAAAGTAAAAGTAATCAAAGCTGCTCCTAATACTGCACCTGCAATAAATCCGGCAGTCAAAAGCACCGAAGCGCCAAACTCACATCAGAATAAACCTACAGTTACCAATATCCCTAACGCAGCTGCAACACCTGACTCCACAAAAGAACCAGGCAGTACAGATGCTCCTGTTACAGAGCCTACTGCCGCACCGACGCAGGATCCTGTGCCAACAGCAGACCCGAACTCCCTTGCAGCAGCGCCTACCGAAGACCCTGACACAAAAGATGACGGCTGGATAAAGGGCTGGTATTAATTAATATAAAAGCTTATAATTCACAACAAGCATATAACGCATATTTTGATTAAAATACTCTGTACTACGCATCTGACATATTCACCGGCTTAGAATAGAGTATTTTTCATTATACAGCATTATACAATATTATATTGTATATACAGTCTGTCTCTTACAGCAGAATTTTCTGCCGCCTGCCTTGCTTCTTCGTAATTATTCTGTGACAGCAGCAACGAAATCAGTCTGGACATACGGGCTTCACCTTCTGTACGGCCTATACGTTCACCCTCTGTACGGCCTATGCGTTCGCCTTCCGTACGTCCTTCCGCGCGCCCTTCTGTACGTCCTTTCTCCCTTGCGTCTGCACACATATCGTCTAATGCCTTGCACATAA